>NZ_FMZJ01000025.1 GCF_900101455.1 Sphingomonas sp. YR710 | reverse complement strand
GATCGCAGCGCCTTCCATGAAGCGTCGTCGAAGGACGCTTGGCAGAAGACCGTGAAGTTCCTGAACACCCACGTTCAGGCAAGCTGATCGAGACTAAGCGGCAGAGAAATCCGCTCGCCTATTTGTAATTTGTAACCCGTATTTTTCGCAACTCACATTCAAGCCGACTTGGACGTATTGAGGAGGTTCCCATGCAGTATAAATCAATTTCCGCCGACGGGCATATCAACGAGCCGCCCGAGCTCTGGATCAAGAATCTTCCGGCGAAGTTCAAAGATCGCGGCCCGCGTATCATCGAGACCCCCAAGACCAAGGGGCATGCCTGGATCATGGAAGGGCAGAGCCGTCCTTCGCCGATGGGCTTCAGTTCGATGTATTCGCGCGGCGCCAAGCGCTTCGATCGCGGATCGCTGATCGACAGCTTCAAGCAGATCCGCGATCGCGGCGTCCGCTATGAGGATCTGTTTCCCGGCTCCTATGATCCCGCCGAGCGCGTCAAGGAGATCATCGAAGACGAAACCGATGCCGAGGTGATCTACAACGGCGTGCAGACCGTGTGGAACGGCATCAAGCTGTGCCCCGACAAGGAACTCAGCCTGGCCTGCTACAAGGTCTATAACGACTGGATGGTCGAGTTCCAGGAGCATGATCCACAGCGCTTCATCTGCAACGCGACCTTGCCGACGACCGGGCTCAAGGACTGCATGGACGAACTGCGCCGCGTGGTTGATATGGGCCTGCGCACCGCGCAGCTCGAATCCTATCCGAGCGGCTCTTTCAGCGATCCGACGCCGGAGGACGACCAGTTCTGGGCGATGTGCGTCGAGATGGACATCCCGATCAACATCCACACCCAGTTCTTCTTCCCCAGCGGCGATCTCGGCTCCAAGGTCAGCGTCGAAGGCGTGGCGGACCAGAAGAAGCGCGCCGACAAGCGCGGAATCGACGTGGCGGCGGGCACCTTCCCGGTCATCCTGTCCAAGCTGATCAGCTCGGGCGTGTTCGAACGCTTCCCCGATCTCAAGATCATCGGTTCGGAAGTCCACACCGGCTGGGTGCCGTATTTCCTTGAAAAGTTCGACGAGTCCGTGCTGCGCAATCGCCGCGAATGGACGCTGCCGTTGCTGCCGAGCGAATATTTCCGCCGCAACGTGTGGGTCGTCTATATCGTCGACGAGATGGGTGCGGAAAACCGCTACGCGATCGGTGTCGACAAGATCATGTGGGGCCCCGATTTCCCGCATTCGTCGAGCAATTTCCCGCTCGATTATCAGCTGGGCCTCGAGGTTCTGCAGCGCACCGGCGCGACGCAGAGCGAGATCGAACGGATCATGTGGAAGACGTGCGCGGACATCTACAAGCTCCCCTACGATCAGCCTGCCGGCCTGAGCCTCGCCGCCTGAACAACTGAGGAGGAGGGGCTATACCCTCCTCCTCAAATCAGTCTCAATTGTGCTGCGGGTCGCTGAAAGATGCGCCGCTGGCCGCCTGAGGGCGGATCGTCTTCGATCACACACCAAAAACGGCCCCGGATGGGGGCCATATAGTTGGTAAAAGGTATCTAAAATGGTGGACCAAGGTTCATATACTCTTATCTCGGCGGACTCGCATATCCTTGAGCCGCGGGATCTTTTCGAGAAGCATCTTCCTGCGCACCTGCAGGATCGGGCGCCGAAATTGCGCGATTGGGAAGGCGGCAGCGCCTGGTTCGTCGGTGACCTCGATCCGGTGCCATTGCCACCATCGGCGAAGACGGGTTCGGGCTATCGCCTGAGCAACATGGCCGATACCGGGCCGATCGCTTATAGCGACGTGTTGCCGGCGCTGATCGATCCTGCGGAGCGGATCAAGGCCCAGGCCGCCGATAGCGTCGATGCCGAAATATTGTATCCGACGCCGACTTTGTGGGATGCGATCAAGCTGCTCGACGATGCCGAGCTTCAGCTCGCTTGCGTACGCGCCTATAACGACTGGATCTCGGGTTTCTGCGCTTTCGCGCCCGATCGGCTGATCGGCCTGGGCAAGGTTCCGACGACCTCGATCGAGGATGCATGCGCCGAAGTGCGGCGTTGTGCCACGGAATTGAAGCTGCGTGGCTTCGTGCTCGATTCGTTTCCGAGCGGCGCCAAGATCGGCGGCAATCCCGCGGACGAACCGTTCTGGGAAGCTGTCAACGAGACCGGCCTGCCGGTGAGCTTGCACATTGCGGTTGGCCCCACGGCCAACACCATGCCGGAAAGCGCACCCGCGCCGGGCATGCGCCCGCAGATGGCCGATGCGGTACTGCCGATGGTCGCGTCCGGGATTTTCGATCGCTATCCGAACGTCAGCGTGGTGCTGGCGCATGGCGACGCCGGCTGGGCGATGCACTGGCTCGAATTCACCGACATGTATTTCCTCCGCCATCGCCACCTCAACACTTATGCCCTCAAGAATGAGGATGCGTTGCCGAGCGAATATATCCGCAGCCGTGTGTGGTTCACCTTCCATCACGATGCGACGGCGGTCCGGAACCGCCACAATATCGGTCCTGCCCATCTGATCTGGGCGAGCCACTTCCCGTATGACGATTCGAACTGGCCCGATAACCGCCAGCAGGCGAAGCGCATTACGGCGGAAGCGCCCGCCGACGTGCAGAAGGGGCTGCTGGCGGAGAATGTTGCGCGGCTGTACCGGTTGCCGGGTTACGAGGCCGGCTTCGACGAAAAGGCCGTCAAGGAGTTCGTGCCGCTGGTCCATTACTAAGAACCGGCGATTGTTTCGCATTGGGTGACTGAGCGATGCGTGTGATCGATATCGATCCGGATCTTCTTCGTGGCTATGCTGAGGCGTCGGTTCATGCCGGCGCCGAAGCATGGATCCATATGGAAGCCGAATTCGCTGGCAACGTCGACGGGCTGATGGAGACTTTGGTCCAGCCCGGCCCCTATGCCTATACGATCGTGCCCCAGGTCTTCCCCGATGGCAGCGTGAAGTCTCCGGTCATTTCGACCTTTGACGAGATTCGCGAATGCTACAAATTCGTCCGCGGACGCAGCGATCTGCTGAGCGTGGAGCCGTTGGTGGAGATCAAGGGCGGCTGGTACGATTTTCAGGAAAATATCAGCCGCGGCTGTCGCAAGGGCGGCGACACGATCAACGATAATCCGACGCTCGGCCTCTTTCCGGTCTCAACCCGCAAGGGCATCACCGGCGAACTCGTCTGGGTAAAGACGCCGCGTGCGAAGCTGGGTACCGGGCCGGATCCGGCCGAGCCGCCATTGGAAGGCGTCGCGGGGCGCCGGCAATTGCTGGCGCTGCACAACCAGTTCCTCGACGGGCTGCGCGCCAATGACGTCGAAGCGATGCTTGCAACGATGAACGATGGGGTGCAGGCCAACATCCGCGATTATGTGGGGGATACGGGTACGCTCGTCGGGCTTGAGAGCAAGCATGACTATAGCGCCTACCTTAAGGCGTTTTTCGGCACCTACGAAATCCTCGGCGTAGAGTATCTCCATCGCGTGATGGAGGATTGGTATCTGTTCGCCGAAGTGCGTATCAGCATGCGGAAGCGTGGTGGAGACGGTTCGGAGATCGGGTTTAACACGGCTGATTTTTTTGTTCCGGCAAAGGACAACCGTTTCATTGTTCAGACCGGGCACGGCACGGATCTGCCGTGATTTTGCTGCGAAGTGAGGCGTTTGCCTGCTTCGTCCGGCCAGAATGGATTGCAGGAGAGACGAATGCGCGAGCGCGCCGGGCGGGTTGAGGGTAAGGTTGCAATTGTCACGGGTGCCGGTTCGGTGCCAGGGCCTGGCGTTGGAACGGGAAAGGCGATCTCGATCGCGCTGGCCCGTGAAGGCGCCAAGCTGGTGCTGGTCGATCTTCATCCCGACAGAGCCGAAGATACCAAGAAGGCGATCGAGGACGAAGGCGGCGAGGCGATCGTCGTTCAGGCCGATTGCACCAAGTGGCGCGATTGTTCGGAAATGGTGCTGAAGGCGCTCGACCATTTCGGCCGGATCGACATTCTCGTCAACAATCTCGGCCTCGCTTCGGGCGGTACGGTCACCGAGATGTATGAGCGCGACTGGGATCGGGTATTCGACATCAATTTGCGCACGGTCTTCCTGGCCTGCAAATATACGATTCCGGTGATGCTCGCGCAGAATTCGGGCGCGGTCATCAACCTGTCGTCGATTTCCGCGCAGCGCCCCGGGCGCACGATCGCTTACTCGGCCTCGAAGGCCGGGGTCGAGGCGATGACCTTCGATATGGCATATGCCTATGGACGTAAGGGCGTGCGCGTGAACTGCGTGCTGCCGGGCAACATCAATACGCCGATCGCGATGAACGTGCTGCAATCCTTCCCGGGCCATGCGCAGATGCAGAAGTTCCGCGAACGCGGCGGCATGCTGGGTATTCCCGGTGACGCCTGGGATATCGCGCACGCCGTCGTCTATCTTGCCAGCGAGGAAGCCCGTTTCGTCACGGGTATCACCTTGCCCGTCGATTCGGGTATGCTGCGGACGACGGGGATGTCGATGCTCGCCGAGATCCGGACGATCCTGGAAGAAGAAGCCGCAGAAAAGGAAGCCTGAATTCCATGGCTGGTGAAGAAGCAGAAACGATAACCGGCGGCAGGCTGGTCACGCGTGAGCTCGCGGAATGGATTGCGGGCCTGCGTTATGAAGATCTTCCCCCAGAGGTTACGGCCGAAGCGGGGCGCGCGCTTGTCGACTATCTGGGCGAATGCCTGTTCGTCGGTGGAACCAAGCCGCTCGGCCAGCAGATCGCACAGTTTTGCGCGGTCAACGGCGGGGGGCAGCCCGAGGCGACGATCATCGCGCTGGGCAAGAAGACGCTGGTTTCGCGCGCGGCGCTGGCCAATGGCACGATGGCGCTGGGCTTCGAATATGCCGATTATGGTGCCGGCAGCCGGCCCTATCCGTTCGCGGTGACCGGGCCGCTCTGCCTGGCCGAGTTCCGCAAGCTTTCGGGCAAGCAACTCGCCCTCGCGATCGTCGTCGGCTATGAGGTGATGTGGCGGACGTTCCGCGGCATGCACCCCAAGGGGATGACCGGTTTCTATACCCCGGCGGTTTATGGAACGCTCGGATCGGGTGCCGCTTGCGCCAGCCTGCTTGGCCTGAATGCCGAGCGGACCCAGGCGGCGCTCGGCTTTGCCACGGCATTCACCGGCGGGACGTTTCAGGGACATGAGGAAGGCGCCTGGCAGCGCTGCCTCAACGGAGGCATGGCTGGCGAGCGCGGCGTGACTGCCGCGATGCTCGCGGAAAGCGGCTATCAGGCCACGAAAATGGGGCTCGAGGGCATTCAGGGCTTTGCCTGCATGTTCGGCGACAAGACGATCCGTGCCGACGACATGTTCGAGGGGCTTGGCGAATCGTTCGTGATCATGAACCGGTGGGTCAAGGCCTATCCGATGAACACGACGCTCCACGCGCCGACCGAGGCGCTGCTCAAGGTGATGAAGGCGAACAATCTTCATCACAGCGAGATCGCGGAAATTTCCGCCGCCTGGCAGAAGGTCGAGCCTTTCCTCGCGAAGCACAAGGTCACGACGGTGGTGTCGGCGCAGGCAAGCCTGCCGTTCGCGCTTGCGATGGCGGCCGTGCGCGGCAAGGTGACGATCGACGAGTTCACCGACGAGACCGTTGCCGATCCCGATATCCAGGGCCTGATCCCGAAGGTGACGGTGACGCAGGATCTCGATCTTTATCGGCGCGTCAAGAATTCGATGCCCGGTCGTGTGACCGTGCGGACCAAGGACGGGCGCGAATTTACCGATGAGGTGCTTTATCCCCGGGGCAATCCGGGAAATCCGTTGAGCGAAGCGGAATTCAAGCACAAGTTCATGGAAATGGCTGAGCGAGTTTTGGGCGAGAAGCAGGGTGAAGAGCTCTATTCGCGGGCCATTGCACTGACGGATATTGCGGATGTTTCCGAACTGGCTCCGCTGTTCGCCCGAAAATAGGATTTATGAGGAGTTTGTCCGATGGGCATGACGGCGATTGAAAAAATTCTGGCGCGGCATTCCAAGCAGGAGGTCGTAAAGCCCGGTGATGTGGTGATGGTCGATGTCGATACCGCGGTATCGTTCGACTACGGTAAATTGAACATCCTCAAGATCCATGATCCCGACATGTTGGTGCTGCTGCACGACCATGTCGTGCCGTCGCCGACCTTGTCGGCCGCAAACGGCGCGCGGGACATGCGCGAATTCGTCAAGCGGTTCGGCGTGAAGAACTATTTCCCGGTCGGGCGCCACGGTATCTCGCACGTGCTCGTGGCCGAGGAAGGGCTGGCACTGCCGGGCACCATTCTCGTCAACGGCGATTCGCACACCTGCTCGTCGGGTGCGATGAACTGCCTCGCGCGCGGCATGGGCCCTTCGGAGATGACCTACATCATCTGCAAGGGAAAGACCTGGTACATCGTCGGCAAGACCACGAAGATCGAACTCGAAGGCACATTGCCGCAGGGCGTATATCCGCGCGACGTGATCCATTATCTGGCGGGCCAATATGGCGATTTCGCCGGCCGCAATCTGGAATGGTATGGCAGCGGCCTCGAATCGATCGGCATGGACGGCCGCCTGACGATGGCGACTATTTCCGCCGAGCTGTCGGTCGAATTCTCGCTTTTCCCGTACGACTCGGTGCTGAAAACCTATCTCGAGGGCCGCGCCAAGAAGCCGTTCGAACCGTCCTTCCCAGATGACGACGCCGAATATGAGCAGGTGATCAAGATCAACCTGTCCGAACTGGAACCGCAGGTCGTGCTGCCGAACAAGGTGGCCTGGAATGCCAAGCCGGTCAGCGAAGTTGTGGGCAAGCGCGTCGATCAGGCCTTCATCGGATCCTGCGCCAATGGCCGGCTCAGCGATTTTGCGGTGGCCGCGGCGATCGTGAAGGGCAAGAAGGTGGCCGATGGCACGCGCTTCATCATCACCCCCGGCAGCCAGTCCGTGTTCAAGGAAGCGGTTCGCGCCGGCTATGTCGAAACGCTGATGGAAGCCGGAGCAGTCGTCACCAATTCGACCTGCGGCGCCTGTTACGGTGGCCATATGGGGCTGCTCGCCGATGGTGAAGTGTGCATCACCGCCTCGACCCGCAACTTCAAGGGGCGGATGGGCAGCGCCGAGGCAGAGATTTACATGGGCTCGCCGGCAACGGTGGCCGCTTCGGCGATCGCGGGGTTCATTACCGACCCGCGCGGCCTTTGACAGGTTCAGGAGTTGAG
This sequence comes from Sphingomonas sp. YR710, assembly GCF_900101455.1. Classification (GTDB taxonomy): domain Bacteria; phylum Pseudomonadota; class Alphaproteobacteria; order Sphingomonadales; family Sphingomonadaceae; genus Rhizorhabdus. The sequence continues at coordinate 25,062 of NZ_FMZJ01000025.1, read as the reverse complement.
ATGAGCAAGAAAGTTACAGGCAAGGTGTGGAAGTTCGGAAGCGACATCAACACCGATCTCGTTATTCCGAACTTCGCGATCTACATGAAGCGCGAGGAACAGCCGCAACATTGCTTCGTGGCGAATCGGCCGGGCTGGGTCGATGAGGTCAAGCCGGGCGACATCCTGATTGCGGGCACGAATTTCGGTGTCGGTTCGGGACGTCCGATCGGCGACGTTTTCGTCCAGCTGGGTGTGGCCGCGGTGGTCGCCGAAAGCTTCAACGGGCTCGGTCTGCGCAATTGCGTCAATGCCGGCCTGGCTTCGTTGCCGTGCACCGGCATTCTGGACGCTTTCGACGAAGGCGATATCGCCGAAGTCGATTGGGGCACCGGCGAAGTGCGGAACCTGACCAAGGGCACCGCGCTCAAGGGCCAGGCGCTTCCACAGGAAATTCAGACAATCGTCGAAAACGGCGGTGTCGAAGTGGTTTTGAGAAAAGAAGGCTTTCTGGCCTGATGGCCGATCGACCGGAAGAGAGAGGCAGGCGATGACCAAATCCGTTACAGAGACGCTGGCAGAATGGGTCGTCGCCACCAAATATGAAAATGTGCCGGAAATCGGCGTCGCACGGGTGCGCGAGCGGTTTATCGACTCGATCGGCGTTGCGTTCGCGGGCATGTCGGTTTCGACCGGACAGATCATGACCCGCTGGGTGCGTGAGCAGGGCGCACGCGGCGATTGCACGGTGCTGGGCGCGGGTTTCACCACCAGTGCTTCATATGCCACTCTGGCCAATGCCGCGGCAGGACATGCGCTCGAATATGACGACATCGCGGTCGGCAGTGGACATTATGCCAATCCGATGACCGCCGCCACGCTGGCGCTCGGCGAAAAGCTGGGATGTTCGGGGCGGGACGTGATCCTGGGCTGGATGGTCGGCTATGAAATCATTGCCCAGACATCGAAGGTTACCGCCGATCCGCGCGGCAATACGTTGCTCAACCGCGGATGGTTCAACCAGGGTTTTCTTCCGGCGATCGGCGTCGCTGCGGCGGCGGCGCGGATGATGCGGCTGGACGTTCCACAGACCCGCATGGCGATGGGTCACGCCGCTTCGACGATGGCGGGCATGCTCAAGAATCGCGGCAGCGATACCAAGGGTTTTGTCGCCGGCAATGCGGCTATGCACGGGGTCATGGCAGCCGAACTGGTTGCGCTGGGCTTTACCGCCAATGACGAGATCATGGACGGCGATATCGGCGTCGCTCGCCTGCTCAGCTTTGAAACCGGCGAAGCAAATGCCATGCTCGATGGCCTGGGAAGCTGGGCGATGGCGAAACTGGGGTCGACGCTCCGCCTCCATGCCTGCTGCGGCGCAAGCCACTGGGCGCAGGACGCGCTGCAAAAGATCGTCCGCGACCGTCCGACCCGGCACGACGAGATCACGAAAATCGATGTGGAGATCCCGGCGTTCCTGATGCCGATGATGCCCTATCGGTCGCCCGAGACTGGGCTGGAAGGCAAATATAGCCTGGAATATGATCTGGCGACGATCGCCCTCGACGGCAAGGCGGGGCTGCATCAGTATAGCGACGCAGCCGTGCAGCGGCCCGAGGCCCGCGAACTGATGAAGAAGGTGGTGGTTCATCCCCACAACGAAGCCGGTATTGCCAGCCGCGTGGTGCTGACGCTGAACAGCGGCGAGACGATCGCGGAAACGGTCAATCGCGCGCACGGCAATCCTGCCGATCCGCTGACCCGCGAGGAAGTTCTGGGCAAGTTTCACGAATGCACCGATGCGCTCGTCCCCTTGGCGCAGCGCGAACGGGTGATTGCGTTTTGCGACCGGCTGGAACAGGTTGAAGATATTCGCGAGCTGGGCAAGGCCTTGCGCATCGCCGAACCCGCTAGTTGACCGTCGTCGGCTCCCGAAGCGCTCTGATCGGCGCGCGATCGGCCCGCCGACCCCGTCGAGACAGGAGTGAACGAGAATGACGTATGATCTGCTGATCAAGGGTGGCACCATCATTGATGGCACCGGGACGCAGCGCTACAAAGGCAATGTCGCGATCAAGGACGGCCGCATCGCCGCAGTTGGCGATGTCGACGGCGAGGCGACCCAGGTAATCGATGCCGCCGGCCTGATCGTGGCCCCCGGCTTCATCGACTGCCATACCCATTATGATGCGCAGATGTTCTGGGATCCGACGATCGACCCGGCGACCTGGCACGGCATCACCACGATCGTGGTCGGCAATTGCGGCTTCACGCTCGCCCCGGTCCGGCCGGATGACAAGCCATATGCTCTCGGGTTGTTCAGCGCGACCGAGGAAGTGCCGATGGACGTGCTCGAGCAGAATACGTCGATCGATTGGGAGACATTCCCCGAATATCTCGACAAGCTCGAAAAGGTCGAGTGCGGGGTGAACGTCCTCACCCAATTCGGCCATGCCGCCGTCCGCCGCTATGTCATGGGTGAGGATTCGCTCAAGCGCGAGGCGACCACGGCCGAGATCGGTGAAATGGTGCGGCTGGCCGAAGAGGCGATGAAGGCCGGTGCATGGGGCGTGAGCACCAGCTTCTCACCGCACCACATTGACGGTTCGGGTGGGCATGTCCCGTCCTTTTTCGCCGCTGACGACGAGACGGAGGCGCTCGCGGTTGCTGTCGGCCGTATGGGGCGGCGGAGCTTCGCGCTCAATCCGCGCAGCAAGCGCGAAGGCATCTCGCCCGAAGATAAGGCATTGATGTCGCGCCTCGCCAAGGCATCGGGCATCACCATTTCGTGGAACGATTTCGGCGCGGGTGCTGCCGATTGGCTCGGGACGCTCGAGTTCATGGAGGAGGAAATCCGCCAGGGACGCGACGTGCGTGTGGTCGCGCGCTGCCAGCCCGCCGAAACCCGCTACAATCTCAGCCAGATTTCGCCGCTATATTCGGGCCAGGCAGCATGGCGCGAGTTTTGCGGTCTGCCACGCGAACAGCAGATGGCCGCGATGGCGGATCCGGCATGGCGTGCCCGGCTCGCGGAATATTGGAAGGGCGTGCGCTTCCTTGCCGCGGCTTCGGTGGAGAAGGTCGACAACCCCAAGCTCAAGCCGCTGGTCGGCCGCTATCTGATCGATATCGCCGAGGAGCGCGGTGTCGATCCGATCGATCTGATGTTCGACATCGCGCTCGACGATGGCCTGGACACAATCTTCCTGCTGCGCGGGCGTTTCAAGGCGGATGAATCCGATGCGGAACGGATTCTGCGCAGCCCGTCCACGCTCATCGGTGTGTCGGATGGCGGTGCCCATCTGCAGACCTTTGCCGGCGCGGATTTCCCCACCTATTTCCTGCAGCATTGGGTGCGCGAGAAGGGCACCTTCACGCTGGAGGAAGGCGTCGCGGCGCTGACGTCCGAAGTCGCGGACTTCATGGGCATCAAGGATCGCGGCACCCTGGCGCCCGGCCTTGCGGCGGACGTAGTCATCTTCGATGCGGACAAGGTTCAGCCGGAGTTGCTCGAAACGAAGCCGTTCCCTGGTGGAACGGCCATGCGCCTGGTCAAGCGCGCACGCGCCGTGCCTTATGTTATCGTGAACGGCACGCCGATCATCGAAAAGGGCGAGCGCACCAGCGCGGTGCCGGGTTTGCTGTTGCGGGCTTGATAGCCGGGATCACCGGAGCGGGGCGCCGGGGGGGGCGCCGCTTCGGTGATCCGCACAGCATGCCGGGCACAGATGATCGGAGGCGAGGGTGGCTGAGTTCGAAGTTCGGCACGTGCTCGATGTAAAGGCGACGCTCGGCGAGGCGCCTGCCTGGTCGATCGAGCAAGGGGCGCTCTTCTGGGTCGATATCGAGAAACAGACGATCAACCGCTTTGATCCGGCCCGGGGAACGAACCGGGTCTGGCCCATTGGCGCCATACCGGGCTGCTTCGCCTTTCGTAAAGGCGGTGCCGTGATTGCTACGAACCGCGGCTATTATGATTTCGATTTCGCTACCGGTGCACTCGCGCGGATTTGCGATGCGCCATTTGATCCCGATGTTTTCAGGTTTAACGACGGCAAGGTTGATCGCCAGGGCCGCTTCTGGGTCGGCTCGATCCCGTTCGCCTTCAAGATTGACGGGCCGGGTGAAGGGACGTTCTATTGCTATGAGGCCGGCCGGGTCAGGCCTGGTATCGAGGGTATAAAAGTCCCGAATGGCACGGCTTTCAGTCCGGATGGAACGACGATGTACCGGGCGGAATCGATGGATCGGTACATCCTCGCTTATGATTATGATCCTGCCTCGGGGACGCCATCCAATCCCCGGGTGTTCGCGACGATGCCCGATGGGTTCGGCATTCCCGATGGTGCGACCGTCGATTCGGAAGGCTGTCTGTGGACGGCCGTGCCGTTCGGCATCACGGGCAAGGTTGCCCGGTTCACCCCCGATGGCGCGCTCGACCTTCAGTTCGACGTTCCGGTCCTGGTTCCCACCATGGTGACGTTCGGCGGCCCGAACATGTCGACGCTATATATCACGTCGGGCCGCATAGAGGCGTCGTTGAATCGCCCGGTGTCGCCACTGGGCGGAGACATCTTCGCTGTGGAAACGCGTTTTCGCGGGATTCCCGAAGCTTTGCTGGCATGAAATCGCCGCCGAATTGGCGCGGGAGCCGTTTGGGCGGATGGAATTTATCCGCCAATGATGGCCATTTGTCAGGCGCGCGAGCAACATCCGTGACATGCGTCGCTTAACGAGCGGCCCGTAGCGACAACAGGCAGAATTGCCTGCCTTGGCGGATGCGAGGAACGCTGGGCGCCGTAACACGGGCCGTGGTTGGAAGGGGAGTTGAAAGACTGTGGAATCGGAGCATGCACAAGGCGATAAGAGAGCGGGAATCGCGGAATGGCGCAGCGCGCCCTTGCTGCCTTTCGCCGGAACCATCGGCCATGCGGCGGCGGTTTTCCACATCAACGGGTTCGCACCGTTCATCGTGGTCGTTGCGGCCGACTTTGGTTGGTCTCGCTCCATAACGACGCTCGGCCTGACGGTGGTGTTGCTGGTGCAGGCGCTTGGCGCCGTTCCGCTCGGAATGCTGGTCGACAAGTTCGGATCGCGCAGGATCGGGCTGATCGGGATGTTGAGCGCACCGTTGGGCTTTGCCATGATCGCAACAGCGTCGGGCGGCACGGCCAACTGGATCTTGCTCTGGCTACTCATGGGCGTGATGGCGTTGCCGGTACAGTCGACGGTCTGGACGAGCGCGATCTCCGGTCATTTTCGATCATCGCGGGGACTGGCGCTTGGCGTTTCGATGTGCGGCGCATCGTTGGCGGGCGCGCTGTTTCCATGGTTGGGTGCAGAGCTTATCGTGCGGTTCGGCTGGCACCGGGCGATGGCCTATGAGTCCCTGATCTGGATCGCGGTCGCCTATCCGTTCATATTCCTGTTCTTCCGGAGCAAGCGTGATCATCAGACTCACGAGGCCGCGCGTGCGCAGGCCGTCGGTGAGCCCGGGATGACGCTGAAGCAAGGGTTGCGCTCTTCAGTCTATCTTCGCCTCCTGTTCATCGGCGCGCTATACACGCTCGTGCTTCCGCCGATGACGATGCATTTTATCGCGATCGAAATAGGCGGGGGCATGGCGCCGGTTCAGGCCGCTAAGATCGCGGCGCTCATTGGACTGTCATCGATTGCGGGCCGGCTCGGCACAGGATTCGTGATCGACCGTATGAATGCAGCCCGGGTCGGCGCTTTCGTCTTTTTGCTTCCGGCACTTGGCTGCGCGATCCTGCTGGTACAGGGCGTCAATCCCGCGAGTTGCCGTCTGGCGGCGGTGCTGTTCGGGTTGGCGATGGGCGCCGAACTCGACATTTTCGGCTATCTGACGACGCGCTATTTCGGCCTGCGCAATTTCGGCTCGCTATTTGGCGGCGTGCTTTTGGCGTTGTCGTTCGGCGCTGGGATAGGGCCTGCCATTGCATCGCGCATTTTCGACACGACCGGCGATTATACCGCTTTCATGTGGCTTACGATCGGGTGCGTGCTCGTCTGCAGCTTGTGCTTTGTCGCGATGCCGCGGCCAGGGCTGTTGAAGGAGGCCCAGATCTGACCCTTCCGGATCGGCCCGCATCGGCGCGTTGACGAACTTTGGGCACCGTGCGTAGATGGGCGATCGCGATTTGGCGGCTGTAGCTTGACGCGGCAACGGCGCCAGCGTGCGGTCAGGCAACGGCGCGGATATCACCGACAAGGAGGCAGGGCTTGGAGCAGGACGAAGGAGCACTCACGCTTGGTCCGGATTTGCATGGCCGGATCGATGCGTGGCGAGATACTCAGAGACCCCGTCTGACGCGCTCCCAGGCTATTAACGAACTTGTGCGGATCGGATTGCGGAGCGCTGAGAGCCCGTCGGTCTCCCCAGGTGAAAAGCTGATCCTGTCGATGCTTTGCGATCTCAATCGCAAGGTTGAAGCGAAAGGGATGATCGATCCCGATTTTCTGGAATATGCGATTCAGGGCGGGCATATATGGGCGCTCGAATGGCAGTATCCCAGTCTGGCGCACCGCCATGTCAACGGACAGGCGCATGCTGACCTCGTGATTCGTATCCTCACCATGTGGGGCCTGATCGAGAAAAGCTTTCATGCGCTGCCGGAACCGGAGAAGGCCCGGATCATGCAGGATGCCGGTCTCACCGCGGAATTATCCTTCCCCGGATGGCATGACGAGAGCGAGGCCAATTACCGAAGCATCGCGCGCTTCATGACGGAACGCATGAACCTGTTTCCGGCCTTCCGGCGCCATGCTGGCCGCGTTTCCGGAGAAGTTCTGGTCGGCAGGTACAAGAAAATGCTTCAATATTTCGATCAATTGGAAAGCGATCCGGCCGACCGCCTCCTGACCGGCCCCGAACTTGCCGCGCTTCTCGAGCAATTTCAGATCGAACACTGACAGTCGGTGATGTGGCAAAGGGTGGCCCGCGCGAGATACACGGTGATCAGGCCTGAAGGTTGGGGGGAGAAGATATGCGCGCTGCGCCGGCCATCGGATTCAAGGTTTCGCTGATCGCGCGGCTGTTGCGCACGCGGTTTGATGCGCGCGCGCGCGCAATCGGCCTCACCCGCGCGCAATGGCGGATGATTGCCACGATCGCCGCGCAGGAAGGCATGTCGCAGCGCGACCTCGCAGCGCGGTTGGAGATCAATTCGGTGACCGCAGGGCGTATCCTCGACCGCCTGGTAGCGGCAGGCTGTGTCGAGCGCCGCGCGGATCCCGAGGATCGCCGCGCGAACCGTGTCTATCTTACGCCGGATGCCGCGCCGATCCTGACACAATTATCGGCACTTGGCCGGGAAGAGGAGCGGACCACCATTCGTGGCCTGACCGATGCCGAGGAGGCGCAGCTCGAGGATTTGCTGCAGCGTGTCATCGATAATGTCCAGAGCGCGCCGGCTCCCGATTCCGACCCCCATGCCAATGGCGGATCGGTGGACTGAAAAGAAAGCCGGCGCGGAAAAGGGTTCCGCGCCGGTCGATATCGACGAGAAGAAGCCGAAGCCCGTGAGGCTTCTCAGCGGCTCAATTCGGCCTTGGTAAGCTTGGTCGTCAGCTTGCCATCAACCAAGCTCAGCGTGTTGGCCGGTACTAGCACGAAGCGCGAGTCGAGGATGATCCCGACAGAGCCGTCGGTCTTCACCAGATCGATCGGAGCGAGGCGCAGGTTGTTTGCATCCCGCAACATCATCCCCCGGCTGGCCGCAGGTGCGGCCGCGGCGGCTGGCTGGCTGGCGGGTTCCGCCAGCGCAGGGGTGGCGGAGACGGCGATAATAAGGGCGAGAAGAAATGAACGCATTGAAGGCCTCCAGAACTGAGCAAGATGCTGAATTAGATAGCAGGCTAGCTAATCGCGGAGGGCTGAAATGCAATTGCTTTTGCTGCACTGCAAGGTGTGGGAACTGCAATTGCATTTTTGAGGCGTGCAGCGTTCGAAATTGATGGGCGAATGCGCGTGAGGGGGGGGCTTGCGACAGCGAGTTATGGAGGGAGTGGGCACGATCTTAAGGTCACGATCGTGCCCGACGCTCGCCCGATGGGGCGGGTCATTTCCCGAACGATAATCGATCAGGCGAAGTGCTTTTTGATCTCGCGACGGAGAAGCTTGCCCATTTCGTTATACGGCAGCGCATCGGCGAACAGGATTTTTTCCGGTACGCGCGAGGAGCGAAGGCGATCGCGAACCAAAGCCTTCAATTCCTCCTCGGAAGGCCGCGGGTGCCCGGGCCGGACCGATATCATCACGCCTACGGCTTCGCCCCATTCAAGCGAAGGAATCGCGACCGCAGCGACGTCCGCGACAGCCGGATGACCCAGCAGGACATCCTCGATCTCGCCTGGGGATATATTTTCACCACCACGCACGATCACATCGTCGGCGCGACCTGCGAGAAAAAGGTATCCCTCCTCGTCGATCCAGCCGGCGTCGCGTGTCGGGAACCAGCCCTCGGCGTCGAGCGCGCTACGCTCGCGATATTCCCCAGAGACCTGTTCACCGCGCACATAGATTTCACCGCGTTCGCCGACAGGCAGCGGCTTGCCGTCCTCGTCACGAATCTCGATCTCGACGGTCGGCAATGGCCGACCGACCGAGGCAAGCCGTGCGCGGGCAGCCGGATCGTCTGCGGCGTGGGCCTCCCGATGCTCGTCGGGGCCGAGCAGCGCGATCGTCGAGCTCGTTTCTGTCAACCCATAAGCGTTGGTGAAGCCGGTGTCAGGAAACAGCTCCAGAGCGCGCTGAATCAGTTCCAGCGGCATCTTGCCGCCACCATAAGCGATCGCGCGCAGCGTCAGCTCAGGGCGGTTGCCCGCATCCATCGCAGCGATGACCCGCGAAAGCATGGTCGGGACAAGAAAGGCGTTGCTGGCCTGTTCGCCAGCAGCGAGGTCGAGCCAGGCGCCAGGATCGAACGCCGGCAGCAGCAGAATGCGCCGCAATGCGTAGATCGAACTCAGCAACGCGGCAATTCCGGCGATGTGATAGGGCGGGACGCTCACCAGGGCCGCATCATCTTCGGCGGCCGACGCGAACTCGACCGTCCCCAGAATGTAGGACACGAGGTTGGAATGTCGGAGGATCGCCGCCTTGGGGGCCGCCGTGGTGCCGCTGGTGAACAACTGGATGGCGATGCCTTCACCAGCATCTCCCTCCGTCGTTGCATCTGCCGATGCATCGAGCGCCGCCTTCACGAACTCGGCGCGGGGCAGGACGACGTTGCCAGGGGCGGAGCATAAACGGGTTACGCGCTGCGTATCCCCGACGATGAGTGCGGGTGTGATCCGTTCGAGCAATGCCGCGAGATCGGGATCGGCCAGCCGGTAGTTGAGTGGCACATAGGGCACACCCGCCAGAGCCGCACCGAACAGCGCGATCACTGCGGCCTCGCTGCTCTCATCGAGCAGCGCGACATGCTCGCAGCCACTTTGCCGAATCAACTCCGCGGCACCACGGGCCCCAGCCAGCAAAGCTTCGTAGCTCCAGCGTTGGCCGTCACAGACAATGCCGATGCGGTCGGGAGCCGCATCCGCGGCCATTTCCAGGAATAGCGATATATTCACTGCGGTGCGTCAGTCCGAGGCGGGGAGAGGTTTTGCGCTCTTGACCTCGAGCGCAACGCCGTTGACCGCAAGCGTGCCCTTGCCGGATTTGACGCACAGCAGTTCAAACGAGCCGCCTGCATCGACATAGCGCTTGCCGATCATCGCCCCGGCCGCGTGGTCCGGGCTGATCGTGCCGGCGTCGGCGGGCTTCGCCTCGGCCATCGGCGCGCCGCCGCATTCGATCGTGCCGTCGCCACAGCGGATCACCATGACCTCGGTGTCGCACACGGCGCTTTTCAATTTCGTACCCGACTTCATACCCAATCCTTATGTAGGCGCTCAGGCGACAGCCCCACAGCCTTCAGCATATTGCTCCTATCCCATTCGCAGCTGAAGTCCATCAAGACAAATCTATATGCTCCGATGACGCCGTTATATCGCTAGATTATATATCGCTAGGTTATTGTCCGGATTCAATGCGTCCAAAGCGCAAAAATCGGGAGGGCCGCGAGTATGGATGTCAACTACGCCTGCTTTCAGGACTCAAACGCCTGCGCGCGTCGCGGCATTCCCGAAACCGGAATCCTCGCGGCGATCCCCGATTGTGGCGGTGCCGGGCGGAGGAGGCGAGATCACTGGCATGGCGCTATTCCGCGATGGCGTCAGGAGGCATTTGAAAGGTTTGACGTCGCCTGCGAACGCCTATTATAGTGTCACCCGTATGACAGAATCGGGCGCTGCGTGCAGGCTGGCCAGGCGCTGGAACGCGCGCCTACCCATCCCGCAGCTTCCGGTAGCGCATCCGGGCAGGGCTCCGCAGGCCGCTGATCGGGCGTCGAGGAGATGAATGCCATGGTTGATTGCGAAATTCGAAATCTGAGCGAAGGATTTGGCGCCGAAGTGATCGGTCTGGATCCCCGCGGAGAGTGGGATCGTGAAACCTATGCGTTGCTGAGGGAAACCTTTGATGCGCGCGGAGCGCTGGTCATTCGCGGACTCGACATCAGTTTCGCCAATCAGGACAAGCTCTGCCGTATGCTGATCGGCGACGACAGCGCCGGAGCGACCGCAAGCCGCAAGGAAAACCACGTATCCAACAAGGAGGAGGATGGTCTCGCCCCCAGCGGCAGGCTGATGTTCCACGCCGACATGATGTGGCATGAGGAGCCCTTCCAGGTACTGTCGCTCTACGCGCTCAACGTTGAGCCAGGCTCCGCGACGACGTCGCTGACGAGCACCGAACATGGCTGGGCCTCGCTTCCAGACGAGCTGCGCCGTCAGCTCGATGGCAAGCATGCCCGACATCAGACCGGGCAGGTCTATCATCGCGGGGGCGACGATCTTCTCAAGATCGGCCGCAAGCAGGAGCATTCGACCGTCAAGCCGATCCCGCTCACGCACCCGCGCACCGGCAAGCAGCTCCTTTATGTCAGCCAGCAGATGACGCACAACATCGTCGAGCTGCCGGAAGACCGGAGCGAGGAGCTGCTGCTCAAGGTTTTTGATCATCTCTATTCCCCCGCGCTCGTTTATGAACATGAGTGGAAAAATGGTGATCTGCTGGTGTTCGATAACATCACGATGCAGCACGGTCGCGGCAATGTTGAACGCAACGGTCCCACGCGGACCTTGCGGAAGGTGATTGCGCCGATTCCGAATATCAAGGCAGAAGCCCCCCAGTACGCAGCAGCGTGAACCGGGCGGCACGCATCTGGGTCTGGTCACAGGCGTCAGATTCCGAAGGAATGATCGTGCAGCTGGTTTCGAGGGGTTGGGGTTCGGTATCGGGCCGTGCGCGCTCACGGGATATCGCGCGGTGTCGGGCGGGTTATTGTTGAGTGAACGCCGGCCTCGCGGCCAATGAGCCGCATCGCCGCGTTAACGATTGTTTGCAGCAGCGGTTGGACCGGGCTGTTCTGAAAGGGAAATGAATGACCGAACTGTTTCAGGGGAAATCGCCCGAAACGATGGATTTGTTGCATCGCCGACGTTCGTCTTCCGCGAAGGCGATGAGCGAGCCCGGGCCGAGCCCGTCCGAGTTGCACGATATTCTCCAGGCGGCCAGCCGGGTGCCCGACCATGGCAAGCTGTTTCCCTGGCGGTTCCTGGTTATCGAGGGAGATGCCCGTGCCGAACTGGGCGCGCTGCTCGAAGAGGCACTGGTCGCGCGAAATGCCAATGTGAGCGAGTCGCTCCGGCGTTTCGAGCGCAATCGTTTCATGCGCGCGCCTGTCGTCGTCACGGTCATTTCGTCGTTGAAGACGGCAAAGCCGATACCCGAGTGGGAGCAGAGGCTATCCGCCGGGGCTGTCTGCCAGACGATGCTCATCGCGGCGGCATCAGCCGGCTTCGGTGCCAACTGGCTCACCGAATGGTGTGCCTATGATGACATCGTCACGAACGGCCTGGGTCTGGGCGAAGGAGAGAAGATCGCCGGATTCATCTATATCGGAACGGCGACCGCACCGCTTGAAGAGCGTGATCGGCCGGTGCTGGATGAGGTGATCAGCCGCTGGACGACGCGGGCCTGAACGCCGGGATCGACGGAAAAGCCAGAATTTCGAGATAAGCCGGGCACGACTCCTTGCAGCCACGCTGCAAGGAGCCGGAAAGCCGTGCCGACCACGCATCGAGCCATGACGCGATCAAGCATCGTGATTTGGGTGGATCTGCGATATCGCGCATGATCAGCAACAAGCGGAGATGATAATGCCCACATCCGGCGCGGCCACGGACAGTCGCTATTCGCACTATGAAGGACTGCAGCTATCGCTGACCGACGGGATCATGACGATCACGCTGTCCAACCCCGGCCGTCGAAATGCGATAACTGCGATTCAGGGTGATGAACTCGTCACGATCTGGGAGGAAGTCTGGGACGATCCGGAGGTACGCGTCATCATTCTGACCGGGGATGGCGGCGACTTCTGTTCAGGTGCTGATATGTCCGGGCTGGCGAAGAAGGCACTGGGTGGCGCTTCGACGTCGACGGTACAGCCCGTGAACGTAACGTCGCGCAAGGCCCGCAAGCATGTGTGCGGCATTCTCGATTGCGAAAAGCCGATCCTCGCCAAGGTGCGCGGCGTTGCATACGGGCTGGGTGTCAATCTCGCGCTGGCTTGCGACATGGTGTTTGCGGCGCCGGGTGCCCGCTTTTGCGATTCGCACGTCAAGGCGGGTCTGGTTGCCGGCGATGGCGGTGTGCTGCTCTGGCCGCTGCTGGTCGGTATGCATCGCGCCAAGGAATATCTGATGACCGGCGAGCCGGTTCCGGCGGAAAAAGCCGCGGATATCGGTCTGATCAACGCGTGTGTCCCAGACGATCAGCTTGACGCGCACGTTCAGGCAATGGCCGAACGGTTGCGCGATCTGCCGCCTCACGCAGTCAATTACACGAAGGCCGCCCTCAACGTCGCGATGCGGCAGATGACGGGCGCGGCGTTTGAAATGTCGTTAGGCTACGAGCTTTACTCTATGAAAATGAACGATTTTCGTGAGGCGACCCAGGCCTTCGTCGAAAAACGCAAGGGCGTTTTCCGCGGAGACTGAACAGTCGACGAACGTGTCGTCCTTCCGGCCCGCGATGGCACATGGGGTCATGTGTGACTCCCACTGGGTGCACGCGGCGTATTGGATGAAGGTGTTTTCGAGAGAGTGCTTGGCGAAGGGTGAAGATGACAGCTGTTGCACATGAAGAGCGCACGGATTCGCTCGACGAAGCGGAGCTTGAGGCGCTGCGGGAGAGTGTCGCGGGGATGTTGGCTGAAGAGTGCAACAGTCGCGCGGTGCATCTTTGGCTAGACCGGGAAAACGAGCTGGGGCCCGTGATTTGGCGGCAGGCCGCCGACCTCGGCTGGCTGGCGCTGGCATTGCCGGAGGCCGATGGCGGATTAGGGCTGGGCGCGCGGGGGCTGACGCTGCTGAATCGTGAGCTGGGCGCGCGCACGGCGCCGGGGCCATTTCTGCCGACACTATGCGTTGCGCAGTGGCTGTCGCGGGTTGGCAGCGAAGCGCAGCGTGCGGAACTGGTGGCGGGTGCCGCTACGGGCGAGCACAGTTTTGCCCTTCCGGCGATTCTGGAAGGCATCGGGCGTCTGGCGTTGGTCGATGGCAAGGTTTCGGGCGAGATTCAGGTGCTAGGGACGGCGGATGCGACATTCGCGCTGGTGCCGGCGAGTGACGGGGGCGCGGCTGCCTGGGCGGTCGTCCGTATCGCCGACGGGACTGCATCGCTCGAGCCCTGCGAGTCTTGGGATCTTACGCGGGAAGTTTTCCAACTGCGCTGCAATAATGCTCCGACGGTTGCGCTGATCAGCGATGCGGACGGAACAGCCGGGCTGCTGCTCGGCAGCTATGTCGCGGTAGCGATCGCGGCGGACAGTTTGGGTGCTGCCGATAACATCGCGCACAAGACGGTCGACTATCTCAAGGAGCGCGTCCAGTTTGATCGTCCGATCGGATCGTTCCAGGCGCTGAAGCATCGTGCGGCGGATCTCATCGGCAAGATCACGACGCAGGATGCGCTGCTCGAACAGGCCGTCCAGAGCCTCGATGGAGGCTCGCCCGATGCGGCGATGTGGGCGCGTCTTGCGAAGGCGGGCGCCACGGAAGCCTTTGCGTTCGTTGCGGCCGATTGCATCCAGTTGCACGGCGGTGTGGGGCACACTTGGGAATATGACCCCCATATCTACATCAAGCGGGCGCGGCTGAACGAGGCGCTCCTGAACAATAACCGCGCTTTGCGCGATACGGCTGTGCAGTTGCTCGACCGGGCGCTGGGTGAGGGCCGGACGACGACGGAGCTGAACTCGTGATCCTGGAGCATAAGGACGATCTGAAGGCTTTCCGCGAGGCGGTACGAACCTGGACCCGCGAAACGGCGCCGCCCGAAAAGGCGCACCTGTGGAACCGAGCCAAAGGCGCCGATTTGCTCGAGGTCCAGAAGTGGTGGATGGCCGAGCGCCGCAAGGTCGGACTCGCGACGCCGCATTGGCCGGTCGAATATGGCGGCGCGGGACTGGAGCTGGAGCACCAGATCATCATCGCCGACGAATTCGCGCGGGCGCGTTCGCCGGGCAGCGAGATGTTCGTGATCAGCCTGAACCATGTTCCCGGAACGCTGATTCCACACGGCACGGAGAAGCAGAAGAAGGTCTATTTGCCCGCGGTCGCCGAGGGGCAGCTGTGGTGCCAGGGCTTTTCCGAGCCGGGCGCAGGATCGGATCTGGCGGGGCTGAAGACCAGGGCGGTCCGCGATGGCGATCATTATGTCGTCAACGGCCAGAAGATTTGGTCGACCAACTCGATGTTTGCCAGCCAGTGCCTGCTGCTGGTCCGCACGGATTTCGAAGCGAAGAAGCATCAGGGCATCAGCTACCTGATCATGGACATGAGCACGCCGGGTGTCGAGGTCCGTCCTATCCGCAAGTCGACGGGGTCGTCGACCTTCGGTGAGATATTCCTGACCGACGTGCGTATTCCGGTCGAGAATTTGATCGGCGAAGAAAATAAGGGCTGGATGGTCTCGCAGTCCACCCTTTCGTCCGAGCGCGGCGTGTTGAGCTTCGACTATGGCGAGCGCGACATGATTTTCCTGGTCGATGTTTATAATCAGGCTCTGAAGGACCGTGCGGCGTGGCTGGACGATCCGGAACTGCGGCGTGAATTCATCACCTTGTTTGCCGAGATGCAGGCCATGCGGCAACAGATTCGTGCGCTCTTGCGTGAGCCGCACGGGGGCACGGCCTATTCGATGACTCCGTCGCTGATTAAAATGGCGCGGACGACGCTCAACAATCGGATCGGAGCCTTTCGTGTTCGCGCCGAGGGGCTTTCCAGCCAGTTCATGAGCAAGGAATTCCGCGCGCCGATGTACGAATATCTGGAGACCTTCGGTACGACCATCTCCGGCGGTTCGAACGAGATCATGCGCAACCTGATCGCCGAGCGCGGATTGGGCATGCCCAAGGGATAATTCGGCGCGAGGGGCAGAAGGGGCGTTGCAAAGCCCGGCTGGAGAGACAAGATCGTAGCAATGAGCGACCTCGACGCAACGATCCGCATGCTGGCCGACCGCCAGGCAATCCGAGATTGCCTGGCAACCTACTGCCGGGCGGTCGATCGGCTCGACCGCGAATTGCTGCTGAGCGTCTATCACGAAGACGCTATCGATGATCACGGGGTGTTCGTCGGGAGTCGCGAAGAGTTCGCCGACTGGGTGATCGCCTTCCACGGGCGCGCGCAGCATGCTACGCAGCACATCATTACCAACCATGTCTGCGAACTTGACGGCGACACCGCTCATTGCGAAACCTATTGGATGTTCGCGGCGATGAATACGCAGGGCGAGCCGCTGACGCTTTCGGGTGGGCGCTATATCGACCGCTTTGAGCGGCGGGACGGACGCTGGGCGATCGCGCTGCGCAAGCTGGTGGGCGACTGGGCGGGTACGCCGGGCGGGGCGCTGCTGTCGGGGGAGGGCAGGGCCGCTCTCAACAGCGGCGTGCATCAGAGCCGCGATCGTTCGGATACGTCCTATGAGCGGCCTTTGCGCTTTGACGAGCGCCGCCGTGGCTTTATTTATGATATCTAGATGTGCGGCAGTTTTCGCCGCCGCCGGCGCCCCGTCGGCCCGGATGAGGAGGAAGTGACATGAACGTCCAGCAGAAGGTGAAAATGGGCCAAGCGCCTGTGATATCCTATCAGGAGCTTCTGAAGTCGGATTCACGGCCGTCGCCCGCCTTCTATGCACCGGCAACGCGCGACCTTGGGACCGAGCCTATCCCGGCGAGCAATTATACGAGCCCGGAAGTCTATGCACGTGAAGTCGAGAAGGTGTGGATGAAGACCTGGCAGTGGGCCTGCCGGGACGACGACATTCCGAAGGTCGGTGATACCTATGTGTATGAGCTGCTCGATCAGGCCGTCATCCTCGTGCGGCAGGAAAATGGTGATGTGCGGGCGTTCAAGAATGTCTGCCGGCATCGCGGGCGCAAACTCGTCAATGCATCGGGATGCAAGACGAGCTTCCGTTGCGCATATCATGGCCTGACCTGGAGCATTGACGGCAAGCTGATCGAAAACCCGTTCGCCTGGGATTTCCCGCAGCTCACGGCCGACGATGTTCCCTTGCTGTCCGTGCGCAGCGAGAGCTGGGCCGGATTCATCTTCATCAACTTCGATGACGATGCTGCGCCTCTGCTCGATGTGATCGCGCCGATGCCAGAGCATTTTGCCCATTGGAAGATCGAAAACTGCTACAAGTCCGCGCACGTCGCCAAGGTGGCGAACGCGAACTGGAAGGTTTGTGCCGAGGCGTTCCTCGAAGCGCATCATGTGATTTGCACGCACCCGGAATATAATCTGTTTTCAGGTTATGACTCGGGTCAACACGATGTGCTGTCGGATCATGTTACCCGTTTCCTGGCGCCCAACGGCATCACGCCGGGACCCTTTCTCGATCGCGGGATCGACGACAACCGCCGCGTGGAACTGATGCTGGCGGCGGGCAACCGCGCCTTCGACAAGTCCAAGAAGATCGAGCTTCCCGAGGGCATGACGGCACGGGCCTTTGCTGCCGAATCGGTTCGCCAGTCGCTGGCCGCCCGCACGGGCTACGATTTCAGCACGTATAGCGACGCCGACATGCTGGACGGTCAAGGTTATGATATCTTTCCGAACTTCCATCTGTGGGGCGGGTTCAAGGACAAGATCAGCTATCGTTTCCGTCCGTTGGGACCGGATAAGACGTTGATGGAGGTCTTCCTGTTCACGCTGGCGCCGAAGGACGGGCCGATGCCGAAGCCCGCGACGATGCGGATGCTGGGGCCGGATGAGAAATGGGCGGAGGTTCCCGAGCTGGGTGCGCTCGCGCCTGTCTATGATCAGGATTATTCGAATATGGAACCGGTGCAGGCCGGGCTCAAAAGCCTCGGTGATGAGCCAGTGCATTTCTCCGAATATCTCGAAGTCCGGTGCAGGAACCTGCATCGCATGATCGACGTGTATATGGCGCGATAAAGCGATGCTGCCTGTTGGCATCGGATGCGAAGAGCCGCGTCCGATGCTGACATGCCCCGCGCGCTCCGCGAGGCGGATGAACGCGATGCGGCGCCGGGGAACTGCGGCGAACATGTCTGAGATGGTGTAACCAAGGCGGCCGCATGCGGCGTCCATGGCCGATGGCGCTTGCGCATTGCGTTGCTGAGCCGGGCTGCTTCACGCGTAACCGGCCGGGCATTTATCACCAAAGCGAAAAGCCAACATCGCGGGCGGGCTCGTGCCCGCCCGCGATGGGACTATTATCAATATGGGCTAAGCGGGTTCGTCCGCCGCCAAATCGTCAGGCGATTTCGCCGATTTCCGTGCCGACATCGTAGGTCTGACCGGCTTCCGCCTTCTGAGTCAGGGTGCCGGATGCCGGCGCTTCGATATCCCGCGCCGTCTTGTCGGTTTCGAGGATATAAATGACATCGCCTTCCTTAACGACCGAGCCATTTTCCACTTTCCATTCGGCAAGCGTGGCCTCGGTCATCGACATCTCGAGCTTTGGGATGGTGAGAATGGTTGACACGCAGGATGCCTTTCTTAGCGTTGATTGATGATGCCGCGCACGCGCGCGGCAATCGAGCCCGCATGGGGAATTTGGGCCGTTTCGATGTCTTTCGAATAAGCGATCGGCGCATAATCGGCGCCAAGTCGCACTGCGGGTGACTTCAGCTTGCCCCAGAGCTCTTCGTTTACCGTGCTGCAGATTTCGGCCCCGAGCCCGCAGAATTCGGTCGCCGCATGCACGACGAGCGCACGTCCGGTTTTCTTGACCGAGTCCAGCACGCGCGCATAATCGAGCGGCACCAGGGTGCGCAGATCGATCACCTCGGCGCTGATTCCCTCTTTCGCGAGTTCTTCAGCGGCGGTGAGGCACTGGTTCACCTGCCAGCCATAGCTGATCAGCGTGATGTCGCTGCCTTCGCGCCGCACCTTGGCCACACCGAACGGAATGCGATAGTCGCCGAGCGGCACCGGCTGCTTCAGCCCGCGCAGCACCTGAATCGATTCGAGGTGGACGCAGGGATCCTCGTCGAAGATGCAGGAGAGCAGAAGTCCCTTGGCATCATAGGCGTTGCTCGGGAAGGCGACCTTGAGACCCGGCGTGTGCAGCAACCAGGCTTCGAGCGATTGCGAGTGCTGGGCACCGAAACCGCCTGTGCCGCCGCCCACCAGCATGCGGATCGTCAGCGGGGCATGGGTGGCCGAACCCGACATATA
The DNA here is from genome assembly GCF_900101455.1 of Sphingomonas sp. YR710. GTDB lineage: Bacteria > Pseudomonadota > Alphaproteobacteria > Sphingomonadales > Sphingomonadaceae > Rhizorhabdus. Next base: position 6,240 of record NZ_FMZJ01000025.1, on the reverse strand, counting down.
ACGCTGCTTGGCGGCATGGTTCGCGATCTGGTCGAGGCAGACGCCCATGAAATCGGCAAACATGATTTCTGCGATCGGGCGCATGCCGACCAGTGAGGACCCGATCGCCGCGCCTATGATCGACTGTTCGGCGATCGGTGTGGGGCGGACACGCGTGGCGCCATGCTTTTTCTGCAGGCCCTTGCTGGTGGCGAAGACGCCACCGGGCGGATCGGCGACATCTTCGCCCAGCAGGAAAACCTCGGGATCCTGCGCCATGGCCAGATCCTGCGCGTCGCGAACCGCTTCGAACATCATCATGACCTGGGTTTCGGCCGTGGGCTCCTCGGCGTCCGGACGCAGCGGGTAATATCCGCGGCGAGGGACGCAATCGATATCGGCGAACACATCGGTCAGCGTCTCGCTGGCCGGCGTCACCACGCTGGTCATCGCCTTGGCCAGCGCGGCATCGACCTCGGTCCGCGCCGCATCGTCGATCGCTGCGAGCTGATCCTCGGTCGCGACGCCGGTCTCCAGCAGCAATGCCCGGGTCTTGCCGCGGGGGGCATTCGCCTTGGCGGCGGCCAGTTCTTCGGCAGGGGCAATGTTGTTGTCGCCCACGCCGGCGTGCGGCCCGAGGCGATAGGTCAGGGCTTCGACGAAAACCGGTCCGTTGCCCGCGCGAACGCTGCCGATGACTTCCTTCATGGCGTTGTAGAAGGCGATCGGATCGTTGCCGTCGAGCCGGACGCCACGGAAGCCGAGCGGCTCCGCCCGTGCTGCGAAGCTCGTGCTCGCGGTATAATCGGGAATCCGCGTATATTCACCGTACTGATTGTTCTGGCACAGGAAGATGATGGGAAGCTTCCACGCGCCGGCCAGATTCATGGCCTCGTGCACCGCGCCGATGCTGGTCGCGCCATCGCCGAAATTGACGATCGTGACGCGGTCTTCCTTGCGCTCCTGTGCGGCGATGGCCAGGCCGTTCGCGATCGGGGCGCCCGCGCCGACGATGCCGGTGGTCAGCATCGAACCCGACGAAGGATCCGAAATATGCGGTGAGCCGCCCTTGCCCTTGTTCACGCCGTCCTGGCGCCCGAGCATTTCGGCAAAGAGGCCCTCGAGGGCGACGCCCTTTGCGACCTGATCGTGTACGCCGCGATAGGTGGTCACCATATAATCGCGGGTGGTGGTGAGCTGCGAAATGGTCGCCGGGATGCATTCCTGGCCGCCCATGGGCCAGTAGCTGAAGGTGAATTTGCCCGCTGAAAGGCCGGCCTGCACCGCCTTGTCGACGGCGGCGATACGCGCCATCTGCCGGTATATCGCCATCAGGACTTCAGGTTCGACGCCAAGATTGCTTTGCGTCATCACGACTCCTTTGAAATTGTCAGCGGATCACCCATGAAAGGGCTTCATCTCCAGGCCGATCTTTATACGAGTTCCGCACGTCTATCCCGTTAGCCGGGTTCGATCTTTTGTCGGGAACTGACCCACCGCTAGGCCATACACAGTCTTGCCGAGATATCAATCGTCAGCGATTCGATGTTGATCACAGAGAGGAATGCGATTTTCACCCTCTGGCGTGCGGCGGGCGAAAATCGAAGTTATGTAGTGGGGAGCGTCGGTTTTTGCCCGCAGCCTTGTGACGGTCGATATCCCAATGATGGCGATAGTTTAGCATATGTTCCGGCGGGCCGAGGTGCGATGTTAAGGTAAGTGATCGCGCCGACATGTTGGATAGCATGACAGGTGCGCGGCCGGCCGATGTGAAAAAAAAGTGGCTCGCAAATTTCGAACGCTGAACCTATGCCCCGCGCATGAGCCAGACCGAACGACCGCGGCGCAGCGCGCTGTATTTGCCTGCGTCCAATGCCAAGGCGATAGCCAAGGCGCGCACGCTCCCCGCCGATATCGTGATTCTCGACCTTGAGGATGCCGTAGCCCCCGAGGCCAAGCTGGAGGCGCGCGCTGCCGCGCTTGCGGCTGTCGCAGAAGGCGGTTTCGGCCGTCGCGAACTGGCGATCCGTGCGAATGCCATCGACACCCCCTGGGGCGCCGATGACCTTGCGGCGATCGCCGGCTCTGGGGCGGATGCGGTGCTCGTTCCCAAAATCTCGTCGCCTGCCGATATTGAGTATTGCCAGCAGGCGCTTGCCGGGGCGCCGGCCAACATGCAGCTCTGGGCGATGATCGAAACCTGCGCCTGCGTGCCGCAACTGAACGCCATTGCTGCGATGGCGGCGACCACGCGGCTGTCGTTGTTCGTGATGGGGGTCAACGATCTCGCGAAGGAAATGCGCGCGAAGCTGACGCCGGCGAGAACGCCGTTCCTGCCGATCCTGTCATTGGCGGTGGCGGCGGCGCGGGCGCACGGCGTCTCTATCCTCGACGGCGTCTGCAACGAGTTCCGCGATCTCGACCTCTTCCGTGCCGAGGTGGAGCAGGGACTGTTCTTTGGTTTCGACGGCAAGAGCCTGATCCACCCGGGCCAGATCGATCCGTGCAACGAGATCTTCTCGCCGAGCGAAAAGGAAGTGCGCTGGGCCAATGCTGTCATCGAAGCTTTCGCGCTTCCCGAAAATGCCGGCAAGGGCGTGATCAGTGTCGAGGGCCGGATGGCCGAATTGCTACATCTGGAGCAGGCGAGACAGCTCGTCGCAATAGCTGCGCAGATCGCGGCCGCGCGCTTGTCGTAGAAGGGCCGGTTTATCGTCCGGCGCGGAGCAGGCTTCGCGCGTGGGGTGATTCGGTGGCCGGAAAATTGGCGCATCCTTTGGCCGATGGGCCGTGTAACACCATGCGCGTGCCTCGCAATTGTCGAGCGCCGGGCGTACATAACGTACTAAATCGATTTCCATTCCGCGTGAGTGGGTACTATTTCGGCCGCGCGGCGAAGTTTATCTCCACTTGCAAGAGTGATTGACCTTCGGGCAAGGCTCGGCTCAACCGTCGAACCGTTGCCTTGTGCGGCAATGCTTTGTGAATGGAGGGGATGCGACGATGACAGCCCACGCGACGAAAACGGTCGAATTATCGCGTCGCCTTGCCCATAAGAAGCGTTCCACTCATATTTTGCGCGAGGCCGCGTTCGAGCTGTTCCTGGCGCAGGGCTATGAAGCGACCACAACAGATCAGATCGCTGCGAAGGCCGGAGTTTCGGTTCGGACGTTCTTCCGATATTTCGAAACCAAGGACGAGCTTCTGTTCAAGGGGCAGCTATCCTGGGCAGAAAAGGTTGCAGACACATTGATGGAGCAGCCGAAGTCGCTGAATCCGGTGGAGGCGATGTGCAATACGCTCGTGCGTCTGGCCTCCAAGTTGAACAGGGACGCGCTGGTCCGCTACGAGAAGATCGTTGATTCGTCGGTTACCCTGCGGGGGCGATCCGATTTTCAAAATACACAGAATTCTCGTTCTCTCGCGGATGCATTAAGCTCCTGGAAGGGGCTGGATGCGCCGGATGCAGAATGCGAGCTGTTGGGGGCGGTATGCCTTTTGCTGTTTCGCCGGGCCGTTGATGATGTGCGGGATGGTTTGCGAGATGCCTCGATCGAAGACCTTATCCGCGAACAGTTCATGACGATGCGGAATATATTTAAGAAATAGCCAGGCGTGGACATCGATATGATGCCGGAAGGATTGGCGACCCCGCATGTTGCGGGAGCTATCTGCGTTTAACCATGGTCATTGCCTGGCGTGCCGCCAGTCCCTAAATTTCGATGTTGCAGGTTTTTCGGAAGGCCCGTGATCCCCTGGAGTGCGGGAACCGTTTCGGAGCGACCGGAGGCGATTGACGAACATGTCAGTCTGGTGCCAATTGGAATTGCGGGCCGCCCCTTTGGCTGTCCGGGAACGGGGCGGGTCATGACTTTTACCAGAGTGTGCGGAATTGACGATGTGGGTCCGCTTGGGAAAAACTCCTTCTATCTGATGGACGTCGGGATTGAGGTGCTCATCCTGCGCGATCGTCAGGGTGTGATGCGGGCGTTTGAAGGCGTGTGCCCGCACGAGGATTATCCGCTGGTGGAAGGTCATTTTGACGGTTCTACCATCACCTGCGCGGCGCATGGATGGATCATCGATGGCATTACCGGCAAAGGCGTCAGCCCGGCGTCATGCCGCATCGCCGCCTATCCGCTAAAGGTTGAGGGCGGCGACATCTTTGTCGATTTCGATAATCAACTGGAAAATTAAAGGCCGTTGAATCGGGGCACGGACGATGCGCCGCATCGCAATTGCGGCAGATCCCGGCCGGGGCGATCGCAACGAACATATAATCGGGAGGATTTGAGATGGAGAATCGGAAACTCGAAGGCAAGGTGGCGATCGTCACAGGTGCCGGGTCCAGCGGCCCGGGCATGGGTACCGGCAAGGCGATGTCCCTGCTTTTTGCACGCGAGGGTGCGAAAGTTGTGCTCGTCGATATGTTCGAGGATCGCGCGCAGGAGACGCTCTCGCTGATCGAAGCCGAAGGCGGTACGGCCGGCATCATACTTGCCGATCTTTCCGACGTTTCGCAGGCCCCGCGCGTGATCGATGAAGCGGTCGCGATGTTTGGCGGCGTCGATATTCTGGTCAACAACGCGGCGCTGACAAGCCCGTTCGGCCTGCTCGATACCACCACCGAATATCTTCAGAAGGTTATCACGATCAACCTGACGGCACCGTTCCTGCTGTGCAAGGCGGCGATTCCCAAGATGATCGAACGCGGCGGTGGTTCGATCGTCAACATCACGTCGATCGCGGCGATGCGCGGGCAGGGCGGGAAAGGGTGCCCGGCTTATTCCGCGGCCAAGGCAGGCATGACCGGCATGATGGTCGATATTGCCGATTCCTTTGGAAGGGATGGCATTCGGATCAACTGTATCGCACCGGGGCTCATCGATACGCCGATGCGCGACACCTCGATCCTCCGGGCGGGGCTGGATAAGACCAAGATCAACCTCGGTGGTCGCAACTGCCTGGGGGTCGACGGCGATGCGTGGGACATTGCGCGCGCGGCATTGTTCCTTGCCGGTCCCGATGGCCGCTACATTACCGGTGTCCACCTGCCGGTCGATGGCGGGGTGACCGCGACGTCGCACTGATACAAGATTCCCTCCGGCTTATCCTGATTTGGGAGGCCGGGGGTGTTTGTGTCAGGAATGATGTGATCTGAGGTTTTGGATGCCGACGCCGATATTGACGGCGTTTGCCATGTTGATGACCTTATCGACATTTTGAGCGATGTCTTCGGCGGCGAGATTTTCGGTGGAATAGCCCTGATTTTGCATGACGGCGATGCGCAGGACCTGGCCGCCGCCGCATGCGAGCATGACGCCGTTGAGCGGGCATGACGGGTGTGCGAGATAGATGGCGGCGGGAGAGCAGAGCTCCGGCGGGAAGATGTTGGGGAGCTGCGCGAAGGATTCGAGCGGACGTCCATAGACGTGCGACATGACCTCGGGCGACGACATGCGGGTGGAGACGCGGGGCGAGAGGCCGTTGACGCTGATGCCATATTTGGGACCTTCGGCCGCCAGCGCGAGGGTGAAGCCGATGACGCCGCCCTTGGCGCCGCCATAAGCGGTCATCATTTCGTGGATGCCGAGCGGGCCTTCGGAGATGGTATTGACGATGCGCCCGCCGCCATTGTGCATGAAATGCCCCCAAGCGGCGCGCGAGACGAAGACGGTTCCCAGATAGTGAACCTCGGTCATGCGGCGAAATTCGTCGGCGGTGTGATTTTCGAAGAGCTCGGGTCCGTTGATGCCGGCATTGTTGATGACGGTATCGAGTCGTCCGAAGCTATCGAGTGCGGCCTGGACCATCGCGGCGGCGCCCTTTTCATCGCTTACCGATTCGTGGCAGGCGACGGCCTGGCCGCCGGCGGCCTGGATTTCGGAGACAACGTCATCGGCAGGGCTGTTCGAATGGCCTGACCCGTCGAGCGCAACGCCGTGATCGGCGACGACGATGCTGGCGCCGCGGGCCGCGAACGAAAGCGCGTGGGCGCGCCCGACGCCGCGGCCTGCGCCGGTGATGAGGACGACCTTTCCGTCAAATCGCAATTCTGCCATGTCCTGACCTTTGTGCGTCCTCGGTCTGTTATGATGGGAGCCGGCTATCCATGGCTGGCACCGGCGGGTTCCCTTTGGGGGGAGTGCCGGTGCCGTTTGGTTGCTGGATTTTATCGAGCCATGAACCCGCCATCGACGATGATGGACTGCCCTGTGATGAAGGAGGCGTCGTCGGAAGCGAGGAAAGCGGCGACGGTGC
>NZ_FMZJ01000017.1 GCF_900101455.1 Sphingomonas sp. YR710 | reverse complement strand
TCGTCACGACGAGGCCGCGTGGCGTCACATAATCATTCTTTACCGATACGTCCCCGAAACCGTGCAGGCTCCAGGCCGGTGCATCGGCCAAAGCAACTGTGCTGCACGCGCTGAGAAGCAGCGCCGAAATGGCATAGATTTTTCGCATGATGGTCGCTCCCTTTTGGTGGCGCCCAGACATCCCTTCCGCACGCATACTGCCGCAGCCATCGGCCCTGGCATTCTATCCATGCAGGTACCGGTGAGTGCGCATCGCACGGGACGGCGGCGGGAAAGCCTTTGTAAAAGCGATCCTTTCCGACGAGTTCGTGCCGGTTCTCCGGCTTGACGATCAGATTCCCGTTCAACGTGCTGAGTGTCGCGCACCCGGCCGTTTGAGGCACTACGTCAATTGGCCACTACCGGAACGATGGGGGTCAGCTGGCAAAAAGCCTGGGCAGCAGGCGCTTCGCGAGCAAGGCGGTCGCCAGCCCGATGACGATCGCGATCGTATCCGCAACAACATCGGCAACACTGGCATCCCGACCGATGAAGGGCAGCCATTGGCTCAGTTCGATGAAGACACCGAAACCGAACAGCGCCGCGCCTGACAGCGGCCATGGGCTGCGCGGATAAGCAAGGCTGATCAACCAGCTCAGGGTGATGAAGGTGATCGTGTGATCGGCTTTGTCCGACGGCGTCATGCTCGGCGCGGAATCGGCGGGCCAGATCGCACAGGCATAAGCAAAGGCCAGGGCGCCCCAGAAGGCGGCAATGCGCAGCCTGCGATAGTTCGTCATCTGTCGCTCACCCTGCGTCGGTTCCCAAAACGAAAATGGCCGGGCAATGCCCAGCCATCCCGCGATCGTTCGCGATCGAAAGACCCTTATTTCTTGCCGAGGGTCAGGCCACCGAAACGCTTGTTGAAGCGTGCCACCTGGCCGCCGGTGTCGAGCAGGCTCGAACGGCCACCGGTCCACGCCGGGTGCACCGAAGGATCGATGTCCAGCTGCAGCGTGTCGCCTTCTTTGCCGTAGGTCGATCGCGTGTCATAGGTGGTGCCGTTGGTCAGCTGCACCTTGATCATGTGGTAGTCGGGATGGATATCTTTTTTCATGTCTAGCAGGCTCCGGTCAAATGGCTGGTTTCCGACCAGCCGGGGAAGCGAAGCGGCGCCTGTACAGGGTGATCGCCCGGTTGACAAGCGCTGGGTGCAGGCGGCGCTTTCCGATCCTCCCCCGCCAGGGGGAGGTGTCAGCCGCCGGCTGACGGAGGGGGAGGATAGCGACATGCTGGAAAGTCGAGCGACAGGTATCCGCCCCCTCCGTCGCCTTTGGCGACACCTCCCCCTGGCGGGGGAGGAAGAAATAGCCCCATGATCGCCGGCGCCATCTTCGCGGGCGGTGCGGCCCGCCGTTTCGGATCGGACAAGGCCGCTGCCCCGATCGGTGACACGGCGATGATCGACCTCGTCGCAGAGCGCCTCCGCGCGCAATGCGCGATCGTCACGGTGGTCGGCCGCGCGTGGCCGGGGCTGATATCGGTCGATGATCGCCCGCGACCCGGCCTCGGACCGCTCGGTGCGCTCGCAGGCGCTCTCACCCATGCGCGCGATGCCGGTTTTGCGACCGTGCTGACCAGCGGCTGCGACCTGCCCGATCTGCCGCTCGATCTCGCCCGGATGTTAGGCGATGCACCGGCCGTTGTCCGGGGACAGCCGCTGCTCGGGCTGTGGCCGACCAATCTCGCCGATGACCTCGCCGATTGGGTGGGCGATACCACCGATCGCTCGATGAACGCATGGATCGAGCGCACCGGCGCACGGCGCATATCACTGCCGGTCGCGCCGGCCAACATCAACAGGCCAGAGGATCTCGTCGAATGGATCGCCCGTCGTTCAACTTGAGCCGTCTCCTGCCCTGCCGGATTCACAGGCCATGACGATCATCCGCCCCGCCACCCCGAGCGACGCTGAAGCGCTGGCGGATCTCAAGCTGATCACCTTCCGCGAAACCTTCCTCGACGGCTTCGGCATTCCCTATCCGCCGGACGACCTCGCGATCTTCGAGGCCGACTCATATTCTCCTCGCGTGGTTTCGACCGAACTTGCCGATCTCGAACGCGCGACCTGGGTTGCCGAACGGGACGACCGGCTGCTGGCTTATGCGCAGGTCGGCCCATCTAAATTGCCGCATCCTGACGTCAAGCCCGGCGCTGGCGAACTCTACCAACTCTATGCGCGCGGCGAAGCGCAGGGGCTGGGCCTTGGCCGGAGCCTGCTCACCATAGCGCTCGATCATCTTGCTGCGGCACGGCCCGGGCCGATCTGGCTCGGCGTATGGTCCGGCAATCTGAAGGCGCAGGCGGTCTATGTCGCGCGCGGCTTCGTCAAGGTCGGCGGATATCGTTTTCCGGTCGGCAGCTGGTATGACGACGAGTTCATCTTCCGCCGCGATTGACCGGCGGCGGTTTCCGGGCCTAGCTTCGTCCATTCCCCCCGAGGAGGCTATGATGCTGGATCGTCGCGCATTTCTGGTGAACACGGCCTATGCCGGATTTGGCGTGGCGCTGCTCTCCGCGGTACCATCCTGGGCCGATCCCGCCGGTTCGTCCGAACTCGACAAACTGTTCGATCAACTCTTCCAGGAGGACCTGCGCCGTCGCCCCGAAAGCGCGACCCAGCTCGGGCTCGACAAAGGCGCCAATGCCGATCTGCGGTCCAGGCTCGGCGACGATTCCGATGCGGGCCGTGCCGCCAATCGCGCCGCCACGCAGGACCAGATCCGGCGGCTCGAGGCCGTCGACCGCAAGGCGCTTAACGCCCCCGACCAGATCAATTACGATACCGTGCTCTACACGCGCAAATCGGCGGCGGCCGTACAGGCGTTCGATTTCGGCGGCTCGTCTTATGGCCCGTCCCCCTATGTCGTCAGCCAGTTGACCGGCGCCTATCAGTCGGTCCCCGATTTTCTCGACACCAAGCACAGGATCGACAATGCCGCCGATGCCGACGCCTATCTGTCGCGGCTCGGCGCCTTCGCCGATCAGCTGACCGCCAACACCGAACGGTTGCGCCATGACGCCGGTCTCGGCGTCGTCCCGCCCGATTTCCTGCTCGACACGACCCTGACCCAGATGGAGAAGACACGGGTTCCGGCGGCCGATGCGCTGGTCGTCAAGTCGATCGCGCGCCGCGCCGCAGCCAAGGGGCTCGCCGATCATTTTGCCGCGGATGCCGCGAAGATCTACAACGAGCGCGTCCTTCCCGCGCTCGACGCCCAGCTCGCGCTGACCAAACAGCTCCGAAAGACCGCAACCCACGACGCAGGAATCTGGAAGGCCAGGGATGGCGCGGCCTTCTACGAGACCGCGCTCCACAACACGACGACGACGAAGCTCAGCCCCGACGAGGTCCACAGATTTGGGCTCGATCAGGCGAAGGAAATTTCGGCGCGGCTCGATGGCTTGCTCAAGGCGCAGGGCATGACCAAAGGCACGGTCGGCGAACGCATGGCCGCGCTTTATGCCGATCCGCGCCAGCTCTACCCGAACACCGACGACGGTAAGGTTCAGGCGATCGCGTATTGCAACGCGCGGCTCGACGCGATCCGCGGCCGCCTGCTCACCGTCTTCAAGCGTGCGCCGAGTTACACGTTCGAAGTGCGCCGCGTGCCGCCGCAGACCGAGGCGGGCGCAGCATCGGCGTTCTCGCAGGGGCCGGCGCTCGATGGCTCGCGACCGGGCCTCGTCTATTTCAACCTGCATGACAGTGCCGAATGGCCGAAATTCTGCCTCGCGACGACCGTCTATCATGAGGGCCTGCCCGGCCATCAGTTCGAGGGCGGGCTCGCGCTCTCCAACACCGCCCTCCCCCTGATCCGCAAGACCGGCGGCTTTTCCGGCTATGGCGAAGGCTGGGCGCTCTATGCCGAGCAGCTCGCCGACGAGATCGGCATGTATGACGATGATCCGCTCGGCCGGCTCGGCTATCTCAAGTTCCAATTGTTCCGCGCCAATCGCTGCGTGGTCGATACCGGCATCCACCACCTGCGCTGGACTCGCGAACAGGCGATCCGCTATTTCGTCGAACAGGACGGCGAGGCGGCGGGCTTTGCGACGCGAGAAGTCGAGCGCTATTGCGCGACGCCGGGACAGGCGTGCAGCTACAAGCTCGGCCATTCGGTGTTCACCGGGCTACGCACCAAGGCAAAGACGCTGATGGGCGCGAAGTTCGACATCAAGGATTTCCACGAAGCGGTGCTCGGCTGCGGCCGCGTGCCGCTCGAAATATTGCAGCAGATCGGCGACCGCTGGATCGCATCGCATGTCGCGTAGCTGCTTGGCGACGGCCGTCGCTGCGATCGCCCTGATCGCGTCCGCCGGTGCGCAAGCCGCTGCTCCGGCTTCCTCAGGCCCGATCGATCCCGCCCGCTTGTCCGAAACCGTCCGCATCCTGGCATCGGACGCGTTCGAGGGCCGCGCGCCCGGCACGGCCGGCGAAGCGAAGACGATCGACTGGCTCGCCCACGCCTTCGCGGCGCTCGGCCTCAAGCCCGGTGGCGAGCATGGCGGCTGGACGCAGCGCGTACCGATGGTCCGTACCCAGTTGCAGATGCCCGGCACCGTCGAGATCGGCGGCAAGGCGATGGCGCTCGGCCGCGACGTCTATTTCAGCACCGTCCGCCCGGTCGATCGCGTGACGATCGCCGCCGCACCGCTCGTATTCGTCGGCTATGGCGTCTCCGCGCCCGAACGGCATTGGGATGATTTCAAGGGAGTCGACCTGAAGGGCAAGATCGCGGTCATGCTCGTCAACGATCCCGATTTCGAGGCGGATCCCGGCGAGCCCGTCGCCGGCCTGTTCGGCGGCCGCGCGATGACCTTCTACGGCCGATGGGTCTATAAATATGAAGAAGCCGCCCGCCGCGGCGCGATCGGCGCGATCATCATCCACGACACCGCCGGCGCCGGCTATGGCTGGAACACCGTGCAGGCGCCCGGCGGCGAGAATTACGATATCGTGCGACCGGCGGGCGCCCCGGTCCCTTTATTGCTGCAAGGCTGGATCCAGCAGGATCGGGCGGCGGAATTGTTCAGGGCCTCGGGGCTCGACCTCGCGGCGCTGAAGCGCGAAGCCCGGGCGACCGCATTTCGCCCGCGCGCGCTGAAGGCAACGATGACGGCAGATCTTGCCGTCAAACATGACGCAATCGAGAGCCATAACGTGCTGGCGAAAATCGCGGGCACAAAACATGCCGGCGAGACGATCATGTTTTCCGGCCATTGGGACGCTTACGGCATCGGCGCGCCCGATGCGCAGGGTCGCACGATCCGGCCGGGCGCCAACGACGATGGTCTCGGTATCGCCGGCATGCTCGAACTCGCGCGCGCCTTCAAGGCAGGGCCCGCCCCCGAACGCACGCTCGTCTTCGCGGCCTGGACCGGCGAAGAGCGTGGGCTGCTCGGATCGGGCTATTATGCCGGCGCGCCGATCTACCCCCTCGAAAAGACCGTCGCCAATTTCACGATCGACATCCTCCAGACCGCCGGCGCCGCGCATGACGTGATCCTGATCGGTCAGGGCCAGAGCGACCTCGAAGCCGATCTCGCCCGCGCCGCGGCGACACAGGGGCGCACGATCACCCCCGACGCCCAGCCCCAGCGCGGCCTGTTCTACCGCGCCGATCACTTCTCGCTCGCCAAGCGGGGCGTGCCCGTTCTGCTGCTCATGGGCATCGGCGGCGGCGCCGACCTGATCGCCGGTGGCCGGGCCGCGGGCGACCAATGGGTCAGCGATTATACATCGAAATGCTACCACCAGACCTGCGATGCGTGGAGCCCGGACTGGAACCTCATCGGCGCTGCGCAGGACGTCGCCTTGTTCCACATGCTCGGCCGCGACCTCGCTTTTTCGCGCCGCTGGCCCAATTGGCTGCGCGGCTCGGAATTCCGCGCGGTACGCGATGCCAGCGCCGGCATCCGCGCCCGGCTTTAACCTTGACGCCACCCGGAGCGGACTCTAGGGACACCGCACCACCAGATCCTTTCGGATTTCACTCGGTTTGGCCCGATGGCGGAGTGGTGACGCAGCGGACTGCAAATCCGTGCACCCGAGTTCGATTCTCGGTCGGGCCTCCACCACATCATCGAGTGACCTGGCGGATTTGGCCAGCTTAACGAAGATAACGAAGGTCTTTGAAGTCTTCCGGAAGATAGTCGACCGTTCGACGAGCGAAACGCACTACGATCTTGTGTACCTCTTCCGCCGTGCTGGCTTCGACGTCGATCACGATCCCGGCGGTGCCCTTCATCGTCCGCGTCGAATGATCGTCGACCAGGGTTTCGATGATATCGCCCCGTATCGGGGGGCGCTCGGTCAGCAGCGGCATCGCACTGAGCCGGGCAAGGACAAGGGCCGTGGCCTCGTCATAGTTGCGGGTGATCGTCTCGGCATCATCCCGGGGATCCACCTGCACCGCGATGTCAGCGAACATCATGATAACAGGGCCGCGAGTCTCCAGCACTGCCTGAATAGCAAGCCGGACAGTCGATTCGAAGCTGCGCCCCGTAACAGCTGGAATGGTAGGGACAAAGTCTGCCACGGATCGCTCCTGCCGGTCATCGATCGCGCTCATATAGCGGAATTCGACCGCCTTCCTACGTCCACCGGTGGAATCTTCTCCGCGAGGTACGTTGTCGTTGCGCTGCGCTCGTGCGTGCCAGAAAAAGATTGTCAGCACCGGTCGTGCCAACCGTCCGGTTCGCGACGGTTGGCATCACGTCCGTCACCCGACCGCGAGGATTGGGTCTTTCGGCAGGCAGACCGATGTCAGGCTGCATCGGCGTACATTTTCGCCTCTCGCCCGATCAGGACATCGGCAAGGAACCAATAGGCCTCACCCCACGCGTTGAGCACATCGTCGGTCGCGGCGTCGCCCAGAACATCGCGGATCGCCGGAAGCAGCGCGTTGGCGACTGCCGGGTAGTGCTCCGCTTTGATATGGGTTTCGACATGGCGCGCGGCGATCCGCTCGATGGCAGATGTAAGCACGTCGAGCTTGTCGACATTCTGTGCAAAAGCAAGGATCGCCGCCGCCAGCCTTTTTGGCTGCTCGCCGCTCGCCTGCGCAGCCTGATCGAACAGTGCCTTGATCGCGGGATCGACGAACAGCCGCTCGTACATGCGCGTCGTGATCGCCACGCCATGCTGCTGCAGCGCTGGCGCCGTCGCTTTGACCATAGCGATCGTTTCGGGGGACAGGGGTTTCGTCATGGGCAGCCTCCTTGCGGCGTGGTCGGGCGCGCGAGCCCGAACGACTCACGCTTCAATCATGTACTGGTGATACATCTATAAGATCGATTGGAAGATGCAACAAAAATACATATATCAAATCGCCGGCTCGGGCCGGTCAGGAGAGCCGATGCGACTGACCCGCTACACCGATTATGCTATGCGCGTGCTGCTCTACGTCGGCGCTCGCGACGGGGCCCTATCCTCGATTGCCGAGATCGCAAAGGCTTATGGCATCTCGCAAAATCATCTGATGAAAGTGGTCAACGATCTGGTCCGCGCCGGCTATCTGGCCAGCGTTCGCGGCCGGTTCGGCGGCATCCGGCTGGCGCGCCCGGCCGACACCATCAACGTCGGCGCGGTCGTCCGCCATAGCGAGGAAGGCTTCGAACTCGTCGACTGCGCAAGTTGCGTGATCGCGCCCGCCTGCGGCCTCACCGGGGTGCTCGGTGAGGCACTGGCCGCGTTCATGGCCGTGCTCGACCGCTATACGCTGGCCGATCTGCTGACGAAGCGCGATGCGATGGCAGCTCTGTTCGGCGAGATGCCATCGAAGGCGATTGCCGAGGCCTGATCGCGCGGTTACCAGTTCGCTCCGCCCCGTCCGATCCGGACCTCAGAATGTCAGCCCCCGGCAGGCCAGAGCTTCGCACTCGCGCGTCTTGCGCCCTCGACCATCGATTCCAGCTTGCGCCAGACAATATCGGGGTGAACCGTCGGAAAACCTGAAAAGGTCGAAAAGCCGCAGTCGGACCCGGCCATGACGCGATCTCTTCCAACCACATTCGCATAGCTCATCAGCCGGTTTGCCACGACATCAGGATGCTCGATGAAGTTCGACGTGGAATCGATCACGCCGGGCACGACCACCTTGTCCTCCGGTAGCTTTATCGTCTCCAGCACCGCCCATTCATGGTTGTGGCGGGGATTTGCGCCTTCGAGCAGCAGATATTTCGGCTTGGCGCGAAATACGCGCGCGGCAATCGTCTCCAGAGGAATATCGTGATTGTGCGGGCCCTCGTAATTTCCCCAGCACAGATGCATGCGCGTCTTTTCCGCCGGAATGTTGCGGAGCGCGTGGTTGAGCGCTTCCACATTGCGGTCGATGACCTTGAGGAAGACCTCGTCCGGTTGGCCGGCAAAGGCAAAATGCCGCCCCATGGCCAGGTCTGGGCTGTCGATTTGAAGCAGGAAGCCCGCTTCCACGATGGCCTCATATTCGACACGCATGGCCTCGGCCACCGCCTCGATATAAGCCTCGTCGCTGGGATAATAGTCGTTGTGCTGAAAGATCGCGACGACACCGGGAGAAGCAGCGTTCAGAAACGCGCCGACCGGTTTCGCCGCATCGACAGCGGCCCTCATCATGCGCAGATCGGCCTCAAGCGCGGCTGTATCCTTCACACACACCGGGCCCTGGCAGCAGGAACCGATGCTCTTGGGGACAACGCCACCGATTTTCACCAGATGCTCGCTAAAACCCCGGAACTCGCGCAAGTCGGCGGGAACGAGCATCTTGCTCGTCCCCCCGAAGCCGGTGAGGCGTTCGGTGACATAGGTCGCATAGCTTGGCTTGGAAAACTCGCCATCGCTTACGAAATCGATACCAACCTCGACCTGGCGGCGAACAACATCGCTTACCGAACCGGCCAGTTCTTCCTCGAGTTTAGCCGGATCATAAGGCCGGCCTTCGGCGCGGTCATGCATGATGCTGAGCAGCGATTCCGGGCGTGGCAGACTGCCCACATGGGTCGTTTGAATACGGTCTTCCACCTGATTACATCTCCCAAAGCGGCATCGGCATGAGAAGCTTGATCCGCGAACATCTATATTGCCGACGAACGCGCAGTAGGCAGCGGATCCAATCGCGGCCCACTCATTTATCGGTTCGGCACGATGGCGTTATTGTGCCGCCTCGTCCGGGTTGTCGCGTGACGACCCGAATGAAAAGAACTTGGCATGCGGTTCGAATGGTACGGGCTCGCCGACGTAACGATTTTTGGCAATCGTGAAAGCAAATTTTCCGGCGAGCGTCTCGAACGATTCCTCCTCGAACATATTGTCGAGAAAGTGTTTGCGGAGCGATTCAATCTTGCCGTCACCCCAACTGACGGAAGTCCAAACGACGCAGGCCCCCTTGCGGCAGATTTGCCGCAGGAAACCGATGAGCCGCATGCGATCGGCATTGTTGATATGTCCGAACACACCGGAAATCACCACCAGATCGACCGCGGCCAACCCCTGATAGGACTCGGCCAGTGATGCGTCGCCGGCAAGAACCTCCAGATTGCCGAGCTGGACCTTTTGCGCCCATGCGCGGGCAAAAGCCGCATTCTTGGTGTCAAGTTCGACGATGCGGCCACGCACATCGGCACGCCGTTCGTGACCTTCCAAAGCGCCAATGACCTCGCGCCCCTGACCGCCACAGATGCTGACGATCGTCACCGGCCCGGGCGGGCATTGATCGACGACAGCCACAACCTGTGCCTGGACCGCGCGCTTACGCGCGTTGAGTTCGGAACCCTCGTTTTCATACTCGTCATGCCAGTCCGACCAGTCTGCCATCCGCAAGATTCCGTCATTCTCGCGATCGATACTGGTGGGCAGGTTCGGATTGAAGTCATTCGTCAAGTCTTGCATCCTCGATGTTGGTCCCTGCCAGTGTCTTCGCGCACCGGCATGAGAACAGGGGCAAAATGGTAATGAGGAATCAAGCCATTTCAGCGGCTTGCTGGAACATTTCCATGATGTCGCCGGACGTCACAGGCCGCGGCTCCTCGCCCGTCTTGAGCGGTGCCGCGCCACCGCTCGATATTGGTGTGACGTCCACTTTCGCAGCGGCGGCCTTGGCTCGCAATCCACCGACGGTCAGGTCTTCGCGGCGATGATGCTGGAACGGATCAAAATTGAAGAAGCGCATCGCATTCCCGTGCGTCACCTTTTCGATCTGCTCCGGCGTCAGATGTTTCACCGTCCCCCAGAGGCGCTCGGGAACTTCCGGCCACAGGCAGTCCGAATGCGGATAATCGCACTCATAAGCGATCATGTCCTCACCGATTTCGTCGATATTCTTGAGGCCGAACTTGTCCTCAATGAAGCAGTTGAGGAAGTGCTGCTTGAATACGTCGCTCGGCAGGCGATCCTTGAAGCGCGAGTGGGTCCAGGCCTTGTGGCGTTCATGGCTGAAATCCATGCGTTCCAGAAAATAGGGCACCCAGCCGATGCTGCCTTCCGATAGCGCGATCTTCAGGTCGGGATAGCGCAGGAGCGCGTCGAGTTGCAGCCAGTCCGCGGCGCCGACCGCGATCGCCATGGGCATGGTGGCGATCCACGCTTCGATCGGGGTTTCCAGTGAGGCATGTGGCGCCGGATTGCCCGTACCGATGTGCAGGCAAATCGTGATGTCCGCGTCGGTGATCGCCTTCCACATCGGCTCCCAATAGGCATTGTGAATGCTGGGAAGGCCAAGTTTGGTGGGATTGTCGCTGAGCGTGACCGACGTGCAACCCTTCCGGGCCAGCCGATCGATCTCCGCCACTGTCTCGTCCATGTTCCAGGTGGGCAGAAGCCCGCAGGGAATGAAGCGTCCCGGATGGGGGCCGCACCATTCATCCACATGCCAGTCATTATAGGCACGCAGATGAACGAGGCTCATGTCCTTGTCTGGAACGCGGTGAAAGAGATTTCCGTCAAAGCCGGCAAACCCGCCGAAACACAGCGAGGCAGCGATACCGTTGACGTTCATGTCGTCGACGCGAGCATAGGAATCGTAGCAGCCCTTGCGCAACTGTGCGAGCGCGGTCGGCTCCATGCCATATTCTTCCCGCGGACGGCCGACAACGGAGCCCAGGCCGATAGAGGGCAGTTTGGTTCCCTGATATTCCCAGAAATTGGTGCCTTGTGACGTAACCTTGAACTTTGGCGCGCTGGCCAGGCCCGCCCCCGACAGATGCTTGTCGAACATGTCGGGCGGCTCGCTGACATGGTCGTCGACGCTGATGATGACGAGATCGTTCATATCCATGGCAGTCCTCCGCATGACCCAGAAGCGTATTGAATGTTGCCGCAGGCAGTCGTCCCGGCTCCCTCTGCAACCCGCAAGAAAGACCCGCAGCCAAGTACCCGACATCCGCCGTCTGCTTCGTTTTATGCCCCCGCCAAATGGTGAAGTCAAATATTTGAATTTTCCATCAAGAGGGAGCATATCCGCTCCTCTCGAAGCCGGAAGCCTTCCCCCCGGACGTGGACCGAGAGCTGGACAGGATGTGCCAATGCGAGCTGAACGGACGACAAGCGCCCCGAAAAGCTTGACGAAATTGCGTCAGCCTGCCTCTATCGATCGAGGATCGGGCAGCCTGCGTTTAACGAACGGAGAGACATGGTGAGTGCGGCTGCACGCTTTCGAAAGAACTTCGCGATGCACGGTCGAGGCAGACAGCTAAGCGAGTTTTTCGGTGTTATGTCTTTTGAAAATCATGACTGATTCGCGTCACGCCGAACCCGTTTCGGCCAGAAAAACGCGGCGTGCCGATATACTCGAAGCCGCCGCAACCCTTTTTGCGGCATCGGGTGTGCGGACATCGTTGAAGGATATCGCCGATGCCTGCGGCATCCTTCCGGGCAGCATGTATTATCACTTCGAATCCAAGGAAGCGCTCATCGTCCAGTTGGTCCGTCGCTATCGGGCCGATCTGGACTGTATCGCCTTACAAGCACGGGAAACCGTGAACACGCCGGATTCCAGGCCGCTCCAGGATAGAGTCATTGAACTCGGCCGGGAGATCGCATCCTGCGCCAATCGCCATCCGGCCGCACTGCTCATGACGCTGTTTGAACCCCCGACAGGTGCAAGCGAGGAATTGCAACAGCTGGTCGAGCGCACGCCTGCCGCCATTCACCTGGCAATGCTCGATGTGCTGCGCGCGGATCAGGGGCATGGCGCACTTCGGCCCGGCATCGACCTGACGATGCTTGCCGACCGCTTGTGCGAAAGCATGATACGCCATGCGGTGACCGTGGCGGACTTCCATCTCGGCCCGGAAGCCAGCCCTTTGCCCGACTTGAGGTGCCGCATATTGCTCGATGGGCTGGCCGTGGAGGCGCCGGACAAAGCCGCCCTTGATCGTTCGGATGCCCTTCGATCGGTTAACGCGGCTGTCGCACATTGGCACCCTTGCGAGGCCGATAGCGAACGTGCGACGCAACTTCTGGTTATGGCGCGGACCGAATTCGCGCGGCGCGGCTATGAAGTCGCGACATTGCGTGAAATCGCCGCCGCATCAGGATTTGGCTCCGGGTCGGTCTATCGGCTGTTTTCATCCAAGGCGAAAATGCTCGACGCCATCATGGGAAGCTTTGAAAGGCAGCGCAAGGCAGCGTGGGACAGCGTGATGCATTCATCCTCGACCGCGCTGGAGAAACTGGACGCGTTGGCATGGCTGCATATCATGCTGAGCGAAAAATTCGGTGATGAAATCAGGATCCAGTTCGGCTTCGTTCGGGAGTCTCCGCTGAACACGCGGCGGATCGCGGAACCTTCACGATTGCGCGATATCGAGAGGCTGCTTGCGGAAGGCGCTGGCGCCGGCGAAATCCGTCTCCATCAACTTCCCCTCAATATGTACGCACGATGCGTCTATGAGGCGCTTTGGACGCCCGAACCTGTGTTGCGCAGTGCAGGCGCGGAACAAGCCCATGCGCTTTCGCGGGACACGATGTTGTCAGGGGCGCTGATACGGTCGTAATTTCCGACGTGGCATGCGTTCCCTTCATATCGCGCGTGGAAATGGCATCGTCTGCAACGCCCTGGCGCGCGATATCAACACCCCGTCGAAACGGACACGGAATCATTCATATTTATAGGAACTTGGCTGAACCTTGAGCATTTTATCATGCGAAGCTTCAGCACACCCCCTTGCTTGCTTCACCCCATGGTAGCCCGCCGGATATCCGCCCGGCGGGCTACATTGATTCAGGCTCCTCGGCCTGATCGCGCGGCTGCTATTTTGCTCCGAACCACCCGATTCGTGACGCGATCATGATCAACACGATCAGCGCGCCCCATTCGACGACCGGCAGGAACAGGAAGATGATGCTCGCGAACATGTCCCCTGCGACGGCTTCGATGCAGATCCACACGGCCAGGGCAGATACCAGCAGATAGGCCATCATCATCAGCGTGAATGGCTCTCGCCGAACCTTTCCTGCCGAGATCACGCCGAGCGCCACAGGGCTGATATTCCACAGATAGAGAAAGATCGACCAGGGCCACCACCAGAAGGAGGAGGGTTCGCCCATCCGCACCATCACCACGGCGCAGCCGATGGCCAGAGCCATCGCCAGACCGCGGAGCAGATTGAGTATCATCCGGCCACCGGCAACCTTATCGTCCCGTCGCTTTCATATTCGATCGGACCATAAGCGATGACGGCATCGAGGGTCAGCGGCCCGTAGATATGGGGAAAGAGCTGGTTGCCGCGCGAAATCTCCCAACGGAGCATCTCGCCGAGAGCTGACAGATCGACGGCCGCGATCGAAAGATCGCTCTGGCCAGCGAAATGTTTGGAGACCGTTTCATCGACCTGCGCAGCCGTCGACAAATGGACATAGCCGTCCTGTATGTCGATCGGCGCGCCGGCAAATGTTCCTTGCTCGAGCGCGAGCATCTGTTCGCCGGTCAATATTTTATAGGCGATCATCTCTGCCATGGCAGCCTCTCTCCTCCCCTTCCCTCTTATTGCCCTACCGCCGGGCTTCAGCCATGCCTTATGCAAGATCGTTCACGCTGGCCTTGCCCGGATCGCGGCGTCCTGCAAAGTGGTAATATGACGGTAGCCACTCTCCTTCGTGTCTCCTCGCTCGCAAAATCGGTGCCCGGCGGGCGACAATTGTTCGCGGGGCTCGAACTGGAAGTCGCGGCGGGTGAACTCGTCGCGATCGTCGGAGAATCGGGCGTCGGCAAATCCACCTTGCTCAACATCCTCGCCGGGCTCGACCGGCCCGACGCCGGCGAAGTCGCGATCGAGGGGATCGGCCTTGCCTCCCGCGACGATGCCGCGCTCACCCGCTTGCGCCGCGAACGGATCGGCTTCGTCTTTCAGGCTTTTCATGTCCTGCCCTATCTCACGTTGCGCCAGAATGTCGGCCTGCCGCTGGCGCTGGTATCGGCGCCCCGCCACCTGATCGACGAACGGACCGATGCGATGCTCGATCGCGTCGGCCTGGGCGGACGCGGCGGCGATTATGCTCGGGATCTTTCGGGCGGCGAATTGCAGCGGATCGCGATCGGCCGTGCGCTGGTGCATGAGCCGGCGCTGATCCTGGCCGACGAGCCGACCGGCAATCTCGATCCCGAAACCGCCGGCCGGATCCTTGCTTTGTTTGCCCAGGCGGTGCGTGAAGGTGGGGCTGCGGCGATCATCGTGACGCACAGCGATGCCGCGGCCGCGATCGCCGATCGCACGCTGACCCTGACGCCGCACGGCCTCATCCTGCGCCATGCCCGCTAGAAGCGGCTCGCCACGGCTCGCGCTTGCCTGGCTGATCCTGAGCGAGGCGCGCGCCCATCCGGCCCGCGGCATATTGACGGCGCTGGCGATCGCGGTCGGCGTCGCGCTGGGCTTCGGTGTCCATCTCGTCAATCATTCGGCGCTCAGTTCGTTCGACGATGCGATGCACAGCGTGAACGGCGCGGCGGACCTGCGGGTGCAGGCGGTCACCCCGCTCGGCTTCGATGAAATGACTTATCCCCGCGTCGCCATGCTGCGCGGGATCACCGATGCCAGCCCGGTAGTCGTGCTGCCTGCGACCGCCAATGGCGCCCGCATGTCACTACTCGGCATAGATATGTTGCGCGCGGCCGCAGTGACCCCCGCCCTGCTCGCGCGGCCGGCGGCGCTGGGCGCGCACAGCGACAGCGGCCTTGGCGGCTCGATCTACCTCTCGTCGACCGCGCTCGCTTTGTCGCACAGCCGGATCCGCGATGTCGTCACGATGCGCGCCAACGGCCGGACGGTGATGCTGCCGATCGCCGGCACCGTGCCGGGGGTCGACGAAGGGCAGGCTGTGGCGGTGATGGACATCGCGGCGGCGCAATGGCGGTTCGGGCGGTTCGGGCGGATCGACCGGATCGATCTCAAGCTCGGCGAAGACGTATCCGTCATCCGCAGCCGGCTGTCGGATATCCTGCCGGCGGACGCGGTGATCGCGGATGAGGCGAGCGAAAGCGCGCGCGGCGATGCGATGTCGCGTGCCTATCGGGTCAATCTCGACATGCTGGCGCTGGTCGCTTTGCTCACCGGCGGCTTCCTGGTCTATTCGGCGCAATCGCTGTCGGTCGCGCGGCGGCTGCGGACCTTCGCGCTGATCCGGACTTTGGGCATGCCGCAGGGGGGCGTGGTGGCGACGGTCGCGATCGAAGGCCTGCTGATCGGCCTGGTCGGTGCGATCATCGGCCTGTTTGCGGGCTACGGCCTGGCGGCGGTGGCGCTCGCGCGGTTCGGGGGAACGCTCGGCACCGATTTCTTCGGGACCGGCACGGTGCGGCTCGCCTTCGCGCCATGGTCCGCCGCCGGCTTTCTCGCGCTCGGCCTCGCCGCCGCAATCGCCGGGAGTGTGTTGCCGGCGCTGAGTGCAGCCCGCGCCGCCCCGGCGATTGCGCTGCGCAACACGGGCGATGTCGTCGATCCGCGCAGGCGGGTGCCGTGGAAACCTGCGGCGACCTTGCTGCTGCTGGGCGGGCTCGCCGCATTGCTGCCCGCAGTCGCTGGTCTGCCGCTGTTCGGTTTTATCGCGATCGGGCTGATGCTGGCGGGAGGGATCGCCATCGTGCCATGGCTCGCCCTCCATCTGCTGGCGCCCTTCGCCGTCCGCGGTACGCGCCATGTGCCGTTGCAACTGGCGATGCGGCATCTGCATGGCGCGCCGGGCCAGGCCGCCACGGCCTTGTGCGGCATCGTCGCCAGCACCGCGCTGATGATCGCGATGGCGGTGATGGTGACGAGCTTCCGTACCGCCGTCGACGACTGGCTGGGCGATGTGCTGTCGGCGGATCTCTACATGCGGATCGAAGGCGGGATCGGCTTTGATCGGACTACCCAGTCACGAATGCGGGCCGTCCCCGGCGTCGCCGACATGGGCTTCATGCGGCAGATCGCGGTGACGATGGCCCCCGATCGCCCGCCGCTCTCGCTGATCGCGCGCACGGTGCGGACCCGCCCGCCCCATCGCAACATGATGCTGCTGGCCGAGGCCGGCAGCCTGCCCGCCGGCGCCGTGCCGGTCTGGGTATCGGAGCCCGCCGCGCGCATCTATGGCTGGCGTCCCGGCGATCGCATCGCGCTGCCGATCGGCAAGGGTGCGACGTTCGCGGTCGCGGGGGTCTGGCGGGATTATGCGCGGCAGCAGGGATCGGTGACGATCGACGGCGGGGACTATGATCGATTGACCGGCGACACCGGCCGCAACCTGGCAGCGATCACGCTGACACAGGGCGCGCCGCCCGGCTTTGTTGCAGCCGCCATCGCCGCACAAATCCCGCCCGCGCTGCAGGGCATCGTCGGCATGAGCGACAGCCGGCAGTTGCGGCAACAGGCGCTGGCCATCTTCGATCGCAGCTTCGCCGTCACCTATGTGCTGGAAGGCGTCGCGATCCTCGTCGGGCTGATCGGCGTCGGCGCCACCATGTCCGCCCAGACGATCGCCCGGTCGCGCGAGTTCGGAATGCTGCGCCATATCGGCGTGACGAAGGCGCAGATCATCGCGATGCTGGCGAGCGAAGGCGCACTGCTCGGGCTGATCGGCGGGATCGTCGGCGTGGGCCTCGGCGCGATCATGGCGCAGGTGCTGATCCATGTCGTCAACCCGCAGTCGTTCAACTGGACGATGACGACCCGCTGGCCGATCGCGACGATCGTCGGCGTGATCGTCGCGCTGGTGGTTGCCGCGGCCGGCACGGCGATCCTGTCGGGCCGCCGCGCCATTGCCGCAGATGCAGTGCGCGCCGTGCGGGAGGATTGGTGATGCGACTGGCGAATATCGTTCGCGGCCTGGCTATCGTATCGGCGCTGATCATCGGCCGGACCGGCGCTGTTGCAGCAACCGCCCCCTACCCTGTCGTCCGCCCGAACATGGCCTTCCACTTCCCGGCCGATCATGGCGCGCATCCCGATTATCGCACCGAATGGTGGTACGTCACCGGCTGGCTTCGCACCGGTGACGGCCGCGACCTCGGCTTTCAGGTCACTTTCTTTCGCGTGCGCCCGGCCGTCGATCCCGACAATCCGAGCCGCTTTGCCCCGCGGCAAATTCTGTTCGCGCATGCCGGGCTGTCCGATCCGTCGGTCGGCCATCTGCTCCACGGCGAGCGCTCGGCGCGGGCCGGCTTCGGTCTGGCCGAAGCACGGATCGGCGATGCCGATGTCCACATCCGCGACTGGCGGCTGCGCCGGCTGCCGAACGGCGATTTCACAAGCGAGGTGGTGGCGCCGGACTTCCGCTATTCGCTGACCTTCCATGGCACGCAACCCGTGATGCTGCAGGGCGATGCCGGCTATAGCCGCAAAGGGCCCGATCCGGCGCAGGCGAGCCATTATTATTCGCTGCCCCATCTCACCGTCTCCGGCACGGTTACAAGGCATGGAAAGACCGAACCTGTCACCGGCACGGCGTGGCTCGATCGCGAATGGTCATCGAGCTATCTTGGCGGCAACGCGGTCGGTTGGGACTGGACCGGGCTCAACCTCGATGACGGCGGCGCGCTGATGGCGTTTCGCATTCGCGGCAAGGATGGCCGCACGACATGGGCCGGCGGTTCGCTGCGCCGGCGTGACGGGCGGATCGTGGTGCTGGCCCGAGGCGACGTAACGTTCACGCCGCTCCGCACCTGGCGATCGCCCCGCACCGGCGGCGTCTATCCCGTTGCCCAGCGTTTGAAGGTGCGCCTTCCCGAAGGCCCGCGCACGTTCCTGCTCACACCCCTGTTCCCCGATCAGGAACTTGATGGGCGCCGCGCGGGCCTGCCCGCTTATTGGGAGGGCGCGGTGCGCACGCAGGGCGGCCGGGGTTATCTGGAACTGACCGGCTACGCCGCGGCGCTGCGCATGTGATAAAAGATCTTGGTGATGACTATCTTCCCTTATTTTAGCCCCTCCCCTTCAGGGGAGGGGTTGGGGGTGGGGCCTATCCGCGAACGCAGCACCTGCGGCACTGCCCCACCCCAACCCCTCCCCTGAAGGGGAGGGGCTTATAGGTCGCACTCAATGGCACTTGGTACGACATAGCCGAGCGCCGCTCGGCATGGCATAGGCGCTCCCATGAAGATCTTCTTTGACGGCGGATGCAGGCCCAATCCCGGCATGATGGAAGCCGCCGTGGTCGCGGGCGGCCGGGTCTGGATCCGGCGGGATCTGGGCCACGGCACCAACGATCATGCCGAATGGCTGGCCTTGCTCTACGCCGTCGACATCGCCCGAATGCTGGGCGAACGCGATATCGTCCTGATCGGCGATTCCGGCCGGGTGATCCATCAGGCAAAGGGCTTGCGGAAAAGCCGCGCGGCCGATCTGCAGCCCTATCTCGATCGCTTCGCCGAAGCGAAAGGCTGGTTCGCCCGCATGCGCATCCGCCAGATCGGCCGCGCGCAAAATCTGGCGGGGATCGCGCTGGAGAAAGGACATCTGCCCGGTTCGAACCTCAGGGCGGAATCAAGCGCAGGCAGTATTCACCATAATCTTCGCTAGGGTTTTCCAGCGGCGCAACTCCGCCGAAGAGCGCCACCCGATTTATGTACAGGTGCGGGTGAAATATGCTCGCTTTCTGGCGCCTTGGCTTGTGTCTGGATCGGGTGGGGATGCGGACTTCAACGCTCGCACGCGCGGTCATCAAGTGTCAGTGCCAAGCCACGTGCCGACGCGTGAACGGTGTCACCGACGCGACAGTTGAGGCGTGCCGCCAAAACGGATTTTGCTCCGAAGCCTCCGTCTTGACTTCGCGCTGTGACTACCACTTCGTCGGCATCCCATTTAGGGTTTACGTGCGGCGCAATACTGACCACGACGGCCCACGCCTCGCGCTTCGGCTGTTCAGAGCAGGCCGCTAAAGCAATTGCCGCCGTTATGAGGATGAAGCGAATTGCTTGCATGATCCCATTTTAGCGCATTTGGAACCGCCTGCTAGTGGGGATAGCTGGCGATTGGCACGGCGGGTGGCCTGGCCTATCAAGCGACTTATGGCCACGGCTGACAACCTTCCTCCCAAGAGCCTCGGGTTAGGGGGTGATGGAGATGAGATTGCCGCAATAAGCGAGGTTGAGCGGCGTTTTGGCGTTCGCCTCGATTACTCGGACGCTCGGCACTGGAAGACGGCGGGCGATGTATTTGCTGCGCTTCAACAGGCGCTATCCTCCGAACAGGCCGAGGCGGTTGAGACTTGGCCCTTGTTCGCTGAGGCCATTTCGGGCGAGACGGGTGTTGATCCGACAAAAGTGACCGCCGACACGCTTTTGCTTGGCAAGGGCCGTTTCGATTGGCGCGTTCTGGTCGTCGTCGGATGCCTTATTGCTGCAGGATTCGCTCTGATCCAACTTTGGTGAACGGCAGCAACGGGGCGTTTTCCACAATACGTTTCCGGTTGAAAACGTCCACTTTCTGGCGCGGGGACATTCCAGAAACATTTGATTCTCTAGCCGCCCGGCCATGGCGATTGGTTGGGCGAAATGTCCACCCGCTGAAATGCAGCGTCCCTTCCGGTCGGGCCAACTGAGCGTGCTAGAAATCGAGGTGGCAATAGCGGTCGTTGGAATTTATGACGGAGACGGAGCCTCATAATATTATTAAGATACTAGAACTCAATATCTTAGTGATAGTTATTCACTCCCCTTAATAGTTCGCCGCAATGCTGCGAGCAGCCCGCCCTTCGGACCGCCCGATTTGAGCACGCTGCGGCGGAACATCCGCGCGCCGATCGCGATGATCAACGCCACCCAGCCCGCCTGCCACAGGATCGCGATCAGATGCGGCCAGAGTTCGGGCCGCTGGGCCGCCCTTGCGATCATCGCGAAGGGCGAACTCCACGGAAAGATTGCGGCCACGAGCCCGAGCCCGCTGTCGGGGTGGTTGACCGCCATGGCGCCCAGGCCGAACACCCCGACCTGCGCCATCGTCACCGGCATCGATAACGTCTGCACTTCGCGGACCGACGATGCCTGAGCGCCGATCCCCAGGAACAGCGCGCCGAGCAAAAGGTAGCTGGCGATGAAATAGACGATGCCAAGCAGCAGCAGCAATGGCCAGCCTATCGATGGCACGCCCAGCCCGGCGATGAGATTCGGCGCGAACAATGGCACCGCGATCGCGGCAACGCTTCCCCAGATCGCAATCCCGGTGAGCGACATGCCGAGCATCGCCAGCAGCTTGCCGAAGAAGATCGCATCGACAGGCACGGCGGCGGCGAGGATCTCGATCACCTTGTTCGATTTCTCCTCGGTAAGGTTGGACAGCAGCATCCCCGCCAGGATGATCGTCAGCATCACAAGCACGAACTGGGCGCCCCGCGCCGTGGCCTTGCGATCGCTGGCCTCGACCGCCGCCGCGCGATCGATCGGATGCCGGGCGATCGCGAGCGGACGCGGCCGGGCGTGGGCCGCGTCGAGCGCCAGTTCGCGCCGGGCATCATCGAGGATCAATCCCGCCGGGCCATCGTAGCGATCGACCATCCGTGCCGTCCCGGTGAGCACCGGGCTTGCCGGCAGCCCGCTCAGCACCGCTACGACACCCGGGCCGCCCAGCAGGCGGCGGACTTGCGCGGGCTCGTCGCGCGAAGGCGAATGGATGGCGATTTCGGCGATACCGGCGCTCGACAGCCGATCGCTGCTCGCGCGGATCGCAGCCGCCATCTTCCCGTTCGCGATCACCGCGATCGTCGGCTCCGCGCTGTCCTGATCGGATCCGATGCCGATCGCGGCAAATGCCAGCGCGAAGATCAACGGCAGCAACGGCCCGATCAGGAACAGCAGGAAGGTCTTCGAAAAGACGGTTGCCACATAATCGCGGCGGGCGATGACAAAAGCGGCGCGCAGTTTCGCGTTCATATCGTGGCCTCGGCTGCGGCCGGTTCGCCCGCAATCGCGATGAAGGCGTCATGCAGCCCCGGCCGCTCGATCGAGAGGCTATCAATCCCCGCATCGCCCGCGATCAGCGCCGCCAATAAGGGTTCGATCCCACCCTCGGGCAGGTCGAAATGCCACGTCCGGTCCTCCACCGACGCGTCGCGCGGCATCGCGTCTCGCCAGTCACCATCCTGCCGCCGCGTGGTCAGGTGGACCTTCGGCTTCATCCGCGCCCGCGCATCCTCCACCGTGCCCTCGAAGCGCACGACGCCCTTGGCTATGATGGCGATCCGTTCGCACAAACGTTCGGCATGCGCGATCACATGGGTGGAAAAGACGATCGTCGCGCCGCCGGCCGCCTGCGATCGGATCATCGTTTCGAGCCGCTCCTGATTGATCGCGTCGAGCCCCGAAAACGGCTCGTCGAGCACGATCAGCCTGGGCTCATGCACGATCGTTCCCAGCAATTGCACGGTCTGCGCCTGCCCTTTGGAAAGCGTACGGATCGGCCGGTTCGCTGCCTGCGCCAGATCGTGCGCGGCCAGCAGTGCATCCGCCCGCTTCCGCCCGACCTTGAGCGGGAGCCCCCGCAGCGCCCCCATGAAGGCGATCGCCTCGCGCGGCGTCATCGCCGGATAGAGCCCGCGCTCCTCGGGCAGATAGCCGATCCGGGCTGCGGCATCGAGCGGCCGCGCCTCGCCCAGCACGCGCCGACTGCCCTCGTCGGGATCGATGATGCCGAGCAGGGTCCGCAGCAGCGTCGTCTTGCCCGCGCCATTGGCACCGAGCACGCCATAGATCATCCCCGCCGGGACGATGAGATCGATCCCGCCGAGCGCGCGCATGTCGCCGAAATATTTGACCAGGCCATGCGCTTCGATCGCGGGAGAATTGATCACACACATCCTTCCGAAGCGCCTCAAACCCTCCCCATAGGTCGTATCGGATGAGGAAATGTAAAGGCTCGATCCCGGATATCATCGATGCCGCGCGGACTCCGCCTTCGATCCGATGAACCGGCCGCTTAATATCTTCTTGCACCGCGCTCCGCTTCGGACAAACCTGCCGCGACGCAACAGAGGACAGCAACATGATCGAACCGGCACGGCGCACCATGATCCGCAGAATGGCGCGTTCGGCGCTGATGCTGGCGGCCTCCGCCTTGGCCGTGGCGGGTGCTTCCGGCAAGCCGGCCGCTCCTGCCGCGCTTGAAGCCGCGTTCGACGCGCAGATCAGCTCCGCCGACCAGCTCGGCTGGCTCAAGGACATGTCCTCCGCGCCGAACCATGTCGGATCGCCGCACGATAAGGCCAATGCCGAGGCGACCCTGGCGAAGTTCAGGGCCTGGGGTTGGGATGCCCATATCGAGACGTTCGATGTGCTCTATCCGACGCCGATCAGCACCCTGATCGAGATGGTTGCCCCCACGCCGATCCGGCTGGGCGGACAGGAGCCTGCGATCCCCGAGGATGCGACGTCGGCCAACACCGCCGGCGCGCTGCCGCCTTATGTCGCCTTCCAGGGCGACGGCGATGTCACCGCCGACCTGGTGTATGTCAATTATGGCCTGCCCGCCGATTATGACGCGCTCGAGCGGATGGGCGTCAGCGTGAAGGGCAAGATCGCGATCGCGCGCTATGGCGGCGGCTGGCGCGGCCTGAAGCCCAAATTGGCGCAGGAACATGGCGCGATCGGCTGCATCATCTATTCGGATCCCGCCGACGATGGCTATGCGCAGGGCGATTCCTATCCCAAAGGCGGCGCGCGGCCGCCGTTCGGCGTGCAGCGCGGCTCGGTCGCCGACATGACCACCTATCCCGGCGACCCGCTGACCCCGGGCATCGGCGCTGTGCCCGGTGCGAAGCGGCTGACCCGCGCCGAAGCGAAGACGATCCTCAAGATCCCGGTACTGCCGATTTCCTATGGCGATGCCGGCAAGTTGCTCGCCGCGATGGACGGTCCGATCGCGCCCGACAAATTCCGCGGCGCCCTGCCGATCACCTATCATCTCGGCGGCGGCGGCACGGCGAAGGTCCATCTGGCGGTAAAGTCGGAATGGTCGCTCAAACCAGCTTATGACGTCATCGCGAAAATACCCGGCAGCACCCTGCCCGACGAATGGATCGTGCGCGCCAACCATCATGACGGCTGGGTGTTCGGCGCCGGCGATCCGCTGTCGGGCAATGTCGCGATGCTGTCCGAAGCCAAGGCGCTCGGCGCGCTGCTCAAGACCGGCTGGCGCCCGAAACGCACGATCGTCTATGCAAGCTGGGACGCCGAGGAGCCGATGCTGCTCGGTTCCACCGAATGGGCTGAAACCCATGAAGCCGAACTGAAGGCGAAGGCCGTCATCTATATCAACACCGACGGCAATGGCCGCGGGCTGCTCGGCGCCGAGGGCAGCCATGACTGGCAGCATCTGGTGAACGATGTCGCCGGCGGGATCACCGATCCGGAAACCAAAGTCAGCGTCCTCGATCGCAAGCGCGCGAAGATCCGCGCCGATGCCTATGACAAGATCGGCCGTTCCGACGAGGCGGCGCTGAAGGCCGCCGAAGCCGGCGACGACCTGCCGATCGGTGCGCTCGGATCGGGATCGGATTACTCATCCTTCCTCCAGCATCTCGGCCTGTCCGCGCTCAACATCGGCTATGGCGGCGAGGATGAATCGGGCGGCGTCTATCATTCGGTCTATGACAGCTTCGATCATGTGACCAAATGGGACGATCCCGGCCTCGTTTATGGTGCGGTGCTGTCGAAGACGATCGGCCATATCGTGTTGCGCATCGCCGATGCCGATACGCCGCCGCAGCGCTTCGGCGACTTCGCGGCGACGGTGGCGCGCTATCTCGACGAGGTCCGCAAGCTGGCGGACGATCGCCGCGCCGAGGATGGCAAGCGTGAGGCGCTGCTGAAGAAGGGCGCATTCGGCCTTGCCGCCGATCCGCTGCACCCCATCAGCGCGCCGCGCGCGGAGGCGATGACGCCGTTCATCGAACTTGCCCCGCTCGCCAACGCGGTCGAAAAGCTGAAGAAAAGCGCCGCCGCCTATGACACAGCCTATGCGGCGAAGGGCGCCGCCCTCTCCCCCGCCGCCCGCGCCAGGCTCAACGCCGCGCTGCGCGATATCGACCAGCTCCTGCTATCCGAACGCGGGCTGCCGGGACGCGATTGGTACAAGAATCTGATCTACGCCCCCGGCCGCTTCACCGGCTATGGCGCCAAGACCCTGCCCGGCGTGCGCGAAGCGATTGAGGAGCGCCGCTTCGCCGACGCCGATCTCTATGCGAAGCTCACCGGCGAGGTGCTAAGCGCATATGCCGACCGGCTCGATCAGGCGCGCGGGATTGTCGAGGGGCGGTAGATGGTTCGGCAAGAAAATCCCACCTACACTCTATCGTCGAATGAGCTGAACAACTACGGCCGCCTCGGCCGCTGCCGCGCCGACAACGACTTGATGATCAGCCGCCCCTCGCCCGCATCCGGAAACGGTACCTTCGCCGAAGCCACCGCCCGGTCCATCATCGCGCGAATATCCGGCCGGTCGAGATCGTCGGCACCCGCCAATACGATATGGCGCACCGTCGATCCCTGCCCTTTGAGCAACCCCTCGGGATCGGGCAGCCCCGCGCCCTGCAGGAAAAACAGGCTCACCCAGCGCGGATAGACGGCGATCGAGAAGATGCCGTTGGAGGTCTTTTCGCCCGGTGAAAATCCGACCGCCAGCGCGTTGTAATTGTCATAAACGAGCCGGAACGCCTGCGGATAGAGCGCCGTCATCCGCGCCAGCACCGATCGCGCGCAGGCTGCAACGTCGGGTGTGTAGCGGATGATGAAGCTTTCGAGTTCGTCCTCGGGCGTCGCCATCGGCACAAAATGCTGCGAAAGCCGGCCCGGGTCAACACGGCCTCAACGCCTAGAAATCGGGCTTCTCATAATGTTCGGGCGGGCTCACCAGCTCCATCCGGTCGGCGAGCACGCTGCGCAGCGAGCGCCGCGATTTCATCCCCGAATACCACGCCCGCGTTTCCTCATGCCCGCGCCAGTCGAGCCCGCCGAGATAATCGGCGACCGACAGATGCGCGGCGCAGGCAAGATCGGCGAGGCTGATCAGCTGGCCGGCCATCCAGCGTCGGCTCGCGACCAGATAATCGATATAGTCGAGATGGCCGTTGGCCAGCTTCATCGCCTCGCGCAGCGCACCCGCATCGGGGGTCGCGCGGTGAACGATGCGCTTGAGCGCGCGTTCATAGAGCAAGGGCCCGACCACATCGCCGAACAATTTCTCGTCGAAATAAGCGACAAGCCGGCGGACCTCGGCCCGTGCGGCGGCATTGCCGGGAATCATCGACGCACGATCGACGGTCTCTTCCAGATATTCACAGATCGCACCGGAATCGATCAATGTGATCCCCGACGCGTCATCGACGAGCACGGGCGTCTGCCCGCTGGGATTCAGATCGAGAAATTCATCGCGCCGCAACCAGGGCGACTCGCGCACCAGATCATAGCCGACACCCTTTTCCTCCATGAGAAGCCGCACTTTTCGCGAAAAGGGGCAAAGAGGGAATTGGTATAGCTGCCACATGCGGCGCTTAGCCTAGCCGCCCCGCGCAACAATGTCAGCAGCTTGCAGCAATCGATCCACAGGAAAGTGGCTGATCGAATGCCGCTGTCGCTTCTTCCGCCGTAGCAAAGCGATCGTGCGCGATATGGCGCGCCCAATCCGCCAGCCCTGGCTCGCCCGATTGCGCGATCGCCGCCAGATAGGAATCCTCGTCGCCGCGCCCGTTCGCGCGATAATATTTCCAGACGGAAAACACGCCGTCCGAACCGCCGCCGGCGCGCAGCGAACGATCGACACGCTCGTTGATCACCAGCCCGCACTGATACAGCATGTCGATCTCGCCGGCCTTCATGGCGTCAGCAAGCGTCGTCCGGGTCAGCGCCTCGGCGCAGCCCTTGCGGGCGCCGGCAAGCCTGGCATCGAGATAATGCCGCGCATCGGGGATCAGCGCCGCCAGCGCACGATAAGCGAAGGCATCGGCCCCGCCTTCGTTGACCCAGCTCGTCTCGATCAGCTTGCCCTGATGGAGATGCCCCGCCTCATGCGCGAAGAAGAAGGCCACCTGCCAGGCGAAATCGGGTTTCGCCATCCGCTCGGGCCAGCCCGGCCCATAATAATGGATGAACACCTGCCCCGGCAGCGTGCCGCCCTGGCTGCCATGGCCATGGGGATAGACTGGCTCATAGGAAGCGAACAGCATCGGCTTTGCGTCGAGAGGTGCGACATGCTCAGAGAAATAGTCCATAAAGCGTGGAAAGATCGACGATAGAGGCGCGCGCACCGGCTCGGGCAACCCGGCATCGACGATCGCCAGGACATGCGGCGTTTCGATCGGCCTTGTCGGGCCGATATAGACGTTGGTCCCGTCATCCCTGTCAATCCAGCGCGCCTCGCGCTTTGTCGCCTGGCCATGGACGAAAATCTCGGTTCTCGCCGAACCGGTGAACCGCATCGACCATTCAGGATCGCTTCCACATCGATCGGGGCAGGCAAAGAAGCGGCCACTATGGAAGAGCAGGCCGCCATCGGAAAAGGGCGAGAACGGCGCATAATCCTTTGGCAGATAGACATAATCCGGCGTCAGGCTGACCGCGACCGCAGCAAATGGCCTGCCGTCCCTGCGGCGGATCAGCTCCTCATGGTCGACGACGACGATTTCGAACGCGGGATCGGTCGCGCGCCACAGACGCGCCCGGCTGTCGTCCGGGTTGCGCGCGAAGACCATGCGAGTTGCGGGACGGGAAAGCGCATAACGGGCTTCCCACAGCCTTACCGATAGCGGCCGAAGAACGATCCGAACGTCAGGCGACGGCGCGGCGGCGGCCAGCACCGCCACCGCCAAAGCCCCGAGCAACACCCTGATCACCCGCCGCATAGTGCGCCTGTGTTGCAAAGTTCCTCCCCGAGCTTGTCTCGGGGAGGAACTTTCACTCCGCCGCCGCCACCTCAACATCCGCATCGTTCAGCGGATGGGTAAGCCGGCTCAGCATCTCCTTCGGGCAGACCTGCCAGATCCGGTCGCGCCAGCGGTCCCAATCGTCGAGGATCGCATGCGCCCATCTGCTGTCGGTCATCACCGAATGCTCGGCGATCAACGCCTTGCAACGCGTCTCCCAATATTCGGACGCCAGTCGCTGCCAGACGATGCTTTCGGGATTGGCGCGGCTGGCAAATTCGCCATGCTCGTCGAGCACGAACGCCATGCCGCCGGTCATCCCCGCGCCGAAATTTTCGCCGACCCGCCCGAGGATCACCGCGGTGCCGCCGGTCATATATTCGCAGCCATTGGCGCCGCAGCCCTCGACGACCACGGTCGCGCCCGAATTGCGCACCGCGAACCGCTCGCCCGCCTGCCCCGCCGCGAACAATTTGCCCGCGGTCGCGCCATAGAGCACGGTGTTGCCGATGATCGTGTTCATCCGCGTCTCCAGCGGCGACGACACCATCGGCCGCACCGCGATGATCGCGCCGGAGAGGCCCTTGCCGACATAGTCGTTCGCATCGCCGAACACTTCGAGCGTCATCCCCTTGACGCCGAACGCGCCGAGCGACTGGCCCGCGCTGCCGCGCAACCGGATATGGACATGGCCGTCGGCGAGGCCCGACATACCAAACCGCTGGGTGATCTCGGCCGACAGCCGCGTTCCCACCGCGCGATGGGTGTTGCGCACCGTGTAGGTGAGCTGCATCTTCTCACGTCGCGCGAACACCGAATGCGCGTCCTGGATCATCTGCGCATCGAGGCTGTCTGGCACTTCGTTGCGGAAGGTATCGATGTTGAACCGGCGCTTTTCGTTCGGCGCATCGACCTTGGCGAGGATCGGGTTGAGATCGAGATCGTCGAGATGCTCGGCGCCCCGGCTCACCTGCCGCAGCAATTCGGTGCGGCCGATGATCTCGTCGAGCGAGCGCACGCCGAGCCGCGCCAATATCTCGCGCACTTCCTCGGCGATGAAGGTCATCAGGTTGATCACCTTCTCGGGCGTGCCGACGAACTTCTTACGCAGATCCTCATTCTGCGTGCAGACGCCCACCGGGCAGGTGTTCGAATGGCATTGCCGCACCATGATGCAGCCCATCGCCACCAGCGACAATGTGCCGATGCCGAACTCCTCCGCACCCAGGATCGCCGCGATCACGATGTCGCGTCCGGTCTTGAGGCCGCCGTCGGTGCGCAGCTTGACCCGGTGCCGCAACCCGTTGAGGGTCAGCACCTGATTGGTCTCGGACAGCCCCATTTCCCACGGCGTGCCGGCATATTTGATCGAGGTCTGCGGAGACGCGCCGGTGCCGCCGACATGGCCGGCGACCAGGATGACGTCGGCATGCGCCTTCGCGACGCCGGCCGCGACCGTACCTATGCCCGCCGACGAGACCAG
Organism: Sphingomonas sp. YR710; assembly: GCF_900101455.1. GTDB lineage: Bacteria > Pseudomonadota > Alphaproteobacteria > Sphingomonadales > Sphingomonadaceae > Rhizorhabdus. The sequence continues at coordinate 58,938 of NZ_FMZJ01000017.1, read as the reverse complement.
CTTCACGCACACCCGCGCGCGCGGATTGATCTGCTTGAGGTCGTAAATGAGCTGCGCCAGATCCTCGATCGAATAGATGTCATGATGCGGCGGCGGCGAGATCAGCATCACCCCCGGCGTCGAATGCCGGAGCTTGGCGATCATCTCGGTCACCTTGAAACCGGGCAATTGCCCGCCCTCGCCGGGCTTGGCGCCCTGCGCGACCTTGATCTCCAGTTCCTCGGCGGCGCCCAGATATTCGGCCGTCACGCCAAACCGACCGGACGCGACCTGCTTGATCACCGAATTGGCATTGTCGCCATTTTCATAAGGCGTGTAGCGGCTCGGATCCTCGCCGCCCTCGCCCGACACCGCCTTCGCGCCGATCCGGTTCATCGCGATCGCCAGCGTCTCATGCGCCTCGGGGCTGAGCGCGCCCAAGGACATGCCCGGCGTCACGAAACGTTTGCGGATTTCGGTGATCGCCTCGACCGAGTCGATCGCTATCCCCTCGCGCGCCCAGTTGAACTCGAGCAGATCGCGCAGATAGACCGGCGGCAGATCGCGCACCCCGCGCGAAAATTGCAGATAGGTCGAGTAACTGTCGGTCGCGACGGAGGACTGCAACAGATGCATCAGCTGCGCCGAATAAGCATGCGTCTCGCCGCCCGCGCGCTGGCGGTAGAAGCCGCCGACCGGCAGGCTGACGACGACATCGTCATAAGCCGCCTCATGCCGCAGCACCGCCGCATATTGCAGCGACGCATAGCCCTCGCCCGAAATCTTCGCCGGCATGCCGGGGAACAGATCGTTGACGAGCGCGCGGCTCAAACCCACCGCCTCGAAATTATAACCGCCGCGATAAGAGGAGATCACCGCGATCCCCATCTTCGACATGATCTTGAGCAGCCCGTCGTCGATCGCCTTGCGATGCCGCTTGAGCGCCTCGCTCAGGCTGATGTCGCCGAAGAGGCCGCGCGCATGACGATCGGCGATCGCCGCTTCGGACAGATAGGCGTTCACCGTCGTCGCGCCGACGCCGATCAGCACCGCATAATAATGCGTATCGAGGCATTCGGCCGAACGCACGTTGACCGACGCATAGGAGCGCAGCCCCTTGCGGACGAGATGGGTGTGCACCGCCGCCGCCGCGAGCACCATCGCGATCGCGATCCGCTCCGGCCCGACATATTCGTCGGTCAGGAACAGTTCGGACTTGCCCTCGCGCACTGCGGTTTCGGCCTCGCTCCGCACGCGCGCGATCGCATTGCGCAGCGCATCGGGGCCGCCATTGGCGTCGAAGGTGCAATCGATCTCGGCGGTCTGCGACCCATAATAGGCCTTGAGCGTATGCCAGTCGCGGCTGTGCAGCACCGGACTGTCGAGCATCAGCACGCCGGTCTGCTGCGCCCCGGTGTCGAGGATGTTGGCGAGGTTGCCGAACCGCGTCGTCAGGCTCATCACGCGGGTTTCGCGCAAGCTGTCGATCGGCGGGTTGGTGACCTGACTGAAATTCTGGCGGAAGAAATGGCTGATCAGGCGCGGCTTGTCCGAAATAACGGCCAGAGGCGCGTCATCGCCCATCGATCCGATCGCTTCCTTGGCATCCTCGATCTGCGGGGACAGGATCAGCTCCATATCCTCCATCGTTTGCCCCGCCGCGACCTGACGGCGCAGCAGCTCAGCCCGCTCCCAGCGCGGCACCATGTCCTCGGCCGGTGCCGGCAGATCGCGCAGATGGATGAAGTCCTTCACCCATTCGGCATAAGGCTGTTCGGCGGCGATCCGATCCTTGATCTCCTCATCGCTGTAGAGCTTGCCCTCCTCCAGATCGATCGCGATCATCTGGCCCGGGCCCATCCGGCCCTTGGCGACGATGGTGCTTTCGGGCACCACCACCATGCCGGTTTCGGAGCCGACGATCAGCAGATTGTCCGCCGTCCGCGTCGTGCGCAGCGGCCGCAGCGCGTTGCGATCGACCCCGGCCACCACCCAGCGGCCATCGGTCATCGCGAGCGCCGCCGGCCCGTCCCACGGCTCCATCACCGAGGCGAGATAGCTATACATCGCGCGGCGCGGCGCGGGCATGTCGGTGCTGTTCTGCCAGGCTTCGGGCACCAGCATCAGCTTGGCGGTCGGCGCGTCGCGGCCCGAACGGCAGATCGCCTCGAACACCGCGTCGAGCGCGGCCGTGTCCGACGCGCCGGCCGGGATCAATGGCTTGATCTCTTCCGAATGCTCGCCGAAGGCGAGGCTCGCCATCTTGATCTCGTGGCTCTTCATCCAGTTCTTGTTGCCGCGGATCGTGTTGATTTCGCCGTTATGCGCGAGGTTGCGGAACGGCTGCGCCAGCCACCATTGCGGAAAGGTGTTGGTCGAATAGCGCTGATGGAAGATCGCGACCCGGCTGACGAAGCGCTCGTCCTTGAGATCGGGGTAGAAGACCGACAATTCCTCGGCGAGGAACAGTCCCTTGTAGATGATCGAGCGCGCCGACAACGAACAGATATAGAAACCCTGGATCTGCGCCGCGACCACCTTGCGCTCGATGCGCCGGCGGATGAGGTAAAGATTCTTCTCAAACTCCTCGATCGACATCTGATCGGGCATCGGCCCGGCGATCATGATCTGCTCGATCTCGGGCCGCGTCAGCAAGGCCTTCTCGCCGATCACCGATACGTCGACCGGCACCTGCCGCCAGCCATAGATGGTATAGCCGAAATCGATAATCTCGCTCTCGACGATCGTCCGGCACGTCTCCTGCGCGCTGAGATCGGTGCGCGGCAGGAAGATCATGCCCACCGCGAGCCGGTTCGGCCGCGGCTTATGCCCGGCATATTCGATCGCATCGTCGAAGAAGCGCGCTGGCAGATCGACATGGATGCCGGCGCCATCGCCGGTCTTGCCATCGGCATCGACCGCGCCGCGATGCCACACCGCCTTCAGCGCATCGATCGCCGCGGCGACCACACGCCGCGAGGCCTTGCCGTCTGTGGCAGCCACGAGGCCGACGCCGCAGGCATCGCCTTCATATTCGGGGCGATACATGCCCTCGCGGGCGAGGCGTTCGTGCTCGGGGGTGGGGAATGCGAAATCGTCGGTCATGTCAGGAGACCTTTCGTGCGAATATGTCATTGGGATGCGAGCCCCTTTTGCTGAAGCCACGCATCGAAGGCGGTGAGGATCCCGTGCAATAAAGGCATCAGCCCCCAGCACTCATTCAACCGGCGGACCTGTTCGCCCTCATCGACCGGATATTCATGCGCAAGCCGATTACGCAGCCTGACGGCGACCATCCACTCTTCCGCCTTGTCGAGCAGCGCGCGCTTTTCGAGCCAGTCACCGATATCGCGATGGGTCAGAGATGTCGCGTCCACACCCTCCCAACTCGCACTCGCCCGTGCAAGCCGCGCGATCAGATCCTGCAACTGTTCGAAACGCTTGATGAACGCAACCGCAGCGGTGCGCTCGATCAGCGGCAAGGCCGATACGTCCGCACCCTGATACGGCATGACTCCACCCAGCATCGGCATCAGTTCCGTCGCACCGGCCGCAACGCGCCGGCAACGCAGCAACGCCTGCGCGATGACCAGTTCGACATCGCTCATGACAGCAACACCGCCTCACGCGCGACCATTTGCGCGAACGCCGACGGTGGGCTGCCGCGAACCATGAACAGAAGATCGACCTTACGCTCGTCGATCCGCGCAAACAGCGCATCAAGGAACCGCGATTCATGCACGATATCCTGCTGTCCGTCTTCGACCTCGACGATCAGATCGATATCGCCGCCACGTTTGCTGTCATCGACCCGGCTGCCGAACAGGCGAACGACGGCATCCGGCCCGAACGCTTCGCGCGCGGCGGCGTTGATCGCGTCGACCTCATCCGGCTTCAGCCGCATTGGCAGTTGTCCTTTCTGGCCGGCACTGTCCAAATGCCGCCGATGCCGATGGTGTGACGGCCATATTCAGATCTGCACATGTCCTCGCCGGCGAAGCACTCATGCTCGGATTCCATGCCTGACAAATAGGAGCTGCTCACTTGGCGGCTCCTTTCCCAACCTGCTCAAAAGCGGCCGCGAGCGCTTCTGTCGCAGCCTTTTTCAAGAGCGGCTCCGTCTTGGCCTGCATTATGGGCCCAACTTTCATCATCAGCGGCATTATTGCGGCGCGATCACGGTTCAGAAATGCCTGTTTGGCGGCTTGGAGTTCCTGGGGTGTCAGAGCTGCCTGATAAGAAGAGGCCAGGTTCTCAGCCCATTCCGGACCATAGCGATCGACGACTTTGCCGGTTTCGTCGCGGATGAGAGAAGCCGCCTTCTCTTGTCCAATCTGCTTTACGATAATGGCGGCTGTCGTGGATTGCGAAATCGCCGCCAACACCATCGCGCGCATCTGCTCTCGCGGCGCCATCGACGCAGAAACTTCATGAGCTAAGTCTGCCGTCGTAGGATTAGGTTTTTCGTCTGTAGCTGCAAGCGACGGAGCGCCTGCCACAAAAAGCAGCGAACCGATCAGAATAAATCGCATCACGCCGCCACCTTCTGCTTCGCCTTGGCCTTCAGATAGGCATACATCCGATCGGCCACGTCGCGCCCGTCGCGGATCGCCCACACCACCAGCGAAGCGCCGCGCACGATATCGCCCGCCGCGAACACGCCGTCGAGGCTGGTCTGCATCGTCTTGTGATCGACCCTGAGCGTTCCCCAGCGCGTCACCGACAGTTCGGGCGCGCCGAACATGCCGGGCAGATCCTCGGGATCGAAGCCCAAAGCCTTGATCACCAGATCGGCATCGAGCCGGAATTCGGTGCCGGGATCGGGCTCGGGCGCGCGCCTGCCCGAGGCATCGGGCTGGCCGAGCCGCATCTTGATCGCGCGCACGCCGCTCACGCCTTCGGTGCCATCGAACGCTTCAGGCGCGGACAGCCAGACGAATTCGACGCCCTCCTCTTCCGCATTCTTGGTTTCGCGTTGCGAGCCCGGCATATTGGCGCGGTCGCGGCGATAGAGGCACTTCACCGATGTCGCGCCCTGCCGCACGGCGGTGCGCACGCAATCCATCGCGGTGTCGCCGCCGCCGATCACGACGACATTCTTGCCCTCGGCATTGAGCGAACCATCGTCGAACGCGGCCACGGCGTCACCGAAGCCCTTGCGGTTCGATGCGGTCAGATAGACCAGCGCATCGATCACCCCCGGCGCGCCGACGCCGGGCGCCTTGATCGCACGCGGCTTATACACGCCGGTTGCGATCAGCAGCGCGTCATGCTTTGCGCGCAGCTGCTCGAGCGTCGCATCCTTGCCGACCTCGAAACCGTGATGGAAGACGATGCCGGCGTCCTTCAGCCGATCGACCCGCCGCATCACGACGGGCTTTTCGAGCTTGAACCCCGGAATGCCATAGGTCAGCAGCCCGCCCGCGCGATCGTGCCGATCATAGATGTGCACCTCATAACCGCGCGCGCGCATCAACTCCGCGGTGGTGAGCCCCGCCGGCCCTGCCCCGATCACGCCGACCGACTGGCCGCGCGCCGGGCCGACCTTGACCGGCTCGACCCAGCCCTGCTCCCACGCCGTATCGGTGATATATTTCTCGACCGATCCGATCGTGACCGCGCCGTGCCCCGAAAATTCGATGACGCAATTGCCCTCGCACAGCCGGTCCTGCGGGCAGATGCGGCCGCAAATCTCGGGCATCGTCGAGGTGGCGTTGGACAGCTCATAGGCCTCGCGCAGCCGCCCCTCGGTGGTCAGCTTCAGCCAGTCCGGAATATGGTTGTGCAACGGGCAATGCGTCGAGCAATAAGGCACGCCGCATTGCGAGCAGCGCGACGCCTGCTCCTCGGCCTTGGCATCGGCATAGCGGGCGGAGATTTCGCCGAAATCGTCGGTGCGCGCATCGGGCGCGCGCTTGGCAGGATAGTCCTGCCCCAGCCCCACGAATTTCAGCATCGGTTCGTTCGCCATCGAAATGCCCTCCGTCATGGAGGATATTTCACGAAAAACGCCCGGAGTCACGCGCTTTCAGCAATATAGGTAAGCTATAATGACCTATATGTTGCGCCGCCCACCGTAAGTCGTTGCCAAATAACGATGAGCCGCAAATCAATGGTTCCGTATCGGACCTATCACATGAGCAGCCATAGCATCGCAACCCCGCCGACGATGATTCGATACCAGGCAAACGGCGCGAATCCGTGGCGCATCACCACATTCATGAACCAGCGAATCACCAGCATTGCGACAAGGAACGAAACGAGAAATCCGATCGCGATATCGGATAGCTGGCTGTCGCCCAGATTGTGCCGCGCCTTCCATAGCGCCAGCGCCGTCGCACCCAGCATCGTCGGAACCGCCAGGAAAAAACTGTACTCCGCTGCCGTCTTGCGTTCGACGCCAAGCGCCAGCGCGCCCATGATCGTCGCACCCGACCGGCTAACCCCTGGGATCATCGCAAGGCACTGAAACACACCGATCCCGAACGCCGTGTTCAGCGGCATCGCCTCCACACTGTGCACCGAAAAGCGGCGCGCCATTCGTTCGATCATCAGAATGGCGACGCCGCCGACGATCAGCGCGACCGCCACCACCATGGGCTGGGTGAGCAATGCCTTGATCATGCGATAGGCAATCGCGCCGACCAGGGCGGCGGGCAGAAAGCCGATCAGCACGTTGCAGGTGAAGCGGATCGCCTGCTTATCACGCGCAAACAAGCCTGCCAGAACGGCGGCAAACTTGTGACGATAGAGTACGACCACCGCCAGGATCGCGCCGAGCTGGATCACGATATCGAAGGTTTCGCTTCCTTCGGGCACCTTCATGATCTCGCCGGCGAGGATCAGGTGCCCGGTCGACGACACCGGCAAAAACTCGGTCACCCCCTCGACGACGCCGAGGAGGATCACCGACAGCAACGACATAGCCATCGCTTATTGCACCGCCGATTTCGTGTTCACGGTGAAACGGCCGTGCAGGCGATATTGCACCAGCCAGGCGGGCGCGACGGCCTCCATCGGCGTCGGCGCGATCCCGAACGCCTCCAGCCCGGCCGCGCCCGGCGCCACGACGTTGTCGGTCAGCAGCATCTGCCACTGATCGCCGGTGATCGGCGCGCCCGGCACAAAGGATCCGATCGCCGCGATGATCGCGCCTACCGCATCGGGCACGGGCACGAAATTGGGTTTGCGCCCTGTCGCTTTGGCGATCCACTCGTTCAGCCCCTGCATCGTCACGACCTCGGGCCCGCCGAGCTCGAAGGTATTGCGCGCATAAAGGTCGGGCTCGAGTGCCGCCGCCGCGATAGCCTTGGCGACATCGGATGCCCACACCGGCTGCAGCTTCGCGTTCCCGCGCAACACCGGCACGAACGGCATCATCTGCATCTTGGCAAAGCGATTGATGAAGCCGTCTTCCTGCCCGAAGATCACCGAGGGCCGCACGATCGTCGCCGCGGGGAATGCGCTTTTCACCGCCGCTTCGCCGGCCGCCTTGCTGCGGCCATAAGCCGAACCCGATTCGGCATCGGCGCCGATCGCCGACACCTGCACGAAGGTGGTCGACCCCGCCGCCTTCGCCGCCTTGGCGACATTGGCCGCGCCGACATGATGGATCCGATCGAAATCGCCCTTCAATATACCGACGAGATTGACGACGCTGTCCGATCCATGGACCGCCCTGGCCACGCTGGCCGGCTTGGTCACGTCGGCCGCCACGAACTGCGTCTGCCCCAGCCCGCCCAGCGGCTTCAGGAACCATGCGTCGGAAGGGTCGCGCTCGGCGATGCGCACGCGAGCCCCCGCCTTCAGCAGTTCCTGCGCGACATAACGGCCCAGAAATCCGCCACCGCCAAACAATGTCACCAGCCGGCCCATCGCCAAATCCTTCATATTTTCGATGAAGCCGCATTGCCCTGCACGGAAGCGGTTGACAAGACACAAGCCTCGCCGCTATCCGCCCGGCCTCACTCCTGATGCCCAGGTGGTGGAATTGGTAGACGCGCTGGCTTCAGGTGCCAGTGACCGCAAGGTCGTGGAGGTTCGAGTCCTCTTCTGGGCACCATTTGTTCTCCTGGGCACGTCCAGGGACATCCAGCAAGCGGCTGGTTTCACAGCATTTTTTCGGTGAGAATCGCCGGCAACCGTCCGGGGCGATCCACCCGAATCCGGCACAAGACCACCACATTTGTTGGTGTTTTTGTTGGTGCTGGATCGACCCGGCAAAGCTGGGACCAACACGATGCTGACTCACATCCAAATCACTTCCGCCAAGCCCACGGCGAAGCCCTTTAACCTCTCGGATTCGCAGGGCCTTTTCCTGACCGTCCAGCCAACGGCTCGAAACTATGGCGGCTTAGCTATCGCTACCTCGGTCGGCAGAAGACCCTTCACCTCGGACCCTGGCCCGAGGTGAGCCTGGCCGACGCCCGCGTTCGCCGGGACGAGGCACGCAAGCAGATCGCGGCCGGGCTGGATCCCGCCCAGGAGAAGACTCACGGCGATTGCGCTCAGGTTGTCACCGCATCTTTTCGTGCGGCCAGGCGAACTGCGCCAAGCCGAATGGACTGAATTCGACATCAGTGGTGCAATCTGGTCGCTGCCACCCGAGAAGATGAAGATGCGCCGGCCGCATCGGGTGCCGCTTTCGCGCCAGGTGCTCGCCATGCTGGAGGAGTTGCGTCCGCTTACGGGAGACGGCCGATTCCTCTTTCCGTCATTTCGGTCGCCCCGGCAGTGCATGTCCGAGAACACCATAAATGCTGCGCTGAGGCGCCTTGGTTATCGGCCGTTCGACCCTGTATGAGCTTATCCAATCCGGCGAGATCGAAACCGTCAAGATCGGGCGATCCACGTTCATCCCCTACCGATGCATCAAGCGATTGGTAGAGCGCTAGCAGGTGAGAGCTTCCAGATAAGGCCGCATGATACGCCATGCGCCGCCGGCGATGGCCGCTTGCGCGATCACGCCCGGGGTCGCTCTGCGCTGGGCAAGGGCCGCGCGCAGCCCCTCCACCGCAATGGAGCGTTCGACCAGCCTGGAGTTTCGAAACAGATCGGCGAGCGTTTTCGGAACCGAGTAGACCGGGACGCTAACGCCCGAGATCATGTGATGCTCGACGCCTTGATGGAGATATTTCTCGCTGAGCCGGATAATCCGCGTGGGAGGATAGAAAGCGACGGGCGACCAGTCTCCGCGGCCGATCGCAACCCACACTCTGCGCGGCATCAATCGGCGCGTCCGGGCGCTGATAAAGTCCACGCGCGACCCGCTCGATCTCGCCGGCCTTCACCGCACGCGCGATCGTTTCCGAGGCTATTCCGGCGCTGCGAAGTTCCCGAGCACGCAGAAGGGCGCTGCATTGGAGCAAGCGCGTCAGGCGATCACGCTGGTTCGCGGTGTCGGTGGCCATGTGACAATTCCTATGATAAAATTAAAATATATCAAGGTTTTGTCACATGGCTTTTCCCGGGCTGATTTCGTAGAGTTGCCATGAAATTCCCGATCGGGAATAATTCGGCCCTTCGAAGATCCGTTCGTCAGAAAATTTCCCGATCGGGAATAATTGCCTTGTTTAGGCGGGCGGGATCGATTATATTCCCGCTCGGGAAAATGGATAGCAACGCACTCGGCAGGATCGTTCGGGAAGAACGGAAGGCGCAAGGGTTGCGGCAGCAAGAGCTCGCCGCAGCTTGCGGTGTCGGAGTGCGCTTCATCGTCGACCTGGAGGCAGGCAAGCCGACGCTGCAATTGGGCAAGGCATTGCAGGTTCTTGCGGCCCTCGGCTGCGATGTTTCCATTGCAACGCCGGCACGCATCAAATGAGCAAGCAGCTTTCCATATGGTGGGGCGGTAAGGTCGCCGGATTCCTGCACCTCAACGACTATGGCGACATGGGGTTCAGCTACGCACCCGAATGGCTCGAAGACACCGATGCACCAGCGCTGTCTTTCTCGTTGCCAAAGCAGGTGGAGCCGTTCAGCAGACGGGTATGTCATTCCTTCTTCGGCGGTATTCTGCCGGAAGAGGGGCAGCGTAGCGCCATCGCCAGGGCATTAGGCGTTTCGGCCGGGAATGAATTCCAGTTGCTGGAGCATCTCGGCGGCGAAATCGCCGGCGCACTGATGCTGTTACCGGAAGGTCAGCTCCCACCAGCACCTGCGAGCGGAGCGCCCGACATTCTTGATGATGAGCATTTGCTGCAACTACTGCAGCATCTGCCGATGAGACCCATGCTCGCTGGTGAAGGCGGTCTGCGCCTATCCCTGGCGGGCGCGCAGTCCAAGCTGCCCGTCCTGCTGATCGACGATCATATCGCGCTCCCGGCACCGGGGCAGCCCACCAGCCATATTCTCAAGCCACCGATCGCGCGGTTCGAGCAGACGACCGAGAACGAATATTACTGCATGACCTTGGCCCGAGAGATCGGGCTGGACGTGGCATCGGTCACCATGCGGCGGGTCCGGGATCAATCCTTCCTGCTGATCGAGCGTTACGACCGAACTCGGGACGCCGACGGCCGATTGGTTCGCCTTCATCAGGAAGATTTTGCCCAGGCGTTGGGCGTCCCGTCACAGCGCAAATATGCCAGCGAAGGCGGCCCCACGTTCAAGGACAGCTTCGCTCTGCTACGCCAGGCCGCCACCCGCCCCGCGCGCGACATATTGAAGATGGCGGATGCGGCCATCTTCAATTTGATCATCGGCAATGCCGATGCGCACGCCAAGAATTTCAGCCTGCTGCACATCGATGGGGCAATCCGGCTGGCGCCGCTCTATGACCTACTTTCCACGGTCCCCTATCGCGATCTGTCGCCCAAGCTGGCGATGAAAATTGCGAAGAAGGCGACGCTGGAAGAGATCGAATCGCGCCACTGGGATCAGTTCGCGGAGGACGTCAACATAGGTGCCCCTTATCTTCGGCGTCGCATACGGCAGTTGTGCGAAGCGACCTTGGCGCAATTGGATGCGCCCGACAGCAGCCTGAAACAGAGGCTGCCAGGCAGTGAGAACTTTGCCAGGTTTGCCGATCTGATTGCTGATCGAGCCAGGCGCTTGCTCATCAAGGCGGGATGACTCGGCCAGCCTCTGGGCTTGGGTCGAGACGCCCCGAGCGTTCGGATTTTAGGTTATTGTGCTGCGCGGAAATTAGGTTTTCGTGCCGATCAACGCCTGGAGCGAATCACGCGGCTGACGGACTCAATTTCGCGCTTGAACATGCTCCGAGGGACTCGAACCTCCGAAGCAAAAAGTCCCAGGGTATCGATTATGGTATCGACCCACACCAATCATAGTAAAATATTGAATTATAATGATAAATATGCCATTTTCGAGTCCCTCTTCTACCATTTTCTTCTTAAAGCCTTGAAAATGCTTTAAGAACTGCAAGTGACAAACAGCCTAATGCTCCGAAGGTACAAAAGGTAGTACAAACGCCTGTGTCCTGAGTTCTCGTGACTGGGAACGAGCTAAAACACTCGCCGAGGCCCAACCCTTCGATGCTCCCGGCGCCATGGCGCGCCACCAGGCCGACGGCAGATCACCCCCGAAGTATCACCTCGGCATCGGATCAAAATAATCATTTGAGAAAATGCACGTGCTCCCGGTTTCCTGGAATCACAATGGTCGCGCGGGCGCCGGCCAGCCCGGTACGTTCTGAGGCATGTGGGGCATCCTCACGGTGTCAGGGTCGGGGAAATAGAGATATTCGAGGTAGTGGCCGAGGTCCTCTCGAGCGTCGAGATAGCGAGCCATGGTGCCCATCACGGTCAGGGAAAGCGCCAATTTCAATCCGTTGGCCTGACCCTCCGCCAATTTTGACTGCATCTCCTTCTCGGTCTCGACGTGGATACCCATGTGGTGGAACTTCATGGCGAAGCCTCTGTCCGTCGGCAGCCATTCCCGCCAAAGCGCGTCCGCGCCACCCTTCGGCTGGATGAGTTCCAGCCAGATCGGCCCGACCCAGGCGTGGGCATTATGCAGAACGACGTTGGAGCCATCATCGAGGGACATCGTCTGTGGGTTCGGGCGCCAGAACTGGTTGACGCCGAAGCGCCGGCCCATCACCCGGCACGCCTCGTCGATGTCGTTGGTGACATAGGCATGCTGGAGTACATCGCCCAGGATCATGGATGCCTCTCCTTTTCGGCTTTTCCCAGCCTACAGGATCGAGCGGGGACCGTACAATCCCGAAGGCCTGAATGAACTGGGTATCGGAAGAATTGCGCGCGGCAGAAGGGTGAAGTGCGCCGCGCTGGACGAATGGCGTCTTCCCGTACATCCTGCCGCGATAAACGGCTGAACAGGGAGATGGGCCTATGCGCCGTATAGTTGTCGGCAAGGACGCCAGCGGCCGTTCCTGCGTGCTGGAGGCGAGCGAGGTAAAGCCGGCTGAGGTGCGCGGTTCGCTGCGGATCTCCGCGACCGCACTCTTCGCCATAGCGCAAAGCCCGCCGCCGCCCTGCGATCCGGGAACCAGCCATTATGGGCCCAGGAGCGTCGGGCCCGGCCACTTCAATATGGTCCTGATCGAACACGCCGCCTACGATCCGGCGACCGAGCCAGCCCCCACGCCGGACCTGCACTGGCGCGACACGATCGATATCGTCCATGTGCTGGAGGGAGGGGGTGCCATGCTGTTGGGCGACGGCGAGTTTCCCCTCGGCATCGGCGACACGATCTACATGCCCGGAAGCGACCACAAGTTCCTGCCCGGCCCGCGCGGCGCAAAGCTGATTGCCTTTTCGGTCGGGACGCCGCCTGCCCTCGGAATTCCTTGACGATACACTCGACCGGTCAGGGCTCGGCAATTTAACCATCCTGCGCACCGAACCTGATCCGACCGTCGATCACGGAATTACGGCCCGTGGCTTGCGCGCAATCGTTGCCACCTTCTGGCTCACGCACCTTCGGCGGGGGCTCGCGACGCGATAGACGTCATCACGAGGCGATGAATGATCTCGGCAACGGCATCAGGGAGCCAGTTGCCCCTGTCCTGCCGCAGCCACCATGAGATCGTTTCCACGATCAGGCTGGTCGTGCAGATCGTGCCCAACTCGGCCGGCAGCCAGCTGTTCGTTGGCGCCGGGCCCGTGACCTTCCGTGTGACGCGCAGCCACTCGGCGCGCATGGTCTCGCCGGCACCGCCGTTGAGCAGCACCGACCAAAGCGTGCGGTGATCCTCGACGTAAAGACAAAGGGCCAGGATCGAGCCGCGATCGTCGCCCGATTCCTTGATGGGCACGGTCAGCGCGACCAGCCGGGCAATCTGATCCGCGGCAACATCGTCGAGCAGCGCTTCCTTGCCGCCATAGTGGCGAAAGAACGTAGCATAATGGACGCCCGCCTCGGCGCAGATATCGCGCACCGTCAGTTGCTCGAACGTCGTACGCTCGAGCAGCCGGAACAGCGCCTCGCGCAGCGCAGTGCCCGAGCGCACGGCACGCGCATCCTTCGGGGTTGACCCGCCCGCCGCCGACATACTATGCGCTATGGTGTCGCACAAATCCGGAGATGGTGTCGTCGTCGCGTTCATCGTTGCAGTGAAAGCAGCAGCAGGGCCTTGATGGCAAGCCAATTAACGATCCGGACAACGCAATCGGAGTGAGAGACATGCAGGCACTGGCTGATCGCGATTATTACACCGATTACGACATCCTGAAGGATCCTTACGGCTATTTCGCCGCGGCGCGCGCGCAGGGGCCCATCTACAAGCCGGCCGGCCAAGACTATTACATCGTCACCGGCTTCGAGGAAGCGCTGGCGATCATGCGCAACCATGATGCGTTCTCGGCAATCATCAATCTGCAAGGCGCCGGCATGCCGCTGCCCTTCACCCCAGAAGGCTCCGACATCAACGACCAGATCAGCGCGCACCGCAAGGAGTTCGTCGGCTGGGATCTGGTCTCCAACATGGACGACGATCGCCACACCAAGCTGCGGGCGCTGATCAACACGCTGTTCGTCCCGTCGCGACTCAAGGCGAGCGAGGAATTCATCAACCGCTATTGCGACGACATGGTGGGCAAGGCCGTCGCTGACGGCAAGGTCGAGCTGATCAAAGAGATCGCCACGCCGTTCGTGACGATGGTCGTGGCGGATCTGCTCGGGGTGCCGATGGAAGACCGCAAGATCTTCATGGACGCCATCGCCGCCGCACCGCCGCCGGGTAGCATCGACGGCAAAAAGACGGGCGATCCGGAGCATAGCCCGTTTACGGTGATGGCCAAGTACTTCTGGGAGTATATCGCCGACCGCCGCGCCAATCCGCAAAAGGATATCCTCACCGAATTTGCCTTCGCCAAATATAACGATGGCTCCATCCCGGAGCCGTCCGATCTCGTCCAGCTTGGCATGTTCATGTTCGGCGCGGGCCAGGATACGAGCGCCAAGCTGCTGGGAACCGCGGTCAAGTTCCTCATTTCCCAACCCGGCCTCCAGGACCGGCTGCGCGCCGACCCCAAGCTGATCCCCGATTTCCTTGAAGAGGTGCTGCGCCTCGAAGGCTCGACCAAGCAGGAAGGCCGGCTCGCACGCAAGGACGCCGTGGTAGGCGGCATCCACATCCCGGCGGGATCGAAGATCATGATCTCGATCTCGGGCGCCAACCGCGATCCGCGCCGCTGGGAAAGTCCGGACGAACTCAAGCTTGGCCGCCCCAAGATCGCGGAACACGTCGCTTTCGGACGCGGCAAGCACACCTGCGCCGGCGCCCCGCTGGCGCGCGCCGAAGTGCGGATCATCATGGAGAAGCTGCTGGCGTCGACGTCCAGGATCGATATCGACCTGGAGCAGCACCCCGACGGCGTGGCGAATTTGACCTATGAGCAGAGCTACATCATCCACGGCCTTTCCGCGCTGCACCTGAAGCTGACCCCGCCGACCGGCACTTCTCCTTCATAGGTGATGCGCGCATTGGGTGATCGGCCGGCCGGCTGCGGCCGATACACCGCGAATGGTTCAGGCCGGTGTCGTCTGCGCCTATATTCTCGTCAACGGAGCCAGGGCCTGCGATAAGGATGCCTGCTCGACATGCTGCTCCAGCGTAATCCGGGATCACCGCGTATAGGTGATCCCGGATTACGACGCGGTGCCGGAATGGCGGGTGGCGACCTTAAGACCATCGATATAGCGGGCCATCTCGGCATCCCGCCGGCCAGGCCGCGCCGTGTAGCTCATCTATGCACATCAAGTCGTTGGTTCGCATCGGCTGCCACGCGGTCGCCAAGCCGCTCCGCGACCGTCGCGGCCGAGTGTCCGCCGCACGCTCGATCAGGCGGGCATCTGGGACAATTGTGCCCATGCAAGCCTCAGGTAGGGGCGCTTAAGAGATGACACCGGTGCAAAGGATCATTCGTTTCATCGGGTGCGCCGCGACATAACAAGAACAACGCGGCCCGCGGGGGGCTTCGCTTTCAAGCCCAACGATGGCTTTCCATGCAAATCGGAAAATGCTCGCGCCGAAATCGGCGGATTGGCCCGCCTATATAAATAGGGCGTATTAAATTAATTGCATCGACTCTACTTTTTTGCGATCAACGTCTCATGCATGGGCAATTGAAATTCGAGCGTGAGTCGGCACCAAGCGAAGGGCTGCGCTCGCGGAAAAAAGCCAAGACGCGCGAGGTGATCGAGGATGCCGCGCTCACCCTTTTTGCCGAACAAGGCTACGACACCACGACTCTCGAGCAAATCGCGGAACGCGCCGATATATCGACGGCGACCTTCTTCCATTATTTTCGCGGCAAGGCCGACGTCGTTCTCAGCGGATATGCCTACCAGATGGCACCGCTGTGTCAGGCGATCCTCGAGCGCCCCTCTTTGGAAAACGATCTGACCGCGGTACGGAACGCGCTTCTGGAGACGTGGATCGCCAACGTCGATCTCGAACGGACTGCCCGCACGGTGCGTGCCGTTGCAAGTTCAGCCATCTTGCAAGGAATGAGCCATCAGATTGGCCTCTCCTGGCTTGCCGCCATCAGCCAGGCATTGGCTGGCCGCCAGGGTCGGAGCGTCGTGCCTGAGCGGTGCGTTTTGGTGGCGCATGTGGTCCTTGCCGTCTTTGCCGACGCGATTGAAAGGTGGATTGCCAGCGAATGTCGCGCGGATCTGACGACGGAGATCAAGAAAAGTTTCGATTTCATGACCGGGGTGAGCGTGGATTGGTCCAGGCCTGACGGAGCGCAGCCCGCAAATGGCTAGACGCGCGACATCATGGACAAAGAAACCGGATCAGAGCCTCGAGCATGGATTTGAAGGGCCGAATGCGAGGCTGAGGCTGATCGGACGGTCGAAGTCGGGAGCCGGCAAGCCAGCTGTCGCTGACGGCTTTCCACACCGCAAATAACACCAATGCATCTGCACCAGCAGACATTGCTGATACCAGATACCAGGAGAGAATTCACATGCCCCAAGCTGTAGCCGGTTTTGATTTCGACCCTGCCGCTCTGAGAAAGAAGTATGACGAGGAGCGCGACAAGCGCCTCAAGTTACGCCCTGAAGGCCTCGCGCAATTCGTCGCGACCAAGGGTGAGTTCGAACATTACAAGACGGATCCCTACGTCAAGTTCGAGGAACGCGAACCGAAGGCGGAAGACGTCGATGTCGTTATCATTGGCGGGGGGTTTGCCGGTATGCTCGCAGCCGTCCGGCTGATCGAGAAGGGCATCGACAACATCCGCATCTTCGAGCGCGGCGGCGATTTCGGCGGGACGTGGTACTGGAATCGCTATCCCGGCGCAGCTTGCGACGTCGAATCCTACAGCTACCTGCCGCTGCTCGAGGAAATGGGCTATATGCCCAGCGCGAAATACGCGAAGGCGCCCGAGATTCTCGAATATTCCCGGAGCATAGCCAGGAAATACGGCCTCTACGAACGGGGCTACCTTCAGACCAGGATCGAGGAGGCGCGCTACGACGCAGCGACTTCGCGCTGGAACATTTCGACGGATCGGGGCGACCGGATCACCGCGAAATTCGTCATCATTGCATCCGGTCACTATCGCGAACCGAAGCTCCCGGGCATCCCCGGGATCGAGACGTTCAAGCAGCACAGTTTTCACACCAGCCGCTGGGACTATGATTATACCGGCGGGAGCCCGGACAGTCCGATGGTCAACCTCAAGGACAAAGTCGTCGGCATCATCGGCACCGGTGCCACCGCAATCCAGTGCGTCCCCCATCTCGCGAAATCGGCGAAGCACTTATACGTGTTCCAGCGCACGCCCTCCTCGGTGGAAGCTCGTAACGACCATCCTACCGACCCGGAATGGTTCAAGTCCCAAAAACCCGGCTGGCATGAGGAGCGGATGCTCAATTTCGTGCTGGTTACCCGCGGCCTTGCCGAAGTGGATTTGATCCAGGATGGCTGGAGCAAGATGACCACGCTCGTCAAGGAACTGGCGAGGCCCAATATGACCGCTGCCGACTTCGCGGAGATTGCTCAGACGGCCAACTACATGATCATGGAGGATGTGCGCGCGCGCGTCGATGAAGTCGTGAAGGATCCCGCCACCGCCGAAGGTTTGAAGCCGTGGTACAACTGGCTGTGCAAGCGGCCATGCTATCACGATGATTATCTTGCGTCCTTCAACCGGCCG
Source organism: Sphingomonas sp. YR710 (assembly GCF_900101455.1). Taxonomy (GTDB): domain Bacteria; phylum Pseudomonadota; class Alphaproteobacteria; order Sphingomonadales; family Sphingomonadaceae; genus Rhizorhabdus. Next base: position 41,365 of record NZ_FMZJ01000017.1, on the reverse strand, counting down.
AACGTGACCCTGGTCGATACGCAGGGGCGCGGGGTCGAACGTGTTTTAGAAGACGCCGTTTTCGCCAACGGCCAGGAATTCAAGCTGGATTGCCTCGTCTACGCAACCGGCTTCGATCTCTCTCCTTATGAAAAGGGCACGGCGATTCCGGTCATCGGTCGCGATGGTGCAACGATGGCCGAAAAATGGAAGGACGGCGCCATGACCATGCATGGCATCCATGTCCATGGCTTCCCCAACTTCTTCATTTCGGGAACGCGGCAAGGCTCATGGGACAATAACTTCCCCTACTCGCAGGAGATGGTCGCGACCCATGTTGCCTACATCATCCGCGAAGCGCTCGACCGCCATCTCGATGAGGTCGAGGTAACGGCCGAGGCGGAAGCCGAATGGGTGGCGTACCACGAATCGAAAGGCGCGCAGTGGATGACCATGTGGCGCGATTGCACGCCCAGCTATTTCAACAGCGAAGGCATGAACAACCAGTCCAACCTGCGCGACGGCAATTTTGGCGGCGGCGTTCTCGAATTTCGCGATACCCTGAAGAGCTGGCGAGAATCCGGCGAACTTCCGGGGATGATACAAAAGCGGAAGCCGGAAGGCGACGCCTGAGGCGTACCCACCGGCGTTTGGCCTGGGAGTCGCTGAGACATCAAAAGGTCGCTTAGCCTCCAGCGTCATACCGGCGAAGGCCGGTATGACGCGAGTGGCCTTGCGCCGCATCACTATGCGAATGGCGGGATACGTAGCTTTTTCGAACAAGCCTCTGGACATGAACCGGCCGATAAGCGTACCCACGGGTACTGAAAAGGCGGCCCATGCGCATCAAGACCGAAGCAAAGCGTCGCGAGATCCTGGATGCGGCGGCGGTCGAATTCCGTCAGCGCGGCTATCACGAGACCACGATTTCGCATGTCGCCACGCGCATGCGCAGTTCGAAAGCCACCATTTACAACTATTTCCGATCTAAGGGCGATTTGTTCGGCTCGATGCTGGCGCAGGCAGCAGCGCCGGTGACCGAAACGCTGCTTCAGACCCTCAATACGGAAATGCCGCTGCCTGACAGACTGGCTGCATTCGCCCGCGCCTATCTCCGGTTGCATTGCAGCGAACGATCGATAGCCGTCCAGCGGCTCATTCTCGTAGAGAAGACGGAGCTGCGGTCTATCACTCAGCCATTATTGAATAATTCCGAGATCAATATATGGCCGTACCTGACGGAAATATTGCGCGATGCCCAAGGACGGGAATTGTTGCAATGCGGAAATTGTGAGGAAATGGCTAGGCATTTGCGGGCGCTCCTCTACGGAAACCTGCCGACGCGGTTGTTGTTTGGCGAACGCGATAGCTTCACCGACGTGGAAATGGATGCCTCGGCCGATTCGGCGGTACGCATGTTTCTCGCAGCTTATGGATCCCGATGATGGCGCGTTTCGTCCTGCCGCTGCTGTCTGCGTCGTTGCTCGCCGGCTGCGTATCCAATCGCCTGCCAGAACCCCAGGTCGCCGTTCCGGCCCGTTTTGAAACGCCGCAGCCGGCCCCTGTCCCCGCTTCCGCGCTGCCGATCGATCGCTGGTGGCAGGCGTTCAACGATCCGCAACTGACGGCGCTGATTGACCAATCCTTGGTGTCGGCGCCCGACGCGCGCACCGCATTTGCCCGACTGCGCGAGGCGGAGGCCGTACGCCGCGGCGCGCTGACCCCCTATGATCTGCAAGGCAATCCGAACGGTTCGATCAGCCACGGCGACACAAGCATCGATGGCCTGCCGGCGGCCGAAGCGACGGCCCTGGGCGCCGGCAAGGCCGATGTCGCCAGCGGCGCCTTCAATATCAGCTGGGAGGTCGATCTGTTCGGCCGCCGCGCCGCCGCCAAGCGCACTGCCGACGCCGATTTGGCCGCGATCCGCTTCGACTATGAAGCGACGCGCCTCAGCCTCGCCGCCAGCGTTGCATCGCAATTGTTCGGCACGCGCGGACTGGCGGCACAAATCGCCGAAGCCGAACAAACCCTGCGGATCGCCGAGGATCTCGCCCGCGTCGGCCGGTTGCGGGTCTCGAGCGGAATCGGATCGGAATCGGATTCGGCGCGGCTCGACACCCAATTGGCCAATGCGCAGTCCGATCTGCTGAACCTGCGCGCGCGCTTCGCCAATGCCCGCCGGACATTGCTCGTTCTTCTCGGCCGCGGGACCGATCCGCTCGAGAGCCTGTCCATCGACACCGCGCTGCCGGTGCCGCCTCGCCCACCCACGCTGACACCGGGCGAGGTGATGGCCCGCCGCCCCGATGTCCGCGAGGCCGAACAGCGGCTGCAATCGGCGGCAGGGACGCTGCGGCTGAACCAGCTCGCCTTGTTCCCCCGCCTCACTTTGCAGCCCGGCGCTTCGATCACGCGCGTGCTGAACCCTCTCGGCTATACCGAAACCGCCTGGACGCTGGCCGCCGGCCTGTTCGTCCCCGTGCTCGATCGCGCGCGGCTGCTGGCGCAGATCGGCGTGCAGACAGCACGGGACGAACAGGCGGTGATCGCCTATGAACATGCCGTGCAATCCGCTTATGGCGATGCCGAAAAGAGCCTGACCAGCCTCAGCGCGGATCTCGAACGGCTCGATCGGCTGAATTTCGCCGAGCAACGCGCGGGCTTCGCCTTCAGCGCGCAGCAGCGCGGCTACAAGGCCGGCTTCGTCAGCCTCGATACCTTGTTGCAAACCGAACAGGCGTGGCGCGCCGCGCGCATCGCGCTGGTCGCCGTCAAGACCGATACGCTCACCGATGCCGTTACCGCGTTCAAGGCGCTGGGCGGCGGCTGGGCCCCTGATCAGATCAAAGGGAACTGACCTTGCGCCACATCCTTCTTCCGCTGCTGGCGTTTCCGCTCCTGCTGGCTGGCTGCTCCAGCCAGAACAAGCAGGATGCCGATGCGACGCGCGCAGCATCGGCGCCGCGTGCCGTCAGCGCGGCCCTGGTCACAGCCCGGTCGATGAGCAACGATCTCGCGCTTTCCGGCGTGCTGGTGTCGCGCGAGGAGGCCGCGGTCGCGAGCCAGCTTTCCGGCTATCCGGTGGCGCAGGTGTTCGTCGATCAGGACGATCAGGTCCGCAAGGGACAGCCCCTCGCCCGCCTCGACGATATATTGCTGCGCGCCGATATTGCCCAGCAGCGCGCGGTACTGGCCCAACAGCGCATCGCATCCGACAAGGCCCGCGCGGAGGCCGCTCGCGTCGCGGGTCTCGAGCAATCAGGCATCCTGTCGGCAGAAGCGATTGCCGAACGCGGCCTGGCCGCCCGCACCGCCGAGGCAAATGTCGCGCAGGCCAAGGCGGCGCTCCAGTCGCTGATGGTCAAGCAGGATCTGATGACGATCCGCGCGCCGGTCGCCGGCCGGGTCCTGTCGCGCGCCGTCCGGCCCGGCGACATCGCCGCGCCTGCCACGATCATGTTCCGGATCGAACGCGACAATCTGGTCGAGGTCGATGCCGAAGTCCCGGAACGATCGATGCCGCTCATCCGCCCCGGCATGCGCGCTACGGTGATCCTGGCATCCGGCCGCGAGGTTTCGGCCAGGGTGCGGCTGGTAAGCGCCGAGATTGATCCGCAGACCAAGCTCGGGCGAACGCGCGTACTGATGGCCCCCGATCGCGATCTGCGCCCCGGCGGCTTTGCCAATGTGCGGCTTGCGGTGGCGCAGCACGACACACCCGCTGTCCCGGAAGCCGCAATCCGCTACGATGCATCGGGGGCAAGCCTGATGGCGCTCGACAAGGCCGATCGCGTCCACGTCACGCCGGTCAAGGTCGGGATACGTTCGGGCGGATGGATCGCGCTCGAGGCCGGCCCCTCGGTCGGCACCCGCATCCTCACCGGCGGCCAGGGCTTCGTGCTCGAAGGCGATACGGTGAAACCGCAGGTGGCCCGATGACGATCCGCGTCTCCGCCTGGGCGATCCGCAACCCCACGCCTGTCGTCCTGATCATCATTGCACTGACCCTGGCGGGGCTGGTCTCATATTTGAAGCTGCCCATCAAACAATATCCGAACGTGGAATTTCCGATCGTCCTGGTATCGGTGACGCAAAGCGGAGCGGCGCCGGCGGAGGTGGAATCGCAGATCACCCGCCCGATCGAGGATGCGCTCGCGGGCATTGCGGGGCTGCGCCACATATCGTCGACCGTGTCGTTGGGGACGTCGAGCACGACCGCCGAGTTCGAACTCGGAACCGACCTGCAGAAGGCGACCGACGACGTCCGCACCGCCGTGGAGCAGGCGCGTGTGCAGCTGCCCGCAGGGATCGATCCCCCGACGACACGGCGGCTCGATATCGCCGCGCTGCCGATCACGACCTATGCGATATCGGCGCCGGCGATGACGACGGCCCAACTCTCCTGGTTCGTCGACAACACCGTCGCCCGCGCGCTGCAGGCGCAATCCGGCGTATCGCAGGTCGCCCGGGTCGGCGGCATATCCCGCGAGATCAACGTCACGCTCGATCCGGCCCGGCTCGCGGCGTTTAAGATCACCGCGGCGCAGGTCAACACCGCGCTTACCGCGACCAACCTCAACGACACCGGCGGCCGCGCCAATCTCGGCGGCGCGGAACAGACAATCCGCGTACTCGGCGAAGCCACTGACGTCGCCGCGATCGCCGCCACCACGATCCCGATCGCGACCGGCGGTTATGTCCGGCTCAGCGACATCGCCACGATCGACGATGGCGCCAGCGAGCAACGCTCGTTCGCGCGCCTTGACGGCCGGCCCGTCGTCGCGTTCCAGGTCAGCAAGACCAAGGCCGCCAGCGATGTCAGCACCGAAGATCGGGTGAAGAAGGCCGTCGCCGCGCTCGAGGCCGCGAATCCCGGCATCACCTTCACCAAGATCGTCTCCACCGTCGATTATACGCGCCGCAATTTCGCCGCGACGATGCAGGTGCTGATCGAGGGCATGCTGCTTGCCGCATTGATCGTCTATCTGTTCCTGCGAAGCTGGCGCGCGACGATCATCGCCGCACTCGCCATGCCTTTGTCGTTGGTGCCGACGTTCGCGGCCATGGTGATGTTCGGCTTCAGCCTCAACAACGTCACCCTGCTGGGCCTGACCCTGGTGATCGGCATCCTGGTCGATGACGCGATCGTCGAAATCGAGAATATCGAGAAGCGGATCGAAGCGGGCGCCAGCCCCTATCGCGCGGCGCTGATCGGTGCCGACTCGATCGGCCTCGCGGTGATCGCGACCACCGCCACCATCGTCGCCGTGTTCGCGCCCGTATCGTTCATGCCCGGCGAAATGGGGCAGTTCTTCCGCGAATTCGGCCTCACAGTCTCGATGGCGGTGCTGTTCTCGCTGGTGGTCGCCCGCTTCCTCACGCCTGTGCTCGCCGCTTATTTCCTGACGGCGAAACCATCGCAGCCGCATCGGCCGGTGCCGCGCTTCTATGAAAAGGCGCTCGACTGGAATCTGGCGCATCCCTGGCCGGCGCTGGGCGTGGGCACGGCGATGCTGGCCGGATCGCTGGCGCTGGCGACGACCTTGCCGACCGGCTTCAATCCGATCGGCAACACCGGTATCGCCTATCTGTCGGTCGAAGGTCCGCAGGGCGCGACGCTGGCACAGATGGAACGCGCCATTGATCAGGTCACGAAATCGATCGAGGCGCAGCCGGACGTCGAACGCGTCTTTGCGCAGGTCGGTGCGGAAGGGTCGCTCTTCTCAGGCCATATGACCGTGATCCTCAAGCATCAGCGCTCGATGACCACAGATCAATTCCAGCGATCGCTGACCGGCCTGCTGCGGGCCGTACCCGATGTCCGTATCGCCACCGAAGGCGGCGGATTGGGCCAAGTCGGTCTGGAGGTCGTGCTGACGGGCAATGACAGCGCCGCGCTGGCGCACGCGCAGCTCGAACTGGTGCGCCAGATGCGGGGCCTTCCGCAGGTTCTCGAACCCCGCCCCGCCCCGCCGCCGGCCGCTCCCGAACTGGTGATCCGCCCGCGGCCCGGCGAAGCCGCCCGCCTGCAGGTTTCGGCACGGACGATCGCACAGGCGATGCGCGTTGCCACGATCGGCGATATCGATGCGAACGTCGCGAAATTCTCCACGCAGGAACGGCGCATTCCGATCCGCATCCGCCTGTCGCAGCCCGATCGCGAAAATCCCGATGTGATTTCCAGCCTGCGCCTGCCGACCCTCAGCGGCAAGACCACCACGCTGGGTAGCGTTGCCGATATGTCGCTGGGAGAAGGCCCCGGCCAGATCGTCCGTTATGATCGCGAACGGCGCGTTTCGGTGAAGGCAGATCTCAACAATGTCACGCTCGGCCAGGCGCTCAAGGAGGTCAACAAGCTGCCGATCATGCGCCACCTGCCGCCGGGCGTGCACCTCGCCCAAACCGGCGATACCGAGGCGATGACGGAGCTGTTCGGCAACATCATCATCACGATGCTGTCGGGCATCGGCCTGATCTACGGCGTGCTGGTGTTGCTGTTCCGCAGCTTCTTCAAGCCGATCACGATCATCTCTGCGCTGCCGCTAACCCTGATCGGCGCGTTTATCGCGCTCAAGTTGATGGGGCTCGCGATCACCTTGCCCGTGCTGATCGGCATGCTGATGCTGCTGGGCCTTGCCGCCAAGAATTCGATCCTGCTCGTCGAATTTGCGATCGAGGACGAACGGGCCGGCCAGTCGCAGCGCGATGCCATCATCAACGCCTGCCGCGTGCGTGCGCGCCCGATCGTGATGACCTCGGTCGCGATGGCCGCGGGCATGCTGCCGACGGCAATCGGCCTGGGTGAGGGATCGAGCTTCCGCCAGCCGATGGCGGTGGCGGTGATCGGTGGCCTGCTCAGCTCGACCGTGCTGGCCTTGCTGCTCGTGCCTGTGGTGTATGAACTGATCGAGCGTATCGAATGCCGCCTGCGCCCCCGCCTCGCCCGCTTCGCTACGCCGCGCGCACCTGGCGACGACGATCCGATCGACCCGACCGAAGAAGGTGTTGTGAGCGCGCATCCATAGCGATAGGCCGTGCCACAAACCACCCGGCGCGCGACCGGCACATTGGAGATCGAGATCGGCGATGAGCGAAGATTTTTCCGCCTGGGTTGGCCGTGAAGAGACGGCCAGCGATGTCCTCGAACCGGCGCGGACCAACGCGCTGCGGACCGCGCTTGGCGAAACCGTTCCGCTGGCGCCGGGCGCGCCGCTGCCCCTGCTCCACCACTGGCTCTATTTCTGGGACGTGCGCCCGCCAGCGGGTGTCGGCGTCGACGGCCATCCCGCGCGTGGCGGTTTCCTGCCCCCGGTGTCGCTCCCGAGGCGGATGTGGGCCGGCGGCCGGCTCCAATTCCTGCAGCCGCTGCTCGTCGGCGAGACGGTAACCCGTGTCTCGACGATAATGAAGGTCGAGGCCAAGAGCGGCCGCAGCGGCAATCTTGTGTTCGTCACCGTCCGCCATGCGCTGTCGGGCGCCGGTGGCTCTGCCGTGATCGAGGAGCAGGATATCGTCTATCGCGATGCCGCGGCGCCCGGATCGATGAGCCTTCCGCGCGGCGATGCCGGGACGCCGAGCCCTTGCTGGCGGCGCGATATCATGCCGGACACGCTACTGCTGTTCCGTTACTCCGCGCTCACGATGAACGGGCATCGCATCCATTATGACCGGCCTTATGCGATGGACGAGGAAGCCTATCCGGCTCTGGTCGTCCACGGCCCGCTCCAGGCCACGCTGATGGCCGATCTCGCCGCCCGCCACCTCGACAGGCCCATAACAGGCTTCGAATTTCGCGGGGCACAGCCGGCGTTCGACGGCACATTGCTCCACATATGCGGCGAGCCGACCGACACCGGCGCGAACCTGTGGACCGAACAAGGCGGCGGGCGGAACATGGCGGCGACGATAAGCTGCTGACCGGGGCCGGCATCGGGCCTTTCCCGCGTCTACGCGAAAATCTAACACCTCTCCCGCTTGCGGGAGAGGTTGGGTGAGGGTCTTCTTCTCTTTCCCATCGGCCCTCGGACGAGGGCGCCCCTGATCGGCACGCCTCACCCGATTGACCCGCCCCGCGCGGCACCGTAGGAGCAGCGCGGTTGCCCCGATAGCTCAGCAGGACAGAGCAACGGTTTCCTAAACCGCAGGTCGGGAGTTCGAGTCTCTCTCGGGGCACCATTTCGCCGATCGTCAATGATCGCAACCACCTCGCAATGCCCGTAACGGTAAGCCGCTATCGGCTTGAGATGGCGGCAACCTTCGCGGGCTCGATCGGCAGATCGTGCTGCACATAGCCGATCATAAGAGACCCGGCAGGCAGCACCGCGCTTTTGCCCGTCACGAAGGGAGCGAAAGCATAGGCAAAGGCGGTGGTAGCCACGCTGTCGGCAACCGCCCCACGTCCGGAGGCACCGGCGCGGCCATCGAGGCGAATGCGCGCGGAACCCACATCGACGTAGAGGAGCATGAATTCCATTCTTCCCGATTCGCCGAGCGACGAACGTGGCATAAGCCGCGCAATCTCACCTATCGCGCGGCTGCCTTTAGGGATCACCGTCCAAGGGCCAGCCTGGACATCCTCAGCAACCATCAGCGCGAAGCGATCGCCCTGATGATTGGTGCGCGTATCGAGCGAAACGAGCGTCTGCAACGGCACTGCTGTGCCGGCGCGCAGGATGTGATTGCCCGTTGCGGCTGCGACGACCGGCGCACCACTTGGCGCCGCCACCACCCCTCCTGCCTGCGCGGCGATCGTTGCCAGCATAGCCAGCACGGGGGGCATCAACTGCTGCACTAACGTGCGCGGATCATTTGTTGACGACCGTCGCCACGGGAGCATCCGTGGCGGCGGCTGCCGGCATGTTGAGGAAATTATGGGCGACCGGATCGAAAATCATGTCCTCGGCGACATATCCGTTGAAGATTTGCCCTGCTTTTAGCTTCGCGTTGGTGCCGCGCGTGAACAGGCCGAAGACACCGAGTCCGACCACCGCCAAAACCGTCGCACCGGTTCCTCCGGGGCCACTGTCGGCCTGTTCACCCCGAAGCGGCAGCCGGCCATCAGGAAGATCGACATAGAGCAGCCGGGCGGTCAGCTTCCCGGCCTTGCCGACTGCGCCACTCTCTTCCGCACCGAGAACCTCACCCCAGGCCTTCGCACCGACGGGCACGATTTTGATCCCGCCGATCTCGAGATCCTCATCGACCCGCAGGACGAAGCGGTCCCCGGCCCGGGCGACTTTGGTGGATACTTCGTTCACCACCATCAGCCGAACGATCGTATCGCGTTCGACCAGAACGGTGCCCGGAACCGGAGAAGCGCGCGCAACGATGGTTGCTGAAGGATGGTTCTGTGGCGGCACGGCTACAGCTACCGATGCTGGAACGGGATTGGCGACCTGCGCACCAGCCATTCCACCGGGTGCGACGGCACATAGCGCAACAGCACATGCGGCCGAGACGATATTCCTCATATGCGCGCTTCGCCCTGGCGAAATGCTATTTTGCGGCGCTGGCGGGCGCCACTGCGGGTTCTGTCGATGGGGCATCGATAAATTTGACTGCAATGCCGGTCGCGTCGGTCTTGCCCCAGCTAAACGCCGAAACATGGGAATCCCCGTAGGAAGCCTTGATTACCGCATCGGCGCCCAACTTCTCGGCGCGCTCCCAAAGTTCGCGATAGATCTTCGCCTGGCTCGCTTCCGCGCTGAACACGGTTGCCTTCCGCACACCGGCCTTCACCTCGCCCAGCACTGTATAAGGACGGTCGGTAATGTCATACGGGAAGACCGGCACCCCAACCGCTTCGTTGACGATCTTGTAGCTCTTGGGCGCATCCTTCGACGCTGCAGGCGACGAGAACGCGAGGCTTGCCAGGACAACAGCCACGGCGAACATGTTGAATTTCATTTTACAATCCTCCCCCATCCCTCTGAAATGCCGTACGTTGGCGGAACAGGTCAAGAGCCGATACATCCGAATTGGCAGGAATGGCGAAGCCGCGCCGACTACGGGGACGCTCCATGACCTCGGTCGAAAACCCGACCGCCGTCGAAGCACCGGAGCGAACTGCCCGCGCGTTTCCCAACCGAACGCCTCGTCGGCCAATGGCGCTTGCGATCGCGCAAATGCGCAGACTAAGCTGTGCCGACTTGAGGCGCCGGAACAGCGAAACCATGATTGCGCCATCTGCGCGGCGGCCATCAGCGATTGACGGGAAACGTCATGGCATGAAGATAAAGAGAGGGAGCGACAATGGCGGGATTTCAGGTTCGGCATGTTCTGGATATCAAGGCGGCACTTGGCGAGGGGCCGCTTTGGTCGCAGGAGCAGGACGCGCTGTACTGGCTCGATCAGCGCAGCCAGACGCTCAACCGGTTTGATCCGGTCAGCGGGGCGAACCGCGACTGGCACCTCGATGCACGGCCGGGATCCTTCTCGTTATGCGATGGGGGGCTGCTCATTGCCGCGAACCTTGGCTTCTATCGCTTCGATTTTGCGAAGGAGGTGTTCGAGTTCATCTGCGACGCGCCGTTCGATCCCGCGATATTCCGGTTCAACGATGGCAAGGCGGATCGGCAGGGGCGCTTCTGGGTCGGCTCGATCCTCGTCAAGTTCGAGCATCATGGCGTGCCGCGGGGAAGCTATTATTGCTACGATGCCGGGCAAATCACGGCCGGCATCACCGGAGTCCAGACCCCCAATGGCACCGGTTTCAGCCCGGATGGAACGATCATGTACCGTGCGGAATCGATGCGGCGAGCCGTCCTCGCCCATGATTATGACCCGCTGACCGCGACACCATCGAACGAGCGCGTCATTGCCGAAATGCCCGAAGGGTTCGGCATTCCCGATGGCGGAACCGTGGATGACGAGGGGGGATTGTGGTTTGCGGTCCCCTTCGGCGAAACCGGGAAGATCGCCCGCTTCACGCCCGATGGCCGGCTCGACCTGCATTTCGACGTGCCCGTTCTGGCCCCGACGATGGTCGCCTTCGGCGGGCCGGATATGGCAACTTTGTTCATCACCTCGGGCCGGATCGAGGATCTGATGGATCGCCCCCACTCGCCACTGGGCGGAGACATATTTGCGGTCGAAACGGGATTTCGTGGCATAGCCGAAGCCATCACCAAAGTGTGAAGCCGAACGCTCCGATGCCCTGACAAAGTACGATGGTGGGGAATGCCGGGCTTCGGCCCGACGGGCCGGGCGGCATTCGTCATCGCCGCGTGGCGCGCGCGCACCGTCATCGTGTCCGGCACGATGTGGCCTTGCCCTGTCGAATTTGACAGCAATTTGGTTGAAGGATACGCAGGAGCGATAAGTAGGATGATATAGATGATCATACCTGCATGCATCTCTGGAGAGGGCGGCAAAGATGAGGATGAGGATTCATTTGCTCCGGCAATGCCTGTCGTGCATTGCCCTGGCTTCATTTGCAGCATCCGCGCAGGCGCAGGACAATGGCTCGCCGCCAAAGGACAGCCGCGCTTCCGACGAGAAGGAGGTCGGCGCAGGCGAGATTGTGGTTACCGCTCAGCGTCGCGAACAACGGCTGACCGAGGTTCCCATTTCGGTTCAGGCCGTCACTTCGGAAACACTTGGGCGATCGGTCGTGATCAGTTCTCAGGACGTGCTCAAACTGACACCCTCGGTCAATTTCACCGGCGGCTATGCCGCCACAGCGAGCAGCGTCGCGATCCGGGGGATCAATTCGGCCGCAGTCACCGGCGAAGTCCAGCCGTCGACGGCAGTCCTCGTGGACGATGTCGCCCTGTCCAGGCAGGCCGAATTCGTTGCGGATTTCAACGATATCGAACGCGTCGAAGTTCTCCGCGGCCCTCAGGGCACCTTGTTTGGCAAAAACGCCACTGCCGGCGTTATCAACATTACCACCAAACGTCCCACCAGTACCTATGACGCAAGCTTTGAGGCCGGATATACGACGGACAACCAGTTGCTCCTTCGCGGCATGGCCAATATCCCGCTATCAGACACGGTGCGAACTCGCTTCAACGTTTATCGCAACACATTGTCGCCGATCGCCCCAAACAAGGATCCGAACCATCTCGGCGATTGGAATCGAGGGTTCGGCGCCATCGACAATTGGGGGGCTGCCGGAAAGATCGCGATCGATTTCGCCGAAGGCGTGAATCTCCTTGTATCCGGCGACTATGCAAAAAGCCGCGACAGTTTCGGTTCGACGGTCATTCTGGCACCGGATACGAATCCATTTCTTGGCGCGATCCAGACGGCGGCCGGCGTAGTGGCAACCCGAAACCATCCCTTCGTCAATGTCGAAACCGTGTTCGACGGGCGTGCCACGGCTTGGGGCCTGTCCGCCAATCTGGGCATCAAACTGACCGATGATCTGACGCTCCGATCGATTACAGGCCATCGCGATTTCTATTATGACACCTTTGGCGATTTCGACAGCGGCCCGTGGGGCGCCGTCCAGGGCGTTGGCATGCTTCCCAATCCGCTGGGATATCCGATTCAGACGGTTACGCTGGCCAATGGCGGCTTTCCCTACAAGCCGACGTCATCGCGTTACACCTCGGAAGAAGTGCGCCTGAACTACAGTTCCGGCCCGTTGGACATTGTCGGTGGCGGATATGCGCAATGGTACACCGGTCGCAACATCAATACGCAGGTTACATTCATTGCGAATTTCGGCGCTGGCCCCGGATATTTTTCAAACTTTATCACGACCAAACTGAACGATGATATCTATTCGCTATATGGCGATGCGACCTACAAGCTCTTCGACAATATTTCGCTGTTCGGCGGACTGCGCTACTCTGTCGAGAAGATCGACTTTGACTATGATCGCAAAAGTTGGGCGGGGGCTCCGTTCGATCCGCTGACCTTCGCGCCAACCACCGGCCCGAGTTCGACGCTCGCCTTCAGTACAAGCGATACGCGCCACAACCTGTCGGGGCGCGCAGGGTTGCGCTATGCGCCCAATGCGGATCACAGCTATTATGTATCGTTCAATCGCGGCTATAAGGGGCCGGCCGTGGATACGACCTCGGCATCCACCGCAGCTACCGCCATTCTCAAGCCCGAAATCGCCACCGCCTACGAAGTCGGCATGAAGCACGCCTTCTTCGACAACAAGTTATACGCGAACCTTGCGGTCTATTATCAGCGGGTCAAAGACATCCAGCAGGGCCAGTTGCCACCTGGCGGGATTACCACACTGCTTTTGAACGCGGGCGATATCCGCTCTTACGGGGTTGAATTCGATTTCATCGCCAAACCGACCCCTGCATTCCGGATCGAGGGCGGTGGCGCTTATACCAACGCGGTCTACCGCAACTTCACCAATTCCTGCTATCCGGGGCAAACTGCCGCACAGGGCTGCATCGCCGGTCGCCAGGACTTGGACGGAACACAGGCGCTAGGGCAGCCGAAATGGTCGCTCAACATTGCCGGAACCTATGATGTCACGCTCCCGGATTCGATCCCTTTCAACGCCTTTCTGCGTGCAAGCTATGGCTGGCAGAGCCATGTGATCTATGGCCTGACCAACGATCCGATGCGCGTCGATCCCGGTCACGGCATGCTCGATGCCACGCTGGGTCTCGTCGGCAAGAAAAATCATTGGCAACTTCTGCTCTATGGGAAGAACCTGACCAACGAGATATATTACACGTACCTCAATGAATCGGACAATTTCATCGGGCGTGTTTCCGGGAATATCGCACGGGATGCCTTCCGTTATGGCGGCGTGATGCTCAAGGTGTCGATGTAAGGCCGGACCATCGACGGGTCCAGCCGGATGTCCGCCCGGAGAAATGAAGGAGTGGAGATGCAGACAGGCAAGCCGTCCGGCGAAGTTCGCGATGATTTCATCCCCGCGTCCGACTATATCGATCCTGCATTTGCCGCAGTCGAAGCCGAGAAGCTGTGGCCGTTTGTGTGGCAGATGGCGTGCCGTGAGGAAGAGCTGGCAAGACCCGGTGATTTCATAACCTACGATATTCTCGGTGAATCGATCATCGTGCTGCGCTCGAACGATACTGAAATTCGCGCTTTCTATAATGTCTGCCCGCATCGCGGCCGCCGCCTGACCAAAGGCTGTGGCCATATTACGCGCTTTACCTGCCCCTATCATGGTTGGCGCTGGAACCTTGATGGCTCGTCACATGACATCGTCGACCAAAAGGACTGGGAGGGACTTCTCGCCGCCGATGATGTCGCATTGAGCCAGGTCCGCACGGGCCGCTGGGGCGGCTGGGTGTTCATCTGCATGGATCCCGAAGCTCCTGCCCTCACCGCATTTCTGCAGCCGGCAAAAGACTATTTGGACGCTTACGAGTTCGAAAAGATGCGCTACAAATGGCGGCGTCAGGCGATCCTCCCCGCCAATTGGAAAGTGGCGCTGGAAGCGTTCAACGAAGCCTATCATGTGCAGACCACGCACCGCCAGCTACTTCAATATTATCAGGACTATACCTATAGCGAAGCCGTGGGCATGCACGGGATGTTCGGTTCGGCCGAAAGCGGCTACCCGTTCCTTCCCTCGCGACGCCTGGGGCGGCCGGAGCCGACCGACTTGCGACCGCTGGCCGCCGGCTTTTACGCCGACATCAAGAACACGCTAGATGCGATGCTGACCGATGGCATGATCGCCGCTGCGCAGCGCGTAGCCGAAATGCCCGAAAATACCTCGCCCGATGAAATGCTGGGCGCGCTGTTCACCTATATGGTCGAGGAAGAGGAGAAAAGCGGGCGAGGTTGGCCCGCGATCACCCCCGAACAAATGGGCAAGGCCGGCGCTGACTGGCACATTTTTCCCAACATGATCTTCCTGCAGCAGCCTACCAGCCTGCTCGGCTATCGCGCGCGGCCCATGCCGGGCGATCCCGACCGGTGCATCTTCGATATCTATGCGCTGGAACGCTACGCGCCCGGCACCGAACCGCGCGACGTTCCCGTGCAGACATGCGAGGATCTCCTCAGCGTCGAAGACTGGGGGCTGATCCTGGTGCAGGACTTCGGCAACATGGCGGCGATCCAGAGCGGCATGAAATCGCGCGGATTTCGCGGGGCGCGGCCCAACCCCAAGCAGGAAAAGGCCGTGTCCAACTTTCATCGCGCCCTGCACCGCTTCATGGGGCTGGAGAACTGATCGTGGCGGATTGGGACGAGAGCGCCGACTTCGTCATCATCGGCAGCGGTGGCGGCTCGCTGTGCGCGGCCATGGCGATGATCGATGCAGGCCTCAAACCACTGGTGCTGGAGAAGCAATCGCGCGTCGGCGGTTCGACGGCAATGTCGGGCGGCGTGCTCTGGATTCCCGCCAATCCCCTGCTCGCGCGCGACGGCATATCCGACAGTCTCGAACAGGCACACCACTACCTCGATGCCGTGTTGGGCGACGCGCCCGATCCCGGCTCGACCCCGGCGCGCAGGGATGCCTATCTCGAAACCGGGCCCCGCCTGATCGAATATCTGCAAGCCAAGGGCATTCCGTTCATTCGGTGCGAAGGCTGGTCCGATTATTATGACGACGTCGATGGCGGGCTTGCGGAGGGCCGCTCGCTCGGCGTCGAACTGTTCGATCTGCGCAGGCTGGGCGAATGGGCCGACAAGTTCCAGACTGGTCCCATGGTCATGCCGCTCACCGCGAACGAGGCCGCAGATGCGAGCCTCGCAATGCGGACGCTGGGCGGATTGCTCACCGTGGCCAAGCTCTATTTCCGCATGGCCAAAGCGAGGCTTTCGGGCGCGCGGATCTGCGGTTTCGGCGCGGCACTTCAGGGCCGGATGCTCGAAGCGGCTTTACGCCAGGGGGTGGATCTGCGCTGCGAGACACCGGTTGAATCGCTGCTGTCCGAGGATGGGAAAGTGGTCGGCGTGGAGGCGCAAACGCCCGGTGGGCCGCGGCGCATCCGGGCGACAAAGGGCGTCCTGATCAACGCAGGCGGCTTTGCACGGAACCAGTCGCTGCGCGAACGCTATCATGGCTTCCCCACCGATACCCGGTGGAGCATTTCGAATCCTGGCGACACCGGCGAAATGATCGAAGCGGCCACAGGCCTTGGCGCGGCCTTGCACGGCCTTGATCGCGGCATCTGGCTACCCGGTTCGCAGGCACCCGATCGTCCGGGGCCGTTCGTGCATTCGTTCGATTCAGCCAAACCGCACTGCATCTTCGTCGATCAGGACGGCGAACGCTTCACCGACGAATCCGGATCCTATATGGAGATCGGATGCCGGATGAACGCACGCCATAGCGCGAAGGGCGAACCCTCGACCTGGGCGATCATCGATTCGACCCATCGGCGGCGCTATTTCTGGGGCGATCAACCGCCGGGCAAGGTGCCCGATCGCTGGCTTGAGTCGGGCTTTTTCATTCGCGCCGACACGATCGAGGAACTTGCCGCGAAAACCGGCCTTCCGGCCGATCGGCTTGGCGAAACCGTGGATCGCTTCAACCGCTTCGCCCGCGCTGGCGTCGATCCCGATTTTGGTCGCGGCGCGAGAGCATATGATCGCTTCCTCGGCGATCCACGCAACAAGCCCAATGCCTCACTCGGGGAAATCGCCGCGCCGCCATTCTATGCGATCAAACTGTTCACCGGCGACGTCGGAACTTTTGGCGGCCTTGTAACCGATGAGCATGGCCGCGTTCTCACCGCCGACGGTGCCGTGATCGAAGGGCTATATGCCACGGGAAATTCGACGGCCTCGGTCTTTGGAGGGATTTACCCAGGCGCTGGCGGCAGTATCGGGGCGTCATTCGTGTTCGGGCTGAGGGCCGCGGAACATGCGATAGGACCGAAAGCATGAGACAAACCGTGAGTAAAGATGAGCTGGCCTCAGCCGAACGGGCATCGGGAAGCCCGACGCGGGTATTGCGCAGTCATCGCATTGCCGAACTGATGGCGGCCGACATCCGAAAACGTATTCTGGATCGCGATCTTCTGGTGACGCACACACTTCCGCCGGAAGCGGAACTGATGGTGCAATATGGCGTGTCGCGGCCCACCTTGCGCGAAGCATTGCGACTGCTTGAGGCCGAGCAACTGATCGTGATACGCCGTGGCGGCAAGGGCGGCGCGATCATCCAGCAACCCAGTCTTGACGGCGCGGCCCGCCAATTTGGCTTCCTCCTCAACTATCGCGGGGTTACCCTGGGCGATCTTCATCACGCCCGGACGATCATCGAGCCGCCGGCGCTGGCCAGTCTAGCGCTCACGGCAAAGCCCGATCAGCTTGTCGAACTCAAACGGGAATTGAATGAAGCGACCCACGCCATCGGCGACCAGAACCGCCATCGTTCGGTGCTCGGTGCGATACGCGAGCGCATGGTCGAACTCACCGGCACCACCACAACCACGATGATCATGCGGCTTTTGCAGCATGTGCAGGATCATCAGACAACGGGATTCCCGACCGATCGTAACGGCAAGCTGCAAGTCCTCAGCCAAAAGGCCCATGAACGGATGGTGGACCTGATTGCCACCGGAGATGCCGCGGTTGCCGAATCCTATTGGCGCGGACATCTTTTGGAAGGGCGTCAGTATTTCGGGCAACGGAACGCGAAACAACTGGTTGCCGGGATCTGACGCCAACACCGCTGTCAGATCCCGGCGGCCAGTGCAGGAATTACTCGACCCGCTCTGCAGCCGAAAAAGCACCCGCCAGCGCCTGCCAACGTACCTCGATTTCCGGCCAGGCATCGGGGTGCGTGATGATATAGGGCAGATTGCGCGCGATGCCGTCGATGGTGATTTCGCCGACTTCGGCGGGATCCATTCCCCCCTGCGGCGCGCCTGCCGGCCGGCCGGTTTCGAGCTTCGCTTTGCGCGCTGGCATGCCGAGTCGCGTGGTATTGCGGCCGAGATTCGACGTTACCAGCCCCGGGCAAAGCGTCGATACGCCGATACCATGCGGCTCCATCTCGGTACGCAGCCCCTCCCCCAACGCAACGATCGCGAATTTCGAAGCGGTATAGGTACCGATCCGCGGCACCTGGCCGGTGACGAGACCGGTCACCGATGCGGTGATGACGATATGGCCCGTTCCGCGCGCGCGCATGTCCCCGGCAAAGGCCGATATGGCATTGAAAACGCCGCCGACGTTGATTGCCATGATAAGATCGAATGTTTCGGGCCTGGCATCCGCGAGCAACTCGCCGTCCGGGCCGATCCCGGCATTGGCCACCAATATGTCCACCGGCCCGAACGCCGCCTCGGCCTTCGCCTTTGCAAAGCTCCAGGCCGAACGGTCGCGCACGTCCAGCACCTGCCCGCGTGCGCCGGGCCGCGCGGCAACGACCGCCTGGAGAGCCTCTTCGTCGACATCGGTAATCGTGACGGGAATACCGCGCTTCAGCAGTGCATCCGCTATCCCCAGGCCGATCCCGCTCGCACCGCCCGTAACAAAGGCATGCCTCGCCCCCGACACATCCATGGTCGCTCTCCCTGATCTTGTTTTCACACATCTTCTAGCGCCCATCGTGCAGGTCGCAACCTCATAAGCCGCGAGGATCGGGCAAATGTGAACGCCGCCACCCGATTGCGCATTGCTGCAGATTTGTTCAGGGCTGACATGGCGGAAAGGGCGCTTTTCAGGCCGGAAAGACACCGTAAGTTTTGCCGGCGTTGCCGCTACCAATCGCCGCCGAGATTGCGATGAGTAAGTTCAGCCTCCAATTCCTGAAACATGATGTAGCCATCGCTCACGGACTTATATTCGTGCTCGATCACCGCTCTGGTCCGCTCGCTGATGTCGCGATGGTTCAGCAGTTCTTCGAACGAAGCGACGGACTTTTCCTCGGCGCGATTGAACAGGCCGATGATGATCGCCTCATTGGCGAAAAGGCGGTGAAGAATACGGCCGATTACGCGCCTTGCCAGCGCCATAAAAGTGCCCCGGAGCGGAGGTCGATGCCCGAGCGACCGCAATAAGCTCTGGAAACGGGTTGCGACCAATCTCCGCTCGCTCGCCCGCTGCTCGAGCACGGCGTAATAGGAAAAATTGCGCGCTTCGCTCGCGGCCACCTCGAAGGCGATCGCGCTATCGATCATCTTCCTGGTTACCCCGATTAGGAGACCAATCACCGCAGGATGCTCGCGTTGCTCGCCCATATCGTTGGAAACCTCTCCTCGCGTTCATATTAAATTCCCGGAGGCCAACAAATATGGTGTTTCCCGATCTGGACATTCGGGTGAGCGATGAAGAACCAGAGTGACACGGAGGGCTCTTCATAGAGGCAACCAGCGACGATCATGCGCCGCGTGCACGATGCACCAGCTTCCCACTGGCAAAATCGCCGTGACATGCCCATCATGGCAGAATGGCATCATCAACATCCGAAGCGTCGGTCCCTGAATCCGCCGCCCCCGACTCCATTGTTTCGATCACCGGGCTCGAAAAGACCTACAAGGGCGGCCACCATGCGCTCAAGTCGGTGGATCTCGAGATCCGGCGTGGCGAGATCTTCGCGCTGCTCGGCCCCAACGGCGCGGGCAAGACCACGTTGATCGGTATCGTCTGCGGCCTGGTCCGCGCCAGTGCCGGTACGGTGATCGCCGACGGCCACGACATCGCCCATGATTATCGCGCCGCACGCGCGAAAATCGGGCTGGTGCCGCAGGAACTCTCCACCGACATGTTCGAAACCGTGTGGCATTCGGTCAACTTCAGCCGCGGGCTGTTCGGCAAACCCCGCGACCATGCCCGCGTCGAACAGGTGCTGCGCGCGCTTTCGCTGTGGGAGAAGCGCAACAGCAAGATCGGCACGCTTTCGGGCGGCATGAAGCGGCGCGTGCTGATCGCCAAGGCGCTGTCGCACGATCCGACGATCCTGTTCCTCGACGAACCGACCGCCGGCGTCGATGTCGAATTGCGCCGCGACATGTGGGAAATGGTCCGCGCTTTGCGCGACCAGGGGGTCACCATCATCCTCACCACGCACTATATCGAGGAGGCAGAGGAGATGGCCGATCGCATCGGCGTGATCGACGAAGGCAAACTTATCCTCGTCGAGGAAAAGGCGATATTGATGCGGAAGTTCGGCCGCACGCGCGTCACGATCGGCCTAAAAGAGCCGCTCGCTGTCCTGCCGCCCGAACTCGTCGACAGCAGGGTGAAGCTGGCGGACGATGGCCATTCGCTGCTGATCACCCTGATGGGCGAAGGCGATGGCCAGGCCGGCGCCGCCGATTTCGTCAAGAAGCTCGGCGCCTCGGGAATTGATTTTCGTTCGATCGAAACCGCGCGATCGTCGCTCGAGGATATTTTCGTAGGGCTGGTGGGCAAACGGCCATGAACATGCACGCTGTACGGGCCATCTACGCGGCCGAACTCGGCCGCTCGCTCCGGACCCTGTTCCAGAGCCTTGCATCGCCGGTCATCTCCACCTCGCTCTATTTTATCGTGTTCGGATCGGCAATCGGATCGCGGATGCAGACGATCGACGGCGTACCCTACGGTGCCTTCATCGTGCCGGGCCTGATCATGCTCGCCTTGCTCACAGAAAGCACCGCCAACGCCTCGTTCGGTATCTACATGCCGCGCTTTTCTGGGACGATCTATGAACTGCTGTCGGCGCCGGTCTCGGCGATCGAGGCGCTGATGGGCTATGTCGGCGCGGCGGCGACGAAATCGGTGATCCTCGGCCTGATCATCCTCGGCACCGCGCGGCTGTTCGTACCGTTCGAAATATTGCATCCGGTATGGGCGGCAGCCTTCCTGATCCTGATCTCGATCAGTTTCAGCCTGTTCGGCTTCATCCTGGGGCTATGGGCCGACGGCTTCGAAAAGCTTCAGATCGTGCCGATCATGATCATCACGCCGCTGACCTTTCTGGGCGGCACCTTCTATTCGATCACGATGCTGCCGGCGACATGGCAGGCGATCGCGATGTTCAATCCGATCGTGTATCTGGTGAACGGGTTTCGCTGGGCGTTTTACGGGCAGTCCGATGTCGGCGTGATGCTGAGTCTGGGGATGATCCTGCTGTTCATGGCAGTGTGCGTGGCGATCATTACCTGGGTCTTCAAAACGGGATGGCGGTTGCGGACCTGAGGGGGCTGCGCCACCGTCGACCGCATGTTGCGCACGCTTCGTCAGCGAGCGCAACATGAAGCGCTTCGGGCCTCGTCCTAGGCCCTATCCGTTCATCCCCTGCTCATCAAAAACCCGTCACGCCCGGCGGCATTCTCCCTTCCCCGCCGAGGCCCGATGCCGCACCGCCTGTCGCTTCCTTTTCTGGCGGTCTCCGTTCTGGTCGCGCCCCAGACCGCCATCGCCCAATCGCGCGACACGGAAGTGCTCGATGAGATCAACTACGCGCGCACTCATCCGCAGGATTATGCCGACGAACTTCGCCAGTATCGCGACATGTTCGAAGGCAGGATTGCCTATCTGCCCGGCGAACCTGATGGGCGGACGACGCGTGAGGGTGTGCGGGCGGTCGATGAGGCGATCGCCTTCCTCGAACGGCAGCCCCCGCTACCCCCGCTCGATCCGGCCGACCTGCTGGCGCAGGCGGCCGCCGATCAGGCCGATGATCAGGGGCGCAGCGGGCGGATCGGCCATGTCGGATCGGGCGGACGCACCATCGGCCAGCGCGTGCAGCGGCGCGGCGGCGGCATCTACGTGTCCGAAACGATTTCCTACGGCTATAGCGATCCACGCGATGTCGTCCGGCAGCTGATCGTCGACGATGGCGTGGCGACCCGCGGCCACCGCGCGATCCTGTTTGCGTCCTGGTTGCGATATGCCGGCGTCGGCTGCGGCCAACATCCGGTCTATACCTATATGTGCGTCGTCGATTTCAGCCAGACACAGGACGGCCGACCAATCGCTCCGCTGTCACACGACGCGGACGAACGATATGATCCGCGCGCCGGCGGCACGGGCGCATCGCCGCGCTGAAGCCCGCTCCCAGCCGGCCTCAGCCGTCGGCCGACGCGGTCATGAATGGCGGATCGGGGATCGCCGCCCGGCTTTCGTTGAGCAGCATCGACCAGCGCGACGACAGATTCTGGAAATAAGGATCGTCCACCTCGATCCGCCGACGGATGACGAGCGCCTTGGGATCCGCCGGCATCACCATGATGTCGAACGGCAGCCCCACCGACAGATCCGATCGAATCGTCGAATCGAACGAGAGCAGACCCACTTTCACCGCCTCGTCGAGCGAGGATTCATAGGTCATCGTCCGGTCGAGGATCGGCTTGCCATATTGAGTGGCGCCAATCTGGAAGAAGGGGCTGTCAGGCTGGCATTCGATGAAATTGCCGGCATCGTAAACCAGGAACAACTTGATCGGCCCCGTGCCGATGCGGCCGGCGACCAGCAGCGAGATGCCGGCGCTGACCCCGGCCGCATATAGCGCCGGCTTGATCTCCCGCCCCGCACTCATCACCGCCTCGCCTACCAGTTGCGCCACGCGGAACATCGTCGGCATATGTTCCACCTTGCGGGGCTGCTCATCGTCGCCGACCGGCGGCAAACCTTCGTGGAGCATGCCGAGCACCGATTGGGTGACCGAAAGATTGCCCGCGCTTGCCGCGAAGATCAGCCGATCCTCGGTATCGGCCAGTACGTGAAGCTTGCGATAGGTGGAGATATTGTCGATCCCCGCATTGGTTCGGGTATCGCAGATCATGATCAGGCCGGCGCGCAGCGATATGCCGATACAATAGGTCATCCCGGTTCCTTTCCCCCCGCCGGCTCTGATCCGGTCGGTTCACGCATGTTACCGGTGACGGGATAGGCCCGTGACAGGGCGCCCGTCCAGCCTTTCGCCCCGATCAAAAATACGGAGGAAAGCGGCAGGGTCGTCAGGCGGGGCCGACCGCCTCGACCGAGATGAAGTCGGGCTGAAAACGCACCCCCTGAACGCGCACCTGCGCTTCGATCAGGTGCATGGGAATCCGGTCCATTTCGAGCCAGATATCGCAGCCGTCGCTTTGACGCAGCGCGAAGCATCCGCTCTTGTTGATCAAACGGCCTTCCGCAACGCAACGAGCGGGCACGGCCGCGAGGGGCGATGGTATAGCGGAAACTGAAATGCTCTCGATCACGGACGGCCTCCAAGTCTTCGCTTCAGCGCCATCCCCTCCTGCCATCACGATAACCATAAGACGGCGTTAGGCAATGGCTTTGTTTGGCCGGCCGCCATTTCATCGGCCCCGCGCGCGATCATTTGCTCACCACTGCCGAGCGAACTGGACTTGCCACCTATGATCGCGATCGCCCGATCTTCTGTCAAAATACGGGAAAATTCACTGCGATCATCCCCGAACGATTATTTCGACTCTTATTTGCACGTGCAGCAAATATGCCATGTAATATATTGCACTGCAACGATTGTCTTCTGATTTTATAGTTGAACGTAACTGTAATTATGCTGTATATTGATTTGGCTGCGGTCGAAACAAGTTCCAAGGAATTGGGCAGGCCGGAGAGTGATGTTTTGGTGAGGAGCCAGACGTGCTCGTCGATCGCAGCACCAGCCGGTAGCCTTTCAGGGGCGCGTATTTCCCCCATCGCGCCCCTGATCTTGCAGCAAGCGAACATGCATCCTCTCTGCTATGAGTCTATTAGGCGGCAAATCGATGGCACATCGCCAAACAGACTCTGACGCTTTCTCCCCGCGGCGATCATGCGTATGAACGGCGCAACACGGGGAGAAGAGGATATGATCGATATGAGCCGGCGTGACGTTATGCTTTCCACAGCCGCCATGGGCGCGGTTGCGCTTGCGGGCGATGCAGCCAAAGCGGCGGATGCCACCCCTGCCGGCGCCGCCTGGGATCTGACCGACCTCTATCCGAACGATGCCGCCTGGACGGCGGAGCGCGACGCCATCACGGCGCGCCTGCCTGCGCTGGCGCAGTGGCAGGGCAAGCTTGGCGAGAGCGCCGCGATCCTGAAGGCCGCGTTCCAGGCGGTTTCCGATCTCGGGCTGAAGATGGCGCGGCTCTACAGCTATGCCAGCCTCAAGGCCGATGAAGATCTGAAGATCGCCCCCAATCAGGAACGGCGCCAGCTTGCGCAGGATCTCTATACGAAGTTCGGCGAAAGCACGGCCTGGATCAATCCCGAGATCCTGACGGTCGGCAAGGCGAAGATCGAAACCTTCCTGGCCGCCGATCCCGGCCTTGCCCGCTTCCGATTCCAGCTTGAAGATACGCTTCGCCAGGCGCCCCACACGCTGTCGGCCGATGGCGAGGCCCTGCTTGCCGGCACCGCCGCACCGCTCGCTGGCCCGGGCGATATTCGCTCGCAGCTGGTCGCATCGGATATTCCACGGCCCGAAGTGACATTGTCCGACGGCCGCAAGGTCCGACTCGATGATCAGGGCTATACGCTCCACCGCGCGGCGCCCAACCGCGACGATCGCAAACTGGTATTCGACAAATTCTGGGGCAGTTATCACAGCTTCGAAAGCTCGCTGGGCGCGGCCTTGCTGTCGCAGGTCAAGGGCGAGATGTTCACCGCCAGGGCCCGCAAATTCCCAAGCGCGCTGGCATCGGCGCTGAGCGGCCCCAACCTGCCTGAATCCGTCTATCGCACCCTGATCGCCGAAACCAATCACGGCCTACCGGTGTTGCACCGCTATTTCGAATTGCGGCGCAAGATGCTCAAGCTGCCCGATATCGCTTATTACGACATCTATCCCTCACTGGTGAGCCTCGACCGCAGCTTCTCGCTCGACGAAATGCGAGCGCTCACGATCGAGGCGGTCAAGCCGCTAGGCAAGGCTTATGGCGCGGCCTTCGCGAAGGCGACCGGCGCGAAGTGGATGGACCCGCGCCCACGGCCGGGCAAGGCATCGGGCGCCTATATGAACGGCTCGGTCTATGACGTGCATCCCTATCTCCTGCTCAATCTGTCGGACAAATATGACGGGATGAGCACCTATGCGCATGAATGGGGCCATGCGATGCACACCCTGCTCGCCAATGCCGCTCAGCCTTTCGAAACCGCCGGCTATCCCACATTCACGGCGGAGATCGCCTCGACCTGCCAAGAGCTGCTGCTCGCCAAATATATGCTGGCCCATGCGAAGACGAAGGAGGAAAAGCTCTTCTACCTCGGCCAGATGATGGAAAATTATCGCGGCACCTTCTTCCGCCAGGCGATGTTCGCCGAATTCCAGCTCGCGATCCACGATCTGGCCGAAAAAGGCGAAGGCCTGTCCGGCGAACGCTTTACCGCCATCTATCTCGATGTGCTGAAGAAATATCATGGGCCGAAGATGATCGTCGATCCGGCCTATGCGATCGAATGGGCCTATATCCCGCACTTCTTTTATGGCTTCTACGTGTTCCAATATGCTACTTCGATCACCTCGGCGGTCTATTTCGCGGACAAGGTGCTGCACGGCACCGCCGCGGACCGGGAAAATTATCTGTCAGTGCTCAAGGCCGGCGGATCGGACTATGGCTATGATATTTTGAAGCATGCCGGCCTCGATATGGCGGCGGCGGGTCCCTATCAGGTGCTTGTTGCCGATTTCGCAAGCGTCCTCGACCAGGCCGAAGCGCTGATCGGCTGAAATCACTCGGTTCATCCTGTTCGGGCCGATGGCTCCGACCTCGCTGCGACTTATCCCGCCGCGCCGCGTTGGCCACCCGTAACCCGAACAGGAGATGAATCATGGCCGATACTTCGCAGATCAAGGAACATATGGACGTCATCGGTGCGGATGGCGTCCATGTTGGCACGGTCGATCATATCGATGGCAATCGGATCAAGCTCACAAAAGCGGATAGCGGGCAAGGCAGCCACAAGGGCCACCATCACTATATATCCTCGGGCCTGATCGCCGAGGTCGAAGGTGACAAGGTCCGCCTCTCGGCTAATGCCGATGTCGCGATCACGTTCGAGGAAGAGAAATAACCCTCGCCCGATAACGGATCGGGAGCCGCCGCGGCTTATCGTGGCGACTCCCGGCTCGCAATATCACCTGCCGGACGTTGTGCGGCGCGCACGCGCGCCTATGTGATCGGCAACGCCATCACGGAGCCGACGATGTCCACCCTTGCTGCCTTCCCGATCACGAAACGCTGGCCGGCCCAACACCCCGATCGGCTCCAGCTCTATTCGCTCAACACCCCCAACGGCGTGAAGGCGTCGATCATGCTGGAGGAGGTCGGACTGCCCTACGAACCGCACTTGATCGACATCATGAAGAACGAAAGCTGGCTCCCCGAATATCTGGCGCTCAATCCGAACGGCAAGATCCCGGCGATCATCGATCCCGATGGCCCCGGTGGAAAGCCATTCTGCCTGTTTGAATCCGGCGCTATCCTGCTCTATCTGGCGGAAAAGACCGGCAAGCTGCTGCCCGCCGATCCGGCGCTCCGTTATGAGACGATCCAGTGGGTGTTCTTCCAGATGGCAGCGGTTGGCCCGATGTTCGGGCAGGTCGGCTTCTTCCACAAATTCGCCGGCCGCGACTATGAGGACAAGCGCCCGCGCGATCGTTACGCCACGGAATCGAAGCGGCTGCTGGGTGTGCTGGAGGGGCGGCTCGACGGGCGGACATGGATGATGGGCGAAGACTATACGATCGCCGACATCTCGCTGCTGGGCTGGGTGCGCAACCTCGTCGGCTTTTACGAGGCCGCCGAACTCGTCGACTATGCCGCGCTCAGCAACGTCCCCGCCTGGCTGGACCGTTGCCTCTTGCGGCCCGCCGTCCAGCGCGGGCTGGAGATTCCGTCGCGGGGGTGATCAAATTCCTCCCAGAGCTTGCTCGGGGAGGTGGCAGCGCGAAGCGCTGACGGAGGGGTCGGCGGGACAATTCAATATCTACAACGTCGGGGATGATAGTTCGGGACTACCCCTCCACCACCCGCTGCGCGGGCGGTCCCCCTCCCCGAGCAAGCTCGAGGAGGGATTTTTAGAACTCTTACCGCGGCGCCATCCGGATCGCGCCGTCCAGGCGGATCACCTCGCCGTTGAGCATCGGGTTGCGCAGGATGCTGTCGACCAGCATCGCATATTCGCTGGGATCGCCGAGCCGGCTCGGATGCGGCACCTGCTGGCCGAGCGAATCCTGCGCCGCCTGTGGCAGACCCTTCATCATCGGCGTCATGAAGATGCCGGGCGCGATCGTCATCACCCGGATCTTGTGCTGGGCGAGGTCGCGCGCTGCGCACAAAGTGAGGCCGACGACACCCGCCTTGGACGAGGCATAGGCCGCCTGCCCGACCTGGCCGTCATACGCCGCGACCGACGCGGTGTTGACGATCACCCCGCGCTCCTCGCCCACCAGTTCGGACGGAATCAGCCGTGCGGCGAACTTGGACAGGACGTTGAACGTGCCGATCAGGTTGATCTCGATCACCTTGCGGTAAAGATCGAGCGAGTGCGGCTGCCCATCCTTGCCGACGACGCGGGCGGGCGGGGCGATACCGGCGCAATTGACGAGGATGCGTGCAACGCCGTGCCGGCTTTCGGCTTCTTCAAGCCCCGCGGCAACGCTCGCATCATCGGCGACATTGACCGACACAAAATGGCCGCCGATCGCCTGCGCCGTTGCGGTGCCTGTTGCTTCATTGAGATCAAAAATCGTCACCTTCGCGCCCTGCGCCGCCAGCATCGTCGCGGTGGCCTCCCCCAGACCCGAAGCCCCGCCGGTAACAATAGCGGCCAAACCATTGATTTTCATATGATGTCCCTTTCAGGTTCGTTAGAGCCAGCGCTGCCCCCACCCACATCGTCACCCTGAACTTGTTTCAGGGTCCACTGTCCCACTAGCGCAGCGGCTTGTGGCCTGGTGGATGCTGAAACAAGTTCAGCATGACGGGTGTGTGGAAGCTGCCCGCGGCCAAACTTCAGACCAGTTCGACCGCCATCGCCGTTGCTTCGCCGCCGCCGATGCAGAGGCTGGCCACACCGCGTTTCAGTCCACGCGCCTCCAGCGCCCCCAGCAACGTCGCAATGATCCGCACACCCGACGCGCCGATCGGATGGCCGAGAGCGGTTGCGCCACCGTTGACGTTGAGTTTCTCGGCCGGAATGCCAAGCTCCCTGGCCGCAATCATCGCGACGACCGCGAACGCCTCGTTGACCTCGAACAGATCGACATCGGCAACGCTCCATCCCGCCTTGTCGAGCAGTTTGCGGATCGCCGGCACAGGCGCGGTGGTGAACAGGTTCGGCTCATGCGCATGCGCGCTGCACGCTACGACCTTCGCCACCACCGACATGCCCAGCTTCTCGGCCACGCTCGCGCGCGTCATCACCAGAGCCGCCGCACCGTCCGAGATCGACGAAGCGTTGGCGGCCGTCACAGTGCCGCCGGTCACGAAGGCCGGCTTGAGCGTGGGGATTTTCTCCGGGCGCGCCTTGCCCGGCTGCTCATCGGTATCGATCACGACATCGCCACCGCGGCCCGCTATCGTGACCGGCGCGATCTCGCGGACGAACGCGCCGCTGGCGATCGCCGCCTTGGCACGGCCGAGCGATGCCAGCGCATATTCGTCCTGCTCGGCGCGGGTGAACTGATAATCCTGCGCGCTCTGATCGGCAAACACGCCCATCAGTTTGCCGGGATCATAGGCATCCTCAAGCCCGTCGAGATACATCGAATCCTTGATCACATCATGGCCCATGCGCGCGCCGCCGCGATGCTTCGGCATCAGATAGGGCGCGTTGGTCATGCTCTCCATGCCACCGGCGACGACGACGTCGACCGCGCCCGATGCCAGAGCTTCGCTCGCC
Source organism: Sphingomonas sp. YR710 (assembly GCF_900101455.1). Classification (GTDB taxonomy): domain Bacteria; phylum Pseudomonadota; class Alphaproteobacteria; order Sphingomonadales; family Sphingomonadaceae; genus Rhizorhabdus. Next base: position 12,679 of record NZ_FMZJ01000017.1, on the reverse strand, counting down.
ATGATCGCCGCCTGCATGGCCGATCCGCACATCTTGTTGACTGTCGTCGCCTCGACCGACAGCGGCAGCCCGGCGCCGAGCGCGGCCTGCCGTGCCGGCGCCTGGCCGAGGCCACCGGGCAGCACGCAGCCCATATAGATGCGATCGATGTTCACACCGTCGCCACCGGCACGGTCAACGGCTGCGCGGACCGCGGTCGCGCCGAGATGGACCGCAGAAACATTGGCGAAATCGCCCTGAAAGCCACCCATCGGTGTACGAGCATAAGAAGCAATTACAACAGGATCTTCCATGATCTTCATATCCTTGCAAAGCATGGGCGATCACCACGCGCTGCCGCTTGGTGAGGGCCATCTAACCCATCAGTTAATATCTTACCGATGAGTAGTTGTCGTCGACACCGGCCTATGTCAAGCTGTCCGGGCAATGAAAGCTGCCACCCACGCCGCCACATCACCCTCCCCCTTCCGAACGGCCCAGGAGCGTTCCGAGGATCGCGAAGCCAAGCGGCAGGCATTGCTGGTGGCGGCGGTGCGGATGTTCAACCTGCGCGGCTTTCATGCGACGTCGCTCGACGATGTCGCCGCCAGCCTGGGGGTGACCAAACCGGTCATCTACCATTATCTCGGCAATAAGGATCGGGTGCTACTCGAGTGCGTCCGCATCGGGCTCGATCAATTGCACGCCGAAGCCGATGCGGCGCATGCGCGCGACGGAACCGGGCTCGATCGGCTCAAGATCTTCCTGCGCCGCTACGCCGAAGTGACCATGCACGATTTCGGGCGCTGCATGGTGCGAACCGGCGACGAGGCGCTGTCCGAAGACAGCCGGCGCCAGTTCCGCGCGATGAAACGCCGGATCGATCAGGCGTTGCGCGGCTTGCTTGAAGATGCGGTCGCCGACGGATCGGCGCGGATCGAAGATGTGCGCCTGACCGCCTTCACCATCGCGGGTGCGCTCAACTGGCCGGCACGCTGGTATGATGAGGGTGGACCGCAGTCGGCCGAAGTGATCGCGGCGAAGATGGTCGATATTCTGTGCGCCGGCATCGCCTCGGATCGGGATTGCCCGGGCGGCGATTGAACGCTGGCACATGACTGTTGTTTCGCTATCGGCATGCCGTCATAGCTCTGTCGCAAATCCGCTGTAATGCGCCGCCACGGTTCGAACGAACAAGACGGCCGCATTATAGCATTTCACGCGCAGGCCGAATGTCCCCAGCTTATCGCCGCCATTGCCTGATCGCCGTGCCGCTGCTGTTCAGCGTGGCGGGGTGCGTACATTATCGGCCGCAGCCGCTCGCGCCAGCCGACATCGCCGAAGCGATCGATCGCCGCACCATGCCGCCACTGCCGGGCGGTATCGCCAACGAATCCAGCCTGCTCGCGGTCGCCCTGATCCACGCGCCCTCGCTCCGCGATGCGGCCGGCGCGTATCGGAACGCGGTCGCGGCGGCGAGGGCGTCGCGCGTGCGCCCGCTCGGCACGCTCACCTTGTCGGCCGAATATTCGCACCAGGACAATCCCCGCAAGCCGTGGCTCGGCGGCACGGTACTCGATCTGCCGCTCGATATCGGCGGCCGGCGATCGACGCGCATCGATGCCGCCGATCTCGCGATCATGCAGGCCCGCTACGATTATCTCGAAGCACTGTGGCAGACCCGCTCGGCGATCCACCGCGCGCTGGTCGATTGGCGGGCGGCCGATGCCGAAACCGCGCTTGATGAAGAAGCGGTTGCTATCCGGCGCGAGCGCGAGGCAAGGCTCGTCCGGCGCGTGGCGGCCGGCGAAGATCCGCAATCGATCGCCCTCGCCGCCCGCACCGATCGCATCGCCAGCGAACGCCGCGTTGCCGACGTGCAGGCACGCAGGAAGCAGACGATCGGCAGCCTCGCCAGAGCGATCGGCATGCCGCCTACCGCCGTCGGCACGATGATCATTGCTCCCGAAGCCGATCTGCCGCCCCCTGCCCCCGCCGCGATTGCCGAATGGCGCCGCGACGCCGCCTTAGCCCGTCCGGACGTGCTGCGCGCGATCGTCGACTATGATCTGGCCGAAGGCACGGTGAAGACCGAAATCGCCAAACAATATCCCGAAATTCATATCGGGCCGGGCTATATTTACGAGCGCGGACTCACCAAGCTGCCGTTCAACATTGGCCTCGTGCTGCCGCCATCCGATTTCAATCGCGCCGCGATCCGCGAGGCGGAGGCGCGCCGCGCCGCCGCGGGAACACGGATCGAAGGAATTCAAGCCGGCATATTGGCCGATGTCGACAAGGCCTCGACCGCGCTGCAGGGCGCGTTCGATGAGGTACGCCGGGCCGAGCAACAGGATCTCCCGATTGCCGAGCGCAGTCTCGATCAGGCGCAGCGCGGGTTCAGGGCCGGCGAAACCGATCGTACCGACGAACTCGCCGCGCGCGGCGCGCTGGTCGACACCCGCATCGCCATCGCCGAGGCCCGGCGACAGGCGCGGATCGCCCGCGCCGATCTGGACGATGCCGCCCGTCCGCCGCTCGACCCGGCGGAATCCGCTCTCTTCACACAGGCGATGCATGCGCTGGAGACGTCACAATGATCCGCTTCAGACGATCGGGTAAGCCCCGTATTCTAACATCGCCGCTCCTGCTTCTCCTGGCCATTGCCGCCCCTGCCTCCGCCATCACGCTCGATCCCGCGATACAGCGTCGTCTCGGTATCCTTACGACTTCTCTCAAAATGACTAAGCAAGACTCTGACTTATCAAGCTTTGCGCATGTCATCGATCCGGTGCCGCTGGTCACGCTCGACAGCGATCTCGCGACCGCCGCCGCCAATGCCGCGGCCTCGCAGGCCGAAGCGGCCCGCACCCGCACATTGGCCGCCGCGGATGCCACGGTCGCGCGGAAGGTCTCCGAAGCCGCGACAGCGCAGGCGCGGGGTGACGCGGCCAAAGTCGCGCTGCTGCGGCGTCGGCTTGCCCTTGAATGGGGCAGCGGCATAGCCCGGAGCTCGGACGGCGAACGGCACCGGTTGATCGAGGGCATCGTCGCTGGTCGTACCGCCTTGCTGCGCATCGATAGCCCGGATGCGGTCGGGTGGCGGAACGTGCGCGCCGCGATGCTCGATCTCGGAACCATGGGCACCGTGCCGGTCCGGATGCTCGGGCCGGCCCGGATCGTCGATCCCGGACAAGCCGCGGCGGGGCGGATCGCGCTCGTCAGCGGGCGCGCTGCGGCCGAACTCGCGGTTGGCATGACGATTCCGGTGGAGTTGAAGACCGGCGATGCGCCTGCAGGGGTGACGATCCCCGCGGCCGCGATCCTCCGGTCCGGCGGGGCTAGCTGGGCCTATGTCCGCAGCGGCACCAACCGCTTCGATCGACGGAGGCTGGTGGCGCCGATCGCCACCCAAGGCGGCCTGTTCGTGACGCAGGGCTTTGCCGCCGGCGAAGCGGTCGTCATCCGCGGCGGCGCTCAGCTTTTCACCGCCGAACATGCCACCGCCAAGTCCGCAGCCGGCGACACGGACTGATCGCGGTCATGCTCACCGCCCTCGTCCGCTGGTCGCTTTCCTATCCCCGCCTGCTGGTGTTCGCCGGACTGCTTTTCCTCGCTTATGGCGGCATCAAACTCGCGGATGCGCGGTTCGACGTGTTCCCCGAATTCGTGCCGGCGCAGGCCGATGTGCAGACCGAGGCGCCGGGGCTTACCGCCGAGCAGGTCGAGCAACTGGTGACGCGGCCGATCGAACAGGCCGTCAACGGCGCGGCCGGGGTGGCAATGGTCCGATCGGAATCGATCCAGGGCCTGTCGGTCGTCAATATCAGCTTCGCCGAGGGCGCCGATCCGTTTCGCGCGCGGCAGGTGGTCAGCGAGAGCCTGGCCGAAGTGGCGGCCACCCTCCCCGCCGGGGTCGACGCGCCGAAAGTCGCGCCGCTCACCTCGTCGACGATGGATCTGCTCAAGGTCGGCTTCACGAGTGACAGGCTCAGCCCGGCCGCACTGCGCGACACCATCCAATATGTCGTGCGTCCGCGGATGCTCGCCGTGCCGGGCGTCGCGCGGGCCACGCTCTACGGCGGCGTCATCTCGCGGATCGAGGTCAGGGTCGATCCGCGCGCACTGGCGGCGCGCGGGATCGGCTTTGCCGACGTCATCGCCGCGGTGAAGAGCGCGACCGGCGTGATCGGCGGCGGCTATATCGATACGCCGCAACAGCGCATCCTGATCGAGACCCGCGGGCAGGCGCGCGGCCCCGCCGACATCGCCGCCACCCAGGTGGCCAATCATGCCGGCACGATCACGCGGATCGGCGATATCGCTTCGGTGATGGCGGGCCCTTCCCCCGATATTGGCGGCGCGATCATCATGGGCAAGCCCGGCGTGCTGATCAGCATGTCCAGCCAATATGGCGCCAACACGCTGGCGACGACCCATGCTGTCGAACGCGCGCTGGCCGAACTGGAGCCGGCGCTCGCGGCGCGCGGAGTTAACGTCCAGCATGGCCTTCATCGGCCCGCCAATTTCATCGAAACGGCGCTGATCAACATTGCCTGGGATCTGCTGATCGGTGCGCTGCTGATCGCCATCGTCCTGTTCCTGTTCATGCGCGATCTGCGGACCGTATTGATCTCCTTCATCAGCATCCCCTTGTCGCTGGTGGCGGCGGTCACGGTGCTGAGCGGGCTCGGCTATACGATCAACACGATGACGCTGGGCGGCCTTGCCGTCGCGCTGGGCGTGATCGTCGACGATGCGGTGATCGACGTCGAAAATATCGTTCGCCGGCTGCGCGGCGCCGCGGCAGGCGTGCCGCCGGTCCGTACGATCCTGCTGGCGTCGATCGAGGTGCGCGCGCCGGTGATCTACGCGACGCTGGTGGTGGCGGCCGTCCTCGTGCCGGTACTGCTGCTGCACGGCCTGCAAGGCGCGTTCTTCAGTCCCTTGGCCGCGGCCTTCATCCTCGCAACCATGGCGTCGCTATGTGTTGCGATCATCGTCACACCGGCGCTCAGCCTGCTGCTGCTCGGCAAAGTCGAGCTTCCACCCGAACCCGCGCTGCTGGGTCGCGCCAAGAACGCCCACGCCCAGTGGCTCCGCCGAGTCTGCGAGCGCCCCCGCGCGGCTTTCGCGATCTCCGGCGCCGCCATACTCGCCGCGCTCATCGGGTTGCTACTGTTCGGCGGCGAACTGCTGCCCGCCTTCAAGGAAGGCCATTTCGTGCTAGCTGTCTCCGCCCAGCCCGGCACGTCGCTCCGCGTGATGGAAGATTATGGCCGGAATATCACCCGCGACCTGCTGGCAATCCCCGGCGTCGACACTGTCGAGCAGCAGGTCGGCCGCGCGCAGGGGGGCGAGGACAATTGGGGCACCGAGCGCAGCGAATTCCATGTCGAACTGAAAGCCGGCCTGTCGGGCAGCGAGCAGGATCGTATCGAGGCGAACATCCATACCGTGCTCGACAGCTATCCGGGGCTCAACACCGAAGTGCTGACCTTCCTCGGCGATCGCATCGGCGAATCGCTGACCGGCGAAACCGCCGCATTGGCGATCGGCATTTATGGCGCCGATCTCGACACGCTCGATCGGGTCGCGGGCGAGGTTGCAGTTGTGCTCAAGACGATCCCCGGGGCCACCGACGTCCAGCTCAAGACCCCGCCGAGTACGCCGGTCGTCCGCGTCGATCTCGATCTGCCGAAGCTCGCGCAATTTGGCCTGTCCGCCACCGAGGCGCTGGCGACCGTCCAGACCGCCTATCAGGGCGCGGCCACCACCCAGATCTACACCGATGATCGCGCGACCGACGTTGCCGTGACGATCCCGCCCGAACTGCGCGGCAGCCCCGAAAGTGTCGGCCGGCTGCTGCTACGCTCGTCGGCGGGCATCACAGTCGCGCTCGGCCGGGTCGCGCACGTCTATCTGGCCGAGGGACGAACCAGCATCGCCCATGTCGGGGGCCGCGCGCAGCAGACGGTAACGGCCAACCCCGATCCGTCGCAGGTCGCCCGCGTCACCGATGCCGCGCGGCAATCGATCGCGGCGAAGGTCAAGCTGCCGCCGGGCGTCTATCTCGAATTTAGCGGCACCGCGGAGGGCGCGGTCGCCGCGCGCAACGACATCCTCGCCAATGGTGCGATGGCCGCGGCCGGCGTCATCGCGCTTCTGGTCATCGCGTTCGGCAACGGTCGCTCGGCGGCGTTGATCATGGGCGCGGCTCCCATGGCGCTGGTCGGCGGCGTGGCGGCGGTGGCGCTGACCGGTGCGACGCTGTCGCTCGGTGCGCTGGTGGGCTTCGTCACGCTGTTCGGCATCGCCGCCCGCAACGCGATCCTGCTGGTCGCCCATGTCGAACAGCTCGTTTCGGAAGAGGGGCGGCCCTGGTCCCTCGATACGCTGTTGCTGGCAACGCGCGAGCGGGTGACGCCGATCCTGATGACCGCGCTCGTCACCGCGCTCGGCCTGCTGCCGCTGGCGATCGGCACGGGCGAAACCGGGCGCGAGATCCAGGGGCCGATGTCGATCGTCATCCTCGGTGGCCTGATCAGTTCGACCGCGATGAGCCTGCTGGTATTGCCGCCGCTGATGTGGCGCTATTGGCGGCCGCAAACGACGGCCTGATCGCCAGACAGGGCAACCAATGCCCGACAAATGCATTGTCTCCCGACAAGCCCGGAGCAGCAGATGCGGTTGGATGACGAACAGGAAAGCAGCAATTTCGAGGTTCGCTCCGGCGAAGGTGGCGGCGGGTTCGGCCTTCCGATCGGCATGGCGTTCGGCCGCGGCGGTATCGGCTGCGGCGGAATCATCATCGTCGCGATCCTCGGCCTGATTTTCGGAGTCAATCCGCTGCAGCTTTTCGGCGGAACCGACAATGGATCGCCGGGCGGATTTCAGGGGCCCGCCCCGACCGAACAGGCCGACCGCACGTTGAGCCCGGTCGAACATACATCGCTCAAAGTGCTCGGCTCTACCGAGCGGGTGTGGGGCGCGCTGTTTGAGCAGGCCGGTTCGCATTATGCACCGACGACCTTGGTATTTTATCCCGGCGGCACGCGATCGGGCTGTGGCTTCGCCAAATCGGCGATGGGTCCATTTTACTGCCCGAACGACGACCGCATCTTTCTCGACACGAGCTTTTTCGACGAACTCAAAACGCGCTTCGGCGCGCCCGGAGACTTTGCCCAGGCCTATGTGATCGCCCATGAAGTCGGCCACCATGTCCAAGATCTCAACGGCCTGCTCGACAAGGTTCGCGCTCAGGAGGCGGGGCTCGACGAGCGTGGCGCCAATGCGCTGCAGGTGAACGTGGAGCTACAAGCCGATTGCTACGCTGGCGTCTGGGCCGCCAACGACAAGAACCTCCTCGAGCCTGGAGATGCCGAGGCCGGTCTGCGCGCGGCCGCGGCTGTGGGGGATGACACGATACAGAAGGCCAGCCAGGGCTATGTCGTACCCGAAGGCTTCACCCATGGTTCCGCGGCGCAGCGACAGCACTGGCTCAAAGTCGGCCTCGACAGCGGCGACCCTGCGAAATGCGATACATTTGGCGATTGAGCGCGTGCCTTGAATCGCGCGAATGAGCGCTCTCAAACGACACTCTCAACTACATCAGCCTTTGGCCGCCGCCGCTGCAGCCTTCTTTGCCTGATCCGCTGCCTTCTTGAGACGGATTGCCGAGAGGCCGGAGAGCTTCAAGGCCGCTTCATTTTCAGGATCGATCGCAAGAACCGCATCGAACGATTCCTTGGCCGACGCTATATTCTCGTCCTTCAAATCCGCCCGCCCTTTGGCCAGGAGTGCCTTGATCTCGGGCGAAATAGGAGCGGGTTTGGAAGACGGCGCGGTAGCGGCCGGCGAGACTGGCTCCGCCACCACCGGCTTGGGAGTCGCAGCAGGCTCCGCAGCCTTGGGAACTGGCGCGAAAGCCTTTGGCGCCGTCGGCACCGGGGTGGGCTTGCTGGCGGGTGGGGCGACTGTCGCTCCGGAAAGGCCCAGCATCGATTTAATTCGCTGAATCAGGCTCATATTCATTCCTTCGCCATCGATCATGCCGGAACTGCAGCAGCAGTTCCGCACTGCCACTCTTATCGTCGATATGTTGACGCATCGCAACATAAGCGAAACCCGCGCGCCACTGTAGCCGAGGAAGAACCTTCGCACGTCGCCATTGGGTCCAACGAGGCGGCGGATACGGGCCACGCCGGGCTTTAAGAGGGCGTCCCGAAGAGGGCGTCCCGGTAAATTTTACCGACCACGGACGAGACTTCACCTCAATAAGCGGCATTCGCGGCGGCGGCTCTCCAAAAAATGTAGATTTGAAGCGATTGTTGCTTCTATGTCATGCAATCAAGATTGCTCGATCTGTCATCATTCTCGTCGATTGTGACAAGAATCACGGTTGATGGGGTTGATACCGTGTAGTTTGGCGGAAAATCCGGGAGATGTTATGCCACGACTATACCAGGGATTCTTACTCGGCGGCGTTGTTGCGCTATCATTGGCATCCGGATTATTGGTAGGCGGACGACAGGTGCGGGCGGCCGATCACCTCGATCCACCGGCGCGAACCGATCCCGCGGTCGATCTGACCCCCGACAAGGCAGCGGACATCACCGACGTCTATGCCTGGCACACCGATACCAGCCTTATCATCGCTCTGAACTTTGCGGGGCCGCAGGCCACCAATCTGCCGGGCGCCTATGATCGCGACGTCTTGTACACGATCAATATTTCCAACGATGCCAATCCGACGACCTCCGAATTCCCGATCGAAATCCGTTTCGGGCAGGATGGCACCTCGACCGGCGTGCAGATCAAGGGCGCGCCGGGCACGACCGGTCCGATTGTCGGCCCCGTCGAGACCGATCTGCAGAAGGATGGCGTCCTCGCTCATGCCGGGCTCCTCGACGACCCCTTCTTTTTCGATCTGCAAGGCTTCCGGGCAACAAAATCGACCGGAAAATTGTCGTTCGACAATACGCGGAATTTCTTCGCCGGACAGAATCTGACCTCGGTCGTGCTGCAAATCCCGCGCGCTGCCGTGGAGAATGGCACGAATCCGATCCGGATCTGGGCAACCAGCGCGCGCTTCGGAGGGCAACTCTGATGGCTACCAAGATTCGCACGCTCTCCGCGGGCATCACCCTGGGCGCGATGGTGTTGTTGACCGGATGCGGGGGCGGCGACTCGCCGGCCTCTTCATCGCAAAGCAGCAGTGCCGTGAGCGCTACGCCGGTTGGCGGCACGACCGTCACCACCGAGGAGTTCAACGTTCAACGCTGCCTGCAGCAGCAGGTGGCGCCGGGTGTCACTGTCGCCAACCTCGTCGTGCCCGACACGCTGACGATCCACCTCGATCAGCCATCGGGTTTCCCGAACGGGCGCCGCCTCACGGATCCGGTGATCGATCTCACGCTGGCGGCGATCCTGCTCGATCTCACCAAGCAACCGGTAACCACTCTGGTCGATCTTCAGTTGAATCCCGAAGCGAACGATTTGCCGTTCCGCACGACGTTCCCTTATCTGGCGGCGGCGCAGGGCAACCCGCCAACGACATCGGGACCGGGGCGCAACTATAATTTCCGGACCGATCCGGCATCGGCCTATGTCCGGGTCGATCGGATGGGCATGCCGGCGGTCGCGACGGCGTTGATCCGTTCCGCGCAGAAGACCGCCTATAACGATGCCAGCCCCTCCGACGACGTGAACTTCAAATTCCTCGCCGAAATCACGGCGGACCTGACCGAGTTCACCGATCAGATCGGCGACCAGTTGACGGCGAAGGGCCTGTCGCTCTGCGCGACAAAGAACTGATGGGTTAGGCGGCCGCCATTGTGCGGCGGTCGCCGACCACCATCGCCAGCGTCAGCACGATCAGCCCGCCCAACACCCATAAGGCGTGGCCCAGCCCCGAATCGATCGCGCGCCCGACGAAATTGTCGACCCCGAACACCCGCTCGACGATCCAGGCCAGCGCCGCGATACCCGCCAGCGCAGCGCAGGTCGCGCGAAAGATCGGATAGAATCGCGTTCTGGCCATCACGATCAGCGCCGGCGAGACGATCGCGACGACCATGATCTGCACCAGCTCGATCCCGATATTGAACCCCAGGATCGACTGCGTCTTCTGGATCGGCTCAAGCCCGAACCGGCCGATCAGGGTGGCGAAGGCCAGCCCGTGCACCAATCCGAAGCTGCCGGCGATCAGCGACTCGCGGCCCGCGAAGATCGGCCGCCATGCGTGAAAGGCCGACACCAGAATCGAAACGGCGATCATCACCTCGACCGGCTGAGCTGGCAATTTCCAGCCGAAGAATGCGCCACCGATCAGGGTCAGCGAATGGCCTACGGTAAAGGCGCTCACCACGGCCAGCAGGCGATATGCGGTGCGACGGAGCCCGCCATAGCCGCCCCAGCGCCGCCCGACCGCGATCACCGGCGCCGGCAGCAACAGCGCGAACAGGAACAGCAGATGATCGTGCCCCCGTGCGATATGGTGCACACCCAGGCCGATCGCCGACACGAAGCCCCGCCATGCACTGCCAGGGCCACGATCGATGCGAATCGCCATATTGCCTTGCTGCAACGCGCCCAGCATTTCCGGTCGGTCGCTGAGATGGCCGCTATCGGAATCGGTACGTACCAGCAGCAGCACGAAATGGTTGGGGATACGGTCGATGATACCGGAATATCGCAGATCGAAGCGCCGCAACGGGGCCAGCGCTGGTGGCGTGAGGGTGATTTGCGCGACAATGTCGGTCGATGATCCGTCATGCGACAAGCCGATTTGATCGATCCTGACCGACCATCCCCGCCCGTCCGGCGCCCGCACCGCCAGATGCGCGGCGAGATAGGCCGACAGCATCTTCACTTCGGCCCCACCCAGCCCGCCGTCGGGATGCGCAAGCGCGATCCCGGTCGCATAACTCAACTCGCTCGCCGGCATGACCAGATCGGCCACGACTTTCGTTCGCCCAAAGGCCAGCCCGATTTCCGAATTGGGCGTGAAATGGGCAGATGCGACACTTGCCCCGAAGGCCAGCAGCAACCCCGCAATGGCGGCACGAAGCGCGATCAATGCCCGAACCAGATCAGCGCCGCCTCGCGATCGAAGCTGCGGGGGTTGATCGCCAGCGCTTTTTGTCGTTCGGCATCGGCATCCTCGGTCTGTCCCAGCAGCAAATGGGCCTGCGCGGCCACGATATGCTGGTCCGCCGATACCCATGCCGATCGCAGGACCGGATCGATGATCCGCAGCGCATCGGCCGGGCGATTGGCCCCGATATAGGCCCAGGCAAGCGCGATCGCGGTGACGCCATAGGGTCGGGCTTTGTAATCCAACCGGGCAAGCTCCAGCGCGCGATCCGGATTGCCGAACGCCAGCTCATGTTCGACGGCATGGCCATAAGCGGCCTCCGGCAACTGGTCGAGCCTGCGCGCCCAGATCTGCCCGGCCTGATCGGCCCAGAAGGTGGCGCGTGCGGCATCGCCCTGCGCGCGATAGAGGCCGGCCAATGCATCCATCACTTCGGGCACGCTGCTGCGGCGCGCAATCGCCTCATATTGCCGGGCCGCCTGTTCGCGTTTCCCCGCCATCGCCAGCATCTGCGCAAGATGCGCCTGGATCAGCCAGGATCCCGGAAAGATTGCATCGGCCCGCCGGAAATAGTCCGTCGCCTTGCCCCATTCGCCGCGCTGCAATTCGATCGATCCGCGCAGCAAGGCGAGGTTTGAGAGAACCTGGGCGGTCGGGAACTTGATGCCAGCTTCCATGCTATCGATCGCCGCGAGCGCCTCGTCCGGCGCACCCGTCCTCGACAGATAGACCGCCATCCGGAACGAGCCTTCGGCAAAGCCCCTTCCCTGCCGATAAAGGCGCAGCGCTTCAGCATATTGGCCCCGGTAGAAAGCCAGATCGCCGCGCATCGCGACCGCCTCGTCATGGACCTCATGCTGACCCATGACCGAATAATGATCGATCGCATCCAGCGCGGCGCTGGTCTGCGCCAGCCGGTGCAGATTGAAGGCGAGCACGGCCTGAGTCAGGTGCGGGCCGGTGCCCGGTGCCGCCGTCGCGAACGCCTTGTCCAGCGCGGCTTGTGCCGTGGCATAATCGTCGAACGAGCCTGTCAACCGCGCTCGGCCGATATAGGCGTTGGCAAGCCGTTCCTGCATCAGCCATTCGCCGCCCCGGGCATCCGCCAGCCCCCGATCGCCCGCGATGATCAGGTCAATATCATGCAGCGCTGCCTTATAGCTTTGCGGCGCACCGCTGCTGGCGACAACGGGGCGATGGCGATGAAGCGATGCAAGCTTCGGCGCGAACTGATCGAGCAAGGCAACGATCAGGATCGCTATCAGCGCAAGACCGAGCCAATATATTCGTCGCCTGGAAAAAGCCCGCGCCTGAATATCGCCCTCCCCGGTCCGCCTATTCGGCTTCTGCCTTAAGCGAACCGCCGCCTCAAGGCCATGCCATTGCCAGGCGAGGGCTCGTACCCGACCGTTGCCCATTCCCCACAGCCGACCACTGTCTGGCATCGCATCGCTACAAAGCGACGATAGCATATCGACAGACGCAGCCAGATATGGTGCGAAGGCGAATGACCGATCGCCCTGTCACCCCATTGCTCGACACCATATCCGTTCCGGCGGATCTGCGGATGCTCAAGGCATCGCAGTTGCGGCAGCTGGCGGA
>NZ_FMZJ01000018.1 GCF_900101455.1 Sphingomonas sp. YR710 | reverse complement strand
CATCGGACAGCTCCTCAATGCCTTCTCACCTCAGGAATGTGCCAACTATCTCAAAAACTCAGGCTATGCGTCAATCTAATCACAAAATGCTCTAAAGCACGTAACATGCCGCGGCGATGCAGCGTTTTGCACCGGACCTCCGCAACTTTTGGCGCTCTCGCACATTCTATAGCCTGAACTTCCGGTTAACCGGAACAGGAGCGAGGCACGGATGGCGAACAGAATCGGCGTCGAAACCATGAAGCGTATTGCCCTGATCGGAAATTTTCCGCCGCGTCTGTGTGGCATCGCCACGTTCACGCGCGACGTGCAGGCGGCCCTGACTGGGGCGTTCCCTGATCTGGCGGTCGATGCCTATGCGATGACGGATGCCGGAGGAAATTACGCTTATCCGCCGGAAGTGTGCTGCGAAATCCACCAGGATGATATCACGGATTACGCCGAAGCGGCGCGTGCCATCAATGCCAGCGGCGCCGATGCGGTGCTGATTCAGCATGAATATGGGATTTTCGGCGGCCCCGCCGGCATGAACCTGCTACGCCTTCTCGATCGGGTCGATGCCCCCGTGGTGGTGACGCTCCATACTGTATTGGAACATCCGAACACCGATCAGCGCACCGTCATTGAGGCGATCGTGCGCCGGGCAGCGAAGTTGATCGTCATGGCCGAAAAGGGCCGCGAATTGCTGCAGCGCGTCCACGGCGTGCCTGCCGATCGGATAGCGGTGGTGCCGCATGGCGTTCCCGATCGCCCGCTTGCCGATTCTGATCTGTTCAAGGGCAGGTTCGGCTTCGAGGGGCGCAGGATCATGCTCACCATGGGCCTGCTGTCGCCGAACAAGGGCATCGAGCATGTCATCCGGGCGCTACCCGGTCTCGTGAGCAAACATCCGGATCTGACATATGTGATTTTGGGCGCCACCCATCCGCACTTGCTCGCGCGTGAGGGTGAGGCATATCGCGAGAGCCTGAGTGTGCTGGCCGCCGAACTGGGGGTGGCCGATCATGTGGTCTTCCACAACCATTTCGTCGAGCAGGAGCGACTACTCGATTATATCGCGGCGGCCGACATTTATGTGACGCCCTATCTCAACGAGGCGCAGATCACCTCTGGCACGCTTTCCTATGCGATTGCACTCGGCAAGCCTGTCGTCTCTACCCCCTATTGGCATGCCAGCGAATTGCTCGCGGATGGTGTGGGCAAGCTCGTGCCCTTTGCCGACAGTTCCGCAATCGCGGCTGCTGTGTCCGAACTGCTCGACGATCCGGCGCATCTCGATTCGCTGCGGCATCGCGCATGGGCGATCGGGCGAACCATGCTCTGGCCGCGGCTCGCCGAAAGCTATGTCGCGATTTGCGAGGATGCGGTGCGGCGAAATCCGCTGAAGTTCCCGCGGGGACCGCGCCCGTCATCTCCGCTTGAACCCAGGTTGGATGCGGTCGAGCGGATGACGGACGGCACCGGAATTCTGCAGCATGCGATCTTTACGGTGCCGGATCGGAATCATGGCTATTGCGTCGATGATAATTGTCGCGCGCTGATGTTGATGCACCGGATTGACGGCGAGCTTGTACCCCGCGCTGATGAGCTCGCCGAGATCTATGCGGCGTTCGTGCAACATGCCTGGAACGGCAACGAAGGCCGATTCCGCAATTTCATGGGTTTCGATCGCGGTTGGCTCGAAAGCGTCGGATCGGATGACAGCTTCGGCCGCTCGTTGTGGGCGCTCGGTGTGACGGTATCCGAGGCGCGTTCGCCCGAACTACGGCGCTGGGGTCTGCACCTGTTCGATCAAGTCGCTCCCCATGTTCGCGCATTGGGAAGCCCGCGCACCTGGGCCTTCGCGATATTGGCGGCGGACGCCGTCTTGGAAGCCCATGCCGGCCATGTCGTTGCCCGCGCGATCATCGCCGATTTTGGCGGCCGCTTGCACGCGTTGCTCATTCAGCAACGGCGCGACGATTGGATCTGGTTCGAATCGGTGCTGAGTTACGACAATAGCCGCCTGCCGGAAGCGCTGATCCGGGCCGCATTGCGGCTCGACGATCCGGCGATGTTGCGGGATGGCGTTGCCGCACTGGGATGGATCGATGGTGTTCAGACGAATGAGGACGGTCAGTTTCGCGCGGTCGGAACCGACAGTTTCGGACACGACCACGCATTTCCGGCCTTGTTTGACCAGCAGCCGCTGGAAGCGTGGGCGACGATAGATGCGATGCTCCTTGCTTATCGGGTCACGGGTGAGCAGCGCTGGAAAGCGGCTGCCGATCGTGCGTGGAACTGGTATCTCGGCGACAATGATGTCGGCCTGCCGATCGGCCTGCCCGAAACCGGCGGCTGTTTCGATGGGCTGATGAGCGATCGCACCAATCGTAATCAGGGCGCGGAATCGATTTTGGCATTTCAATTCGCCACCTGTGCGATGGCGCGATTTGCCAAGCGGGAGATGACGAGCAATAAGCGGTTGACCATGGCGTCGTAACGCCGCCACCAATAGCGGGTCTGGACCTTAAAGCTTGTTTGATCTGATCCATTGCCCGTTGCGGCTCAAAGCCGATCCGGCGCGCGTTGTGGTGCGCCCGTTTCATATTGCCATCGAGGCCGCTGCTAACGGCGGCCGGGGCCGTGTGCGGCGCATCGTCGATTGGGTGATTGCGCTCGACGAGACGACGGCGTCGTCGGAGCT
This sequence comes from Sphingomonas sp. YR710, assembly GCF_900101455.1. Classification (GTDB taxonomy): domain Bacteria; phylum Pseudomonadota; class Alphaproteobacteria; order Sphingomonadales; family Sphingomonadaceae; genus Rhizorhabdus. The sequence continues at coordinate 73,721 of NZ_FMZJ01000018.1, read as the reverse complement.
CGAACTGGTGCTGCGCGATTTCGATCTGCGGCATTGGCAGACCCGCAATGTCTTCATGAGCCGCTATGCGCAGGTCGAGGCCGGTCTGAAACTCCAGGGCGATACGCTGTCGGAAGACAAGAAGCAGTTGATCGGGGCCTTCTTCTGCCACGAATATAGCTATGCCGCCGCGGCGCTGATGAACCCCAGCATCGTTCCTCACCCCGATCAGTCTGGGCTGAGCAAGGGTGCGGTGCGGATCGTAATGTCGCTGCGAGCCGTCGGTGAGGGGCATATCAGCTCGGTCGCCTTCCGCGAGGGCATATTGGGCCCCGGCGCGACTTTCGACCTGATGCCCGAACCGCCGTTTGCGACCGCTGCCGACAGTGCGATCGAACTGGGCCATGGGGCGGTCGAGATTCACCGCCATCGCGATTCATCGCTGTCCGGCACCGTGCTTTTCCCGATGACGGAGGCGCAGAAGAACGGGCTCGAGGATCTGCGGCTCGTGCGTTTCGTTCATGCCGATGGCAAGGTGGAATGGCTCGGCACCTATACAGCCTATAATGGCACGACGATCCGTTCCGAACTGCTGCGCACGACCGATTTCCGCACCTTCGTGCTCGTGCCGATGAGCGGCCCGGCGGCCCGCAACAAGGGCATGGCGCTGTTCCCGCGCATGATCGGCGGCGAATATATGATGATCGGCCGGCAGGACGGCGAAAATCTGTTCCTGATCAAATCCGACCGGATCGACTATTGGGGCGAGGGCGAACTGCTGCTCGCGCCCCAATATGGCTGGGAACAGGTGCAGATCGGCAATTGTGGGTCGCCGATCGAGCTCGATGAGGGCTGGCTCGTGCTCACCCATGGCGTCGGGGCGATGCGCAAATATTCTATCGGCGCGGTTCTGCTCGACAAGCATGATCCGTCGAAGGTGATCGGGCGCACGCGCGAGCCTCTGCTGGCGGCGGCCGACGAGGATCGCGAAGGCTATGTTCCGAACGTGGTCTATACGTGCGGCGCGCTCAAATATGGCGAGTGGCTGTTCGTGCCTTATGGCGTGGCCGACAGTTCGGTGGCTTTTGCCTTCATCCACATCGACACGTTGATGGAGGCACTCCGCAACGAATGATGTTGGGCCGTTGATTGGCCGTGAGCGGCCATTCCGCTTTCGCATGAGAGCGGAGGAGCATCAGTGTTCTTGCTCGATCGACTGTTCAAATCGATTGTTCGTTGGGGGCCGCTGACCGTAATCTCGCCGAGCGGCCGGCACCATGTTTTCGACGAAGCATCGCCGACGCGATCGTGAGGGCGTGACAAGCCTATAACAGGATGGTACCGATCGGTACGTCGTCCGGATCGGGCGATCATCATGTGAGGACCATCATGTCGCTATCCATGTATCAGGCTTTCGTTCCCCCCGTCGTGCACCAGTTTTCGGCGCTGTCGAAGATCCTGGCGAAGGGCATGGCATTTGCCGGGGAAAAGGGCATCGATCCCGCCACCCTGACCGAAGCCCGTCTCGCCGAAGACATGTTTCCGCTCGCCAAGCAGGTGCAGGTCGCGTCCGATGTCGTCAAGGGCGGCGTTGCGCGGCTGGCCGGCATCGAAATACCGAGCTTCCCGGATACAGAAACGACGTTTCCGGAACTGCAGGAGCGGATCGCCAAGACCATCGCCTTCGTCGAGAGCGTAAGCGCGGATCAGATCGACGGCAGCGAACAGAAAACGGTGACCCTCAAGGCCGGCGAGCAGGAGTTTCCGTTCATCGGGCAGGATTATCTGCTGCAGTTCGTCCTGCCCAACTTCTACTTCCACATCACCACGGCCTACGCCCTGCTGCGCCACGCTGGCGTACCGATCGGCAAGCGGGATTTCCTCGGCATGTAGGGATAAGTCCCTCCCCTTCAGGGGAGGGGTTGGGGTGGGGGCTCTCCACGAGCGCACCGTATGCGGCTCTGCCCCACTCCCAAGCCTGGCCCTTCAGGGGAGGCGGAAAAGGCCGTAGCTACTTCCGCTCCGCCGCACTCTTGTCCCGCGTCGCCTTGAATTCGGAATCGCTGCTCCAGTTCGGCCAGGCCCGGCTATCGGCAAGCGCCCGGCCTGTATTGTAGAGCAGGGTCAGATCGGGCGTCACGCTGGATAGATCCCATGTCGCGCTCCATTCGTCGGCGGGCTGGTGATAACGTTCCTTCGTATAGGCATCGCTCAGCGCCTTGCCGCGCACCACGCCGCCGTTCAGCAGATCGAGCCCCGGCTTGAACGAGATGGCCGGCACGCCCTGCTTCGCCATTGAGAAATGATCGGAGCGATAGAAGCCGCCGGTCTCTGTGCGCGGGTCGGGGGTGTAGGTGCGGCCCAGCTTGCCGCCTTCGGCCACCAGCATGTCGAGCAGGCCGAGCCTGGCGACGCCCGATATGGTGAAATCCTTCGCGGCGCCTTCGCCGATGATATTGTCCATATTGATCATGCCGGCCGTCGTCGCGAGCGGATAGACCGGGTTGGCGCCATAATATTCGGATCCGAGCAGCCCCTTCTCCTCGGCTGTCACCGCCAGGAAGACGATCGAACGATCGGTGCGTGGCGCCTTCGCAAAGGCGCGGCCCAGTTCGATCATCGTCGCGATGCCCGAGGCATTGTCGCGCGCGCCATTATAGATGCGATCGCCCTTCGCATCCGGCAGGCCGATGCCAAGATGGTCCCAATGCGCCGAATAGATCACAGTTTCGCCCGGATGCTTCGCGCCGGGCAGGCGACCGAGTATGTTGTGTGACACGATGGTTTCGGTCTTCACGCCATAATGCGCGGTGAGGGTGGTGCCGAGTGCCACCGGCTTGAAGTTGCGGCGCTGCGCGGCCTTCTTCATCGCGTCGAAATCCATGCCCGCAGCCTTGAACAGGTCGACCGCGAGATCGCGCTGAATCCACGCCTCCATCGGCGTATGGGTGGCCTTCGGATCGGTCCGCACGATATCGAAATTGGTGATCGTGTTCGAATTTTTGACCGTCGCCCAGCCATAAGAAGCGGGCGCATATTCGTGGATCACAAGCACGCCGGCTGCGCCGCGCCGTGCGCCTTCTTCATATTTATAGGTCCAGCGGCCATAATAGGTCATCGTCTTGCCGCCGAAATCGCCTTCCCCACCTTCGAAATCGGGATCGTTGACGAGCACGACCATGATCTTTCCGCGCAGATCGACGCCCTTATAATCGTCCCAGTTGCGTTCGGGGGCGGTGACGCCATAGCCGACGAAGACCAGAGGCGCGCCTGCGACGTCGACCTGGGTCTGGCCGGTCAGCGCGGCGCGGACCGCAATCTCATTGCCCTGGGTCAGCGCCTGCGATGTGCCACCGGTCGTCAGCGACACCGATGGCGCGCCGACGATATCGGCCTTCAGCAAGGGAACGTCCTGCGTCCAGCCATGTTTCGGTCCGCCGGGCTGGAGTCCTGCCGCCTTCATGCGGCTGACGATATAGTCGATCGTTCGGGGCTCGGCCGGCGTAGCGGGGCCGCGGCCCTCGAAAGGGTCGCCGGAAAGAGCCTTGATATCCTGGCTGACGCGGGCAGGGTCGAAGGCAGGGCCCGCTGCTGGGACGCTGAGAGGCGCGAACAGCAGCAGGGAAATGCCCAGCGACGAAAACAGCTTCGGTTTCATTATGGCACCTGCGATGGGGAGGATGGCCGAAGGCTATACGGCGCATTCCTCCCCGGCAAGATGCCGATACCGGATCATCTGTCGATCGAGACCAGCCCGAAGAAAGCGCCTTGCGGATCGTTGCACTGCGCGACCCACATGGGCCCGGGAACCTCGTTGGGGCCGTTGCAGACCTTGCCGCCATTTGCCCCCACCCGCGCGATGGCAGCATCGATGCCATCGACCGTGAAATAATAGTTCCACGACGAAAAGGGCATCTCCGCCGGCTTGTTCATCATGCCGCCGATCGAAAGGTCGCCGACATCGAACAATTGATAGAGCCCCATCGGTCCCATCTCGTAGCCGGGCCCTTTGGTCCAGCCGAGCAGGCCGGCATAGAAATCGAAGGCCGCACCGGCATCGCCGGCGAACAATTCCGCCCAGGCGCCATGTCCCGGCGCGTTCGGAGTCAGCTCCACACCCTCTTCGGGCGGAATGCCCGTCATCAGCGCGAACATCGCGCCCTGGGGATCGGCGACGATCGAGAAACGCCCGACACCGGGAATATCCTCCGGCGCCTTGAAGACCTTGCCGCCCGCCTCGGCAACGGCGGCCGTGCGCGCGTCAACATCGCGGACGCCGATATAGCCGACCCATTTAGGCGGCATCCCCATCTTCGCCGCATCTTCGGGTATCGTCATCAGCCCGGCGACGGGCCTTTCGTCGACCTTGAACAGCCGGTAGTCGATGCCCGGCATCCCTGAATCCTGGGACCCCCAGCCCATGACCGCGCCGTAGAATCGTTGCGCCGCTTCGAGATCCTTGGTCATCAGTTCGTACCAGACGAAGCGGCCATGCAAGTCGGACATCTTCATTCTCCTTCATATGCTGCACCTGTCATGGCGCGAATCCATGACAGATGTTCGCATATAAAGTTGATATCAACTCAATTGGACGAGGTCAAAGCCGTAAAACAAAACGCGTCGTCCCTGCGAGGGGCCATAAGCGCGAACTTAAGGGCCTTCGCAGGGACGACGAGCGGGAGGTTTCTTTACAGCGCGTCGCTGATCTTTCGACCCGCGAACAGCGCCAGCAAAGCGAAGATGATGAAGATCGCGATCGCGAGGAAGAACAAGATCTTGGCCAGACCGACGAACGCGCCGCCGATCCCGCCAAAGCCGAGCGCGGCCATCACGACACCGACCACCAGAAAGATAAGAGCCCATTTCAGCATAGCCGTCTCCTTTGGCTGGACGATTGTTGAAACGAGCGGGCGGATGCGGGGTTCCTGTGGTGTGGAGGAAGATGAGGCTAAGATACTATGATCCTATTTTCGTCATTCCAGCGAAGGCGGGAATCCATGACGTCAGAACCGCAAGAGGTTCGGGCTTCAGAGTATATAGGTTCCCGCCTTCGCGGGAATGACGGCTGAGATCTGGCGCGCGTACCGACTCAAACTTCCTCCGGTGCCCGTGCCTTGATCGCCAGTGCATGCACCTTGTCGCGTAGCAGATCGGCCAGTGCGGCGTTGACGGCGCGCTGGCGGGCGACCCGGTTGAGCCCGCTGAATGAGGGTGCGACGATCTCGACCGTGAAGTGGCTTTCGCCCGATCCGTCATGCCCGGCGTGGCCGCTATGCTTGTCGCTATCGTCGATAACCTGCAGATGCGACGGAGCGAGCGCGTCGGTCAGGCGGCGGGTGATTTCGGCCGCGATCGGCCCGGTGGTTACATCGTTCATCGTGCCTATATAGTGCGGTCGACGAAAAATGAGGCGGGAATTGAACGAAGGCATGAAAATTGGCGGATGGTGATTCCGGGCGCCGGGCGCACACACGTTTTCACGGGCGCGTCGACGATTCGGCGCAGCCCTGCGCGCGTGCAGGGTGCGATCAGCCGGGCGAGTTTCGCGCGCCGGCCGATCGTGGCGGCCGCAACGGCTTCGACGGCCCAGGGGCATGGCAGTGGCTGTGCCTCGATCACGTCCGCGCATTCAACAGCAGCTATAATTTTTTCGCCGGGATGAGCCCGGACGAGATCGAGGCCGAGCAGACGCCGTTCGGCGGCTGGGAACGCGAAACCCGCGCCTTTTCGCCAAATCCGAAGACAGGTCCACGCTGGGCCGATTTCACCGATCCGCTCGATGCGATCGGCGCCCGATTTGCAGGCGGCCGCGGTGCACGCAAGGATGGTCGCGAACTCTCCGATGGCGATCGGCGCGCTTTGAAGATATTGGGTCTCGACAAGGATAGCGATCGCCGCCAGTTGCGGATGCGCTATGCCGAGCTCGTCCGCCGCTACCATCCTGACCGCAATGGCGGCGACCGTAGCCACGAGAAGGCGTTGCAGGACGTGATTTCCGCCTATACGCAGCTCAAAAGCCGCCCGGCGTTCGCTTGAAGTAAAGGTTTCGTGATGACCGATCTACCCAACACCCAGCCCGACAGCCGATCGGAGACGATTCTGGATGCGCCCGACCGGATGGTGAAGGTGCGCGAGATGTTCGGGATCGACAGCGACATGGAGGTGCCGGCCTTCTCCGAAGCCGATGAGCGCGTGCCCGATCTCGATCCGGCCTATGTGTTCGATCCAGACACGACCCTCGCGATCGCCGCCGGCTTCGCCTATAACCGCCGCGTGATGGTGCAGGGTTATCACGGCACCGGAAAATCGAGCCATATCGAACAGGTTGCGGCGCGGCTGAAATGGCCGTGCGTGCGCATCAACCTCGATGCGCATATCAGCCGCATCGATCTGGTCGGCCGCGACGCGATCGTGCTCAAAGATGGCCAGCAGGTGACCGAATTTCGCGAAGGCCTGCTGCCCTGGGCGCTGCAGACGCCGACCGCGATCGTGTTCGACGAATATGATGCCGGCCGGCCGGACGTGATGTTCGTGATCCAGCGCGTGCTCGAAGCGGAAGGCAAGCTGACCCTGCTCGATCAGAATCGGGTGATTCGGCCGAATCCGTGGTTCCGGCTGTTCGCGACGGCGAATACGGTCGGGCTCGGCGATACGACCGGGCTCTATCATGGCACGCAGCAGATAAACCAGGGCCAGATGGACCGCTGGAACATCGTGGTCACGCTCAACTATCTGCCGGCCGCGACCGAGGCGCAGATCGTGCTCGCCAAATCGGGCGAATATGACAAGCCTGACGGCAAGAAGATCGTCGACAATATGGTGAAGGTCGCCGATTTCACCCGGCAGGGCTTCATCGCCGGCGATATCTCGACCGTGATGAGCCCGCGCACCGTGATCAGCTGGGCGCAGAATGCACTGATCTTCAACGATGTCGGTTTCGCCTTCCGGCTGACCTTCCTCAACAAATGCGACGAAAGCGAGCGTTCGCTGGTGGCCGAATATTATCAGCGGGTGTTCGGCAAGGATCTGCCGGAAAGCGTGGTCGGCAAGGCATGACGCAGGCCGACGAAGCCCGGCGGCGCGCGATGCGGGTCGGCTGATGGCCGACCAGTCGCCGATCGAGGCGTTCCGTCTCGTGCTGGGTGGCACCGCGCGGGCGATCGCGCGCGAGCCCGAGCTGGAGCTGAACTTCACGGCGGAAGCGCCGTCGGCTTCCTACAAGCAGATTCGCGTGCCGATGCCGTCGCGTACCTTGCCGGCGCAGCAGGTGGCCGAGGCACGCGGCTTCGCCGACGGCTTCGCGCTCCGGCTGCGTCATCACGACGCGAAGATTCACGACCGTTCGGCGCCCGCCGAGCCGGTCGCGCGCGCCGTCTATGACGCCGTCGAGCAGGCGCGGGTCGAGGCGCTCGGCGCGCGCGCGATGGAGGGGGTGCGCGCCAATCTGTCGCACGCGCTCGACGTCAAGTTGCGCTCTGATCCGCTGGTGCGCGCGCGCAATCGTGACGAGGTGCCGTTGTCGACGGCGATCGGCCTGCTGGTGCGCGAGCGGCTGACCGGCGATGCCCCGCCCGCCGTCGCGGTACCGGGCCTGTCGCTGGTCCGTCAGTGGATCGAGGAGAAAGCGGGCGCCGATCTCGACGCGCTCGGCCTCGTGCTCGACGATCAGCGCGCCTTCGCGAAGCTGGTCGGGCGGTTGCTGCAGGATCTGGAACTCGTCGATGCCGACGCCGTGCCCGAAACCGATCCGATGGACGGCGAGGATGACGAAGGCGAGGATCAGAGCGAAGGTCAGGACGAGGAGGATCAGAGCGACGATTCCGGCGGCAGCAGCGACAGCCAGATGGAGACGCGGTCCGAACAGTCCGAACAAGGGGATGACGAGGGCGAGCAGAGCCAGCTCGACGAGGACCAGCTGACCGACAGCGACAGCGATATGGGCGACGAGGGCGAAGAGGGCATGATGCCTGTCCGTCCGAACCGGCCGGTGTCGGATATGTTGCCCGGCTTCGACTATCAGCCCTACACGACCCGCTTCGACGAGGAGATCGCCGCGGTCGACCTGTGCGACGATGCCGAACTGACGCGCCTGCGCGCCTATCTCGATCAACAGCTCGTCCATCTGCAGGGCGCGGTGACCAAGCTTGCGAACCGGCTTCAGCGCAAATTGATGGCGCAGCAGAACCGGAGCTGGGATTTCGATCAGGAGGAGGGGCTGCTCGATGCCGCCCGGCTCGCCCGCGTGGTGATCAACCCGGCCCATTCGCTGAGCTACAAGATCGAGCGCGAGACCAAGTTTCGCGATACCGTCGTCACCCTGCTGATCGACAATTCGGGCTCGATGCGCGGCCGGCCGATCTCGATCGCGGCGATCTGCGCCGATATCATGGCGCGCACGCTCGAACGTTGCGGCGTCAAGACCGAGATATTGGGCTTCACGACGCGTGCCTGGAAGGGCGGACAATCGCGCGAGGCGTGGCTGGGGGCAGGGCGCCCGCCGTCGCCGGGCCGGCTCAACGATCTGCGGCACATCATCTACAAGAAGGCCGATGAGCCATGGCGGCGCGCGCGCAAGTCGCTCGGCCTGATGATGCGCGAAGGCCTGCTCAAGGAAAATATCGACGGCGAGGCGCTGCTTTGGGCGCACAACCGGATGATCGGCCGATCGGAAGAGCGCAAGATCCTGATGGTGATCTCGGACGGCGCGCCGGTCGACGATTCGACTTTGTCGGTCAACAACGGCTCTTATCTCGAGCGCCACCTGCGGCAGATGATCGCCTGGATCGAGAATCGCTCGCCGGTCGAGCTGATCGCGATCGGCATCGGTCATGATGTGACGCGCTATTATAATCGCGCGGTGACGATCATGGATGTCGAGCAACTGGGCGGCACGATGGTCGAGCAACTCGCGGCGTTATTCGAGGACGAGAAGACACGTTAAGAAAAAGCCCCTCCCCTTCAGGGGAGGGGTTGGGGTGGGGCGTCCGCGTCTCACCGAGACCAGCGCTTCAGAGGAGGCGAGGCCCCACCCCCACACCTCCCCTGAAGGGGAGAGGCTTATTATCTGTAAGGGCCAACAATGATCAAGCTGAGCACCCGCCCCTTCTGGCAAACCCCGATGGCGCCCGCGCTGCTGACCCTGCTGATCGCGATAGTGTCGCGGTTCAGCACCGGCTTCGGCATGTTGCTGATCGTCATCATGGCGGTGTCGACGCTGTTGGTCATGACGTGCAGCCTGATCGCCCTGAGTCATTTCGCGCGCTTTGCCGCTGCGCGCCTCGAAAACGGGATCAGCATCGCGCTGATCGTCGCATCGATCGTCTCGCTGTGCACAAGCGGTGCGATCATCGACCAGAGCCGGTTCATGTTCTGGTCCGCCCGGCATCGGCGCGTGCTGCAGGAGGCGACGCGCAAGGATGGTCCGGTGCCGCAATGGAGCGCGTCAGGTGGTGCCGACGGGGCGGCGGTTCTGGTTGTCGACACGCACGATGCTCTCGCCACGCCGGCCGGTGCCGAGGATTGGCGTCAGCGCACCGGCTGGCCGTGTCCGATCGCCGGTGCCCGGCGCATGTCCAGCCGGGTCTATATGGTAACCAGCGGTCGTTGCGCATCGTGACCGGGGCGCAAAAGTAAAGCGGCCCAGGGCTGAAAGCCCCGGGCCGCCTGCACCCTCCCCAGGGTGACCCTTGTTAGGCCGCGAACTGGTTCATCGTATTGTGCGCCCCGCCGGCCTTCAGCGCGGCTTCTCCGGCGAAATATTCCTTGTGATCGTCGCCGATGTCGGATCCCGACATGTTCTGATGCTTCACGCAGGCGATCCCCTGGCGGATCTCCTGACGCTGCACGCCCTTCACATAGCCGAGCATGCCGGCGTCGCCGAAATATTCCCTGGCCAGATTGTCGGTCGACAAAGCCGCGGTGTGATAGGTCGGCAGCGTGATCAGATGGTGGAAGATGCCGGCCCGCTTCGCGCCGTCCTTCTGGAAGGTGCGGATGCGCTCGTCGGCTTCGGTGCCGAGTTCGGTGCCGTCATAGTCGACGCTCATCAGCTTGGCGCGGTCATAAGCCGAGACGTCCTTGCCGGCTTCCACCCACGCATCATAGACCTGCTGGCGGAAGTTGAGCGTCCAGTTGAACGAGGGAGAATTATTGTACACCAGCTTGGCGTTGGGGACGACTTCGCGGATGCGATCGACCATCGAGGCGATCTGCTCGATATGTGGCTTCTCGGTCTCGATCCACAACAGGTCGGCGCCATGCTGGAGCGAGGTGATGCAATCGAGCACGCAGCGATCGGCACCGGTTCCGGGGCGGAACTGGAACAGGTTGCTCGGCAGGCGCTTCGGGCGCAGCAGCTTGCCGTCGCGGTTCAGGATCACGTCGCCATTGCGTGCGGTCGCCGGATCGATCTCCTCGCAATCGAGGAAGCTGTTATACTGGTCACCGATATCGCCGGGCTCGTTGCTGATTGCGATCTGCTTGGTGAGGCCTGCGCCGAGCGAGTCGGTGCGGGTGACGACGATGCCGTCCTCGATGCCGAGTTCGAGGAACGCATAGCGGCACGCGCGGACCTTCGCGAGGAAATCCTCATGCGGCACGGTGACCTTGCCGTCCTGATGCCCGCACTGCTTTTCGTCGGAAACCTGATTTTCGATCTGCAGCGCGCAGGCGCCGGCCTCGATCATCTTGCGGGCGAGCAGATAGGTCGCCTCGGCATTGCCGAAGCCGGCATCGATATCGGCGATAATCGGCACGACATGGGTCTGATAATTCTCGACCTGGCCGAGCAGCTGCTTTTCCTTGATCTGGTCGCCGGCATCGCGGGCGGCGTCGATCTCGCGGAACATCATGCCGAGTTCGCGGGCGTCAGCCTGACGCAGGAAGGTGTACAGCTCCTCGATCAGCGCGGGCACGCTCGTCTTTTCGTGCATCGACTGATCGGGCAGCGGCCCGAATTCGGAACGCAAAGCCGCGACCATCCAGCCCGACAGATAGAGATAACGGCCCTTGGTGGTGCCGAAATGCTTCTTGATCGAGATCATCTTCTGCTGGCCGATGAAGCCGTGCCAGCAGCCGAGCGACTGGGTGTAGTTCGCCGGATCGGCATCATAAGCGGCCATGTCGCGGCGCATGATCGCGGCGGTGTAGCGCGCGATATCGAGGCCCGAGCGGAACCGGTTCTGGAGGCGCATACGGGTTACCGCTTCCGCGCTGATTCCGTCCCATGTGCCATTCTTGCTCGCGATGAGCGTGTTCAGCTGGGTGATGGTATCCTGGTACGACATGGACTTGTGCCTTCGAATCGCCGATGTGATGGACGACGATTAGGGCGTTTCTCGCAGCTGCGAGAGAGGCCGCGAAGTTTAGCTGTAACACTTTACAAACAATTGGTGTAAAGTTGTATAGTAACGACAATGCGGTCCGGAGCAGCATGCTATGTCCAATGAACGCCCCGTCTATATGGGCCCGCGCCTGAAAAGGCTGCGGCGTGACCTGGGGCTGACGCAGGCCAATATGGCGTCGGATCTCGATATCTCGCCATCCTATGTCGCGCTGCTGGAACGCAATCAGCGGCCGCTGACGGCGGACATGCTGCTGCGGCTCGCGCGGACCTATCGGATGGATATGTCCGAACTCGCCGGCGACGGCGGCGCCGAATATACCGCCCGGTTGCAAGGCGTGTTCAAGGATCCGATGTTTACTGACATCGATCTGCCGCCGCTCGAGACGGCCGATGTCGCCACCTCCTATCCCGGCGTCACCGAGGCGTTGCTCCGCCTCTATACCGCCTATCAGGAGGATCAGCTCGCGCTCGCCGATCGCGGCGCGGGCGGCGAGCGGGTAGCCGAAGCGCCCGATCCGGTCGCCGAGGCGCGGCGCTTCCTGGCGGCGCGGCGCAACAGCTTTCCGGCGCTCGACGACGCCGCCGAGCGGCTGGCGCAGACGATCGGCGGGCAGGAGGGGCTGATCGCGCATCTCAAGACCCGCCACAATCTGCGCGTGCGCCGGCTGCCGCCCGACGTGATGGTCGGATCGATCCGGCGCTATGATCGCCACCGCGACGAGGTATTGCTCGATGACACGCTGAGCGGCCCGAGCCAGGCGTTCCAGCTTGCGCTGCAGATCGCCTATCTGGAGATGCGCCGCGATATCGATGCGGTGCTCAAGGAGGGGAGCTTCGCCACCGACGGCGGCGAACGGCTGACCCGCAAGGCGCTCGCCAGCTATGCGGCGGCGGCGTTGCTGATGCCCTATTCGACCTTCGCCCGGGCGGTCGAGATGCGCCATTATGACGTTGAGGCGCTGGCCCGCCAATTCGGCACCAGCTTCGAACAGGCCGCGCACCGGCTGACGACTTTGCAGAAGCCCGGCCACGAACGCGTGCCCTTCTTCTTCATCCGGGTCGATCCGGCGGGCAATATTTCGAAGCGGCTCGACGGTGCCGGCTTCCCGTTCGCGCGCCATGGCGGCGGCTGCCCGCTCTGGTCGGTCCATCAGGTTTTCCGCACGCCGCGTGAGATCGTTACGCAATGGCTCGAACTGCCCGACGGCCAGCGCTTCTTTTCGATCGCGCGCACGGTGACGGCGGGCGGCGGCGCATATGGCGTGCCGAAGGTCGAGCGCGCGATCGCTTTGGGTTGCGCCGCCGAACATGCCGGCAAATTGGTCTACACGCGCGGTCAGCCGGCGGGCGAGATCAAGCCCACCCCGATCGGCACGAGCTGCCGCCTGTGCCACCGCACCGAATGCACGGCCCGATCTGCGCCGCCGATCGGGCGGCAGTTGTTGCCCGACGATTACCGGCGGGCGATCGCTCCGTTCGGGTTTTCGGACGGGTGATCCGCCGGGAAAATGCCGCTGTCGGTTTCCGTCGACGATGAGTTGGGTGGGGCCATAAACGCGGGCGTTCGTCCCGATGCCTTCCAAGCGACCGCAATCGACTGGTTTGCAGACGAAGACGTGCTAGGCGTGTCGACATGACTAAAATTCACAGGCTTGCCGGTATCGTCGACGTCGATGGGCTCCAATATGAGTGGGAACTCCGGAGCGAGCCGCAATGGGCCGAGTCCGAAGGCTGGAAGGGCATGACAGTCGCCTTGCTGCAGAAAGACACACAGCGCGGAGCATTGCTGGAATTTCCCCCGCCGAAACGCTTGTTGAAGGGGCTGCAGCGGGGCCGTCTCCAGGTGAGTGACGCTATTGTTTCTCGGGGAATTCGTGCAGCTTTACTGGCTGGGTGGGAGCCCGCGTCTCGAGGCAAGCCTGTCGTGTTCACGGTCGACGCGGACGGCAATTAGTCGCGAGCTGCGAACCGGGGCAGGAGAGTCGGGGCGGCTGCCGTCGCTGGATTCGGTCGTTCCGCGCAATCCACCCAAGATCGCCGATCGAGCAGCGACTTCGCCCCAGCAGGCAGGTCGCCCGATCGCGATCCTCTGCTGCTCCCGATCTCAGCTGGTCATCATGAACGGCTGGATTTTCTAGCTCCGGTCATCCGGGAGCCGAGTGCCGCATCTCTCCTTTCCGGTCGATTCTTGCCACCCCGTTCTCTAACGGTTGGGGCTGACCCTTGCCGCGAAAATGACCGCCGCTTGCTGTGGCTGGACAATGTTCTCTTTTTGTTCTATTCCAGCTTCAGTGCGTAATCGGATCAGGAGGTAGCCGCCGGGCAGGCCGCCGCTTTCCACCGCGAAACGAGCGAGGAGTTCAGTCATGAGCCGCCTTTGGGATACACCGGAATTCTGGGCCCGGTCGGAGGCCGATGAAATGTTGCGCGATTTTCCCGCAACCGACGTCGCTGCGCTTGCCGACAGCATGGAAAAATTGCCCGACAGCTATGATGGCGATCCGCAGTTCACCCTGAATCTCGTTACCGAGCTGCGCCATCGCGCGGTTGCCGGTGTTCGGTTCTGGCCGGAGTATGACGGCCTCGACCGTATCGAACGGGAGGTTCGCGCCGCCGTCGCGGGCAGCGCGACCACGGCATTGCGAGCCGATGCGGATGATAGCGATCCGGAGGAGGCTGAGGTGGCTACTCAATGGTGGCAACGCTGGTAAGTCGGCTCGCCGATTTTGCGGCCATGCGTGATAAGCGCGTGGGCGATGCGCTGGCATGGGCTCGCGGTTCCGGCTGAGAGGGAAGCAACGCGGCGCAGCGGGCTGCCTGTCCGCCCCGTCCGCGCCGGAGTCGCGTCCGCACAAGTCATCAGATCATCGGCCAGATGAAGTTCACTGGCTTACCCAAGCCAGATCTGGGGAAGTAACCGAACGTCAGGCTATGGCAAAATGACCTTCCCAAAGGGGGTGCTCACACAAAAGCACCCATATATTTGCTGTGGAAGATGCCGAATCCCGGCGATGCCTGGGCGGCATGAATTATCCTTCAACCAGTTCGCGCTTGATTTTTGTTGTCGTGTCGTTCGGAAATGGGCCGCTTCAAGTTCGATGCTTCGCGGTTCCATATCGGCCGATATGGCAACGACGAAGCCAAAATATTTGAAGGCGTGGTTGCGAGAGGCCAACGAAGGCCCGGCAACCAGAACAACATAAAGAATAACAATAAAAGGTGAGGATATATGCCGAACATGCCCAGAACAGCCTTGCTTGGCGCCGTGGCCGCCTGCGCGGCGCATGGCGCGGTCTATGCTCAGGCCGCCCCCGCGGTGGCATCGGCCGCGAATGCACAAAGCCCGGCCCAGGAACCCTCCTCGCAGGACATCATCGTGACCGCGCAGCGCCGCAGCGAGTTGCTGCGCGATGTGCCGATCTCGATCACCGCTTTCAACAGCGAGAGCCTGGCCAAGACCGGTGTCACCGATGCGCGCGGGCTGATGCAGGTTACGCCCGGCCTCAATTTTCAGCAATTCGGTTCATCCGCGCAGCCGCTGATCCGCGGCATCGGTTCGACCGGCGGGTCGGTCGGCGACAGTTCGAACGTCGCCATCTATATCGATGGTGTCTATCAGCCTTTCCAGGCCGCCAACTTTCTCCGCTTCGAGGATATCGACCGGATCGAAGTTCTCAAGGGTCCGCAGGGCACGCTGTTCGGCCGAAACGCCGCAGGCGGCGCGATCAGCATCACCACGCTCAAGCCATCGCTCAATGCGGCGACCGGCAAGTTCAGCGTCGGCTATGGCCGCTTCAACGAAGTGGAGCTGAACGGCTTCGTTTCCACCCCGCTGTCCGACAAGTTGGCTGTCAGCCTGTCCGGAAATTTCACGCGCAATGACGGTTTCCGCCGCGATATCTTCCTCAACCGCGATGTCGGCTATCTCCGCTCGCACAGCGTGCGCGGCAAGCTGCTGTTCGAGCCCGATCCTGCGACGCAGATTCTCGTCAGCGGCTATTATCGGTGGAGCAACGATCTCAGCAGCTTCGGCAACCAGCCGCTCAACGGCAATACCGTGATCCGCAGGACCGTCCCAAACATTCTCCTCGCCAATGAACCCAATACGTCGGCGCTCACCGTGGAGAACGTCAATCAGGTGAAGGTCTATGGCGGCAGCCTCAACATCGAGCATGATCTGGGCTTCGCGAAGCTGACGTCTTTAACCGCCTTCTCGAATGCGCGGCAGTTCGTCTTCACCGACTCCGATCTTACGCCGGCGGCGAACCTGCAGACGAAGATCAATTTCGGCACCGACATGGTCTCGCAGGATCTGACGCTGACGTCGACGAACCAGGGCCCGTTGAGCTGGCTGGTGGGGGGAACCTACTACAGGGAACATGGCTTTTTCAGGAGCAATACGTTCGGCGGCCTGTTCGTGCCGTCGGATTCGCCGCCGCTCACCGCGGGACGCTTCATTCCCGACGTCGACATCAAGGCCTATGCCGTTTTCGCCGAATTGACCTACCGCATCACCGATCGGCTGACCGCGGTTGCGGGCGGTCGCTACAGTAACGACAGGCCTTCTTATACCGGTACGACCATCGTCGTTGCCACCGGCCTGCCCAACACGGCGGCCCAGGTCAGCCCGTCGGAATCCTTTTCGAGCTTCACGCCCCGCGTCGCGCTGCGTTATGCGGTCACGCCCACGCTCAATGCTTATGCAAGCTACAGCCGGGGCTTCAAGTCCGGCGTGTTCAACTCCAACGGCCTGCAGGTGGACGCGGTCAAGCCGGAAACCGTCGACGCATTCGAAGTCGGCATGAAGGGTTCGCTGTCATCGGTATTTTCGTTCGACACAGCGGCATATTATTATGATTACAAGAACCTCCAGCAGCTCTCGTTCGGCACGACTCCGACGACGCTGATCCTGCGCAACGCGGCCAAGGCGGAGATTTACGGCTTCGAAGCCAATGTCACCGCCCGGCCGCTGGCGGGCCTGACGCTGCGCGGCGGCCTGGGCTATGTCCATGGCGAGTATAAAAGCTTCCCCGGCGCGCAGGGCTTCCGTCCGACCACCGACGCCAATGGGGTTCCGATCGGTGGCAACACGTCGTTCATCTTCGATGCCTCTGGCCATCCGATGATCCGCACGCCGCGGGTGCAGGCGAACGGCACCGTCGCCTATGAGACGGCGATCGCCAATGGCGGCAAGCTGACCGTCAACGTCACCGGCTCCTATACCGCCAAGATGTACCATGACGTTTCGAGCAACACCGTCCAGCCGGCCTTCACCGTCGTCAACGGCAGCATGAGCTATACCACGCCGGATCAGCGCTGGCGCTTGACGATCTGGGGAAACAATATCCTGAATGAGACCTATATTGCGGGCATCCTGATTTCGGGAACCGCGACGGCGGTCACTTATTCGAAACCGGCAACATATGGCGTCAAGCTGGGCTATATGTTCTGAGATCAGGCCTTGGCGTCAGAGTCTGTTTGCAAATGCGCCAAAGGCGCATTTGCAAACAGACTCTCCGGGCGAGTCAGTCAAGCGTTTCCTTCTGTGAAACACTCGTCCCGGCGACCTGGGGCATATAGAGACCGGTGACGCCGCCCACAAAGCCGTTGGCAACGGTTCGGCCGATGTTTTTGCGTGATCCGAAATGGTCGCAGGGCCCAGGCTTGTCCGTCTTGATCTTCGGACGATTTTCGCTCGCAAAAGCCTTGGCGACGGTGTCGCCCAGCGGCTCGGCGAGTTGCAGGGCATCACCCGCGCGCGACAGGGACGGCTTGGTCCGGCCGGCGATCTCCACATTACGCGCCCACAGCATCGCGGCGACCTGCCGACCGTCGGGCGCCAGCAATTCGGATTCGACGGCAAGGCCGCCAGTCGATGACGGCAGGCGGAATTTGACGACCGGCACCGGATTGACGAAGTCGACGGCCGCCGCAACCACCGAGCCAACCCGGCTGTTCGATTGCAGGCGGACGATTGCGGTCCTGATCGTCGAAGCGTCAGGGCCGGGCGTCTGTGCGATCAGGAAGCGCTCGCTGATCTCGAAGCAGATCTGCCGGTTGACCTCGTGCAGCACCATGGCCTTTTCTTCGGCGGTCAGTTTTGTTTCGATGTCGGGAGCGATCTCGGCGGGCTGGATGAAGACCGTCCGGATCGCATCCGAAGCCGCGTCGTCGCGATGATAGGCTGACGCTTTCCTGTTCTTTTCCGGCGCGGGCAGGGTGGCATAGCTGGAGAGAAAGCCCGATCGTGCGGCGGGGCCACTCTGGCAACCCGACGTCGCGAGAGCGATCGCGGCGAGGATCAAAGCCCGGTGGGGAGGCAGGGTGTTGGAAAGGGCAAAGGACATGATGTTGCTCCATTTCCCTTGCGATCCGGCAAGGGGGTGGCGTTGCGGTGGCGCCTCGCCCGCATTTTGTCCCGGCGCAAACCGAGGTGTTCGGGTGGGCAAAGCAAATCTCTCGAGGAACTCGCTTCTGCCCCTGAGACACCATCGGCCGGCTGGCCCCTCATCTGAAAATTCGGGCCGTTCGTCGTCACGATCATGACCTGAATCAAAGCGCGGGGAGTCTGCCGATGCCATGTGCACGCACTACCCTTGCATAAAAGGACGGTGAGAGAATGGCCGAGGCCGATACCGCGATCCTGTCGAGGACGCCTTATGAGATGATCGGTGGCGCCCGTGTCGTGCGTGCCATCGTCGATCGCTTCTACGATCTGATGGAACAGGACGATCGTTACGCCGATCTGCGCGCGCTCCATGCACCCGATCTCGCGCCGATGCGCGATTCGCTGGCCGGCTTTCTCAGCGCCTGGCTCGGCGGACCGCGCGACTGGTTCGCGCAGCGGCCGGGGGCCTGCATCATGTCGGCGCACGGCAGGATGGCGATCGAAGCGACGACGGCGGACCAGTGGATTGATGCGATGACGCGGGCGATCGCCGAATCCGAAGTGGACTTCAACCTCGGGCGGCGGATGGGCGACGCGCTTGGCGGCATGGCGCGGGCGATGGCGCGGTAACATCCGTTCGTCGATGATGCCGCAATTGCCTTGTCTTTGGGGTTGGGGATATGCCAGAATATTCCAAACGCCATGGAGCTATCGCAATGACCCAGGTGATCGTCGGCAAATGGGGCAAAAATCTCGCCATTCGTGTGCCTTTCGACGTCGCACGGGCATCTGGCCTGAGTGATGGCGAGCAGGTCGAGATCGAAACCCAGGATGGCGATATCCTCATTCGTCGGTCGGCCGCACACGCCCAAAGCCGCAGGGATGCCGAGAATGCGGCGGCTGAAATCATCGCCGAAAGCAAGGCGCGTTCGCTCGGCGGCCTGTCGATCAGGGATTTGCTCGACGAGGGACGGCGGGGGTGACAGTCGTCCTCGATGCATCGATGGCGATTAGCTGGCTGTTCGAGGATGAGCGCACCGAAGCCGCGCATAATGTCCTGTTACGTATCGTCGCCGAAGGCGCGGTCGTCCCGTCTTTGTGGAGGCTGGAAGTCGCGAATGTGCTCCGCAACGCAGTCCGCCGCGGCCGCTGCGACGAAGCTTTTGTCGATCAGTCGCTCACTCGTCTCGAGCGTCTGGGGCTCGCCATCGATGACGAAACGGATATCCACGCCTGGGGTGCAACCCATACGCTTTCGCGCGAACAAGGCCTCACGCCTTATGACGCCGCATATCTCGAGCTCGCCGTGCGAAAACGGTGGCCTTTGGCATCATGCGATAACGACCTTGTCGCAGCCGCCCGGCGGCGCTCGGTTGAGGTCTTGTCCGTCTGATCGGGGCTCTCTCACAATCGGCATGATCGCGCATCCCCGGATTGCGTGCCGCCCCGGCGCTTGCTAATCGGCTGCTCATGAGCACCGCGCCCGCCAACATGCCCGAAACCGTCCGCGTCACCACGGCCCGCATATCCTGCGACGGCGCCAGCGATATTCCGGGCGGGGCCGCTCTCGGCCACCCGCGGGTGTTCATCCAGATCGACGAATCGGGTGCGGCCGATTGCGGTTATTGCGACCGGCATTTCATTTTGATCGGCGGACCTGCGGATCATACTGGATCGCACGCTTAAGGCGCCTATATCTGTGGCATGACCATCATGCTCTCCGATCCCCGCCGCTTCCTCTATCGCGACACGCTCGATCCCGACGCGGCGTTGCGTGTGACCACCGAAACGCTGAAAAATTGCGACGATGGCGAGCTTTACCTTCAATATATGGCGTCGGAGAGCTTCGGCTTCGATGACGGGCGGCTGAAGACCGCCGATTTCAACACCCAGGCCGGCTTCGGCCTGCGCGGCGTATCCGGCGAAACCACCGCCTTCGCCCATGCCAATGAACTCTCCGAATCGGCGATCCGCCGCGCGGGCGAGACGATGACTTTGCTCGATCCCGCGAAGGCCGGCCGTTCGCCGGCCCCGCGCCGCACCAACAGTGCGCTCTATACGGGCGAGGATCCGCTCAGTCTGATCCCCTTCGCCCGGAAGGTGGCCCTGTGCCAGGAGGTCGACGCTGCGGCGCGCGCGCGCGATCCGCGCGTCGTGCAGGTGTCGGTCGGCATCTCCGGCTCGTGGAGCGTCGTCGAGATCGTTCGGCCCGATGGTTTCGTGGCGTTCGACGTGCGGCCGCTGGTGCGGCTCAACGTGTCGATCGTCGTCGAGCAGAATGGCCGGCGGGAGACCGGATATTTCGGCACCGGCGGCCGCTTCCTGTACGATCGGCTGTTTGAACCCGTCACCTGGAACCGTGCGATCGATGAGGCGCTGCACCAGGCGCTCGTCAATCTCGATGCTGTCGCCGCTCCCGCCGGCGAGATGACGGTGGTGTGCGGCCCCGGCTGGCCCGGCGTGCTGCTCCACGAGGCGATCGGCCACGGCCTCGAAGGCGATTTCAACCGCAAGGGCACATCGGCCTTTTCCGGCCGGATCGGCGAGCGGGTGGCGGCCCCCGGCGTGACCGTCGTCGACGATGGCTCGATCGCGGATCGCCGCGGATCGCTGACCATCGATGACGAGGGCACCCCCACCCAGTGCAACGTGCTGATCGAGGACGGCATATTGAAGGGCTATATCCACGATCGGCTCAATGCCCGCTTGATGGGGGTCGCCCCCACCGGCAATGGCCGCCGCGAAAGCTATGCGCATGCGCCGATGCCGCGGATGACCAACACTTTCATGTATGGCGGCAATGACGATCCGGCCGAAATCATCGCCCGCGCCGGCAATGGCATCTATGCGAAGAGCTTCGGCGGCGGGCAGGTCGATATTACCAGCGGCAAGTTCGTCTTCTCGTGCACCGAGGCGTACAAGATCGAGAATGGCAAGATCACCGTGCCGATCAAGGGCGCGACGTTGATCGGCGATGGGCCTTCGGTGCTCACCAAGGTGACGGCGATCGGCAACGACATGGCGCTTGACGAGGGCGTTGGCATCTGCGGCAAAGGTGGTCAGTCGGTGCCGGCTGGGGTCGGCCAGCCTACTGTGATGATCTCCGCGCTCACCGTGGGCGGAACGGCAGCGTAACATGGCGATTGCGGTCGCGCTGGGGGGCGGGGCCGCGTTGGGCTGGGCGCATATCGGCGTGCTGCGCGCGCTGGAGGATTCGAAGATCCCGATCAAGGCGGTCGCCGGCACTTCGATCGGCGCGCTGGCGGCGGTCTGCTTCGCGGCGCGACGGCTCGACGCACTCGAACATATCGCGCGATCGACAAGCTGGCTGCGCATCCTCACCTATCTCGATCTGCACATGAAGCGCGGGGCGGTGCTTGGCGGGCGCACGATCGCCCGTGAATTGCAGCTCCATCTGGGCGAAATCCGTTTTCAGGATCTGTGGATGCCAGCGGCGACAGTCGCGGCCGATCTGGTGTCGGGGGCGGCGGTAATCACCGATCGCGGGCCGGTGGTGCCGGCGATCATGGCGTCGATCGCGATCCCCGGCCTGTTTCGGCCCGTGCAGCGCGACGGGCATTTTCTGGTCGATGGCGGCGTCGTGATGCCGGTGCCCGTAGCCGCTGCGCGAGCGATCGCACCCACGCTGCCGGTCCTTTCGGTCAATTTGCAGGGCGATTATCACGGTCGCGGTGTATCCTCGGCGATCCGCGCGCGGCCGGCGGGCGTGCATTCGACGATGGCGGTGGTGCGCGCGTCGACGATGCTGCTGATGGCCGAGCTCGCGCGCCATTCGCTGGCTATCGATCCGCCTGACCTGGCGTTGACCCTGCCCGTGGGGCATGTCGAGATCCACGACTTCACCAAGGCTGCCGAGCTGATCGACATCGGTTGGTGCGCGGTGAAGGCCGCCTTGCCCGAGATTGAAGCTCTGGTTGTTGCGGGCGCTGCCCAAAAATCGGGCAACTGCTAACTTCTGATTAAACGCTGGGCTCGTCGTTTGCGCTGCTCCAGTCCTGCAATGATTTTCCTGTAGCGATTCCGCCTGCTTCCGATCTGGCACGATTATTGCGATGCACAATCGGGCTTAAAAAAGGGAGGCGGAATGAAACTCGTCATTGCCATTATCAAGCCGTTCAAGCTGGATGAGGTGCGTGAAGCGCTGTCCGGAATTGGCGTGCAGGGCATGACCGTTACCGAGGTCAAGGGCTTCGGGCGGCAAAAAGGTCAAACGGAAATCTACCGTGGGGCCGAATACAGCACGAACATGGTTCCGAAGATCAAGGTTGAGGTTGCCACCTCGGATGATCTGGCGTCGCGCGTTGTCGAGGCGATCCAGCAGTCAGCCAACACCGGCGCCATCGGCGACGGCAAGATCTTTGTTATCGACGTCGCGCAGGCTGTGCGGATCCGCACCGGCGAAACCGACGATGTCGCGCTGTGAGCAAAGGGGGAAACATGAAGCTTTCTAGCAAGATTGCGTTGGGAGCGGGCGCGCTGGCCGCCGTCGCTCTCGCCGCTATGCCCGCATGGGCGCAGACCGCGGCGGCTGCCGCCTCGCCGATCCCGGCCCCGACCGTCAACAAGGGCGATACCGCCTGGATGCTTGTCTCCTCGGCGATCGTCCTGATGATGTCGGTTCCCGGACTTGCTCTGTTCTACGGCGGCCTCGTCCGCACCAAGAACATGCTGTCGGTGCTGACTCAGGTTTTCATGATTGTCAGCATCGTTGCTGTTCTGTGGGTTGTGTACGGCTATTCGATGGCGTTCACCGAAGGCAATGCCTTCGTCGGCGGCTTCGGCAAGATGTTCCTCAAGGGTGTCGACGCTAACACGACGGTGGCGACGTTCTCGAACGGCATCTACATTCCCGAATATGCCTATATCTGCTTCCAGATGACCTTCGCCTGCATCACGCCTGCGCTGATCATCGGTGCTTTCGCGGAACGGGTGAAGTTTTCTTCGCTGATGATCTTCATGATCCTGTGGGTGACTTTGGTCTATTTCCCGGTCGCGCACATGGTGTGGTATTGGGATGGTCCGGACGCGCTCGGCACCGCCAAGCTCGCGGGTGATGCGGCTTATGCAACCGCCAATGGCCATGCCGGCTATCTGTTCCAGATGGGCGCCATCGATTTTGCCGGCGGTACGGTCGTTCACATCAACGCCGGTATCGCCGGTCTCGTGGGCTGCCTCATCATCGGCAAGCGTACGGGCTACGGCAAGGACGTGATGGCCCCGCACTCGCTGACCATGACGATGATCGGCGCCAGCCTGCTGTGGGTGGGCTGGTTCGGCTTCAACGCCGGTTCCAACCTCGAAGCCAATGGCGTCGCCGGTGTCGCCTTCATCAACACCTTTGTTGCCACTGCGGCGGCGGCGGTGTCGTGGGTTGTCGTTGAATGGATCGCCAAGGGCAAGCCGTCTCTGCTCGGTGCCGTCACCGGTGCGGTTGCGGGCCTTGTTGCCATCACGCCGCCATCTGGCTTTGCCGGCCCGATGGGCTCGGTCGTGCTCGGTCTGCTCGTTTCGCCGCTCTGCTTCTTCTTCTGCACGTTCGTGAAGAACAAGGTTGGCTATGACGACTCGCTCGACGTGTTTGGCGTCCACTGCATCGGCGGCATCTTCGGCGCACTCGCGACCGGCATCCTCGTCGATCCGGCGCTGGGTGGTCAGGGTATCGCCGACTATGGCGCCACACCAGGCACGGCGGTGTTCGGCTTCCCGGGCTATGCAGCTCAGGTGCTGATCCAGGCGAAGGCCGTCGGTGTCACGCTGATCTGGTCGGGCGGAATCTCCGCGATCCTGTTCTTCATCCTCGACAAGACGATCGGGATGCGGGTCTCGGTGGACGAGGAACGCGAAGGCCTCGACATCGCCTCGCACGGCGAACGCGCCTACCATTATTGACAAGTTCGGGGCCTGCCTGCGGGCAGGCCCCTCCAGGCGTTCCTCCTGCGAACGCACTCGGGGCCGGTGGGTTTACCTACCGGCCCTTTTTTTATCGCGGCTAAGCGGCCATGAGTCGCCGCGGGGCGTTGCAGCGTTCAAGGTTGAAACGAACAGATGATCACCGTCGCCAGTTACAATATTCGCAAGGGAATCGGCACTGATCGCCGCCGCCGGCCCGATCGTACGCTTGATGTGCTCCACGAATTGCGCGCCGATGTGGTGGCGCTACAGGAGGCCGATCGGCGCTTTGGCGCTCGCCAGAGCGCGATCCCGTCGGAAATGCTGATCGCACGGGGCGACTATCGCGCGGTGCCGTTCGATATCCGGCCCGGCGGGATTGGCTGGCACGGCAATGCAATTCTGCTGCGCCCCTCCGTCGAACTGCTCGATTTCGAGCCGATCGTGATTCCGTCGATCGAGCCGCGCGGCGCCGTTCTCGCCGAATTGCGGGTGAACGGGGCGATGCTGCGGGTAGTCGGCATGCATCTCGATCTGTCGGGGCTGTGGCGCCGCAAGCAGGTGCGGGCGATCCTCGCCCATGTCCGCGCGCGCCGCCATGCGATGCCGACGGTGATGATGGGCGATCTCAACGAATGGTCGCTCCATGGCGGCTGCATCCGCGATTTCTTGGCAGATCACCGCATCGCGGCGACCGGGCGCAGCTATCATAGCCGCCGTCCGTTGGGCTGCCTCGACCGGATCATCACGACGCACGATCTGCACATCGTCGCGTGCGGCGTTCACCATTCGGAACGCGCGCGAATGGCTTCCGATCACCTGCCGATCTGGGCGCGGCTTACGGCGACAGGATGATCAGAGAAAAGTAGTCTAGCGAGCGGCCAGGAACGCCCGCACCGGGGAAATGTCGTAACCGGCCTGCGCGGCCTTCGTCGCCAGAACCTCGGCATCCTCGCCATCCGCACCACGGGCAAGTGCCCAGGCGAAAGTCGATCGCGTGCCCGATCGGCAGAAGGCAAGCACCGGCCCGTCGGCCTTGGCCAGTGCATCGCGCATCGCATCGACCTGTGCAGTCGAATAACCGGAATGCGTGATCGGGATGGCGACATAAGCGAGGCCATGGTCCCGCGCCGCTTCACGGATGTCCGCGCCGGCCGGCTGACCGGGCTGCTCGTCGTCGGGGCGATTGTTGATGATCATTTTGAAGCCCAGCGCCGCCGCCGCCTCGACATCGGCCGGCGTGATCTGCTCCGATACCGAAATGCTGTCGTCGAGTTTGCGGAACATGCCAATCTCCTTGTCAGCCGGCTCAGCCGGCATGGTCGCGAAGCACGGCGAGGAATGCGTCGCCGTAATTTTCGAGTTTTTTCGCGCTTACGCCGGAAATCTGTGCAAGGCCACCCGCTGTTTCGGGTCGGAGCGCGGCCATTTCGCGCAAGCTGGCGTCGAGGAAGATCACATAAGGCGGAACCCCGGCCGCGCGGGCCAGATCGCGACGCAGCGCGCGCAGCGCATCGAACAGTGGATCGGGCGGATAATCGGCGGAGGCGCCGCCGCGCTCCTTGCGCTTGCGTTCGCGTTTCGGCGGCAGCACCAGCGACAAACGCTCCTCACCCTTCATGATCGCGCGAGCGGCGGGGCCAAAGGATAGGCCGCCAAATTCGTCTGCGCGCAGCGCGTCGCGGGCGAGCAGGGCACGGGCGACCGGCTTGATCAGCCGCAGTTCATCGTCATTGACGATGCCGAACACCGATAGCCGGTTATGCCCGAAGCCGATGATCTTTTCGGTTTCGCGCCCCGCCAGCACGTCGGTCAGATGGGTAACGCCGAACCGCATCTCGGTGCGGAAGGCAGCGGACAGCAGCTTTTGCGCCACGACGCTGGCGTCGACGGCGCTCGGCGGGGCAAGGCAATTGTCGCAATTGCCGCATCGTTCAGGCGGTTGTTCGCCGAAATGCGATAGCAGGATCGCCCGTCGGCAAGTCGGCGCCTCGACAAGCGCCGCCATCGCATTGAGCCGCTGGCGCTCGCCGGTGCGTCGCGCCGGTTCGACATCGGTCTCGATCCGGCGGCGCGCCTTGGCGAAATCCTCGGCCCCCCAGAACAGATGGGTTGCGGCTGGGTCGCCATCGCGGCCTGCGCGGCCGGTTTCCTGATAGAACGCCTCGATCGATTTGGGCAGGCCGGCATGCGCTACGAAGCGCACGTCGGGCTTGTCGATCCCCATGCCGAAAGCGACGGTGGCGACCATCACCATATCCTCGCTCGATACGAAGGCGCGCTGGTTGGCGGCCCGCACCGAGGCATCAAGCCCGGCATGATAGGCCCGTGTCGGCCGGCCGGCCTTGCCGAGCTGCGCGGCGAGTTTCTCGGTCGCGTCGCGGGTCATCGCGTAAACGATGCCGGGGCCCGGATTTTCCGCGAGCATGTCGGTGAGCTGCTGGCCAATTCCGTCGCGCGGCGAAATCGCATAACGCAGGTTTGGGCGGTCGAAACCGGCGAGGATCAGTCCTTCGTCGGGGATGCCTAGCTGGGCGAGGATATCGGCGCGCGTGTGCCGGTCGGCGGTGGCGGTCAGGGCGAGGCGCGGCACATCGGCATGTGCCTCGACCAGTCCGCGCAACAGCCGATAATCGGGCCGGAAATCATGTCCCCATTCGGATACGCAATGCGCTTCGTCGATCGCGATCAGGCTCAGCTGCACCCGGTCGATCATTCGCCGGAAGCCTTCGGTAGAGGCGCGTTCGGGCGCGACATAGAGCAGGTCGAGATCGCCATTGCGGAAGCGATCGATCGTCTGGTCGCGATTGTCGTCGGCTGAGGTCAACGCGGCGGCGCGGATGCCGGCGGCATCGGCCGATCGCACCTGATCGTGCATCAGCGCGATCAAGGGGGAGATCACCAGCCCGGTGCCCTCGCGGCACAAGGCCGGGATCTGATAGGTCAGCGACTTGCCGGCCCCCGTCGGCATCACCGCCAGGCTATGCTCGCCCCGCATCACCCGATCGATGACATCGGCCTGCCGCCCACGGAATTGAGGATATCCGAAGGTCGATCGCAGGGCTTCGAGCGGGGATGGCATGAACGGCTCTTAGCGGATTGGCGGTATGATTCCAGCGTTGCGCATCGAATATTGCGATCATATATTATATGCATAAGTATGCAAAGGAGCCGTTGATGGCCGCGGAGCGAATGACGATCACGGTCCCCTCTGAAATGGCGGCGATCCTGAGGCACAGTGTCGAAGGTGGCGAATATGCCTCCACCAGTGAGATCGTGCGGGAGGCGCTGCGGGAATGGACCCGCAAGCGCGATAGCGAATTGCGGGATCTGGAGGCGCTGCGCGAGGCGATCAAAACGGGATTGGATAGTGGCCCCGGCATCCCTGCCGAAGAGGTTTTTGCCGAACTGCGGGCCCGCTATACGGCAAAAAGCTGATCCACGTTGCGGCTCATCATATTGCCGGCCGCCCGGCAGGATCTGATCGAAATCGGCGATTACATCGCCCTCGACAATCCGGGGCGGGCTCGATCATTCGTCACCGATATCCAGGCGTCCATTTTCAAAGTGGCGGAACGGCCGGCCAGCTTCCCGCCTCGCGATGATCTTCATCCCGGATTGCGTGCTGCCAAACATGGCCGCTATCTGATCTTCTTCCAGCTTCAGGCCACCGAAGTCCATGTCGTGCGTGTGCTGCACGGCGCGCGCGACCTGACTCGTATATTCGCGTCCTGACAAAGGGATTGATCGAGCGGTCGGCGCTCAAGCCGCCTCCATCTCCTCGGCTTCCTGCGCCTGCCGCGCCCACATGTCGGCATAAAGCCCGTCGCGCGCCAGCAACCCGGCATGCGTTCCGCGTTCGACGACGGCGCCCTGATCGAGCACGATGATCTCGTCGGCATGGCTGACGGTCGACAGCCGATGCGCGATCACGATCGTGGTGCGGCCCTGCTCGACGCCGCGCAGGGTGGACTGGATATCGGCCTCAGTGCGGCTGTCGAGCGCGCTGGTCGCTTCGTCGAGGATCAAGACGGGCGGGTCTTTGAGCAAGGTTCGCGCGATCGCAACCCTTTGCTTCTCGCCGCCCGATAGCTTGAGGCCGCGTTCGCCGACCCGGGTATTGTAGCCCAGCGGCAGCGACAGAATGAAATCGTGGATCGCCGCGCCTTTCGCTGCCTTCTCAATCTCGGCCTGACTAGCGCCTTCGCGGCCATAGCCGATATTGTAGCCGATCGTGTCGTTGAACAGCACGGTATCCTGCGGAACGATGCCGATCGAAGCGCGCAGCGACGCCTGCGACACCTGCCGTAAATCCTGTCCGTCGATCGTTACGTGGCCACCTGTCACGTCGTAGAAGCGGTACAGAATGCGCGCGAGCGTTGATTTGCCGGCCCCGGAATGGCCCACAACCGCCAAGGTACCGCCGGGGCGGATCGCGAAGCTTACGCCTTTCAATATCTCGCGGTCGGGATCGTATCCGAAACGGACATCATCAAACCGTACCGCGCCGCCGCTGACCTTGAGCGCTGGCGCCCCCGGCTGATCGACCACTTCTGCTGGCGTGTCGACGAGCTTGAACATCGCCTCCATGTCGATCAGCCCCTGGCGGATCTCGCGATAGACCATGCCGAGCATGTCGAGTGGCCGGAAGAGTTGGGACAGCAGGGTGTTGACCAGCACGACATCGCCGGTGGTGAAGCGACCCTGGCTCCAGCCCCACACGCTATAGCCCATCGCCCCTGCCATCATCGCATTGGTGATCAGCGACTGGCCGATGTTGAGCGCGGCAAGCGATGCCTCATTCTTGGTGGCAGCCTTGGCATAGGCCTGGACCGCATTGCCGTAGTTACGCGTCTCGCGTTCCTCGGCGCTAAAATATTTGACTGTTTCATAGTTCAGCAGCGAATCGACCGCGCGCGCCACCGCTTTAGTGTCATGCTCCACCATGTCGCGCCGCACCTTCGTACGCCACTCGGTAACGAAGCGGGTGAACACGATATAGGTTGCGACCACCGCCACCGTCGCCGCGACGAGCCCGGGGCCGAACTTCACGAAGAAAATGATGCAGACCGCGGTCAGCTCGAAGATCGTCGGGCCGATGTTGAACAGCAGGAAATAGAGCATCGTGTCGATGCTCTTTGTACCGCGCTCGACGATCTTGGTGAGCGCGCCGGTTTGCCGGTTGAGATGAAAGCGCAACGACAGGTCGTGGATGTGGCGAAACAGCTGCACCGACAGCCGTCGGGCGGCATCCTGGCCCACCATCTCGAAGATCGCGTTGCGCAGATTGTCGAACAACACGCCGCCGAACCGCGCCGCCGCATAAGCGAATACCAGTGCGACCGCGAGGCCGACCGCTGGCTGCATGCCCGGCACCATCCGGTCGATCGCGCCTTTATAGGCGAATGGCATCAGCAGCACTGTCGCCTTCGATACCAGCACAAGCGTCATTGCGATGATAACCCGCAGCCGCATCATCGGCTCGTCGGCGGGCCAGAGATAGGGCAGGAAGCGTCGGAGCGAAGCGAAACCCTGTTCGGGCTTTGCGGTGGCGGTGGGTCTGTCTGGCGGCATGGCCATCAAATAGGCGCGATCGGCCATTTTATCAAAGCGACATGATCGGCGGTGCTGAAAATCATACTATTTTCCGTTGAGCATACGCAATAAACATGGACGAGACTCCCGGAAAACGTGGAGTCGGAACCCGACGGAGGACGCCGTATCCATGGCAATGCAACCCGCAAACGCGTCCGATCTGCCTGCGAGCCCGACCTGGCTGTCCGGTGTCGCCGGACAGACGCGTGTCATCGTGACGGGGGATGGTGAGGGTTTTTTTGAATTTTCGGTCATCGTCGCGGGAAATCACCGCCCGGCGGGGGATCGTAATCTGGTCCTGCGTCTGGGGACGTCGACGCTTATCGGGATGAAATTTCCGGCGGATATGGATCGCAACGAGCGCCGCTTCGGGCCGAGCCGCATCGCGATGCGGTCTCTGCGCTGGAATTCGGATTATTCGGTGTGGCTGGTCGATGAATCCACGGGAGAGTCGGCGCAGGTGCCGGATGCAAATCTCGAAGGCGAGATGTTCGAAGCCGCGACCATCGCCGATAAGAAAGCGTTTCTGGTCAAGATCCAGAACAATCACACCAAGTTCGCGTCGGTCGATGTCCTTACGATCGGTGCCAAGAGCTTCTTTCATCGAACGAACTCGGTGGAATTGCGGGCGGCCTGCCTGACGATCTTGTTTCATCGGCTGATCTGGCGCGAACCGGCCGAACTGACCGAGGCCGATTTCGAATTCCTGCGCTGGCTGGTGAGCCAGTCGATGCGGGTGCTCGAACAGCTTCAGGCGCAGCTTGCCAAGCAAGCGGTAACAAAGGACCTCGTCCGCTGGACGATCTCGCTCGCCACGGTGGCCGGCCATGGTGCGCTGATCGGCAACGACCCGCAGCGCGCCAAGGATCTATATGCCGTGGCTGGCGGGCAGGCGACAAATCTGCCGTCGTCGCCGGTCTCCGGCATGAACGTCGTCAATGGCGCGATCTTCAGCGGCCTGCTCGAAGCGGCGATGGGCAATATGGAGGCGGCGAATACCCAATTGCGGGCCGCGATGCTCAGCGTGAAGCCGATGGTCGAGGCGCACAATCCGCTGGCGAATGTCTGGGTGGTGGGGGATATCGCGGAAGCCGCGCTCGGGCTGCGGCAGGCGATGATCGCGATGGTGCGGCTCGGCCTGATTTCGAACAAGAACGAACCGATGATCCAGGCGGACGATTATTTCGACGTGCACCAGATCAAGTCGCCGGTCGGGGCGTTCCTCGAAGCCGGCTATTGCCGGGATGTGTGGCAGAATCTGGCGCCGATCATGCGGCCGGCCTGAGGTCGGCAATATCCTTCGCGACGGGAATCGTCGCGACACCCGTTCAAGCTCCGGCATCGCACCGCACTGTCGCGGATGGATGGCTCTGGAGTAAAGCGATGGCGTTCGGAAAATATGCCCTGATCGGGATCGTAGCGGTCCTGTCGGTTGCCGCGACGGCCGGCGGAATGTCGCTGCAGGATTTTCAGGCGATGGCGCGTACCCGGATGATGCGCGGCGATGCGGACGGCGACGGCAAACTGAGCAAGGCCGAATGGAGCGCAATGCGGGCAGGGCGGCAGGGCAAGACCGATCCGGGCGTCATTTTCGACCGGCTCGATACGAACAGGGACTCCTATCTCGACGCCGCCGAAATCGATGCCTTGACGGCGAAGCGGTTCGAGCGGCTGGATACCAACCATGATAGCATCGTCACGATCGACGAACGCAAGGCGGCGCGGCGAGGGGCGGACGATTGATGCGGCCGGGAACAGGCGCGTTTGAGCGTGGATGCGGATCCGGACGCAGCGCTGCTGGCGCGGATCGGTGCGGGCGAACCCGGTGCGGTGCGGGCGATGATTGCGCGGAAACTGCCGCGGCTGCTCGCTTTGGCGACGCGCCTGCTTGGCGATGCGGGCGAAGCCGAGGATGTCGCGCAGGAAAGCTTCCTGCGCATCTGGCGGCAGGCGGCGCGCTGGCAGAGCGGCACCGCGCGATTCGATACCTGGTTGCACCGCGTAGCGCTGAACCTGTGCTACGATCGGCTGCGCCGGCGGCGCGAACGGCCCACCGAGATTTTCGCCGATCGGCCCGATCCAGATCCGCTGCCCGATGCGCAGATGGACGAACGGGATCGCGCCGCCCGGGTGGCGCAGGCGCTGCAGCTTTTGCCCGATCGGCAGCGCGAGGCGATCGTCCTGCAATATTATCAGGAACTGTCGAACGCCGACGTCGCCGACCTGATGGGTATAAAAGTGACGGCGGTCGAAAGCCTGCTGGCGCGCGCACGCCGGTCGCTCCGGCAACATATGGGTGACGAAGATGACGGATGATCCATCAATGTCGGCCGAGCGTTTTGCGGCGCTTGCCGACGCCTATGGCGGCGATCTGCGGCGATGGCCCGTGGGCGACCGGTCGGGGGCCGAGGCATTGCTTGGATCCGGCGATCCTGCCTTCGCGCTCCTTCTCGATCGTGCGGACCGGCTCGACGCATGGCTTGAAGATTATCGTGTCGCGGCGCCATCATCCGATCTGGCCGCGCGCATCATGTCGGCGGCGTCGCGTCCGCGCATCATGTGGCGCAGGACGCGGCTGTGGTGGTCGGGGCTCGGTCTCGCCGGGGTCGGTCTCGCGGGTGCGCTGGCAGGATCGTTGGCGATCTCGGTGGCGCTGCCGGTGAGCAGCGATCGCCATCCGACGATACTGGCCGACGAGCAGATGACAGCTTTCGATGATGCGGGTCCGGCGGAGAGCGATCTGTGAACCAACGGACCCTCACCATTGTGCTCGTCGTTTCGCTCGTCGCTAACGTCTTCATCCTCGGCGGGCTGGGCGGTGCGTTGTTTATGTGGAAGCGCGCCACCGCCGAGCGGCCGATGAACGGCATCGGTCGGCCCGCGCGCCTGCGGCAGGCGGCAGAGGCGCTCAATCCCGAAGATCGCCGCATGCTGCGCCAGGCGCTCAGGGCCGCCGTTCAGGAACTGCGGCCGGAAATCCGCAAGGCGCGCGATGCCCGCCGCGAGTCCGGCGAAATCCTGGTGCAGCCGGTGCTGAACCGGCTTGCGCTCGAGGCCGCTTTGGCCCGTGCCCGCGCATCGGATATTCTCGTGCGGGCGAGGCTGGAACAGACCGTGGTGGATGTCGCCGCGCGGTTATCGCCGGCCGAGCGGCAGGCGCTTGCCCAGGCCCTCATTCGTGCGGCGAATCGTCCGTCGGGCGAACGCTCGGCGCGGCTGGATACTGATCAACAATAGAAGCGACAGGTTTTCGGCGCCGTCGCGTTCAAACGATCGAAATCGAAGAGGATCATGACGTGCCCGAATCCGCCATCGCTTTGAATCGCTTCGGCCTCGGCGCGCGCCCTGACGAGGCCGCGCCGTCCAATCCCAGACATTGGCTGCTCGACCAGTTCGATCATTATCAGGCGATGCCCGCCGCCTGGGCATCGGTGCCGAAGACGCCGAAGCTCGCCGCCGATTTCGCGGCGCAGCGGATGGAGGCGCGCGCGCAACCGGACGAGAGCAAACAGGCGATCCGGCAGATGCTGCGGCAAGATGGGCGCGAAACCTATCTCGCATCGGTCAACGCCCGAGCGGCCAGCGCGATCGTCGCCTCTGCGCCGTTCGTCGAGCGACTCGTCCATTTCTGGTCGAACCATTTCGCGGTTTCGGCCGACAAATTGGTCGTGATCCCGTTCGCCGGGACCTATGAGGTCGAGGCGATCCGGCCGCACGTGCTGGGCAGGTTCGAGGATCTGCTGCTCGCGGCCGAACGGCATGTCGCGATGATGGTCTATCTCGATCAGGCGCAGTCGGCCGGGCCGCACAGCCGCTTCGCGGAGATGGTCGCGATCCGCAAACCCGACAAGACGGCGGGCCTCAACGAAAATCTGGCCCGCGAGATATTGGAGCTGCACACGCTAGGCGTCCGCACCGGCTATACCCAAGCCGACGTCACCGAATTTGCGCGCGCGCTGACCGGCTGGAGCATCGGCGGGCTTGGCCGCGCGGGCGGCGCCGATCCGGGGACGCCGGGCACCTTCCTCTACCGCGCGGTGTTGCACGAGCCCGGCACGCGCACGATCCTGGGGAAGGTCTATGCGCAGGACGGTGAGGATCAGGCGCGCGCGATCCTCCACGACCTGGCGACGGCGCCCGCGACCGCGCACCATATCGCCACCAAGCTTGCCCGCCATTTCGTCGCAGACGAACCGCCGCCAGCGCTGGTCGATCGCCTGGCCACGGTATTTCTGCAGAGTGGCGGCGATCTGCCGGCAGTCTATCGCGCGCTGATCGAGGCACCCGAGAGCTGGCAGCCGCAAGCCGCCAAGTTCAAGACGCCGTGGGAATGGGCGATTTCGTCGATGCGGGGGATCGGCATGCGCGAGCTCGGCGATGCGCAGGTCGGCGCGATGATGGTGCAGCTGGGGCAGCCGATCTGGCGCCCGGGCTCGCCGGCGGGTTTCGACGATGTCGCGGCGAGCTGGGCCGCGCCCGATGCGCTGGTCCGCCGGGTCGAACTCGCGCAGCGGATTGCCGCGCGGGTGGGAGATCGGCTCGATGCGCGCAATTTGGGGCCGAAGCTGCTGCCGGAGTCGCTGTCGCCTGCCACCGAACAGGCGATCGGCCGCGCCGATAGCCTGCCGACCGGGCTCGCCTTGCTGCTCGTATCGCCCGAATTCCAGAGGAGATGACGCCGATGGTTCCCCGCCGCACCTTTTTGCGCTTCGCCGCGCTTGGCGCGGGCGCGATGCTCGTGGCACCGCGACTCGCGCTTGCCACCGCCGCCACCGATCGCCGATTCCTGTTCGTGATTCAGCGCGGCGCAGCCGATGGGCTCAGCACCATCATTCCCTATGCCGATCCGGCTTATGCGAAATTGCGTGGGGGCCTTGCGATCGACCCCGCAGCGGCCACCAGGCTCGACGGCACTTTCGCGCTCCATCCGGCGCTCGCGGAAACCGCGAAGATGTTTGCCGCGAAACAGGCACTTTTTGTCCATGCGGTAGCGTCGCCCTATCGCGAGCGATCGCATTTCGATGCCCAGAACGTGCTCGAAACCGGCGGCGTGGCGCCGTACAGCGTCCGGGACGGCTGGCTGAATCGCACCGTCGGCCTGCTGCCAAAGCTGCATGAGGATCCGATTGCCTTTGCCGCCACGGTGCCGCTCGCGCTGCGCGGATCGGTGGAGGCGACGTCCTACGCGCCATCCGCGCTGCCGCAGGCGACCGACGATCTGCTGGGGCGGGTCGCCGATCTCTACAAAGCGGACAGCCTGCTCCATCCGTTGTGGGAAACCGCGATGGCGACGCGTGGCATGGCGGGCGATAGCGGCCCGCGGCAGGATCCGGCCAGCCTCGGCAAGCTCGCCGCAACCTTCCTCGCCCGCCCGGATGGTCCGCGTATCGCGATGCTGGAGACCGGCGGGTGGGATACGCATAGCGGCCAGCAGGCGCGGCTGGCCTTCCAGCTCAAGGCGCTCGATACGATGCTGGGCGCGCTCCGCGACGGGCTCGGGCCGGTATGGAACGATACGGTGGTGTTGATCGCCACCGAATTCGGCCGCACCGCGGCGGCCAACGGCACCGGCGGCACCGATCATGGCACCGCGTCCGCGGCGATGCTGCTCGGCGGCGCGGTGAAGGGCGGCAGGGTGATCGCCGACTGGCCGGGGCTTGGGCCGAATGCGCTGTTCGAAGGCCGCGATCTGGCCCCGACGATGACGCTCGACGGCGTGATCGCCGGGACGATTGCCGGTACGTTCGGGCTGGATCCGGCGCTCGTAAGCCGTCGCGTCTTCGATACGAGCCCCGGGCTCAGGCCGATCGAGGGAATGGTGCGGACCTGAGGCCATATGTCCCGAGAGGTGCGGGGTAATCAGCAACGTAAGGAGAGTGAGGGGGGCGTGAAAAATTCGTCATTCCCGCGCAATGACGATAAGAGTGGAGCGTTCGCCTCGTTCCCTTGCCCCTCGACAGTGGTTCTCAGGAGCCGTCGCTTCCTTTAGTCTCGGCGCATGGCCGTCTCCTCTCCGCTTTCGATCATCCGCGACTTCCTCCGGCAGGAGGCGGCCGGCGGGGTGGTGCTGATGGTCGCTGCGGCGGGGGCCATGGTGGTCGCCAACAGCGGCTTCGGCGATGCCT
The DNA here is from genome assembly GCF_900101455.1 of Sphingomonas sp. YR710. GTDB lineage: Bacteria > Pseudomonadota > Alphaproteobacteria > Sphingomonadales > Sphingomonadaceae > Rhizorhabdus. Next base: position 38,380 of record NZ_FMZJ01000018.1, on the reverse strand, counting down.
ATTTCGCGGCGCTGCATCTTCAGGCCGGGCCGCTGTCGATCCACGCCTGGATCAACGACGCGCTGATGGCCGTTTTCTTCCTGCTGGTCGGGCTCGAGATCAAGCGCGAGTTTGCGGAGGGGCAGCTCGCGCGTTGGTCCGATCGCGTCCTGCCGTTCATTGCCGCCGCCGCCGGCATGGCGGTGCCGGCGGCGATCTACCTCGGAATCGTGGGCACCAGCGGCGGGCTGGCGCGCGGCTGGGCGATCCCCTCGGCGACGGACATTGCCTTCGCGATCGGCGCTTTGGCATTGCTGGGGCCGCGCGTGCCGATCGCGCTGAAGCTGTTCCTGACGACGGTCGCGATCGTCGACGATATGGGCGCGGTCGCGATCATCGCTTTGGCCTATACGCCCAGCATCAGCGGCCCGGCCCTGCTTGCGGCAATCATCATCTTCGGGGTGATGCTGGGGCTGGGCAAGCTCGGCGTCCGTCGTCTGTGGCCCTATCTGGCCTTGTTTCCGCTGCTGTGGATCGCGATCCATTTGTCGGGCATCCACGCAACGATCGCCGGCGTGCTCGCGGCGTTCGCCATCCCGATCGGCGCCGCAGCGGAGGCGGAGGTGTCGCCGCTCCACCGACTCGAACATGCGCTCCACCCCTATGTCGCATTCGGGATCGTGCCGTTGTTCGGCTTCGCCAATGCCGGCATCTCCTTTGCCGGTATTGGCCTGCGTGAACTGTTCGCGCCTTTGCCGCTCGGTATCGCCATGGGGCTGTTCCTCGGCAAGCAGCTCGGGATATTCGGGAGCCTGCGGATTGCCGTCGCCTGCGGCATCGCCGAACGCCCGCCGGCGAGCTGGGCCCAGGTTTACGGTGTCGCTTTGATGTGCGGCATCGGCTTTACGATGAGCCTGTTCATCGGCGGACTGGCCTTCACCGATCCGCTGCTCGGCGATGAGGTCAAGATCGGCGTGCTGGGCGGGTCGCTGCTGTCGGCTGTTGCGGGGTTTCTTGTCCTGCGGTTGGCGGGGGGCAGGGCGCATGGGTGAGTCTGAAGGACTTTGGGTGAGCGCCGAGGCATGACGACCCATTGCGGACATGGCACTGCCATTAGATAAGGGGCGGATGCAGTGCTTTTACGTCCTTGTGCATGGCCGATTGCAATGGGCCGCAACCGATCCCGCCGACGACACCGACCAATCGAGACCTCGCGGGTTCTATTGTCATCGCTACGTGCTCGCACGCGAGGTAGCCGAGGCGGAAAGCCAGGCTTTCTCGCGTGTGCGCAGCAACTTTGATAAGCAGTTTGATTGGGCGCGAGAGGGCCGCGCAATGCTGAATTTGGAAGCGGAAGAAGTCACAGTCGCGCCTTTCCGTAAGTTGTTGAAAGCGACCAATCGCGGACACACCTTTTACACAGACGGCTAACGAGCGCACGCCATCTATCTCTGCCGCTCGCCGTCTATGGCCCCACCATCTGAAATGGCTCACCCGCCGAGCTTGTCCTTCAATCCCTTGAGGATAGCGAACGGGCCGACCTCGGTTTCGTCGACGACGCCGGCGGCTTTCAGGATCGCGTCGGCGTCGGGGCCGCGGGGGAAGGGATCGAGCGCCAGCACCATCGTTTCGGCCACCGCCTCGCCGAGATCGACCGCGCCGTCGGCATAATCAATGACGTCCAGATCCTCCTCGCTCAGCTCGATCTCCTCTTCGTCGGCCGCGAGCGCGGGCACGAAGCGCAGCGCGAAGGGTTCGGACAGCGAAACGGGGAGGGGGGTTGCCGTCGCGACGCAGGTCTGGATGACCTTGGCGCGCAGCGTTCCCGTCGCCGAAATGATGTCGCCGGTGCGCGTCACGCTGGCTTCGGCCGCCAGCATGTCGATCGCGGCGAGCCCGAAACGTGCTGCCAGAGCGGCGCGTTCGGCCGCGTCGGCTTCGATCGTGATCGTGCGCGGGCCTTCGCCGAGCGTGTCGATGTGGATCGACCGTGAAAATTCGGGAGTCACCGCGCGGCGATCCCGCTCGACAGCAAAAGCTTGCCATCGGTTGCCGCGAGCCGGGCCGCGAGCGTCTGAAGCCGATCGGCGACGAGCGCCGGTTTGGCCGCCGGGCCAAGATCACCACGCCACAGATTGCGGATCAGCGCGCTTTCCAGCCCGGCACGGTCGGCGAGTTCATGGCGATAGGCGGTCAGCCGCCCGCCCATCGCGCTCATCATCCTGCCGATATGCTTGCCGACCACCACGTCGCCGATGCCGAGCTGGCGCAGTTGGCCGTCCATATCGTCGATGAACACCTCGGTCAGCCGCGCGCTCGGCCCGCGCCCGGCGGCATCCTCGGCTTCGAGCCGGATCAGCACCAGCGACAGGATCGTTGCCACCATGTCGAACCGTCCGTCGAGCGTATCGGGCACGCCGGCTTCGGCATACCACCACGGGCTCCTCGCCTCCTCGACGATCGACCGATAGAGCGGAATCATCGCCGCGCGCGGGTCCGCGCCGATCCCGAAAAGCCTCTTTACGAAATTCACCTTGGTCATCTTCCTCGTTCAGCCCGCATCAAGGACGCAGCTCTATCTTGCCACCGCATGGTTCCCGCGCATATTGAGGCGGATCGCGTCGGGCGCAATGGTTCGAACGGTGTTGAGTAGTGCCAAGGAGAATTTGATGCCCCGAACCCTGCCGCGATTGGGCGCCATCGCCGCAACGATCGCCGTTCTGGGCCTCACAGCCGGCTGCGCGCGGACGCGCGACCATAAGGGCTATGTCGTCGACAGCACCCTGATCAGCACGGTGCAGCCCGGTGTCGACAATCGCGACTCGGTCGCACGGACGCTGGGACGGCCGAGCTTCGCCGGTCAGTTCGACAAGGATCAGACCTGGTATTATGTCGCCCGCGACACCCGCCAGCTCGCTTTCGCCAATCCGCGCGCGACGGCGCAGATCGTGCTCGAGGTCCATTTCGATGCCAAGGGCAATGTCGTGTCGGTGAACCGGACCGGCGTGGAAAAGATCGCGTCGATCCGCCCTTATGGTGAAAGAACCCCTACGCTGGGCCGCGATCGCGGATTCTTCCAGGAGCTGTTCGGCAATATCGGCCGGGTCGGTTCGGTCAGCGGTGCCGGCGGCACTGCGGACAATCCGACGGGCGGCGGCGGACAATAATCTCCAATTCCTCCCCGGGCTTTGCTCGGGGAGGGGGGACCATGCGCAGCATGGTGGAGGGGCGCCGCTTCAGCGGCGGCTGCGCCACCGCCCCCTCCACCGCCTGCGGCGGTCCCCCTCCCCGTTCCGGGGAGGAATTTCAATGCGCCTCATGCTTCAGCGGTCGTGCGAGCAGCGCGCCCACGACGTCGCGGACATTTGCCGCGCCGGACAGCAGCGCTACCACCGCGTCGACGATCGGCATGTCCACCCCGGCGGCACGCGCGGCTTCGGCCAGCACTGGGGCTGTCGAGGCGCCCTCCGCCACCGTCTTGCGATCGGCGAGCAATTCCTGTGCGCTTCGGCCTTCGCCGAGCCCCTTGCCGAGCGAGAAATTGCGCGAGCTGGTCGATGAGCAGGTCAGCACGAGATCGCCCAGGCCCGACAGGCCGGCCAATGTCTCGGCTTGGGCGCCGCGTGCGATGCCGAAACGGGTCATCTCCGCAAAGCCGCGGCTGATCAGGGCCGCGCGGGCATTCTGGCCGAGGCCTGCGCCTTCGACGACGCCGCAGGCGATGGCGAGCACATTCTTCACCGCGCCGCCAATTTCCGCGCCGATCACGTCGGCCGACAGATAGGGACGAAAGCCGGGCCGGGCGAGCCGCGCCGCCAGCGCTTCGCCGATCACGGGATCGGCGCAGGCAAGCGTGATCGCGGTCGGCTGTCCGCCGGCCACCTCATGGGCGAAGGTCGGGCCCGACAGGACCGCGATCGGCGATTCCGGCGCGGCCGCTGCGGCGATTTCGGAGATGAGCAGCCGGCTGCCGCTTTCGATCCCTTTCGCGCACAGCACCAGCGGTTGCGATTGGATCGGCAGATCCGCCATCACGCCGCGCAGGAATTGCGCCGGGACGACCAGCAACAGCACGTCGCATGCGGCCATCTCCGCGAGTTCGCCGGTCGCCCGGATCGACGGAAACAACGGTAGGCCGGGCAGGAAGATCGGATTGGCGTGCGTGCTGTTGATCGCGTCGACGACCTCGGGCTCGCGCGCCCAGATCAGTACGTCGGAACCGTCGCCGCTGATCACCTGCGCCAGCGCTGTGCCCCAGGCGCCCGCGCCGACAACGCCGATCTTCCTATATTTCATGCCTTCACTCCTGCGCCGCGCGCTTTCTCGGCCGTCGGATCGAGCGGCCAGCGCGCGCGCGCCGGCGCCGCCATATCGTCGGTCAGCCCGAGCGCGAAGCGTTCCGCGCCGGCCCAGGCGATCATCGCGCCATTATCGGTGCACAGCCACAAAGGCGGCGCGGCGAAGGCCACACCCTGCCGGCCGGCAAGCTCCGCCAGCGCCGCGCGGATCGGGCCGTTGGCGGCAACGCCGCCCGCCACCACCAGCGCGGTGATATGGGGATGCGATTCGAGCTGTCGGCGGGTCCGATCGATCAGGCAGTCGACCACCGCCTGCTGGAAAGAGGCGGCGATATCCTCGGCCCGGTAGCGTCCGCTATCGCGCGCACGCAGCACCGCGCTCTTCAGCCCGGCAAAGGAGAAATGCGGCTCGTTGGTGCCCAGCAACGGGCGCGGCAGCGGCACGGCCTTCGGATCGCCCATCCGCGCCGCCGCCTCGACCGCCGGGCCGCCCGGAAAGCCGAGGCCCAGCAGCTTGGCGGTCTTGTCGAATGCCTCGCCGGCGGCATCGTCGATCGTCGTCGCGAGCCGGGCATAGTCGCCCACGCCGCGCACCAGCAATAACTGGCAATGGCCGCCCGAGGCGAGCAGCAGCATATAGGGGAAGGCCAGATCGGGATCGGCCAGCCGGGGCGACAGCGCATGCCCCTCAAGATGGTTGACCGCGATCAGCGGCTTGCCGGCGGCATGGGCGAGCGCCTTGCCCGTCATCAGCCCCACCATCACCCCGCCGATCAGCCCGGGCCCGGCGGTCGCGGCGATCGCATCGACATCCGCCAGCGTCACCCCGGCGTCGGCCAATGCGGCTTCGACCAACGGCATCGCCATTTCGACATGCGCGCGCGCCGCGATCTCGGGCACGACGCCGCCGAACGGCCGATGCGCGGCTTCCTGCCCGGCGAGCCGGTGCGCGAGGATGCGGCGGTCATGCGTCACCAGCGCGGCGGCGGTTTCATCGCAGCTTGATTCGATACCGAGGATCAGGGCCATGCGCGCCCCTCTAGCGGGTTCCGATGCGGCTGTCGAAGGTGACGCAGAGTTTGATGCCGCTGTGCAAGCTGTCTGCAGGCAGGCAATAACAGTTTGGTTTGGCGTCTATGCTCAGGCGAAGTTACATCTTTAGCATCATACGCGGGATATATCCGGGCTCTGGAATACCTGCATTTGTACTGTCGAGCCGCATCCTCACCCAAGAGGGCTCGGTCATGTGGTCGACCTTTGCAAAGCGCCACCGCGCAGTCACCAGATGCAGCAAATGCTCGTCGCGCGATATGTCGCCGGTACTATGTGGCAGATAAGTCTGCCGGACGCGTCCGTCCAGATCAACTTGAACGCAAAGAAAGATCCGGGTGTCCTTCTTCCGAGAATTTAAGGGCACGATTATGGGGAGCCCTTTGGGCAAAGGTGCCTCGATCAACTGCAACGCTGGAATGGGATATTTAGCCCGGCAGCTCGGCGAAATGTTTGATGCCGCTTCACTGAGCGAACCCGCAGTTTCGGCTATATCGATGAAAGGCATCCAGCCCGATCGATTTGGGTAATAAGAGCTCTCAGCGAAATGGTCATAGCTTTGGAGGCCGGCGAAAGGCCGATCTCCAATCCCATTGTTAAGCGAAAAATACGTCGCGTGGAGGCAATTTTTTGTGCAATATGGATCGGGTGCAGCCTGTATGAGCAGCATCAGGAACAGCGCATTGACTATCAGCGATGTGCTGCCGCCCAGCAAGCGAATGCCTGTGTTCATCGCCATCTCCATCGCTTTTATCTGGAGACTGCATCCAGGCGATGAATAAAGCAACTATTGTGGGCGCGGCTTTTTTTTACAAAAATACGAGTTGGTTACGGCTTGAGAAAGCCGTCGACCGCCACCTGAAACGCCTCCGGCTGGTCGATCATGATGAAATGACGGCTCCCGTCGATCCGCTTGAACGTCGCATGCGGCACGGCTGCGAAAGCGCTTTGATAAAAGCTGTCGCCGATCGGTTGGGGTATGCCGCTCGCCTCATCCCATGGATAGAGGATCGTCACGGGGGCTGTGATGCTCGGCAGGCCGGGACGGGCATCGGTCGTCATATCATCGTAGAGCGCCTGCGCGACGACGCGATGATCGGAGGCAGATGCAGCCGCGAGGGCCTGTTGCGCGTGCGCGTTTTTCGATTTGATCATCCGCGCCATCATCGGCCCTTCCGATGCGGCAAAGGCCTCCTGCGTCGCACCCATGATTTTGGCGCGCATCGCTTCAGCTGCCGGTGTTATCGCCTCGACAGTCGCCTGCGGTCCGCGCAGCAATCCGAGGAACGGCAATGAGTCGACGATCATCAGTCGACCGACATCGCCGGGATGCGCGATGGCCAGCCGCTACCGATCAATCCGCCCAGCGAGTGGCCGATTACGGCCGGGGCCTTCAGATGATGATCGGCGATATAGGCGTGGAGATCGGCGATGATCGGCTCGAGGATCGGGCCATCTGCATTGGCGCCGGCCGCCGTTCCGGCAAAACCGGCAATTTGAAGGACATGCACGCGGTAATGCGGCACCAGCCGGGCGACAGTCGCGTCCCAGACATGGGCCGATGAAGCAAGGCCCGGGATCAGGATCACGTCTGGCCCTTGCCCGCTGACCGCAACGGCGAGGCGCGTGGAAACTGCCGCGACGGCACCGGTCGACGGCGACGCCATTATGGCGAGAATGAAGATGCGGAACAGGTGCAGTTTCAGAAGACGGGACATCGATAACTCCCTTCATTGGGCTTCCACGTGGCTGTCGAAACCTGTCGATCAGATTGGCTCGGGCTCTCCCGCCGTGTATAGTGAGAGCGATCGGTCCGAGATGCCGAGCCTTGGCCAGCTCGCCCGCCACCGCGCTATATGATCAGACTGGAAATGCCGTTCCAGTGCGGCGCGGCTCGCCCATCGTTCTTTGACGTGGATCAGGCCGGGGTCGAGAATGTCCTGCGCATAGCCATATTCGATGCAGCCGGGCTCGGCGCGGCTGGCGAGCACCATGGCGGTCATGGCTTCCCGGGCTTCGTCGAGTCCGTCGGCGGGCAGGCGGATCGTTCCGATGATCAGCAGCATTGCGATATGGCTTTCCGCGATTCGTCGCTCTTTCGCTCAGCGGCTCCTATGGCCTATGGAGCGCCATCATGACGACCGATATTCCAAAGCTCACCCGTCCCTTGCGGCTCGGCACCCGTGGATCGCCGCTTGCGCTCACCCAGGCGCGCATGACGATCGCGGCGCTCGCCGCGGTTCATGGCTGGGGGGATGATGCCGTCGAGATCGTCGTCATCAAGACAAGCGGGGACAGGATTCAGGATCGCGCGCTCGCCGATGTCGGCGGCAAGGCGTTGTGGACCAAGGAGCTCGATCGCGCGCTGATCGATGGCGATATCGATTTTGCGGTCCATTCGATGAAGGATGTCGAGACGATCCGGCCGGAGGCGTTCACGATCGCGGCGATGCTGCCGCGTGCCGATGTTCGCGACAAATTGGTCGGCGTGGCATCGCTGGCCGATCTGCCGGCGGGCGCGCGGGTCGGTACGTCGTCGCCGCGGCGATCGGCGCAGGTGCGGCGCGAGCGGCCCGATGCGCGGATCGTGCTGTTTCGCGGCAATGTCGACACGAGGCTGGGCAAGATGGAGGCCGGTGAGGCCGACGCGACTCTGCTGGCGAGCGCGGGGCTGGACCGGCTCGGCCGCGGCACGATCGGTCATCCGATTCCGATTGAGGAGATGCTGCCGGCGCCGGCGCAGGGCGCGGTCGGCATCGAGACGCTGGTCGACAGCGGCGAGATACGGATGATCCTGGCGCTGATCGATCATGCCCCGACGCATGCCTGCGTCGCCGCCGAACGTGCTTTTCTCGCCGCGCTGGGCGCCGATTGCCGTTCGCCGGTCGCAGCGCTGGCGACGCAGGCGGGCAATGGCCTGCTGCTGCGAGCGGAAATCCTGGCCGAGGATGGCAGCGAATGCGTGGCCGGCGAGGCCCGGCTTGCGCTGGAGTCTGTTGCCATCGACGCCGCAGCGCTGGCCCACAATCTGCTGGCATCGGCATCGCCGTCGGTGCGGGCGCTGTTCACGGGCGGATGACGCCTCCGCCGCTCCTGATCCTTCGCCCCGAACCGGGCGCGAGCCAGACCGCGGCGCGTGCGGCCGAACAGGGGTGGCAGGTCATCGTCGCGCCGATCTTCCGGATCGAACCCGTCGCATGGGATGCGCCCGATCCCGATTCCTATGACGCGCTGATCGTCACCAGTGCCAATGCCGTGCGGCAAGCCGGCAAGGCGCTTGCAACGTACCGTCGCTTGCCCGCGTTTGCGGTGGGCGGGGCGACGGCCGCGGCATTGCGCGATGCGGGCTTTGCCGATGTCCGCAGCGGGCGCGGCAATGCGATGGCGATCCTCGCGCTCGCCGCCGATGCCGGCATCCGTCGCGCGCTGCATCTTGCGGGCGCCGATCTGAGCGATGCCGATCATCCCGCGATCCTGCTCGATCGCAGGATCGTCTATCGCAGCGTGGCGATCGGGGAGGATGGCTGGCGTGAGGCGATCCTGCGCGATCCGTCGCAACCGCCGATTGCGTTGTTGCACTCGGCGCGCGCCGCGCGTCATTTCGCGGCATTGTGCGATCGCGGCAGCATTGCGCGCGGCGCTATCCGGATTGCCGCGCTCGCCCCCGCCATTCTCGCCGCCGCCGGGGATGGCTGGCATGCCGCTATCGCCGCGCATACGCCCGACGATATCGCTCTACTGGCGGCGGCGGCACGCTTGTGCCAGTAAGGCAGCGTCGAACATGAGGGGCCGCGAACGATAATGCCGATCGAAACGGATCTCGCCCAGCGCCGCCGGCCGATCATGCCGATCGTGCTCGCGCTGATCGCGACCCTGCTGGTGGGCATGGGCATCATGGCGTTTCTGGTCCATCGCTTCGATTCGGTCGCTTTGGTTGTTCGGCCGGAGCCACCGCTGATCGTTGCGCCGAAGCCGGAGCTGCCGCCCGTGATCGTCCGCCCGGTCGTGCCGTCATCGGCCGCGGTGGTGGAAACGATCGTCGACAGAAGGCTCGACGGCGTCGAACGGCGGGTTGACGATATCGAGAGCCGGTTGGGTGCGGCATCGGGGGAGGCATCGCATGCCGAGGCGCTGCTGGTGACCTTTGCGGCGCGGCGGGCGCTCGATCGCGGCGTCGCGCTCGGCTATCTCGAGGGCATCTTGCGCGAACGCTTCGGCGGGGTCGAGCCGCAGGCGGTTGCGACGATCATCAGTGCCTCGCGCCAGCCTGTGACGATCGAGGATCTGCGCGATCAACTCGATCAGCTCAGCCCGAAACTCAGCGTCGCCGCACCCGACGAGAGCTGGTGGGATGCGCTCCGCCGCGAACTCGGCGGGATGATCGTGGTCCGCAAGGCCGAGACTCCGTCGGCGGCGCCGGTCGATCGGCTGGCGCGGGCGCGCGACGATCTCAGCGCCGGCCATGTCGATGGTGCGCTGACCGAAATCGCCCGCCTGCCCGCACAACAGGTGGCGCAGCCATGGATCGCCTCGGCGCGGCGTTATGTGCAGGCGCGGGTTGCCCTCGATCGCATCGAGACCGCGGCTCTGCTGAAGCCACAGATGCCGGATGCGACGCGCGCTAAGGAATAATACCAAGTTGCATTGAGTAAGACTCATTCACCCCTCCCCTTCAGGGGAGGGGCTTAAGGGTTGCGATCACTGTAACCTGGTATAAGCTCGGAAATCGACCGCGACCTTAAGCCTTCGCCCGCTTGCGGGAGAGGGCTTGAACCATTCGGTATGTTATCTCAGAAATCGACGGCGATGCCCTTATTCTCCCAGTCGCCATAGCGGGTAGGATCGGGGCCGTTGCGGCCGCCCGATTCCGGCGCGGGGGCGATCTCCTGCGGCGTTGGCACCGGCGGGCTCGGCGAGAGATGGGCGGGCGGCTTGACGTGGGCGGGGCGTTTCTGCGCCATAAGACGGGTTCCTGATCGTGCGGATGATTGAAGAATCCGCCTCTGTTTCCCACATTGCGCTCACGAGGAGCAAAGGCAAGATGAACGGTTTCAGGACGACCATGCTGCTGGCGGCATTGACCGCTCTGTTCATGGCGTTGGGTTTCACGATCGGCGGATCGGGCGGGGCACTGGTGGCGCTGCTGGTGGCCGGAGCGATGAACCTCTTCACATTCTGGAATGCCGATCGGATCGTTCTCGCCATGCACGGCGCGCGCGAGGTGGATGCGCAGCAATGCCCCGAATTCGTCGGGCTGGTCGCAGGGCTTGCGCGGCGCGCGAACCTGCCGATGCCGCGCGTCTTTGTGATCGACAGTCCGCACCCGAACGCATTCGCTACCGGCCGCGATCCCGCCCATGCGGCGGTCGCGGCGACCACGGGCCTGCTTGGCCTGCTCGATCGCGACGAGATCGAAGGCGTGATGGCGCACGAACTCGGCCATGTCCGCAATCGCGACACTTTGATCATGACGATGACGGCGACGATCGCCGGCGCGATCTCGATGCTCGCCAATTTCGGGCTGTTCTTCGGCCATGATCGCGATCGCGAAGGTGGTAACGTGCTGGCGACGATCCTCGCGGTGCTGGTCGCGCCGTTCGCGGCGATGATCGTGCAGATGGCGATCAGCCGTGGCCGCGAATATGGCGCCGATCGTGCTGGCGCCGAAATTTCCGGCAAGCCCCATGCGCTCGCCTCGGCGCTTGCCAAGCTGGCGCAGGGCGCGGCGCATATTCCGAACCCGGTTGCCGAGCGGAACCCGGCGGCGGCGGCGCTCTATATCGTTCCCGGCATGGCGCGCGCTGGCGACAGCCTGTTTTCGACGCATCCCGATACGGGGAACCGGATCGCCCTGTTGCAGCAGATGGCGGCTGAGTTGGGCGTACGCCCGAGTCGGCCGTCGGCGGGGATTGCCGCATCGGTTCCGACGACGCGCCGCAAGGTGAGCGCGCTCGATCCGCGCGGGCGGCGCTGAAAGCGCATCCGCTTTCCGCCCTCCCCGCCCTTTTCTTATCCTGTAGCGACATTTCCTTACCCCAGAAGCGCATTTGCGCTTCTCCAGAAAAAATGTCGCTGTGGGATAAGGATGTCGCTACAGGATAATCCTGGTGGAGCGAATGCGGCAGGGCGGAGGGGTGCTGCTGCATCCGGACTGGTTTTACGATGGAAAGAGCGCGGCGCCCGATCGGTGCGTGCGTGAATATTGTACTCTTTTTGTTCTCTTTGTTCAAGCGCTATTGATGCAGGGCGGGGGTTCGTGCGGACGGCGTCCAAGTTCTGCGCACAGATATCCGGACCGCTATCCCGCAAGCCGTCCATCCGGGCGCGAGGCATGCAGCGCGAAACCGGCTTGATCTTTTGATCGCGGGGGTGGCAGGTGGAGCAATGTTTCCCCACACCCGCGCCATGGTTGCCGCCGCCGCCCATGCCTTCATCGTCGGCAAGAAGGTGGCGGGCGTCTATGACCATGCCGCAGCACGGCATCTGCGGATCGCCGCCGAGTGCCGGGGGGAGCATCTGCAGGGCTTCGACGGCGATCGCCAGGTGAAATTCGGCGGCACGCTTCCCGAACTCTACGATAGCGGTGACAGGATTTTCGTGACGCTGGAGATCGATGGCACGACGGCGCGGGGCTATGATCGGGGTTCTTCGGGCGCCTACACCGCCGAGGTGACGGAGCGGGTCGTGCAATTATATGATCATGGGCAGGGCGCGTGGTTCGCGTTCGATGTTCAGGTGGTGTGAGGGGACGGGCGGCTTTTGCTGGGCGGTGAAGTTTTGAGGCGGCGGCGGCTGTGCGCCCCAATTGCGGTAATTCGGGTCATGGACCCCCGATCCTAAAAGCTGCCATTGAGTCTGAAAGGTCCTTCGGCGAAATCGTCCCCTCTCAGAGGGCCATTGTAGGCTTTCCCGCCGCTCGTGTTGTCGGAAGAGGACATAGCGGTTCGATGGGTGCGCGAACGGTCGGTTGGCGCAGCCCGGCGCGTCGGCGGCTTGGTACTCTCGTGCCAATGGTAAGCGCGTGCCGCCGTGCCGCATCCGTGCCGCTCGGCGACCGGTCGCGTGCCGCCCGCGCGATGCGATTGTGGCGTAACAGGAGAAACATCAATATCGTCACACGGGGGTATGCAATGAAGAAGGTCATTCCGAACGGAACTGCGATCAAACAGCTCAGGGAACAGCTTGAGCGCCTGTCGACGCAAAAGGAATTCGCGAACGCGATCGCCGTCAGCGTGCGCATGCTGCGTAAGATCGAGAATGAGAACGCGCCGATTTCGGTGGTGCTGCTCGACCGCATCGCCAAGCTGTTCGGCGTCCATCGCGACGTGCTCGCCGCGACGCTTCTGGCGCCCCCGGCCGCCGGGGCGAACTCTGAGGTCGATCGGTCGCCCCTGTTCGAGGACAAGGACCAGCTCATCCCGCGCCATGATTGGGACTATGCCCAGGCGACATCGGACGAGGGCAAGGTCTACGACGAAGCCGCCAGCGCGCACGATCTCGCTTGCGTGATCGAGATACCGTTGACCGAGGAGACCGGCGGTTACGCGCAGGAGCTGGTCGACCTTCTCACCGGGCTCACCTGGTCCCGGCGCGATATATTGGTGGACATCCCGCCCTCCGATCAGATCGCCATTCGGCGGCGCATCCGCCAACTGATGGTGATGCTGCGCGGGAATGACATCTGGATCTACCAGACTAAGGTCTATCGTCGCCTGCCCGAACGCTACGATCTGCCGGCCGAGGACGAGCCCGCCACTCACCAATCGCGCTTCGTCATCGCACTTGGGGCCCCGGGGGAATATGGCGAGACGTCGATGCGCGTGCCGATCGACCACGGCCAGCCCTTCGTTCTTCCTTCGTGGAAGAATTTCCTGGCCAAGCAGGAGGCCGCCTCGTGTTGACCGCGATCAAGCGGATCAAGGGGCTCGGCGTGTTCGGCGACTTCACCGCGCCTGCCGACCTGCCAGCCTTTGCGCGCTACAACATCATCTATGGCGAGAATGGTTCGGGCAAGACGACACTGTCGCGCCTGTTCGCGGTTCTGGAAGCCGGCGCCCACACCGACCATGCCGACCTCGAATACACTATCGAGAGCCAATCCGGCACGCTGAGCGCCGGCCAGCATTATGGGCGCAAGGTCCGCACTTTCAATGCCGATTATGTTGAGGCCAATATCGGCCAGTTCCACGGTCCGCTTCGCCATATCCTGATCATTGGCGAGGAGAACAAGGCGCTCGCCGAGGAAGCTGCGGCCGAGCGGGCGACCCATGACGAGCGATCGCGCGCGATCGCGGCGGCCGAAAAGGCCGCAGAGAAGCTCGACGCCGACAAGGGAAGGATCTTCTCCGCGATCGCCAAGACGATCGGCGAGGCGACCAGCGGCAGCACGCTGCGCAGCTACCGCAAGCCAAACGCCGAGGCGGACTTCGCCAAAGAGCGCGATCTCTCGCCGCTCACGGACGCGCAACTTCAGGCCCATCGCGCGACCGTCCATCAGGAGCAGCTCGAATCCGTCACCGTGCCCGTGCTGCCTTTGCAGCCGGGCGACCCGGCGCGGCCGTTCGCCGATGTCGCCATCGCCTTGCCCGCCGAAATCGTCGCCTTGCTCGCGCGCACGGCACAGGCGGGTGCGCTGCGTCGCCTCGTTGAGGAGCCGATCATCGCGCGATGGGTCGAGGAAGGCGTCACGCTCCATCGCGCGCGCAATTCCGATCATTGCGAATTCTGCGCCCAGCCGCTCCCAGCAGCGCGGATGGCGGCGCTCGCCGAGCATTTCGGGGTCGAGGACCAGCGGCTGAAGGCGGACATCGAGCAAACTGCGCGGATCGCGCGCAACCTTTCCGAGGCCTTCGCCGCATTGGTCTTCCCGGCGAAGAACGCGCTCTATGCCGAGCTTCGCGCAGACTACGAGAGTGCGATGGAGACAGCGGAACGCTGCCGCACCGCGCTCGTCGACCAGGTCGACGCCGCCAGCGCGGTGCTGGACGAAAAGCTGCTGAACCGCGCAACCGCCTATGCGCGCGATATCGCTATCGACCCACAGCCGTTGACCGCGGCGCTGGCGACCCTGGCGGCGGTGATCGAACGCCAGAACCGCAAGAGCGAGGGGTTTGAACGCGCCAAGGCCGAGGCGCGCACCCAGCTCCAGCGCCACTACTTGTCCACCATCGTCGATCAGGTGCGCGACCTCGACGCGCAGATCGCCGTACAGAAAACCATCGGGACCAAGCTAACTGATGGCGCCGAGGACCTGCCCGATCCGCGCGGCTTGCAGGCGCTCAAGGATTCGTTCGAGGCGAAGCAGGCTAAGGTTTCAAGCAAGCACGCCGGCGGTGCCGCGCTCACCGATAAGCTCAAGATATTCCTGGGCCGGACCGATTTGCGCTTCGAGTCCGGTGCTGAGGGCTACCACGTGCAACGACGCGGCAAGCCGGCCAAGCGCCTGTCTGAAGGCGAGAAGACCGCGATCGCCTTCCTTTATTTCATCGTGCAGCTGGGAGACCAAGATTTCAACATCAAGGAGGGCGTCGTCGTCATCGACGACCCGATATCAAGCCTCGACGCGGCATCGATCTATCAGGCGTTCGCCTTCCTCAAGAATGCGGTCAAGGACGCCAAGCAGGTCTTCATCCTCACCCACAATTTCGATTTCCTCAAATTGCTGCTTAACTGGGTCCAGAACTTCAAAAAGACCGACAAAGCCTATTTCATGATCGTCTGCGCCGAGGCGGATGTATGCCGTGACGCCTCGCTCGAGCCGCTCGACGCGCTGCTGCTCAACCATCCGACCGAATATTGCTTCCTGTTCAAGCTGCTGCACGGCTTCAAGTCGGATGGGACGATCCTCGCGTCCTATCATATTCCCAACGTCGCCCGGAAAGTGCTCGAAACTTTCCTCGATTTCCACCGGCCCTACGAAGCCTCGCTATACGCCAAGCTCGAGGCGACCGACTTTGATTCGCACAAGAAAACCGCGATCTATAAGTTCGCGAATGATCTCTCCCATTCGACTGGCAAGGGTTTCGATCCGGCACTTGTCTCCGAAACGCAGAAGAACGTGACCTATCTGCTGGAGATGATCAAAGCCGTAGCGCCGCTGCACTATGACGGCCTCGAAAAGCTCACGGTCCCGCAATAGGCCTGTCGCCGGGCACGGCGCGATTGCGTGCGGGACCACATTAGACTGACAACACCTTTCCCTCTAGGCGCCGAGCGCGTTGGCTCTTTCGCGCATAACCGCACAAGGACCGAACACTTCACCGGTCAGTACGGGACTGCGATCGCACGGAAGCGGCCATTTGCTCCCACACCGGTTCGGAACGGCAGCTTCCGCCGCATCACCGTCTCAAAACCGTCAGTCCGGAAGCGGCCCCAATCCAGCCATACCGCATCACCCCCACACCCGACACCCCCACTTTCCCCATTCTCCCCCCGCCGCCAATCCCCTACACCCGCGCGCATGACCGTTCCCGAACCCGCCGGCGTGGCCACACGCCGCGCTGCCCTCAAGCTGCTCGATGCCGTGCTGCGCCGCGGCCTGCCGCTCGAACAGGCGATGGATGCCGCGTGCAGCGAACTCGATCGCGCCGACGATCGTGGCTTCGCGCATGCGATCGCGGCGGAGGTGTTGCGGCACCTGCCCGATCTTGATGCGCTGATCGACGGTGCGACCGAAAAGCCATTGCCGCATGACGCCAAGGCGCGCTTCGTGCTGCGGATCGCGCTCGTCCAGGCGCTGGCGATGAACACACAGCATCATGCCGCGATCGCGACGGTGCTGCCCTTGCTCGATGGCGGACCGCGCAAGCTTGCGCATGGCGTGTTTACGACCGTGATGAAGGATGCGGTGCTGCCCTCGCCGCCGCATCTGCCCGATCCGGTCGCTAAGCGCTGGGCCTCGGCCTGGGGCAAGGAGGCCGCCGAGGCTGCGCGCCTGTCGATCGCTGCACCGCCGCCGGTCGACCTCAGCTTGCGGGCCGGCATCGACACAGCCGAATGGGCGGCGGCTTTGGAGGGCGAGAGCCTCGCGCGCGGCCATGTCCGCATCGCGAACGGGCGGCGGGTCGTCGATCTGCCCGGCTATGATGACGGTCTGTGGTGGGTGCAGGATATCGCGGCATCGATTCCCGCACGGCTGCTTGGGGCAGGGGCGGAGCGCCGCGCGCTCGATCTCTGTGCGGCGCCGGGTGGTAAGACGATGCAGCTTGCGGGCAATGGCTGGCAAGTGACCGCCGTCGATCTGTCCGATCATCGGCTCGAGCGCCTTGCCGAAAATCTCGAACGCACGAAGCTGGCGGCAGATGTCCGCACCGGCGATGCGGCCAGTTTCGCTGACGGCGCACCATATGATGCGGTGCTGCTCGACGCGCCTTGTTCGGCGACGGGCATTTTTCGCCGGCATCCCGATGTGCTCCACCGCGCGACCGATCGCGCCATCGCCGGGCTTGCCGAGCAGCAGGCGGTGTTGATCGATCATGCGGCAAGTCTTGTCGCGCCCGATGGCGTGTTGATCTACGCGGTGTGCTCGCTGGAAGCGGATGAAGGGGAACAGATCGCGAAAGGCTTTGTCGCACGCCATGCCGACTGGCGAATCGATCCGGTGGCGACCGAGGAACTGCCCGCCGGGTTCACGCCCGACAAGGTAGGCCGCGTGCGCGTGAAGCCCGGGACTTTGGCCGATCGCGGCGGGGCAGACGGGTTTTTCGT
This sequence comes from Sphingomonas sp. YR710, assembly GCF_900101455.1. GTDB lineage: Bacteria > Pseudomonadota > Alphaproteobacteria > Sphingomonadales > Sphingomonadaceae > Rhizorhabdus. The sequence continues at coordinate 21,347 of NZ_FMZJ01000018.1, read as the reverse complement.
GGCGCGGTTCCGGCGGGGATGAGATGCTGCGACGGCAGTGTTGGTTCGTAGGCCCCACCCCAACCCCTCCCCTGAAGGGTAGGGGCTTTTCTCGGTATGCCAGCCACTTGCAAGCCCCTCCCCTTCAGGGGAGGGGTTGGGGTGGGGCCGGCCGTCATTCGCGACCGTGACGTAAGACTGACGCTCCCCTTGCTCCCGATGAAGCGGAAAGCTATCCGCGAGGGACCATGACTCATCCCGTTCTTATCGCGCCCTCGATCCTGTCCGCCGATTTTGCCCGGCTGGGCGAGGAGGTGCGCGCGATCGATGAAGCGGGGGCGGACTGGATTCATGTCGACGTGATGGACGGCCATTTCGTGCCGAACATCACGATCGGCCCCGCGGTCGTGAAGGCGCTGCGCCCGCATACGGCCAAGATCTTCGACGTTCACCTGATGATCGCGCCGGTCGATCCGTTTCTCGATGATTTCGCGGCGGCGGGATCGGACATCATCACCGTCCATCAGGAGGCGGGGCCGCATCTCCACCGCACCGTCCAGCGGATCAAGGCGCTCGGCAAGAAGGCCGGCGTGTCGCTGAACCCGGCCACGCCGGCCAAGACGCTCGATTATATCCTCGAAGAGATCGATCTGGTGCTGGTGATGAGCGTCAATCCCGGCTTTGGCGGGCAGAGCTTCATCGAGAGCCAGCTCCGCAAGATCGAGGCGATCCGCAAGATGATCGATAAGCTCGGCAAGCCGATCGATCTGCAGGTCGATGGCGGAGTCGACAAGGCAACGGCGCCGCGGGTGATCGCGGCCGGCGCCAATGTGCTGGTCGCCGGCACCGCCACCTTTCGGGGCGGGCCAGGCGCCTATGCCGATAATATCGCGGGACTCCGGGCGGGACCGGTCGAAGGGTGAGCGAGGGGAGCCCGCCCGACTCTTTTGATGGGGTCGTGCCGGGCAAGCGGCTGATCCGCGTTGAGGGTGACAAGAGTCACTCGCTGGCCGAACGTTTCTCGACGCGCTTCCATGAACTCGCGTGGCGCACCCCGCTCCATCAGCTGCGGCTGCGCGGGCGCTATCCGCTCAAACTGTTCGGCGTGCCCGACGATCCGATCGAGGGGATGGTCCGCGCGGGCGGCGCGATGCTCGACGGCGAGATCGTCTGGTGCGGCGAAAGCGTCGCGATCGAGACCTACGACTTCCGCATGGCAGCGATCTCGCCGGCGTTCAGCGATCATCTGCAGAGTTTCGCATGGCTTCGCGATCTTTCGGCGGCGGGCCCGCGCCAGCGCGTGGCGCCGATTGCCGAACGGCTCACGCGCCGCTGGCTCGACGCTTTCGGCCGGCAGGTGCACGAGGCGGCCTGGCGCCCCGATCTGTGGGGCCGGCGGCTGCTGTTCTGGGGCAGCCACGCGCCATTGATCATGTCGTCGGACGAGATGCGCACCGGCGTACTCAACGCGCTTGCCCGCGGCGCGCGCCATCTCGATCGCGGTGCCGACAAGGCCGCGCCCGGCCTGCCACGGGTGGCCGCCTGGATCGGCGTGGTGGCGGCGGGCCTGCTGATTCCCGGCGGCGAGCTGCGCCAGATCCATGGCGAAAAGGGGCTCGAACGCGCGTTGAAGGCCGCGTTACATGCCGATGGCGGGCTGGTCAGCCGATCGCCGGCCGAGCAGATGGACCTGATCGGCCTGCTCGCGAGCTTACGCAAATTTTACGAGATGCGCGCGCAGCGGGTCGCACCCGCGATCATGGATGCTCTCCAGCGGGCGGTTCCGGCGTTGACGGGGCTGACGATGGGCGATGGCGGCCTGTCGAGCTGGCAGGGCGATGCGCCGCTGGATGGCGGCCGGATCGATGCGGTGGTCGCCGCGGCCGGCATTCGCGCCCGCCCGCTCCGCCAGTCGCTCGACTGGGGTTATCAGCGGCTGTCGATGGGCCACACGCGGATCATCGTCGATAGCGCACCGCCGCCGATTTCGCGTTTCGCCAAAGGCGCCTGCGCGTCGACCCTGGCGATCGAAGTATCGGACGGCCCTTACCGCCTGATCGTCAATTGCGGGGGTGGCCGGGGCGCGAACAATGCGCTCAATCCCGATCTTGCCAACGCGCTGCGCAGTACGGCGGCCCATTCGACTTTGGTTCTCGCCGATTCGAATTCGACGGCGGTGCATCCCGACGGATCGCTGGGCAAGGGCGTCACCCAGGTCGAGCAGGAGCGCTACGAAGATATCCATGGCAGCCGCATCGATATGCGCCACGACGGCTATGTCCGCCGCTTCGGCTTCGCGCATCGCCGGCAGATCATACTCACGCCCGATGGCCGCGAGATTCGCGGCGAGGATGCGCTGATTCCCGAAGGCCGCCGCCGACGCCAGCAGGCGATCGATTATGCGATCCGTTTTCACTTGGCCCCCGGCGTCGACATATCGGCAACCGCCGACGGCAGCGGTGCGGTGCTGCGCGTCATGGAGGGCGCTTTGTGGCGTTTCCGCGCGATCGGCGGCGAAGTTTCGATCGAGGACAGCCTGTGGATCGATCCGCGCGGCCGGCCGATTCCCACGCGGCAGCTCGTGATCACCGGCCCGGTGCCGGACGATGGGATTGAGGTAAGATGGGTGATGGCGCGGACGGGGTGAGCGAGGCCTGACCATCTTTCATTCGTCATCCTGAACTTGTTTCAGGATCCACGCATCAACAAGCAAGGCGCGGCTTGTGGCGCGGTGGATGCTGAAATAAATTCAGCATGACGAAGGGAGGCATGGCGCGCGGGTCGACCCGCCCACCGGTTCCAGGAATCTCCACAGTGGAAAATCATAACCGCATCGCCTAACGGAGCCTCCTCAATCACCCAGGAAGCTTCTCCCCATGACCGACGTTACCATCAAGCGCGCCCTCCTGTCCGTCTCCGACAAGAGCGGCCTTGTGGAACTCGGGGAGGCGCTCGTCCGGCATGGCGTGGAACTGGTCTCGACCGGGGGTACCGCCAAGGCGCTGCGCGAGGCCGGGCTCGATGTCCGCGACGTGTCCGATCTCACGGGCTTTCCCGAGATGATGGACGGGCGGGTCAAGACCCTGCATCCGATGGTCCATGGCGGCCTGCTCGCGGTGCGCGACGATCCCGAACATGCCAAGGCGATGGCCGATCATGGCATCGGCGCGATCGATATGGTGGTGGTCAACCTCTATCCGTTCGCGCAGACGGTGGCGCGCGGTGCGGAGCGTGACGAGATTATCGAGAATATCGATATCGGCGGCCCCTCGATGGTGCGTTCGGCGGCCAAGAACCATGCCTTCGTCACGATCGTCACCGATCCGTCCGATTATGCCGAGATCATCAGCGCGCTCGACATGCACGACGGCGCCACCACGATGGCGTTGCGCAAGCGGCTCGCGGCCAAGGCGTTCGCGGCGACGGCGGCTTATGATGCGATGATCTCGTCCTGGTTCGCTTATGCCGATCAGGGGGCCTTGTTCCCCGATGCGGTCTCGATCCCGCTCAAAAAGGCATCGGGCCTGCGTTATGGCGAGAATCCGCACCAGACGGCGGCGCTCTACGTGCCGGCCGGCCCTACGGTGCGCGGCATCGGCCAGGCGGTGCAGGTGCAGGGCAAGGAACTCAGCTACAACAATTATAACGACGCCGATGCCGCGCTTGAGCTGGTCAGCGAATTCCGTGACGGGCCGCCGACGGTGGTGATCGTCAAGCATGCCAATCCGTGCGGCGTCGCCAGCGCCGATACGCTGATCGAGGCTTATGAGGCGGCGCTGGCGTGCGACAGCGTTTCGGCGTTTGGCGGCATCATCGCGGTCAACCGCCCGCTCGACGGCAAGACCGCCGAGGCGATCTCGGGCATCTTCACCGAGGTCGTCGCGGCACCCGATGCCGATGACGAGGCCAAGGCGATCTTCGCGAAGAAGAAGAATCTGCGGCTGCTGCTGACCGGCGACCTGCCCGATCCGGCGCGGCCGGGCCTTGCGATCAAGTCGATCGCCGGCGGGGTGCTGATGCAGTCGCGCGACAATGGCCGGATCAGCCGCAGCGACCTGAAGGTCGTGACGAAGCGCGAGCCAACAGCGCAGGAACTCGACGACTGCCTGTTCGCCTGGACGGTGGCCAAGCATGTCAAGTCGAACGCGATCGTCTATGCCAAGGACGGTTCGACCGCCGGCGTTGGTGCGGGCCAGATGAACCGTATGGAATCGGCGCGTATCGCCGCGTGGAAGGCGAAGGACGCGGCTGGGAAGGCCGGCTGGGCGCAGCCGCGCACGATCGGCTCGTCGGTGGCTTCCGATGCCTTCTTCCCTTTCGCCGACGGCCTGCTGACCGCGGTCGAGGCGGGGGCGACCGCAGTGATCCAGCCGGGCGGCTCGATCCGTGACGCCGACGTCATCGCCACCGCCGACGAGGCCGGGCTGGCGATGGTGTTCACCGGGATGCGCCATTTCCGGCATTGAGGATCGGACTGCGGACGACCGAGCCTGCGCGTTTTCGTCGCCACGATGATCGCCGCCCGGTGAAAATCCATTTGCGATTTGCGCGCCGGCTGCCCATCATCGGGGTGCGAACGAGAATATAAGCGTGAGGTGGCCATGGATATCGTCGATGCGCAAATCCATATGGGGCCCGGCACGATCGACGCGAATTTGGAGGCGATGAACGCGATCGGCATCCGGTCTGTGTTGATCGACGAATATTGGTATCGTTCGGAATCGGCCGGCGGCCTGCGCAACCAGCCCGGTTTCGAACTGCCGAACGGTGCCTGGCGGTCCATCTATCCGACTGCCGAACTGGCGAGCACGCTTCATCCGGACCGGTTTTCCTATTTCGTCCGTCTCGACCGCAACGATCCGCAGATCGAAATGGTCATGCGCGTCCTCGCCTCATCGCCGCATGCGCGCGCTTTTCGGTTTCTGGCGGTAGCGACGCCCGTGGAGGCCGCGGCGTTCTGCGAGGGCGGATTCGATCGCGCGTTCGAAATTGCGCAGGATGCGGGCTTGCCGGTGTGCCTTTTCATTCCCGGTTATGTCGAATATCTGCCGCGCTATCTGAAGAAATTCCCCAGGTTGCAGTTCGTCGTCGACCATTGGGGCCTCGTCATGGGGCAGGACATGCGGCACCGGCCGGAAGCCGAGGCACGCAGGGCGGCCAGCCCCGATTATCTGGACGAGGTTCTGAAGCTCGCTGACTATCCCAATGTCGCGATCAAGATCAGCCACGCCCATATGTTCTTCGCCGCGGGGGACTATCCGTACGAGCCGATCCGCCGCGTCCTGCGTCGCGCGATCACGTCATTCGGCGCCGATCGCCTGATCTGGTCAAGCGACAAGACCGTCGTGCGGCCCGCGATCGGCTGGTCGGATCTGGTGCATTATATCCGCGACGATCCGGAGCTTTCGCTCGACGAAAAGCAGCAGATCCTTGGGCGGAACGCGCGGCGCATCTTCAACTGGCCGGCCCAGGCGAGCTGATACCAAGGTGCATTGATGAGAACCCATAAGCCCCTCCCCTTCAGGGGAGGGGTTGGGGTGGGGCCTATCAGCTTGGCGTAGCGCGGAGGAGAGGCCCCACCCCCGGCCCCTCCCCTGAAGGGGAGGGGAGAAGAGTCGTCCTCACTGGTTCTTGGTATGAGCCGGCCGTTCTGCCGAGTCTGCCGTGCGTCAGCTCGACGGCACCGTCACGACGAGGCCATCCAGATCGTCGGTGATCCGGATCTGGCACCCGAGCCGGCTCTCTGGCCGCACATCTTCCGAAAATTCCATGGTTGCGACTTCGATGTCGGTCGCGGGCCCGATGCGCTCGCGCCACGCCTGTGCGATGTGGACGTGGCAGGTGCCGCAAATGCAGGCGCCGCCGCAGTCTCCGGGAATGCCGGCGATCCCGCCATTCCGTGCGACTTCCATCAGCGACATACCGACCTCGGCATCGAGAATATGTTCCGCCTGCGCTTCGAGTTCGATGAATGTAATCTTCGGCATTATCGTTGAACCTCAATGGCTGAATATGGAGAACCCCCCGTTCGGGTTGGCAGGCATATGCCTGCCAACCTTCGCAGAGGGCATCCGGTATTGGAAGATGCGTGTGCGGGGATCAGGCAGGCACGAAGGCTGGCAGACTCTCCCAGCCGCGAACCGTGGACGTCGACGACATCTTCGCATTGGCCATGTCGACCTCCCATTCGGGGAAGCGGTTGAGCAGCTCCTCGAGGGCGATGCGCCCCTCGATCCGCGCGAGCGGATTGCCGAGGCAGGCATGGAAGCCGAAGCCGAAGGTCAGGTGTGCCTCGCGCTTGCGATGGATGTCGAAGGCTTCGCCATTGGCGAACTTGCGCTCGTCGCGATTGCCGGCAGCAACCACGGCCAGCACCGGCATGCCCGCGGGCACCGTGACGCCGTGAAATTCGACATCGCGTGCGGCCGTCCGGCCGACATAGGGGCCCGGCGATTCGTAGCGCAGAATTTCCTCGATCGCCTGCGGGATCAGCGAGCGATCCTCGTTGATCTGCCGACGCTGATCCGGGTGCTCGGCGAGCAGCTTGCCGGTCCAGCCGATCAGGCGATTGGTGGTCTCGTTGCCGGCGCCGAAGATCAGCGAGATGAAGGTCAGCACCTCGTCACGGCTCAGTTTCTTAAGCTCGCCCGTCTCGTCCTTATATTCGGCGGTGAGCAGGTCCGAGATCAGGTCGTCCGACGGATGCTTGAGCCGCCAGTCGACATATTCGGAATAGGCTTCGCCCGAAAAACCCTTACCGCTCGACTGGAGAGGCTGGCCCGGGATCGTCCGCATATTATCGTCGACGCGGCGCTGCGCTTCCTTGAGGTCTTCCTCGGGCATGCCGAGCAGCATGCCGATGACCCGCATCGGCATTTCGGAGCCGAGATGTTCGATGAAATCGAAATGGCCGGTGCCGACGAGCGGATCGAGCGCACGCGCGCAGAATTCGCGGATTTCCTTTTCCAGCATACGCACGCGCCGCGGCGTGAAGACGCGGGTCAACAGTCCGCGATGGAAGGTGTGGAGAGGCGCATCTTCGTAGATGAACATGCCCGACGGAATGGGCACGCCGCTCCGCATATGCTCGATGACGCCGCCCTTCGACGATATGAAATCCTCGCGATCACCGAGGACGCGAACGCAATCGTCATAACGGCTGACCGCGTAGAAATCGAATTCGTCATTGTAATAAATCGGCGCTTCTTCGCGCATGCGCTGAAACACGGGGTAGGGATTCTTGAAATAGCGCTGATTATAGGGGTCCCAGTGAACCGGGCCAGTGGCGGCGGGGTTTTCCTTCACGGCAACGTCCATCATCACAATCTCCAAAAAAGGAATATATCTCGAGGAGAGATTATTCTTCTATATTTCAAGGCAGTTCGCTCGAACCCTCGGGAACCCAGATTCGCTAACCGGTCACCGGCGTGTTTTGCATGTGGCAGGTTGCCTGCGCAAAAAGCACGCGGCGGCGCCATCCGATGATGATCTGTCCGCATTCATCGTAGAATTCCCGTCAGTCACCACCGCACCGTACACGATTTCCCGCTAGGCAAAAAGACCGGCACCGGGAGTCAGCATATTCCTGTTTTAAGAATAGTAACAGCTATCATCTATCTGTCAAGCGGCCGAAAATCCACATATTTCGGGGACGCAATACCAAACTCGGTGACCGTCGGCATACCGCTCCCGATCACTTCGCCAGAGCCGCCAGTTTTTCGGGCCCGATCGTGGCGACGGCGGCCTTCAGCTCGTCGATGCTGGCGGCCTGGCCGCTGGCCTCGATCATGAAACGATTGGCGATGGTCGTGCCATATTTGCCGTCATTGGCGGCCTTGTCCCATTGTTCGGTGACGATCTGGCCTTCTTGGGTGCTGGTGCGCTCATAGCTGGTCGCGGTCTGCTTGTTCGATTCGACGTTGAGCGCCGCGCCCATTCCGCTGAGCGCTCCGATCGCGGCCATGTCGGTGATCTCGAGACGGAAGCTGCGCCCGCCGGATTCATAGCGCGCCGAGGCGTTCGATCCCCCCGCACCCAGGCCGGCGCTCTGCACTTCGGTGCGCTGATAGGCGCCGATCGCGGCGGGAAGCATCGCCTGAAGCACCGATGGCGCAACGGCGTTGGACGCACCCGTCCGGGCGGCCTCCGCCATCTGTCGCGATGCCGCCTCCATCTTGCCAATATCGACCTTGCCGACGCCGGGGACCGTCATTTCGCCCTGCGGAGCGCTGCTGCCGATCCCGGCATAAGGCGATACGCCGAACAGGCGGGTCAAGGGCCCTGCGACCGCGAAGACGATCAGCGATACGACGATCGCCACCATAACGGTGACGGCCGTGTAGGCGGCCGCCTTTTCGGCAGGCGATTTCATCAGCAAGGGCAAGCCGGTGTAGAGCAGATAGAGGCTGTAGAGCCCGAGCAGCGAAAGGACCGAAAGCCCCGGGATGATCGCGAATATTCCGGCGAGCCAGCTGGCCGTGGAGGAATAGATCGCCACCTTGAACGCTTGCGTGCGATTGCTGGTGCCGTCGAAACGCGGCGCGAGCCAGTCTATGATCAGCGCGATGACGATGACGCTCACGATCGACAGCACATATTGCACGATCGCCGTGCCGATCGCGCCGCCGATCGACGGGCGGAAATAAAACCCCATCGCGCCATAGCCGAACACCAGCCCGCGGATCAGACCGGCCAGCGCGGGGAGGGCCGCCAGAATGAGCGCATAGCCCATGAACAGGCCGGATATGGTAGCGGGCTCGCCATCGATCAGCGGCCATTCGGCCTTTGGCCGCAGGATGATGGCCTTTGCGCGATCGATGATCGTGCTCGTAACGGATGTAGGACGTTCCGGTGTCATGTCGCGCGACTCCCCACCTGCCCATTCGGCTACATTGCCTGTATGGATAGGGGAACATGTTATCGCGCTCAGGGCAAGCGGACTGTGGCTGCGATCACAGGAACCCGATCCGACAGCAACCGAACCGGCTGGCCTGTTTACGGTGGCATCAGCTCATGCCCGGAACGATTCACCGCTTCCGCCGTTCATCTTTGACCACAGCGGATCATCCGCCGTGCGCGTCGGCGCCACCAGTCTTGCGTCGTCAGGAACTCCCCATGAAATCGATAGCGTCAGGGGTGATCGCCATCGCCCTTCTAACGGGTTCGGCTGCATTCGCGCAGTCCGGCGACCATCGCGATCAGCAAGCAGGAAATGGCTATCACTCAAACGATGGTCGACATGACCGTTCGGACAAGCGGACAGGGGCTACCAGAGGCGTTGCACGGCAAAGCCGTCGAACAGCGCTTCGTTCGAGATCAGCACCATGTCCTCGGCCTGCGCCTGGGCGATCAGCAGGCGATCGAAGGGATCCTTGTGGGCGATCTTCATCTCACCCGCGAGCCGGGCGTGGCGAACCGTGATGGCCAGCTCGGCAAAGCCCTGCGCGGCGACGATCATCTCAAAGTCCTGCACGAGCAATGGTGCGTCGGGCAGCTTGCCGATACGGAATTTGGTGCTGATCTCCATGGCGGAAGCGGCGCTGACGGCGACGCTGTTCGCCTCGTCGGTGATCGCCGCGCGGGCACGTTCGCTCAGTGTCTCATCCCCCGCCAGCCACCATATCAGCGCGTGGGTATCGAGCAGCAGCCTCAAGCCAGATTCCAACCCTTGAGTTCATCCTCGGGCAACGGCTCATCGAAGCGCGCATCCATGGCAATCTTGCCCTTGAGTGCCCCGAAGCATCGCTTGCCATGTGGCGCGACCGGCACCAGCCGCACCACCGGAACGCTGCCGCGGGCAATGACCACCTCGCCGCCCTCAAGCGCGGCCGCGATCAGCCTGGAGAGGTTGGTCTTGGCATCATGCACAGAGAATTGGGCCACAGGCACCTCCATTAGCTAAGTACATAGCTAAGCAAGTGGCTGAAGGCAAGGATCATGGGGGCGATAGGGCAACCGGGCAATGCATCCCACCGCGATTACGGGGCGTAACATTAAGCTTGGCCAGCGAGAGCTCTCGCATCGCCCCTATCCGAGATCGCGCCAATTCGGACGCTTATCGTTTCGACTCGCCACCAGTGCGACGATATAAGGCCGGCGACCCGGATCATTCAGTAGCCTCCTTCCGGCGAGGGCTTTCGCTCAGGGACAGTCGACGGGCGCGGGCAGGCGAAAGCTGTCTTTTGCCAGCAATTTGAGGTTCGGTGAGGCTGAATGGCAATCCGGCAAGGAGACGGATCGATGCGACGCCTGCTGGCTGTTCTGGCCCTGATGCTCCCCGCGATGGCGCTCGCTGCCGCTCCTCCCGCGCCGGCCCTGCCCGACACGCCGGCGGGCCATTTCGTCACGGTGTTCCTGAACGCTTATAATTCGGCCGATCCCGTGGAGCTGGAGCGCTACCGCAAACTCTACAACCGGACGGCACCACCGCAGACCTGGATCGACCTGCATGCCATGAGCGGGCGGATGACGCCCGCGCGGGTCGAGTCCAGGGGACCGAACCAGATCTCGGTGCTGCTGTCGGCCGAAATCGGCGACGGGTTCTGGCAGGAACAGGTCTCGATCGATCCGGCCGATCCGCTGAAGGTCGTCGACGCTAGCTTCGGGCCGGCCGATCGCCCGCCCGAATTTGCCGTCCCGCGCGTGCCGCACGCCGAGCTCGATCGGATGATGGCGCAGAAACTGGCGCAGGACGTCGCCGCCGATCGCTTTGCCGGGACGATCATGGTCATGCGCCACGGCAAGCTGATCTACCAGAGCGCTTCGGGCCTCTCCGATCGCGCCACGAAGCTGCCGGTGGGAATGGACACCCGGTTCCGGATCGGATCGGCGAACAAGATGTTCACCGCGATCGGCATCTTGCAGCTCGTCGAGCAGGGCCGGATCTCGCTCGACGCGCCGGCCGGAGCCTATCTGAAGGACTATCCCAACGCCGATTTCGCGAAGGCCGTGACGATCCGCGCGCTGCTCTCGTACACCGGCGGCGCGGGCGACATCTTCACGCCCGAATATGACGCGAAGCGGCGCGAGGTGAGGACGCTGGCAGATTATGTGAAGCTGTTCGGGAACCGCGCGCCGGATACCAGCGCGGAGGGAAAGACTGCATATGCCAATTACGGCTTCGTGCTGCTGGGGCGGATCATCGAGGTGGTCAGCGGCGAGGATTATTACAGCTACGTCCGCGCGCATATTTTCGCGCCCGCGCAGATGAAGGACAGCGACTCGCTGCCCGAGGAGGTCGCGGTGCCGAACCGCTCGCGGGGTTACACCAAAGGCAAAGACGGCAAGCTCGTCGATAATTCCGATACCTTGCCCTATCGCGGCTCGGCGGCAGGCGGCGGTTACACCACGGCAGCCGACCTGATCCGCTTCGGCGAGGCTTTGCGGTCGGGCAAACTGCTATCGAAGGCCATGCTGACGATGGCGACGTCGCCGCAGCGGCCCGATGGCTGGTACGGCTTTGGCTTCTGGATCGGCGGATTGGGACCGGCGCACAATTGGGGTCATGGTGGCGGCGCGCCGGGCATGAACGCGGCGTTCCGCGTCTATCCCGATCTGGATGCGGTGGTCGTCGCCCTCGCCAACCTCGACCCGCTCGCCGCCGACAATGAGGCGGATTATTATTCTAACCGTATGGCGCTCGGGGAGTAGTCGGGTGCCTCTATCGCGTCGATACATCCACGCTATTTATCCTTCATCCGCCACACGCCATCCCATTCCCCCACCGGGGGCTCCGCCCGCAAGATCCCGCAGCGATCGATATAGGTCCGCGACAGCCCATCGCCCGGATTGAGCGCCAGGCATTTCTCGAACCGCGTGATCGCCTTGTCCCAATCGGCGGCCCGATAGGCCGCGATGGCCTCGCCGAAATGGCTGACGACGTCCATCAGGTTTGGGAAGGTCTGCGCATCGTGATAATCGAGGATCTCGAACACCCGCACCGGCTGGGTCTTGCCCTTGACCACCACCAGATCGATGTCGCGCACGCGGTAGGTGCCGCGCAATTTGGTGATCGTTGACTCGCTCGCCAGGATGCGCGCCGAATAGGCCTTGCATGCGCTTTCGAGCCGCGAGGCGAGGTTCACGCCGTCGCCGATCACGGTATAATCCATCCGCTTCGGCGATCCGATATTGCCCGAGACGACCATGTCGGTGTTGAGCCCCACGCCCATGTCGACGGTCTTCAGCCCCTTCAGCTTGCGCGCGGCATTCCATTCCCAGAGTTCGCGGATCATGCTGATAGCCGCGCGGGCGGCGCGATCGGGGTCGTCGCCATGCGGCATCGGCAGGCCGAAACAGGCCATGATCGCATCGCCGATGAACTTGTCGAGCATCCCGCCCTCGCGGGTGATGCAATCGACCATCATCGTGAAATATTCGTTCAGGAACGAAACGGTGCCCTGCGCGCCATATTCCTCGGTGATCGTCGTGAAGCCGCGCACGTCGGTGAACATGATCGTCGCCTCGGCATTGTTGCCGCCGAGCAGATCGAGCGCATCGCCCTCCAGCATCTTCGCCGCGATCACCGGGTCCATGTAGCGCGACATCGTCGATTTCATGCGCTTCTCGCTGCTGATGTCCTCGAACATCAGCATGGTGCCCAGTTCCTTGTCGCCCTCGGCCGCGACCAACGGCAGGATCGTCAGGTTGATCGACTTGGGGACGCCGCCGAGGACAAGCGCGGCATCGGGGAAGATGTCGCTCTCGCGGCGCGTGCGGACCTGTTCGATCCGTTCGATCAGCCAGCCGCCATCGGCATCGAGCAGGTCGGCGAGCGCGCGGCCCTCCAGGGCGCTGACCCCCCAGATCCTTTCGCCCGCGGCATTGCACGTCACGATCTTGCCGGCGGCGTCCATCGTGATCACGCCGTTCGACATGCTCTGGAGCATGCTGTCATTGTACTTTTTGACCCGCTGGACATCGTCGAACAGCTTCGAATTTTCGAGCGCGATCGCGATCTGCGCGGTGAACGCCTTGAGGCGCTGTTCGTCCTCGTCGGTGAAGATCCCGCCCTTCTTGTTGAGCACCTGGGTCACGCCGATCACGCGGCCGCTTTTGTTGACGATCGGCACGCACAGGATCGATCGGGTGAAGAAGCCGGTCTGGCGATCGAACCCCGGATTGAACCGCAGATCGGCGTAAGCATAAGGAATGTTGAGGCTGGTCGCCGATGTATAGACGGCGCCGGCGATGCCCATATGCGCGGGGAAGCGGATCTCGTTGATCGCGCCGCCGGCCGACACCCGCGAAAACAGCGTTTCGTTCGCCGCATCGTGGAGGAAGATGGTGGCACGCTCGGCCGCAAGCAGCTTGGTCGTCTCGGCGACGACGCGCTCGAGCAGGCGGGACAGATCGAACTCGGCATTGATATCCGAAACCAGCCCGAGGAAGTTCATCTCCTTGACGCGGATCTGGTCGATCTGCTCGACATAACGCAGGCTCTGCAGCACGATCGCGGCCTGGCTCGTCATTTCGCCGAGCAGGCTGAGATCATCCTCGGTGAAGCCGCCGCCAACCTTGTTCAGGCACTGCATCACGCCGATCGTATCGCCGCGCATCGTGCAGACGGGCACGCACAGGATGCTCTGGGTGCGATAGCCGGTGCGCTGGTCGACCGAGCTGTTGAAGCGCGGATCGGCATAAGGATCGTCGGTGCGCATCCCCTCGCCGGTCTGGAAGACATGGCCGGCGATGCCGCTGCTGTTGAGGATGCGGATTTCGCGGGTGAGCTCGCCCTGCGCGACCCGCGAATAGAGCTCGCCGGTCGTTTCATCGTTGAGGAACAAGGTACCGCGATCGCAGTCGAGCGCACGCGATGTGAGGTGTACGAGTTCCTTGAGCACCCCATCGAGATCGCCGATCGCGGCGCAACGCTGCGACACTTCGAGCAATATTTCGGCGCGGCGCAGTGCAGCATCGCTGGCCCTGCGGCGATCGGACGGGATCGGAGTCATCTCGGTCATGCGCGATGTTCCAGTTGCTCGCGCAGCACCTGGATCTGCTGGTGCAGGGTTGCGCGCTCGCGGGCGAATTGCGATTGTTCTTCGGTCACGGCGAGCGCCCCGTCGGCACGGGTGCGCTCCAGTTCGCTCCGCAGAACGTCGATCGTCGCGCGCAATTGCGCGGTCTCGATCTGTGCTTCGGCGCGGAGCGATTGCTGTGCGGCTTCGGCAGCCACCGCCTGAGCCTCCATCTGATCGCGGACCGACTGCACGGCCGCCACGATCTGGCGGATTTCGTCCGCTGCTTCGGCTTTGGCTTGCTGCACGGCCTCGGCCGTGCCGACCGCGCCAAGCTCCAGCTCGGCGCGCAACTGATCGATCGTTGCCTGCAACTGCAGGTTTACGGCGCGGAGCTCGGAAAGAGCGGCGGCGGGTGCGTCGGCGATGGCCGTGGAGTCCGCAATCATTTTCGTACCGCGCCTTTCCCCTGCATGATGGCCGCGGTGGGACGATAAGGGATGATGGTTAATAGCGTGCGAATTTCCGTAAATTCCTCCCTGAGCTTGTCTCGGGGAGGGGGACCGCTCGAAGAGCGGTGGAGGGGCTGGCGCAACATTCGGGGAATATAGCATGCCCCACCACCATCCTTCGGATGGTCCCCCTCCCCGTTCCGGGGAGGAATAGGGTGTAGTTCAGGCCACCAGCCTGCGGATGTCGCTCGCGCCGGCCGGCACATTGATATGATCGGGCTGCAGGCCGCGGCAGGCGCGGTCATGGGCCATTTCAAAAGCGCATTCGATGTGGCGCGCATATTGCCCGGTGTCGAACAATGGCGTGGTCAGCCGGTTGGCTGTCAGCCGCGCTTTGATCGCCGCGATCCTGTCCGGATCGCTCGCCAGATCGAGCGCGATCCGCTCATAATCCGCCGCCGTTTCGGTCACGAGATCGGGCAGGTCGATCGCGTGCAGCAAGCTGCCGGCGACACGGGCGGTGAAGCTTTCCCCCAATTTGGTGAGGACGGGGAGGCCGGCCCACAGGGCATCGCTGGCGGTGGTGTGGGCGTTGCAGGCGAAGCTGTCGAGGAACAGATCGGCGCAGCGATGCCGCGCGAGATGCTCGGGCAGGGGCATCCGCTCGGCGAAGATCAGGCGATCGGGATCGACGTCTCTGGTTAGCGCTGCCTTTCGCAGATTGGCTTCGGCCCAGCGATTGTCGCTCAGCAGCCACAGGACACTTCCATCGACCTTCGAGAGGAGCCGCATCCAGATGTCATATTCGGCCGGCGTAATCTTGTAGTTATTGTTGAAGCTGCAGAACACGAAGCCCCGTTCGGGCAGGCCCAGTTCGGCGCGGGTGAACAGCCTGTCGGCGATCGCGCGGCCATCGTCGTTCACCTGATAGGAAAAGGGCAAAGACAGGATCTTTTCCGAATAATGGCACCGCGCATGCGGCGGGATCACCACATCGTCCGCGATGATATAATCGATGAATTCCGCGCCGCTCGATCCCGGATAGCCGAGATAATTGATCTGCACCGGTGCCGCCCGATGGGCAAAGATGCCGGGCCGGGTATCCTTGGTGTGGCCCTTGAGATCGATCGCGATATCGATGCCCTTGTCCCGCGCGAGATCGGCGATCACCCTGTCGCTCAGGGTCGCGACATGATGGAACACATCGACTGCATCGATCGCCCGTTGCTGCATCTCGTCCGGGCCGCTTGTCCCGTAGGAAAAAACATGGATTTCAAACCGGCTGCGATCGTGCGCCTCGAACAGTTTGGCGATCAGGTACATCGTGGCATGATTGTAGAAATCGGAGGAAAAATAGCCGATGCGAATGCGCGGGGCTGGCGCTGGCGGTGTCGCCGGCATCGCTTGGATATGGCCGCATTTCTCTTCCACCCACTTCCGCGCGCGCAGCAGATGGCGGCGCGCATCATCGTCGATCGCGAGGAAGGTGAACGGCGTCACTGCGCGGGTGGTGATGCCCAGCACCGCCAGTTCGGGGGGATCGGCCGGATCGTCCCATCGGCACATGCGCGCCTGCTGATAGAGCAATTGGCTGCGCGCCTCGGCGTTGTCGGGATCGAGCGCGATTGCGGTTCGATAGCTGTCGGCCGACTCATCGAACCGCTGCAAATCCTGCAGCACGTTCGCGCGATTGGCGTGCGCGGCGGCATGATCGGGCTTGAGCGCGATCGCCCGGTCATAATCGGCAACCGCTTCCTCCTGGCATCCGAGGTCGCGCAGCGCGATGCCGCGATTGGCATGGGCTTCGGCAAGATCGGGTTTCAGCCGGATCGCCATGTCATAGCTGGCAATCGCCTCATCCAGCCGCTTGAGTTCGCGCAGCGCGATACCGCGGTTGGAGTGGGCCTCGGCAAAGCCGGGCTTGAGCCAGATCGCCCTGTCACAAGCCTCGACGGCGTCTTCCATGCGGCCGTGTTCGCGCAGCGCGTTGCCACGATTGGCATGGGCTTCGGCATAATCGGGTTTCAGCCGGATCGCGTTGTCATAGCTGACTATGGCTTCGTCCAGCCGGCCAAGCGCTTGCAGCGCGGAGCCGCGATTATAATGAGCGGCCGCGAAGTCGGGCTTGAGCCGGATCGCCATATCATAGCTGGTAATGGCCTCGGCAACCCGGTCCAACGCCCGCAGCGCGATGCCGCGATTGGAATGGGCGTCGGCATGATCGGGGCGTAGCCGGATCGCGCGGTCATAGCTTTCGATCGCCGCCGGCAATCGCCCCATGCCGACATGAGCGGCGCCTGCGATATTGTGGAGATCGGCCTCGCGCGGATGCCGTTCGATCAGCAGCCGGGCAAGATCGATCGCTTCGCCGAACCGCCCCTGATTGTAGAGCGTGACGAGCGCCTGGGCGCTGGTGGCATAAGGCTCGTGGGCCGGCAGGGCCAGCTCGCGCAGGCCGTCCAATGCCCTTTTGTTATTCGGAAACCGGCCCAGCACCTCGCGATACAGTGCCTCCGCCTCCGCCTGCTGGCCCTTGACGGCCAGCGAGCCGGCTTTGCGCAAGGCCTGATCGATATTTATCTTCATTTTATCTGCTCATCTGATCGGCGGGCGGTCGCGGGCCGCGTGCCGGTCAGGCTGCGGCTTTCTCTTGAACGGCGGCAACGGGAACCTTGAAATGATCGGGCTGCAGGCCGCGCAGATAGCGGTCATGAGCCATGTCGAAGGCGCGTTCGATGTCCCGTGCATATCGTTCGGTGTCGAACAGCGCCGTGGTCAGCCGGTTCGCCGCGAGCCGGGCCCTGGTATCCGCGAGCCGGGCCGGGTCGGTCGCCAGTCCCAGCGCAATGCGCTCATAGGCTGCTGGCGTTTCGGTCACGAGATCGGGCATGCCGATTGCATGCAGCAGGCTGCCGGCGACGCGCGCTGTGAAGCTTTCGCCCAACTTGGTGAGAACTGGCAAGCCAGCCCACAAAGCGTCGCTCGCCGTGGTGTGGGCGTTACAGTTGAAGCTGTCGAGGAACAGGTCGGCGCAGCGGTGTCGGGCGAGATGATCGGGCAGCGCCATGCGTTCGGCGAAGATGAGCCTATCGGGATCGACGCCCCTGGCCTCCGCCGCCTTGCGCAAATTGGCTTGAGCCCAGCGATTGTCGTTCAGTAACCACAGCACGCTTCCATCGACTTTCGACAGCAGCCGCATCCAGATGTCATATTCGGCCGGCGTGATCTTGTAATTGTTGTTGAAGCTGCAGAACACGAAACCGTCTTCGGGCAGCTCCAGCTCGCGGCGCGTGAAGACCCGATCGGAAATCGTTCGGGCATCGTCATTCACCTGATAGGAAAAGGGCAGGGAAATGACCTTTTCCGAATAATATTGCCGGCTGCGTTCCGGGATCACCACATCGTCGGCGATGATATAGTCGATGAAATCCGCCCCGCTCGATCCGGGATAGCCGAGATAATTGATCTGGACGGGTGCCGCCCGGTGCGAAAAGATGCCGAGCCGCATGTCCTTGGTGTGGCCCTTGAGATCGATCGCGATATCGATCCCGGTGCTGCGGGCTAGATCGGCAATCGCCTTGTCGGTCAGCTTCGCGACATCATGAAATCCGTCCACGGAATCGGCGACGCGCTGGCGCATATTATCCTGCCGGTCGGGCCCATAAGAAAAAATATGGATTTCGAACCGGCTCCGGTCATGCAGTTCGAACAGCCGGGCCATCAGATACATGGTGGCGTGATTGTGAAAATCGGCAGAAAAATAGCCGATGCGGATGCGGGAAGAGGTATCGCGCCGCATCGTCGGCCTGATGCTGATATTTTGGCATTTTTCACGCACCCATTTTTGAGCGCGCTGGAGATGGTGCCGCGCACTGTCCTCGATTGCCAGGAACGTGAACGGTGTGACGGCATTGGTGGCAATGCCCAATACCGACAGGTCAGCCGAAGCGGTGCTGTCGTCCCATCGGCACATCCGGGCCTGCTGGTAGAGCAGCTGGCTCTGTGCTTCGGCATAGCCGGGCCTGATGGTGATCGCGGTGCGATAGCTGTCCACCGCGGCCTCCAGGTCCTGCAATTCCTGCAGCGCATTGCCCAGATTATAATGGCCGGTCGCGTCATCGGGCTTGCAGGCGATCGCCGCCCGATAGCTGCTCGCCGCCTCGTCCAGCCGCTGCAGCGCGTACAGCATGTTGCCGCGATTGGCATGGGCCTCGGCAAAGCCGGGCCTGAGCAGGATCGCCGCATCATAATGTGCGATCGCGTCCTCGGGCCGCTGCATCTCCTGCAGTACATTGGCCGCGTTATAGTGAATGTCCGCCGAATCGGGCTGCAGGCCGACCGCTGCCATGCAGCTGTCGAGCGCCTCTTCAAACCGCTCGAGGCCCAGCAGCGCGACCCCCCGGTTGGAATGGGCCACGGCAAAATCGGGCCGTAGCCGGATCGCCGCATCATAGCTGGCCAGCGCTTCATCCAGCCGTCGCAGCGCCTTCAGCGCATTGCCGCGGTTCGACCAGGCCAGGACATAATCGGGCTTGATCCGGATGGCGGCATCATAGCTTGCCACGGCTTCCTCGAGCCGCTGTAGATCGTGCAGCGCATTTCCGCGATTATAGTGGGCCTCGGCCGAGCCGGGCTTGAGCCGGATCGCCTCGTCGTGGCTCACCACCGCCTCTGCCAGACGGCGTAGCTGTTTGAGCACGATCCCGCGATTGGAATGGGCCTCTGCCGCCGCAGGGTTCAGCGCGATCGCCTTGTCATAACTGCCGAGCGCGGCATCCAGCCGTTGCAATCGCTGCAGCACGATGCCGCGGTTGGACCATGCTTCGGCATGATCGGGGGCGAGCGCGATCGCCCGGTCGTAGCTTCCAACCGCCGCTTCGAACTGTCCGGTCCCGGCATAAGCGGCCCCGGCCAGATTGTGCAGGTCTGCCTCGGCGGGATAGGCTTCGATCAGCAAGCTGAGCTGGTTGAGCGCGTCGTGCAGCTGGCCTTGGTCGTAAAGCGCGAGAACCGCGCGGAGGCCCTTGTCATAGGGGCCCCTTGCCGCGGTGGACAAGTCGCGCAATCCGTCCACCGCCCGCTTGTTGCTGGGAAACCGCTTGAGAATTTCGCGATAGATGTCGCCCGCCTCGGCCACGGCCCCTTTCGTCGCCAGCGAATGGGCCTTGCGCAGCTGTTGATCGACATTGGCCTTCATGGCGACACGGTCCCGCAAATAGAGAAGTGAAGGGTCTTGTTCCGCGCCGGTCGTTCAGGCGGCCAGGTCGAGCAGATGCTCGTCTGTCTTGCTCAGCAACGACAGCAGCGAAATGTGATTGAAGAACCACATTTTTTCCATCTTCCAGGGCGTATATTTCGCCAGCGTGTTGGAAAATGTGAACGGAGTGTACCAGCAATTATGATCGGGATGGACGATCTCCACGAAGGTCTCCGATCCATCGACATATTCGAAATGCCGCTTCTGGCACTGGAACGCATCGGGCACCGTGATCAGAAAATATTTTGCTTTGAGCGAATTGAGCTGCGCCAGGAAGATATCGACGCTGGGCACATGCTCCATCACCTCGGGCACGAGCACGATGTCATATTCCTCGGTGATATCCTCGAGGCGCGAATAGAGCTCACCCTTGGTGTAGGGGGCGAGTGCCGCCAGCGCCTCGGCGTGAATATCGAACCCGTCAAGTTTCGCGCAGAACGGCTCAAGCGCGAGGTGCAGCGATGATGCCGGATCGGTGATCGGCCAATCCGCGCAGCCGATATGCATCACCCTCTTGCCCTCGCAGAGACTGCGGAACACATCGAGCCGGTTGATGCCGATCACCTCGGTGCTCACCTGGATCTTCTGGACGAAATAGGGATCGTGCTGGGCCTCGATCGAAGAAACGGTCTTGAGGCGCGGTGGCTCTGCGGGTTCCGGCCGGACCTGCACCGGCGCCGGCTGGGGCGCGAGCATTGCGGCCTCCTCCTGACGCGACGGGGCATCGCCGAACGTCTGGAGGTGAATCTGGTCGTAGGTGCGTCTCGTGCTCCCCCACAATTGGTGCGCATAGATCGGCCCGGGCCCGTCATAGGTGACGCCAGTGAAATGCTCGGGGATGAAATAGTAGCTCGGGACGATTTTCAGGGCATGATATTGGTATTTGCGATAGGCTTCGGTCAGCCGCAGCGGGCCCACCGTCTCCCATGCCAGCCGGTCGATGACGGTTTTTTCATTCTGGATGTCGAGAATGAGCTGGCCGACGAAGGAATTTTGCGCACAACTACCAAAATAGCCTGCGGCGATCAGCCCCGGGCGCGCCATTTCGCTTTCCCAGCAGGCGAAGGCCTCGCAATCGAGCAGGTCATCATCGAGCCTTCTCAGGCAGATGCTGTCGGCATCCATGACGATGCCGCCTTCCTCGTAGAGGATCTCCCAGCGCATCATGTCGGCGACGCCATTATACTCGCGCTTCGACATTTCGATCATGTGGGCGGCATTGATCCATTCGCGTTCGCGAAGAGCGCTATTGCCCCAGATCTTGACATGCCAATCCGGATGAAAGGCTTTCCAGGTTTCTATACAATTATCGGGCCTCTTCGATTCGTCGCCGACCCAGATGAAGTGGAGCGTCTTTGGAATCATTACCCGATGTCCCGATAGAATTTAACAATTCAGTAAGCGATTAACAAAGGCTCCTTAAAAAGATGTTAACCATGCTCGGCAATATTTTGGACATTGCCTGGCTGCTTTCCGACGTGACCGCACAGGAGGGATTCTCCGCTCGGCCGAAACGGCGACATTTTGCCATTATCGGATCAAGACGGGTTTGGGGGCGCAGTACAAAATCGAGCCATGTGACATCACAAATAGCTCGTGGCCTGGTTAGGTCGTAAACCCATAAACGGGAATTTCCGTATCTGCAGTGCCGCGCGGGTCAGAACCTTCGATAGCGAACCTTGATGCCGGTAGTCTTTGCCC
>NZ_FMZJ01000004.1 GCF_900101455.1 Sphingomonas sp. YR710 | reverse complement strand
GGGACTGCCATTCACCGGCGACTTCATCCCAACGACGATCAAGCGCGCGCCGCTCGTCGGCGAGCATACACAGGAAGTATTGGGCGAGTTGTGAACATCTGAGCCGATGTATCGCACATGTCGGGTGGCGCATAACAACCGTAACCGTTCCTTTGGTAATCTGGAGAGTTGATAGTGTCGAAACTGGAAGGAAAAGTGGCCGTAATCACCGGCGGCACGACCGGGATTGGCCTGGCTACGGCCAAGCGTTTTGTAGATGAGGGCGCTTATGTCTTCATTACAGGCCGCAGACAGGCGGAGCTGGACAAGGCAAAGGCCGAAATCGGCAGGAACGTGACCACTGTTCAGGGAGATGTGCGGAATCTCGCCGATCTCGACCGGCTGTACGACATCGTGAAAGCCGAGAAGGGAGTCGTCGACATCCTGTTCGCCAATGCCGGCATCGCCGAACATACGATGCTCGATTCGATCACCGAAGAGCATTATGACAGGGTCATGGGCATCAATCTGAAGGGCGTGGTCTTCACGGTGCAGAAGGCTCTCCCGCTGATGACCCGCGGGGGCTCGATCGTGATCAATGCATCGATCGTTGGTATTTCGAAGGGTGTTCAATCGCTCGGAATCTATTCCGCCAGCAAGGCAGGCGCCCGCGCCCTGATCCGCGCCTGGGTACCGGATCTCAGCGCCAGAGGCATCCGCATGAACGCCGTGAGCCCGGGGCCTACCGACACGCCGATCTTCGAGAGCCAGTTCGGCACCGTAGAGAGGGCCGAAATGGCGCGTCAGGCGGCTATCAGCGCGACGCCGATGAAGCGCATGGGGCTGCCGGAGGAACTTGCGGCGGCCGTGTTCTTCCTGGCGTCAAGCGAATCCAGCTTCATTACGGGCATCGACCTGCAGGTCGATGGCGGCATGGCGCAGGTTTGACGTTGAAAGAGGGCGAAAGGATCCCGGCCGAGCCGGGATCGGCTTCATTGCGTCGAGCAGAAAATATGTTGTCATCCCGGCCAAGGCGCCACAGGCGCTAACGTAAGGCCTTCTTAAGCCTTCTCCCGCTTGCGGGAGAAGGTATGGATGAGGGTCTTTTTCTATCTTTTTCTTTGCTTTTGGTGAACAAAGAGGTGAGGCAGAAAAAACGACCCTCGCCCAACCCTCTCCCGCAAGCGGGAGAGGGCTTAAGCTAAATGTGCGCTCGAGACTCTATGTTGACCCGTTGGCGCTATCTGGCCGTTACCCTTCCAGTTCGGCTTTGACTGTGTCGAGGGCGAGCTGATATTCGACGAAAGCGCCGCCAGCGATGAAATCTTCGGCCTCGAGATCCCATGTCACGTGAGACTGGGATTCGCCGGTTGGCGTAACGGTAAGTGTGCCGTTGAGGACGTGGACGATCTTGCCGGGGCCGGCGATCGATTCAAAGCTGATCGGCTCGGGAAGATCATAGCTATATGTGTGGCGCTTGTCGTCATGTTCGGTCAGGCGCTGCACGAGGTTGAAACTCCATGCATCCTTGGTCACTGAACGCAAATTGCCGTTCATTGTGCAGTTTTGCGGCTCTGTTCCGGGTATCCAACTGATATCGGCAAAATTGCCGATCCGGGCCCAGATATCGTCGGCTGACCGGTTGATGGTCGCCTGCGCGTGTTTCTTGATGGCTGGCATATATTCTCCTCTCACTCGTTACTGGGGTTGTAAGTTCGGGTGTCGATATCGACCGGACGAAAAACGCGAACGACGCCTTCTTTCGTAAGCCGTGCGATCTCCTCCGGATTGACGTCGATGTTCGCGAGAATATCTGCGGTGTCCTGGCCAATCGAGGGCGCCCGCCGCGGCGATGCCATGGGCGGATCGCTTCTGACCGGCATTTTCATGGTGACGGTGGCCTGATCGGACTCGAGCCACTCAATCCGGGCGTGCATCTGCGGATCATCGGCAACTGCCGCGCATTCGTTGACGGGCACGACCGGAACGTCGGCATCGGCGAAAATGCGCATCCAGTCATTGAGATCCCTGGAGGCGATCGTCTCGGTCAGTACTTCGTCGATTGCCGTCGAGCCACGCACCATATATTCATTCTCGGGCACATGGGCGAGCAGGTCGGGCCGGCCGGTCGCCTCGGCAAGCCGCACGAAAAATTTGCGTTCGAGCGTCATCAGCATCAAGGCCCTGCCATCGCGGGTGCGATAGGCCTGCATCGTCGATCGGGGCACGGGAGGCGTGCAATCGCCCGGGGGCGTTGGTGGTGGCACCACGACGCCGGCCTCGGCAGACCGCAGCTCGGCGACCTGCTCTTCGACGGCATAGTTGGCGAATGCCGCCGCATCGGACTGCGCAATGTCCAGAAATGCAGGGCGCCCGGTGCGGCGGCACCACGATAAGGCGGCGAGCGCCGATGTCGCGCCGAACAGCGGGGCGACCAGTGCACCGAAATAGACATGGCGTGAAGGCATGCGGGGCCTTCCGCTCTCGTCTTCTTCAATGCCGGCGAGCCCGGCGATGGCATCGAAGCCTATGCCATGGCTCGGCATGTTGCGGTACGGCCCAGTCTGGCCATAGCCGGACAGTGCAACCATCACCAGGTTCGGCTTCAATTCGGTCAGCGCCGACCAGGTCAGCCCCATTTTCGCAAGCGTTCCCGGCCGCAATCCTTCGATCACGATGTCGACCGTGGGAATTAACCGGCGGATGAGATCGATCCCCTCCGGCGTGTGCATATCGACGGCAATGCTCCGCTTGCCGCGGTTCCAGCGGCGATGCAGAGCCGAATCGTTGAACCCGGGCCGGGTTCCCACGAGGCGCGTGGTATCACCGCGCACCGGCGGCTCGATCTTGATGATGTCAGCGCCGAGATCGGCCAGATGCATCCCCAATTGCGTTGGCGAAAGGCTCGCAATCTCCAGGACGCGAACGTCGTCGAGGAAGCGCACGGGATCGGCGTCACTCAAATGGCCTGTTTCGGGCGCGCTCACGCAGGCAGTACCTCTCGAACATCTGGCGCCCAGGCACATACGATAGGGCGGAAATGGATGCTTAACGCATGTGCGGGCGCAAGTGCCGACGCCCGGTTCTGTGGCTATTGCAGGTGACGGTGATCAGCGGACATCGACGGGATCGGTGCCGGCGCCGGTTCGTACCCATATCTCCGATCGTCGGCGGCCGGCGCGCGACCATCGGCCAACCGCCCGACCGTGCCGACCTGCAGTTCGCCGAGAATCCCATCAGTTCCGACCGGGAGCATCACGACGTTTTCGCCCTTTCGCATCTCTCCGGTCGCGGCAACCCTGAGCAGGGGGACGCCCTGGGATAAGCCGATGCGGACCTCATCCACGGTCACGCCGGCGAGGAAGCGATATGCACCGCCATCAGCATCGGATTCGCGTGCCAGGGTCCATGCGATGGGGGCATCGGTCGCGAGGGTGGCCGCGATCTGGACCGGATCCTGGGTAAATTCGGAGAAGATGTGCTTCCAGCTGAGATCGGCTGCCCGTTCCGCGAGATGCGCGTGGGCGACGGCTTCTTCTCTCAATGTTCGTGCCTCAGCCTGCCTCACCCTGCCATCCTCTCGATCGTTGAATCCGCGTCCATGTCTTCCGAACGTCGGGGTTGCCAGACACCCTAACCTGCGTTGTCGCGGCGATGCAATAGTAGAGGCTATGTAGCGT
Organism: Sphingomonas sp. YR710; assembly: GCF_900101455.1. Classification (GTDB taxonomy): domain Bacteria; phylum Pseudomonadota; class Alphaproteobacteria; order Sphingomonadales; family Sphingomonadaceae; genus Rhizorhabdus. The sequence continues at coordinate 281,196 of NZ_FMZJ01000004.1, read as the reverse complement.
GGCTTGTCGTGAAACAGCGGGATCCTGCGGGAACCGGGCTCGGCCCACGCCGTGAGCTCGCTGCATTCGTTGCCGAGACGCCTTGCGATGGTATCGCCTATAGTTGATAGCTGTTACAATCTCACTTACGTTCGGATCGGTCTCGACGATGATCGTATGGAGAGGGTAATAACATGGGCGCAGAAGTGAAGGCGGCGAGCAAGGGCGGCGAAGCCGATCAGGACGATCGCAAGACCGCGGGGTTCATAGCCAAGAATCTCCAGCCCTTCAAAGTCTCAAGGGTTGCGCATAATTTTGCCTTTGCGCGGGAGATTTTGAAGACGCCCGGTGTGAATCAGGGACGCGGGGGTGTCACCGAGCGGGACCTGGAAAATCCTGAGCACGTCTCATTCTTCTTTCTGGATGGCGAACGGCATCGCAAGCGCCGGGCATCGGTCGCCAGCTATTTCACGCCAAAAGCCGTCGTAACGCGATATCGGCCGTTGATGGACCGGACGATGGACGAATTGATCGCCAAATTGCAGCGCGAAGGTTCGGGCGTGCTCGATGAGATGAGTCTCCAGATGGCTTCCAACGTTGCGATGGAGGTTGTCGGCCTGACGAACAGCGACAACCATAAGCTGACGCAGGTCATCCGGCAGCTGATGAACAGCAATCCTGCTATCGGAAAGTCGCCGCTTTATCAGTTCGTGCACAAGGCTCTACTTGGCTGGTATTATAAGGGCCTGATGATGAAGCGGACGATGGATCTCTACAAGAACCATATCGTTCCCGCTGCCGAGGCGCGCCGAAAAGAGCCGAAGGACGATGTCATGTCCTACATGGTCAAGGAGGATTACTCCATGAAGGCCATGATCATTGAATGTATGACCTATGCCGGGGCGGGCGTTTCCACCACGCGTGAGTTCATCGTAATGGCGGCCTGGCAGCTTTTTGAAAGACCGGAGCTGATGGCGCGTTTCCTGAATGGCGACGAGGCCGATCAATTCGCGATTCTCGAGGAGATCCTGAGGCTCGATCCGGTCGCCAATTATGTCTATCGCCAGTCGACGATCGATATACCGTCGTCGGTAAGCGGCAAGCCCGTAACGAAAGGCGAAGTGTTCGCGATCAACATACGCGACGTCAACACCGACGCCAGCGTCGTTGGAGAATGCCCGTACAAGCTCGATCCGGACCGAGCGAAGCGCATGAAGATGGCGGGTGCGTGGATGAGCTTTGGCGATGGACCGCATCGCTGTCCGGGGTCGCAGGTCGCGCTGCACGAATCGCGCGTGTTTCTCGACAGGTTGCTTCGGGTCCCGGGCATCCGGATGGCAAAAAAGCCCGAACTCGTGTTGAGTGTGCAGACTCAGGGCTATGAATTGCGCGGTGCGGTCGTAGCCTGCGACCGCAAGTAGGAATTAAAACGTTCCACAGGGACCGGCAGAGGCGGTCCCTGTGGAGTGGATTCGAGTGTTGGCGTGACGCTCAGCTTTGCGCGGTCAGCGGAGCGACACGCGGAACGGGGGTGCCGGCTGGGTCGGTTTCATCTTCTGCGAAGCTGTCATCAACTTTCGGGTTGCGCGGGAGCAGCAGGAACATGGCCCCGCCGATCAGCGCAAGTACGCCGCTGAGAAACAGGAACGGTGCAAAGACCAGATAGATCTTCAGCATTATGCTGACGACAACGGCGCCCACCACCGCTGCGATCGCGACGGTTGCCGCGAGCATGCCGTGGACAGTGCTATAGACACGTATGCCGAAGTTGCGGACCACGAGATAGGCCATCACGTCGCCTTCGGCGCCAACCGAGAGGCCGAATACAAGCACGGAAATGAACAATAATGGCCGGGAGTCCAGGCCCGAGGCGATGAGGAGCAAGCCAAGGCCCGACAGCGCCATTCCGACCGTCGCGACCAGCGGAGCGGGGAAACGATCGAGTGCGACACCACTCACGAGCCGACCGAGGAGCGTGCCGGACGCGTAAGCAGAAATCATGAGCGAAGCGGCTTTGCCCGATGCCCCATTTTCGGCGAGCACCAGGTTGAGCTGGGACATCATCACGGTTTGCGGGAGGTTGCACAGCAGGATCGCAACGAAGATGATCCAGAACGCCGGCGTCCGAAAAATCGTGCCATAATCCTTTTTTGCGGCGCTGGGCTTCGCTTTCGCTACGAGTTCCTCACGTTCCTTTGGAATGAGCAAAAGCGATACGACACCCATGACGCCGGTGAAGATGGCCATGGCCAGGTAGCCGGCTCGCCAGCCGTGATCGGCGACGAAATTGTTGAGCAATGGCCCACCGATCGCCACGGTTACTGCCGGGCCGGAGGCTGCGATACCAAGCGCCAATCCGCGCGCGCGCTTGAAATGCTGCATGATGAGCCGGCAATAGACGGGTGGCGTCGTCGTCGCGAGCACCGCGGTCTGCAAGGCATATAGGATCGCATATGTGCGAATGTCGGCAACGGTCGTTAGCCCCAGGAAGAGGAGCGGACACGCGACGACCCCGACCGCGGCGGTCTTGCGCACGCCGAGGACGTCGGTAAGCCGCCCGACGAACGGGAAGACCAATACGGCACCGAGGGCGAGCGATCCGACTAGGGCGAGTTCCGATTTCGACCAGCCGAATTCCCCGATCAGATAGGGGCCCATGATGCCGATGACGTAGCTGATAATCATTAGCCCGGTCGAAAGACCGATGACAACCGCCGCCAGCGGGCGCCATCCGCGGCGCAGCTCATTGAAGTACGGCGTCATCTCCCATCCTTTTCGTTCTAGGCTGCTCATAGGCCGCCCTTCTACCTTGGGAACGGGATAAGGCTATAGCTAGGGAGAAGTTGCCCTGCCCGCAGGCTTAATGTGTTGCCGACGGTCGAGCTTCTCGCTGGAAGCGGCTCGCGGTTTACGACCGGCGTAAGGGCTTCGCCGATGAACGAAGCCCCTGACCATGTCGGTCGCCGCCGGCCGGGTTACTCAGGCACCGGCTTGCGCGAATTGCGGTGTCCTGGTCTTGAAGGATTCGGGCATCGGCGCGAAGGTCTTGCGCAAGGTACGGGCCGGCCCCACCGCCACGACGTTCGGGCGGGCATGCTGAAGCGCCAGATTGTCCCAAACCACCAGATCACCCTTCCGCCAATGATGCTCGAACACCGGCTGTGAATTGTAGAGGTGGTCGAACAGCGCCTCCAGCAATTCATCGCTTTCGGCCTTGGGAAGATCCGCGATGCCGCTCGTCATCTGCTGGCAGATATACAGCAAGGTTTCCCCGGTGCGCGGGTGACGATAGGCGATAGGCAGCTTGACCGAATCATCGTCCTGAAACTTTGCGGTCAGCACGTCGGCATCGCCGCCCGACCGTTCATAGCTGAGATCGTGGACATGCTCCGCAAAGCGGCCTTCGACGCGCGCGCGCAGATCGGCCGGCAACGTCTTCCAGGCATGTGTGGCACTGACAAACATGGTGGGGGTTGCCGGCTGCTCGACCTCAAGGCCGTAGAGCGAAAGGAGCTCAAGGATATCCTTGCTCCACATCATATCCGAGTGGAACAACAGACGCCCGACCGGCGCGATGGCGTTCTCGACCTTGTTGGACACGACCGATTCGCGCTTCGGATTCACCGTCGGGTCGACCGCCGGTGGCTCTTTTTCGATCAATGCGTACGAAAGATAGGTTTGAAAATCTTTGTCCGTTTCGAGGTTGCGAAAGACGAGCATGCCCTTTTCGTTGAACAGCGTGCGCAATTTTTGGAGCGTTGCATCATCGAGCGGCAATTTGGGTTCGAAACCGATGATTTCGGCGCCGAACAAAGGGGTAAGATCGCGGACTTCCAGTTCAGCCATGGCATGATCCTCTCTATTATAAACTTTGCGCAATGCAGCCGATGATTACGCAGCCTTCGAACGCGAAACGCCGACGCTGAAGGCAAACGACTGCAGAACTTCCTGCACGTCCACTCTCGACCGCGAAAAGCATCATAGCAGCTGCTATTATAGCGCTTGCAATGACTGGTATGTCAAGCGAAGGTTGTGGTGACGGACATGATCAAGCAAGTCTGAGGGATATTTTCTAGGGAGAGCGCGATGAAGCTGCGGGACAAGGTTGCTCTGGTGGTCGGTGGATCATCGGGCTTGGGGCGGGCGTGCGCCGAAGCTTGCGCCGCTGAAGGCGCAAAAGTGGTGATTGCGGACATCAACGAGCGCGGGGCGGAAGATACGCTGGCGGGTATCCGTGCAGCCGGCGGAGCCGGCATGTTTGTCAACACCAATGCGATGGACGAGTCCGCGGTGAAGGCGGCCGTGGACGCGACGGTGCGCGAATATGGCAAGCTTGATATTTTGGTGAACAGCGCCGGAGGTCCGACCGAAGCCGACGAGGCCGGTTGGCATCACCAGATCGATATGTATTTGAAGGCGCCTTATTATGGCTGCCGTCATGCGCTCCCGGAAATGGAAAAGAATGGTGGTGGCTCGATCATCAACATCGCCTCCTTGTCTGGCGTCACGGGTTCGATGGCCAAGGTGCCTGAGGGAACGGGCTATCCTGCCGCCAAGCATGGCGTCATCGGAATTACGAAGACATTGGCCATTGCCAACGGCAAAAAGAACATCCGGGTGAACGCGATCTGCCCGGGCTACATAAAAACCGAACTCACCCGGCCGTTGTATGAGGCCAAGGATGGTGGTGATCGGCTGATCACACAAAGGCTCCAGGTGCCGATGAACCGCTGGGGCGAGGCGCACGAAATCGGCAAGGTCGCGGCGTTTCTCGCTTCGGAAGACGCCTCCTTCATCACCGGCCAGTCGATCATCGTCGATGGCGGGTTCATGGCCCGCTGAATGTTGCAACCAAATATATCGGAGAGAGATCAATGACGGAATTGCGGTTTGATGGGAAAGTGGTGCTTGTCACCGGTGCGGGCCGGGGAGCTGGGCGCACGCATGCGCTGTTGCTGGCTTCGCGTGGTGCAAAGGTCGTCGTGGCCGATCCCGGCGTGGCGATGGATGGATCTGGCCATTCGAACGGTCCTGCCGACGAAGTGGTCAATGAGATAAAGGCGGCTGGCGGCGAAGCTGTTGCAAGCTACGAATCGGTCAGCGAGGAGAAGGGTGCCGCCGCCATGGTCGAGGCGGCGCTCGATAGTTTCGGTCGGCTTGACGCCGTCATCAACAATGCCGGAATCGCGGCACCGGAGCTGTTCGAAGACCATGTGGCCGGCGATTTTCGGCGCATGCTCGACGTGCATTATCTGGGAACCGTGTTCGTCTCGCAGGCGGCTTGGGGCTATTTCGTCAAGAATGGCGGCGGGCGGATCGTGAATACCTTGTCCGAAGGCGCGATGGGCATGCTCAACATGCAGACGGCGTATGGCGGCGCCAAAGGCGGCGTCATCGGCCTGACGCTGGCGCTTGCGGCCGAGGGGCCGAAATATGGCATCAGCGCCAACGGTATCGCGCCACGCGTCTCGAGCCGAATGTCTTCGCCGGAGGTGCTGTCGCACGTCAATCAACGGCCCGCGGAAAACTTCGTGCGCGTCAGCCAGATGTTCCCGCCCGAACTCTGTTCGCCGGCGGCGGTCTATCTGGCGCATGAGTCCTGCCCGCTGAATGGCAAGATGCTCGTCAGCGGTGGCGGGCAGGTGATGCGTGTTGCCTTCATGCAGAATGCCGGCATCAGCAGCGACAATCTGACGATCGAAGACATCGCCGGAAATCTTGATACGATCATGGACATGAGCGCGGCGGTGCATGTGGGCGTGGGCGCTTCTTAAGCGTCTGGCTCAAGGGGGGGGCTCCGGCCGCCCCTGACGGCCGCGGTAGATTAGCGGAGACGCTCGACGCTCAGCCTGAACGGAAAGCGGCGGACGATCGAGACGCTGTCCGGCGGCACTCCGGCGTCCGCGACGATTTGCAGCCACTCGTGCGGACGGAATGATCGTGCGATTGAGAGCCTGCCATCTTCCCGGACGATGCGATGAACGCCCATCAGGCGGGCGAGCAGCGGGAAGCCGGCATAAGCGAAGCCATGGCGATGCAGGTCGGATATCAACCAGCCGCGCTTCGCTTCCTCTTCCATGTGGCGGAGGAAATCCCTTAGCTGATCGTCGGTCATGTGATGGGCGACCTGGCTGCTGACGATAAAGTCCTGACCCTGCGCCAGCGCGCGATAGTCCCCCGTTCGATAATTTATATCGAGGTTGGCCGGCGTCGCGGCGCGGGCGATTTCTGCGCTGCGGGGATTGAGATCGACGCCGATCAGTTCGGCGTCGATCCCGCGCTTTCGGGACCATCGCGCAATGGCGCGCAGCATGTCGCCCGCGCCGAAGCCGACATCGAGCAACCGGAAGTGCTTCAAACCCGCGGCCGCCCTTTCAAGGTAACGGATTGTTGGGTGTGCGGTGAAGGTCCAGCGATTGACGCGGGCGAGATCGCTTAGCACGAGCGAATAGGTTGCCGGATCTATATCCGCGGCGTCCATCTGCTCTTCCGTCCGGTTCCGAACCGCGAGCATGCCATATCCTTTCCCGTCAGGCGCATTGGTGGGCGCGCGCCGGCTATGGGTGATGGCTAGGACATATCCACGTTCATGTCATGCGAGCGAATGCGCGGTATGGCTCGGCCAATTGCCGAAACGATTGCGTCCGCGCTCAGGCTGGCTACGGATGGAGTATGGCGCTCACTATCTCGATCCCCGAAAACCCTTCCGCCGAAGATCGCGAGGCTGTGCTGGCACCGCTGCGCGCTTATAATGAAAGCCGTGCGGGTCCGCCCCGCGTGGAGCCGGTTGCCATCCTGCTTACCAATGATGACGGAGAGACGGTCGGCGGGCTCTGGGGGAAGACCGCTTATGATTGGCTGTTCGTCGAATTCCTGGCGGTTCCCGAAGCGTCGCGCGGCCAGGATCTCGGCACGGCCCTCATGCGGGAGGCGGAGCGCGTCGCGCGTGCGCGAGGCTGCTGCGGGATCTGGCTCGATACGTTCGCCTTTCAGGCACGCGGCTTTTACGAAAAGCTTGGATTCAGCGTGTTCGGTACGCTCGAAGACCATCCGGTCGGCAGTCGGCGCTTCTTTCTTAGCAAACGTCTTTAAGGTTGCGATAGCGCTTGTTAACGAGCCGATTGCTGGAATTCGCCGCCACTTAAAAGGTTGACGCACGCCCCCTCCGCAGCACAGGGACGCGCCCATGATGCGGAAGATTGAGCATGGGGCAAGCGATGATTGAGATCGTACCGCTTGGCGGCATCTGCGAGGTGCTGCCAGGCACCGATCTGTCGGCCTTGCTTGCTGCCGCGATGGATGCGCAGGGCATCGTCCATCGCACCGGCGACATATTGGTGGTCACGCAGAAGATCGTCTCCAAGTCCGAGGGGCGCTTCGTCAGTCTCGCCGAGGTAACGCCGGGTGCGGAAGCGGAGCGGGTGGCCGCGATCACCCGCAAGGATCCACGGCTGGTCGAGTTGGTGCTCGCGGAATCGAGCGCGGTGTTGCGTGCTGTGCCCAATGTTTTGATAACGCGGCACAAGCTCGGTCTGGTAATGGCCAATGCCGGGATCGACCGGTCCAATATCGGCCCCGGCAATGAAGAGCGCGTGCTGTTGTTGCCGATCGACCCCGATGCATCGGCCGCGCGGATCGCGGCAGCGCTGGCAGGTTCCGAAGGGCAGGGGCCGGCCGTGCTGATTTCGGACAGTTTCGGGCGGCCGTGGCGCTACGGTGTCGTCAGCGTGGCGATCGGGGCGAGCGGGTTGCCGTCGCTGATCGATCGGCGCGGCGATCTCGATCGCGATGGGCGGCGGCTCGAGGTCACCCAGATCGCATTGGGCGACATGATCGCGACGGCGGCCGGGCTGGCGGCGGGCGAGGGGGCGGAGAGCATCCCTGCGGTGCTGGTGCGCGGCTATCCGCTGGCGGGGCCTGCCTCCCCAGCCTCTGCGCTGGTGCGCAACCTCGACGAGGATCTGTTTCGATGACGGCCAAAGTGGTGGTGCTGACCGGCGGTGTTGGCGGGGCCAAGCTCGTGCTCGGCCTGGCCGGGGTGATGGCGCCGGCGGACATCACCGCGATCGTCAATACCGGCGACGATTTCCGCCATCTCGGCCTGCACATCTCGCCCGATATCGATACCTTGCTCTACACGCTGTCGGACAAGGCCAACAAGGCGCAGGGCTGGGGCCGCGAAGGCGAAAGCTGGGCATTCCTCGATGCGCTGCGCTCGCTGGGCGGCGAGGACTGGTTCCTGCTCGGCGATGGCGACATGGCGCTCCATGTGCTGCGATCGCACCGGCTGGCGCAGGGCGATCGGCTAAGCGCGATTACCGCCGACTTCGCGAAGGCCTGGGGCATCGGCCTCACCGTGCTGCCGATGAGCGACGATCCGGTCGCGACGTGCCTCGATACCGATGTCGGCATGCTCGAATTCCAGCGTTACTTTGTCGAGCGGCGCTGCGTGCCGGCGGTGTCGCGGATCCGCTTCGAAGGCAGCGAGGCAGCGGTTCCGGCGCCGGGCGTGCTCGATGCGATTGGCGAGGCCGAAGCGATCCTGATCGCGCCTTCCAATCCCTATCTCAGCGTCGATCCGGTGCTGGCGGTGCCGGGCATGCGGGAGGCGCTGCGAGATGCGCGGGCGCCCGTGATCGCGGTATCGCCGATTATCGGCGGCAAGGCGGTCAAAGGGCCGACCGCCAAGCTGATGGCCGAGCTGGGTATCACGCCCGACAATGATGCGATCGCCGCCCATTATGCGGGCCTTCTCGACGGGCTGGTGATCGACGAGGGCGATGCGGCTCCTGGCAATGGCATTCCCGTCGCGCGGACCGATACGCTGATGACCACCATCACGGATCGCCGGCGCGTGGCGCAGGCCGCGCTCGATCTCGCCCGTGCGATCGGCAGGCGATGATCTGGACGGCTATCGTTCCGATCAAGCGCGGCATGAACCGCAAGTCGCGCCTTGCCGAGCATTTGTCGCAGGATGAGCGCCAGCGGCTCAGCGATCATCTGGCGGTAAGGGTGCTCGACCGGCTCGTGCGGTCGCCCTCGGTCGGGCGGGTGCTCGTGTTGTCGGAAACCGCGCATGACGATCCGGCTTATGGCTGGCTTGCCGACAAAGGGCGCGGCCTGAACGCCGAACTGGCCGATGCCCGTGCCGTTATCGCAGCGCCGGTGATCATCATCCATGGCGATCTGCCGCTGATCGAAAGCGACGATATCGCAGCGCTGATCGCGGCCGCCGGCACCGATGGTGTCGCGATTGCGCCCGATCGTCACGACGATGGGACCAACGCGCTAGCGCTTGCCTCCGCGGCGCCGTTCGCCTTCGCGTTCGGCGAGGGGAGTTGCGCGCGGCATCGGGCAGCGGCCGGATCTACAGGCGCGATCGTTCGCCGCCCGGGCCTCGCGCATGATATCGACACGCCCGACGATCTGGCGGCGGCGCGTGCGGTCGGCTTTGCATGGCCGGCGTCATGACCGTCGAATCGCCCTGCAACAAGATCTGCCAGATCGATCGTGCCAGCGGCTATTGTCGCGGCTGCCTGCGGACGCTTGATGAGATCGCCGGCTGGGGATCGCAAAGCGATGCCTGGCGCCGCGCCGTGCTGGCGCGATTGCCGGCGCGGGGCACGCCGATCAGGAAAGGCTGAGCGCGGGCTTGCCGCGTTCGACGATCGCTGTCTTGCGCGTCGACATGACGCCACCCGGTTCGTGGACCTTGTCGATCACGCGAAACTGCGCCCGCCATGTGTCGGGCGTGACCTCGCACAACATATAGCCGCGCTGATCGTTCGAGAATTTGAGAAACGGATTTTCAGCCAGGATCTTGTCCGCGCCGTCGCGCTGATCGCTGCCGCTGCCGCCCGAGCTGATCGAGGTGGAGACGAATTCCACCGCCACCGCTTCGCCGGCGCCATTGTTCCGACGCAGTTCGCCGGCGAAATTCTGATGCTCGTCGCCGGCCATCACCACGACATTGCCGAGCCCGGCCATGCTAGCGAGCATCCGTTCGCGCGGCGCATCATAGCCGGCCCAGCTATCCATGTTGCGGATCAGCTTCGCCTCGCCGCCTGTGCGCCGGTCGATCGGCATCATCATCACCTGCTGGGCGACGAAGTTCCAGTGCGCGCCTTTCGCATGCAGGCCCTTCGCCAGCCATTCCTCCTGCGGCAGGCCCATCACAGATGCCTTGGGATCGGCGGTGCCATCGCAGATCGGCGAAAATTCTCCGCCACATGGCTGGGCGCTCCGGAACTGCCGGGTGTCGAGGAAATGCGCATCCATCAGATTGCCGAACCGGCTGCGGCGATAGATTTGCATGTCGCCCCGGGTCGGGAAGGAGAGTGGGCGCAGCGGCATATGCTCGTAATAGGCCTGGAACGCCCCGGCGCGGCGCAGCGCGAACAACTCGCGCGGGGTCTTCTTCGGGGTGTCGAGTCCGGTCCAGTCGTTGACCACCTCATGATCGTCGAAGGTGACGAACCATGGCGCATTGGCATGGGCGGTCTGCAGGTCGGGATCGCATTTATACTGGGCATAGCGGCGGCGATAATCGCCGAGCGAATAGCATTCGCTGCCCTGAATATCGCGGACATGCGCGATCGGCGTACCGATATGGTCCATCGGGGCCGAAACGCCGCGATCCTCGTAGATATAGTCGCCATAATGCCACACGAAGGCGACATCCTCACCGGCCAGATGGCGATAGGCGGTGTAGAGCCCATCCTCATAGGCCTGGCATCCCGCAACGCCGAAACGCAGCCGGTCGAGCGGCGTATCGGGCCGCGGCATGGTCCGCGTTCGGCCGATGATCGTCTTGTCGCGGCCGACGACGAAGCGATACCAATAAGGCCGGTCAGGCTGGAGACCGCTGACTTCGACATGCACCGAATGCGCGAGTTCGGGCCGGGCGAGCACCTTGCCCTGCTGGACGATCGCCTTGCGCATCGGATCATCATAGACGAACCAATCGATTTCCACCGGCTGCATCGGCATTCCGCCGGTATCGTCGAGCGGATCGGGGGCGAGGCGGGTCCACAGCACGAAGCCGTCATGCGTGGGATCGCCCGAAGCGATGCCGAGCCGGAACGGATAGTTGCGGAACAGCTGCTGCGCGCGGATGATCGCGGGCGCTGCGAGCAGGCCGGCGCCGGCTCCGGCGATCAGGCTGCGGCGGGTGAGCATTATCGACATGCGCCGATGGTGCATCGCGGAAATGGCGGGATTATGACGGTGCGGAGCGGGTCGATCACAACATTGCTGGCTGGCCGGCCTTAGGGTAGCCTGATGGCGCGAACCGGCGCCTTGGCTGGTGGGGGCCTGGAGGACGCGGATGCGGGATCTGACGCAGGGATCGATCACCCGACACTTGTTGGGAATGGCGGCCTTCATCGGGATCGGACTGATCGTGCAGACATTATATCTGCTGATCGATCTCTATTTCGTGTCGCGTCTTGGTCCGGTGGCGGTAGCCGGTGTTTCGACCGCCGGTGTCTCGACCTTCATCGGGATGGCGGCCAGCCAGTTGATCGCGGTCGGCGCGCTGTCGCTGATCGCGCAGGCGATCGGGCGCAAGGACGATGGCGACGCACAGCTCGTCTTCGATCAGGCGTTGTCATTGTCGCTGGTCACCGCTTTGTTCACCCTGGTGATCGGCTACACGCTGGGCGTGATCGGCGTGCGGGCACTGGGCGCGGATCCGGCGACGTCCCGGCAGGCCGAAATCTACCTGATGGCGTTCCTGCCATCGCTCGCCTGCATGTTCCCGATGAGTGCCATCGGCTCGGCGCTGCGCGCGTCCGGCGTCGTGGGCCCGCCGATGATGATCCAGTCGATGACGGTGCTGGTGAATGCGCTGCTGGCGCCGATCCTGATCGCCGGCTGGGGCACCGGCCATCCGCTCGGCGTCGCCGGTGCCGGCCTCGCGAGCTCGATCGCCACGTCGATCGGCATCTTCGTTCTCGCCTTGCGATTCAATCACTTCCAGAAAAATCTGGTGTTGCATCTGCCCAGCCTGGCGCCACGATTTCCGGTCTGGCGGCGGATCGTCGCGATCGGCTTTCCGTCCGCAGGCGAATTCGTGCTGATGTTCATCATCAACGGCGTCGTTTTCGCGATCATTCGCGATTTCGGTTCGGATGCGCAGGCGGCGTTCGGCATCGGCGCGCGCATTTCGCAGTCGATCTTCCTGCCGGCGATGGCGGTCGCGTTCGCGGCGGCGCCGATCGCCGGCCAGAATTTCGGCGCGCGGCGGGGCGATCGGGTGATCGGCACCTTCGCGCGATCCGCGACGATCAGCAGCGCCATCATGGTAACGCTGACCCTGCTCTGCCAGATCAAGCCGGAAATCCTGATCTACCCGTTCACCCGCAATCCCAATGTGGTGGCGATCGGGGCGGAATATCTCCACATCTCGTCGTGGAATTTCCTGGCGATCGGCCTGATCTTCTCCTGTTCGGGGATGTTTCAGGCGCTCGGGAACACCAGGCCCGTATTGTTGAGCAGCGGCAGCCGGCTGCTGACCTTTGTCCTGCCGGTGATCTGGCTGGCGCACCGGCCCGGTGCGCAGCTGCACGATTTCTGGCACTTGTCGGTGGCTTCGGTGCTGCTACAGGCGGCGATAAGCCTGTTGCTGCTCCGGCACCAGCTCGGGCGCAAGCTGAACTTCGAGCCGCAAGCGACGGCCATGCCGTCCGGGGTTTGATCGCGACAGGTTGCATGTGGCCGGGCCCGCTCAGGCGCGCAGTCCAAGCCATGCCGAAACCGCCTTCATTCGCCGAAACGCAATCCGCTCCGCCAGCAGTATCGCGATCAGCGTTGCGCCGAACATCGGAAAGATCAGCCCCAGCGCGACGATGAAGGCGATCAATCCGATACCGAATTTCGGGCGGCCCAGCGGAATCGGCGCCCCCAGCAGCCCGATCGGTCGCCGCCGCCACCACAAGATCGCGCCCGATCCGGCGAGCAGAACCAGCCCGAGCGCGGTCAGGGTGCCGAGCAACTGGTTGGCCAGCCCGAACAGCTGCCCCTCATGCCCCGCCACGCCATAGCCGACCGCACGATCGATCCAGTGGCGATCGGCGAAATCCTCGCGCTTGACGATCGTGCCGCTGGCGCCATCGATCGTCAGTTTGGCGCGCAGCGGGCGATCGGCGGCGTCGGACTTGGCGGTCCACAGCCCGTCATGACGGATCGGCGGGACGATCAGCACCGGCGCGGCGAGACCCAGCGGCGCGACATTGGCGATGATCCTGTCCAGCGGCGCGAGGTCGACCGCCGCATGGTCCATCGACATGCCGCGACGCCCGACATGATCGCCCATCGCCATTCCGCCATGTCCCTCATGCGAGCTGGTGGTCCAGTCCTGCGGACCATCGGTGGCGCCGGTGAGCGCGCGAACCTCCTTCAGATATCCGCCCCAGCCATTGGCCCAGGGTAGGCCGGTGAGGATCAACGCCAGCCCCAGGAAGCCGATCCAGATACCGGTCACCGCATGAATGTCGCGCCAGAAGGCGCGGCCGCCGCGATGAAGGCGCGGCCACAGCACGCCGCTCAATCCCTTCATCCCGCGCGGCCACCACAGATAGAGCCCGCTCAGGATCATGACGATCGCCCAGCAGGCAGCCGTCTCGACGATCCAGCTGCCCGGATCGCCGATCATCAGCTCGCCGTGCAGGCGGAAGATCAGCCGCATGAACCGATCGTCCTCAGCGACGGTCTTGAGGATCTGCAACGTGCGGGGATCGACATAGACGCGGATATCGCGATGTTCCTTCCCTACAATCACCTGAACGGCCTGATCCTCGCTATCGGGCAGCTGATAGCGATGGAACATCGATCCGGGCACGGCGGCGACCGCCGCCCGGGCGATCGCAGCGGCGGTAGCGCGCGGCGCGCCACCACCCAGATGCGCATAGGGCTCGTCGATCCGCGCCTCGATCTGCGGCTTCCACAAATAGATCGATCCGGTGATCGCCAGCCACAGGATGAACGGGATACAGAGCATTCCGGCATAGAAATGCCAGCGCCAGACGGCATTGTACCAGCGCGTTCCGGGTGCCTTGACGCTCATAATGTCCACCCCGCTTCGACCAGGAAGGTGCGCTGCGGATAAGGGTGGAACACCCATGCCCGATCGTTGGTGATATTGTTGACCCCGGCCGAGAGCCGCAGCCCGTCCTTCAACCGCCAGTTGACCTTCGCATCGAGCGAGAACAGCTCGGAGGTGTAGCCATAGGTGTCGCCACGCTGGAGGCCGTCGAGATCGGTGTTCGGCCGGCTCGCAAAACGGAAGCCGATCACCGTCTGGACGCGCGAAGTCAGCGCGTAGCGGATGTTGCCGTTGAGCCGCCAGCGCGGGATGCGCGGGAACTGGACGCCCTCTGATGCCGGATCGGCCCGATTGCGGACCGTGATCGCATCGAGCCAGGCGGCGTTGGCGTCGATATCGAGCCCTTCTGCCGGCCAGTTGTGCGCCTCGGCGATCAGTTCGACGCCATATTGACGGGTCAGGTCGATATTCTTGAAGCTCGATGTGGTCGCGCCGTTCGGCAGGACGCCGACATAGCTGAAGATCGCTTCATGGACGCGCTGCCAGAAGGCGCTGCCGGTCAGCGCGACCGGGCCGATCCTGTGGCGGACCAGCAGGTTGGCGTCGCGGCTGCGTTCGGCCTTCAGATTGGGATCGAAGCTGTTCTGGTTGAAGCTGCCATCTCCGTTCAGTGCGCCTTGAAACAGTTCGCCGACCGTCGGGAAGCGGGTGGCGGTGGCGAGGCTCAGTTCGGCCGCCCAGTCGGGCGCGATCTCCCATTTGGCCGAGAGTTTTGGGCTCACCGCGCTGTCCGTCCGCGGCGCATAAGACCGGGCAACGAACTGGCCCGCCTGCGCGCCGCTGCTGGCGAGCGCGCCGAGCCCGCCGGCATAAGCCCGCCAGAAGTCGCCGCGAATGCCGGCGGTGACATGGAATGTGTCGGTAAGTGCAATCTCATCCTCGGCGAAAAAGCCCACGGTGCGGGTCTTGCCGAAGGTTTCGGTGCGCCGGATCGGGTTGGCGGCAGCGCGCCAGTCGCTTGTGCCGAATACCGATTGATCGGTGCGGTAGGCATTGCCGTTGATGCCGAAGGCGATCGCGTGCGCGCCGATCGTGCGGGTGGCGAGCAGATCGGCGGTGGCCCAGCCGGTCGGCCCCTGTTGGGTCAGCTGGCCGGCGCCATCGGTGATGCCGGCGGCATAGCCGTTCGACCGGCGGGCATCCTGTCGATCGAACTGCAGGGTCGAGAGGTTGAGCCGGATATCGAAGCCCGCGACGGGCGCCCCGATCTTCACGCCGCCGAGCCATTCATTCTTGTTGTTGATCGCGAGATTGAAGTTGCTGGCCGGGTTCAACGTGTAGATGGTTCCGTTGAGGCTCACCCGACCATTGTTCGCGCTCGATCCGTAAAAGGGATTGCCGGCTGTATCGCTCAGATAGCTGACCGGATGGAGCATCTTTTCGACGTTCCACCAATAAGTGAACAGCCCCTCGACATGGACATCGCGCTGATCGAAGCGGATTTGCACGCGCGCCTGATCTTGCCGGGTGCGCGTGGCCGAATAGTCGCCCGCAACCGGCGTTGGCGTGATCAGCGCCTTGTCGATAACGCCGCCGCCGATTGCGGTGGCGGCGCCTGTGCCGCCCGCGACGAGCTGGTAGAATTGCATCGGCTGACCGTCATTCTGCAGCCGCCGTGCGGAGACGCGGATCGAAAATGGGCCGTCTTTCTGCTTGAGCGCGAAGCCGGCCTCGGCCGATCCGCCCGCGAAGCTGTCATGGGTGCCATATTGGCGGTAGGGCTGGACGAAGCCCTGCACCGTGCCGAACGCCTCGGTGCGATCCGGCGGCCGGGTGGTGATGTTGACGATGCCGCCCATCGAATTGCCCGGATAGCGTGCCGAATAAGGGCCATAGACGATATCGAACTGCCTGACCTCGGAAGGGGCGACGATTCCCCATGCGGGCGGGAAGCTGAAGCTGTTGCCGAGGAAGTTGGAGACGACAAAGCCGTCGACCATCACGAGGGCCCGCGCGCTTTGCGTGCTGTGCGTGCCGCGGAAGCCGGGGACGGCATTATTGTCGCCGATGAAGCGGGTGCGCACGAAGAAATCGGGCGCATATTTGATCAGATCCTCGGTGTTGAATGCGTTGACCCCGGCAAATTGCGCGTCGCCGAGGCTGACCGACAGGCCGCGCGGCTCGACGGTGATCGGCGCGTTCTTCTGGCCGACGACGAGAATATTGCCGTCATCGGTTTCCCCGGCAAAGGCCGGGCCGGCAAGGGGCAGGAGCAATGTTGCCGCAAGGATGCGGCGGGAGAGAATGGAAGACATGAAAATACCTTGGGTCGCGATGGCGATTGGAGTTCGCGATCCATCACCTCGTCATGCCAGCGAAGGCTCATTTACGCTGACTTAAGCCTTCTCCCGCAAGCGGGAGAGGGCTTCAGAGCCAGCGATGGTCGTTAAGTCAGCGCGTATGAGCGAAAGCCGGAATGACGGGCTATTGGATCGCTGTCGGGCTCCGCGGCAAAGGCGCGGCGATCGTCACGCGATTGCGGGCGGGCCTCGCAGCGGGGGGCGGAGATGGCCGTGCCACCCGGGTAGGAACATGGTGCGTGGTCGCAACCCGGCGGCCATGATGAAAGCGACGAGGATGGCCAGCACGAACGGGTCGGCAGCCGTCAACGCGCCTCCGCCGATGCCACTGAACGCGCAGGGCGCGTCGGCGCGGCTCTTGCCGCGATCGCCATGATCGGATTCGGGGCTGCCCGGCAACGCGATCGCGATCGTCTGGCCGGCGCTGCCGCTACACAGTTCGATCGTCATGCCGCTGCTCGACGCGCTCGTCATATAGCCGGTGGGCAACAGTGCGCGGACGCCGATCGCCATGATGATGATCAGCGCCGCAAATGTTGCGTGCCGGTAGAAAAAGGCGCGGAGATTCCCCATCGACCCCGCCCATAGCGTGCGCCGCGCGCCATGTCACGCGGGTCGACAGTGCGACAATCCTGTCATAAAAAACCGCCATGTGGCCGTTCAGGAAGAAGTCCGCACAGGAAACCGCGTCGGCCATCATGGACGAGGCGATCGACCTCGCATCCGAGCGGTGGCGTGTGTTTACGCGATCGGTGGTGATGAAGCCCGATGTCGGTCTGCGCGACCGTATCGGCATCTTTGCCCGGTCGTTCGAGCCGAGCCTGAAAAGCAAATATCCGGCGCTCGCGTTCGCGTCCGATTCGGTCCTGCTGCTGATCATCGCCAAGGGCGTCGAGGAATCGCGGACCTTTTCGCGGCAGGATATCGAGGATGCGCTGGGGATTACGCTGCCGCGATGAAGATCAAAAAAACTTCGTGATCCCCCCGAAAAACGCGCGCCGCGGGCCGAATTGCGGGGCGCCGACGCCGACGCCGGAGCCGTCGCGGATTTCGTAGGATTTGTCGAACAGGTTGGTGACGTCGAACCGGATCGACAGCCCTTTTAACATGCCGGGGCCATCGAAATTCTGGGTGAGGCCGAGGTTCACCTGCACATAGGATGGCAATTTACCGCCATTCGGGACGATCCCGGCCGGGTCTTCGGCGCGCAGGCCGTCGCCATAGACGAAATCGACGCTGGTTACGAACTTGCCGATCCCGTCGTGAAGCGTGAGGCTGCCGCCGCCCGATCCCGTCCAGCGCTGCGAATGATCGGTGAAGATATAGTGATTGGCGATATAGGCGAGTTCGTCCTTCGCGAAGAAGAACTGGCTGGAGACGATGTTGCGACCCTTTTCCTGCCCGCGCGCGACGTTCGCATAGAGCGAAAGCGGCCCGTGCGTGTAATCGGCACGCAGTTCGACACCCCAGGCATAGCCGTCGGCATAGTTGAATGGTGACAGGACAAGCGACGATCCGAACTGACCCTCGTCGAGCAAATTCGTCTTTTTCTTGTAATAGGCATCGAGCCCGATCGTGAATCCGCCATGGATCTTCTGTTCGACGCCGGCGTCGAAATAATGCTCGCGCTCGGCGCGCACAGGATCGCCGAACGGGATTTCGGATGCCCTGGTCGTGCCGGCAAATATCGCGACCGTCGTGGTGCCGATCAGTTCCTGCGGCGGCGGGGTGAAGTTGCGCGCATAGCCGGCGTGGAAGGTGGTGGCGCCGGTCGGCTTATAGACCAAGTTGATCCGGGGGCTGAGCTGTTGCTCCCTCGTGAAAGCGCGCACCGCGTCGAAGCGCGCGCCATAGTTGAGGGTCAGCAGCGGTGTGATCGACCATTCATCCTGCAGGTAGATACCATAAAGCTGCCCGGTCTTGCTGCCGCTGACGGTGGCCGACGATGCGATGTCGGTTGTCTGATCGCCATTGGCGTCGACTGGGAAGAATTGCGATACGACATTTGATCGGGTGCGTTCGTTCTGGAAGAAGATGCCGAACCGCAATTTGTGACTGTCCGAAAGCGTGTAGCTGCCGTCAGCCTGCACGCCATAAGCGAGGCTCGACAAGCGCGAGCGATCGTTCGAGCCCGAGAAGATGATATCGCCACCCTGCGGATCGGGTGTGTAGCGGGTCTGCGAATAGCGGATGAACGGGGCGATCTGCAGATTGATCGCTTCGCCGGCATATTGATAGGCCGCCACCCCGTAATGCGTCGTCTCGCGCTGATTCTGGTCGAGCAGGGCGGAATCGAACGTCGTCCGGCCGTTCAGCGTGAACATCGGCGTCTGATCCGGGTTGTTCGGGATCTGGAACTTGCCGATGGCGGTGCCGCCGAACAGCGTCAGCCGGCTCGTGTCCGAAAGGATATCGGACACATAGCCGAACGCCCGATATTGGCGCGTGCGATCGTGGATCGCATTTTTCGATGCCGTTGGATTTTCGACACCAAGATCGTTCTGCAAATAGCTGCCCGAGAAGAAATAGTTCAGGTTTCCGGTCGATCCGTGCACGGTCGCACTCGGCTCGATCGTGCCCTGGCTGCCGCCATAATAGCTGATCTCCCCACCATCGGTGAATGCACCGCTCTTGGTCGCGAGACTGACGATGCCTGAGGTGCGATAGCCATATTGGGCGGGAAGGGTGCCGGTGATCAGCGTAATCGAATCCGCCAGCCGCGGATCGAACGTCTGGCCAAAGCCCGAGATGCTCTCGGGGACGATCACGCCGTCCAATCGATATTGGAGGTTCGCATGCTCGTTGCGGACGTGGATCGCGCCATAGCTGTCCTGCGTGACCCCCGGTGCCTGCAGAAGCACCTGTGACAGGCCACGATCGGCGCCGCCGGGCTGGTTGTCGAGGACCGATCGATTGAACAGCGTCTCGCTCGCGCCAAGCGACGGCAGGATCGCATCGCGCGCGTCGTCGAGGCGCCGCGCCGTGACAACGATATCGTTGGATCCATCCGTGGTGCCATCGGCATAAGCGGGAACCGTGAACAGGATGCCTGAGATCAGAAGCAACGCGCGACGCCGAACTCGCTTGGTCATGCTATAACATTCCTTAACCCTGTGAGGGGCCGTCTATCGACGATGTGATGTTATATCAATAGATTTGTTGCGATGCGGTGAAATCAGACGGCGAACAGATATCCGAGCGGGGGCAGCATCACCCCGTCGCTGCTGATTTCGGCGTCCGCGCAGGAGAATGCATGGCGGGTCAATAACGGCAGCGTGTGCGGCAGGCGCCACGTTCGTGGTTCGCGCGACAGGTTGAAGACGCACAACATCGTCCCGGAAGCGTGCGTTCGGGTGAAAGCCAATATCTCGTCGGTGGCGGGCAGGAAGAGAATGTCGCCCAGCATCAGCGGAGGATGCGCGTGCCGGAAGCTGATGGCTGTGCGATAGAAAGCCAGCACCGATGCGGGATCGTCATTCTGAACATCGACCGCCAGTGCCCTGTGCGCGTCCGACATGGGCAACCAGGGCGTGCCCGTCGTAAAACCGCCCCCTGCCGCATCGTGCTGCCACGGCATCGGCGTGCGGCAGCCGTCGCGGCCCTTGAATGCTGGCCAGAAGCGGATGCCATAGGGATCGCGCAGATCCTCGAACGCCAGTTCGGCCTCGGGCAGCGCCAGTTCCTCGCCCTGATAGAGGCAGATCGTGCCGCGCAGCGCGACGAGGATCAGGATCGCGAGTTTCGCGATCGCTGCCGGATCGTCGCCGTCGCGGGTGAAGCGGCTGACGTGGCGCATCACGTCATGGTTCGAAAAGGCCCAGCACACCCAGCCTTCGGCGGCTTCTTTCTCGAACAGGCCGACCGTCTTGCGAAAGTGATCGCCCGAAAATTCGGGGCCGAACAGATCGAAGGTGTAGCAGAAATGGAGCGTGTCGCCGCCCGACGTGTAGAGGCCTACCGTCGCCGGCGAACGATCGCCATCGCCGACCTCGCCAACCGCCACCGTGCCCGGATATTCGTTGAGCAGCGCGCGCAGCCGCTTGAGGAACAGCAGGTTTTCGGGCTGGGTCTTATCGTACAGATGCTCCTGAAAACCGTAGGGGTTGCTGTCGGGCACGTCATGCGCGCCGGATCTTTTGACCGGCGGATTGTCGCGCAGCCGGGCATCGTGGAAATAATGGTTACAGGCGTCGAGCCGGAATCCGTCGACCCCGCGGTCGAGCCAGAAGCGGACGGTGTCGAGCAGTTCGTCCTGCACCTCGGGGTTGTGCAGATTGAGATCGGGCTGCGACGTCAGGAAGCTGTGCATATAATATTGCATCCGCGTCCCGTCCCACTCCCAGGCCGGGCCGCCGAAGATCGACAGCCAGTTGTTGGGGGCGGTGCCGTCGGGCTTGGGATCGGCCCAGACATACCAGCCGGCCCGGGGATTGTCGCGGCTGGTGCGGCCTTCCTTGAACCATGCGTGCTGGTCGGACGTATGGCTGAGCACCTGGTCGACGATGATCTTCAGCCCCAGTTCGTGCGCGCGGGCGAGCAGCGCATCGAAATCGGCAAGCGTGCCGAACATCGGATCGACGTCGCGATAATCGGACACGTCATAGCCCATATCGGCCATCGGTGATTTGAAGAAAGGCGATATCCACACCGCATCGACGCCGAGCGACGCGATATGATCGAGCCGTGCGGTGATGCCCGGCAGATCGCCGACGCCATCGCTGTCGCTATCCTGGAACGAGCGCGGATAGACCTGGTAGATGACGGCGCCGCGCCACCAGTCGGGGGAGGGGGTCATGCGATTCTCCCCTCCCTGCCAAGGGAGGGGATCGAGGGGTGGGTCGCGAGCCCGTAGGGTGAGCGTCTGACCTCGCGGTTTGCGCCCTTGGTGGCATCGAGCCACCTCGGTCGCCACCCACGCCCTTCCCCTCCCTTGGCAGGGAGGGGGGATTCTGTTGCGGCTCGGTTCACCCGTTTCGCTCCACCAGAAACGCCACCGACCTCGGCTCAATCATCGCCTCATCCCCATCGAGCCGCTTCCACCGCGCGGTGATCGCCACGCGCTCATCCGCCCGGTTGAACGCGATTGCCACCGTATTCTCCTGCTCGGGAAGGTGCAGCACCATCATCAATGCTGGCGTCCAGGGATTATGCCAGTCCTCCGGGCCAAAATCGCTGCCATCTAGCCGCTGCCAGTCGACATCGCCGGGCCCCAGCAGCATTGGATCGCCGATCGCCGGATGCGCCGCTCGGATCGCCGCCAGCATCGCGACATGATCCTCAAGCGCGATGTCGCGATTGTCCCAGTCGAGCCAGGTGATGTCGTTATCCTGCGCATAGGCGTTGTTGTTGCCGCGCTGGCTGCGGCCGAATTCGTCTCCGGCGGTCAGCATGATCGCACCGCGCGAGGCGAACAGTGTCGAGAGCAACGCCTTCACATCGCGGCGGCGCGCGGCGATGATGTTACTATCGGCGGTCGGGCCTTCGACGCCATTGTTCCAGGACATATTATCGTCATGCCCGTCGCGATTCTGCTCGCCATTGGCGTCGTTATGTTTGCGCTGATGGGCGACGAGATCCGCGAGCGTGAAGCCGTCATGCGCGGCAATGAAGTTGACGGTGCGGCTGCGGTCGGTGCGCACGAATATGTCCGACGATCCGGCGAGCCGGGTCGCGAGATCGCCGATGCTGTGCGGGTCGCCGCGCCAGAAGCGGCGGACATCGTCGCGATAGCGATCGTTCCATTCGAGAAAGGGTTCGCCGAAATTGCCGAGTTGATAACCGCCCGGGCCGATGTCCCACGGCTCGGCGATCAGCACGCGATCGGCGAGCAGGGGATCGCGCTTGAGTTCGCGGAAGAAGGCCGCACCGGGCTCGAAGCCGTCGCGCGCGCGGCCGAGGATCGGCGCCAGATCGAAGCGGAAGCCGTCGATCCCGGCATGCTCGACGAAGTGACGCATCGCATCGAAAATGAGATGCCGTGTCGCCGGATGATCGCAATTGAGCGTATTGCCGCAGCCGCTGTCGTTCGCCAGCGTGCCCGGCTCGTCGCGGATCATGTGGAAATAGGCGCGGGGATCGATCCCGCGCAGCGACAAGGTCGGGCCGAGCGCATCGCTTTCGCCGGTATGGTTGAACACGACATCGAGGATCACGCCGATATCATGGGCGTGCAGCGTTTCGACGGTCGCACGCAATTCGGCGATCCCGCCCGGCGCGAGCCGCGGGTCGAGCGCCATGAAGCTGACCGGATTATACCCCCAGCCATTGTGCAGGCCGAGCGGCCCCAGGTGGCGTTCGTCGATCCATGCGGTGATCGGCATCAGCTCGATGGCGGTGACGCCGATCTTCTTGAGATGGGCGATCACCGCGGGATGCGCGAGCGCGGCGACCGTGCCGCGCTGCGCCTCTGGGATCCCGGGGTGGCGCATCGTGAAGGAGCGAACCGAGAGTTCGTAGATCAATCCGCCGGGCGCAAAAAATGGCGGCTGCGGGGCGAGCGCTTGCGGCAGGCCGACGACGATCGCCTTCGGCATCAACTGTGCTGTGTCGATCGCGAAATTGCGTGGGGCGGCGAGCCGGGAATCATAGCTATAGGACCGATCGATCGCGAGCGCGTGCGGATCCATCAGCAGCTTGGCGGGATCGAACCACAGGCCCTGACCCGGATCATAAGGGCCATCGGTGCGAAAGCCGTAGCGGGCGCCGGCGCCGATGCCGGGCACCATTCCCTGGAAGATATCCGCCGGGCCGCGCACAAGCGCGACCCGATCGATCTCTGCCTCGCCTTCATCGTCGAAGATCGAGACCCAGGCAGCGGTCGCGATCTCTGACCATAAGGCGAAATGCACGCCGCCGGCGGTGACGGTCGCACCAAATTTCTCCGGCGGCGGCGCGTGGGCCATCAGGTGATCACGTCCGGTTCGGTGCGGCCGGTGTGTCGGGCGATGCCGGCGATCGCCTCGACAGTGCCGACCAGATCGGCGATGGCATCCGGCGTCGCCTGAGCGAGGTCGCCGCCAACGGGTTCGTAGCGTTCGATATAGACGCGGATGGTTGCACCCGACGTGCCGGTGCCGGACAGTCGGAAGACAATGCGGGATCCGCCTTCGAACAAGATGCGGATGCCCTGCTGGTTGCTTGTCGATCCGTCGACCGGATCAAGATAGGCGAAATCGTCGCTGGTCGCGACCGTGAGTGTGCCGAACGCCGTGCCGGGCAGGGTGCCCAGCTTGCCGCGCAATTCCGCCATCATCGCGTCCGCCGCCGCGCTGTCGACACCTTCATAGTCATGGCGGGCATAATAATTGCGGCCGAACCGGCTCCAATGATCTTGGGCAATGGCCATGACGCTTTCACGACGGGCCGCCAAAATATTGAGCCAGAGCAAAACCGCCCATAGCCCATCCTTCTCGCGAACATGATCCGATCCGGTGCCGGCGCTTTCCTCGCCGCAGATCGTGGCCATGCCGGCATCGAGCAGATTGCCGAAGAATTTCCATCCTGTCGGTGTTTCGTACAAGGGCACGCCCAGCGCCTCGGCGACTCGATCCGCCGCGCCGCTCGTCGGCATCGATCGCGCGATGCCTTTCAGGCCCGCCTTATAGCCGGGCGCGAGATGGGCATTGGCGGCCAGCATCGCGAGCGAATCGGAAGGGGTAACGAATATGCCCTTGCCGATGATCAGGTTGCGATCGCCGTCGCCATCGGATGCGGCCCCGAAATCGGGTGCATCGGCACCCATCATCAGATCGTACAGTTCTTTGGCATGGACGAGGTTCGGATCGGGATGGTGGCCGCCGAAATCGGGCAGCGGCGTGCCGTTGCGAACCGTGCCGGCGGGGCAGCCGAGCCGCCGCTCCAATATCTCCGTCGCATAAGGGCCGGTGACAGCGCTCATCGCATCGAAAGCAACACGGAAGCCCGATCCGATCAGCGTGCGGATCGCATCGAAATCGAACAATTGCTCCATCAGCGCCGCATAATCGGCGACAGGATCGATGATCTGGACGACGCTGCCCCCGATCCGCGTTTCGCCATCTTTATCGAGATCGACGTCGGGTGCCTCGATCGTCAGATAGCGTGTGATCGTTCTTGAAATCGCGAAGATGGCATCTGTGATTTTCTCGGGTGCGGGGCCGCCGTTCGAGATATTATATTTGATCCCGAAATCTTCGGTCGGCCCGCCGGGATTGTGGCTTGCCGACAGCACAATTCCGCCGAACGCACCATAAGCGCGGATCACGCAGCTCGCCGCTGGAGTGGACAATATCCCCCCGCGGCCGACGATGATCCGGCCGAAGCCGTTGGCGATGCCCATGCGGATCGCGATCTGGATCACCTCGCGGTTGAAGAAGCGGCCATCGCCGCCGATCACCAGCGTGGTGCCCGCAAAGCCATCCAGCGAGTCGAATATCGACTGGATGAAATTCGCCGCATAGTTCGGCTGCTGGAAAACCGGCACCTTCTTGCGCAGGCCCGATGTACCCGGCTTCTGATCCGCATATGGGGTCGTGGCGATCGTCAATACGGTCAAGGCTTCTTCACCTCAGTCAACAGGGAGCGATAAAGATCGGCATATAATGCGCTGCTGCGTGCCCAGGAGAAGTCGGCGCGCATGCCCTGCTTCTGGATCGCCTGCCAGCGCGCCGGCATGGCATAAAGTTCGATAGCGCGGCTGATCGCGGTCTTCAGCGCATCGCCGGAACTCGGCGTATGCATGATGCCGGTGGCGACCCCGGCCGTCAGCGCGGCTTCGTTCGCATCGATGATCGTATCGGCCAGCCCGCCGGTGCGCGCGACGATCGGAACGGTGCCGTAGCGGAGCCCATAAAGCTGGGTGAGCCCGCACGGTTCGAACCGGGAGGGGATCAGGATCGCGTCGGCACCCGCCTGCATCAGATGCGCGAGCGGCTCGTCATAGCCTGTGATCACGCCGACCGATCCGCGATATTTCGATGCCGCCGCCAGCATCGCGCCCTCGAGCGCATTGTCGCCGGAGCCCAGAACGATCAACCGGCCGCCATGGACGACGATATGTTCGATCGCGTCGATGATGAGATCGATGCCCTTCTGCCAGGTGAGGCGGCTGATCACGGCAAAGATTGGTCCCTTGCCGGGCTTCAGGGCGAAACGTTGCTCCGCCGCCTTGCGGTTCTGCTTCCGCTCGGCAAGCGACCGGGCGCTGAAATGGCCCGGGATGTGCGGATCCGTCGACGGATCCCATTCGGTGATGTCGATGCCATTGACGATGCCGTGGACGGCGCTGTCCCGCACGCGCAGCAGTCCGTCGAGTCCCATGCCGAATTCCTGGGTACGGATTTCGCGCGCGTAGGTCGGGCTGACGGTGGTGATCGCGTCGGCATATTGCAGTCCGGCCTTCAGGAAGCCGACGCCGCCATAATATTCGACGCCGTCCAGTTTGAAGGCCGATGCGGGCAAGCCGAGGCTCGGAAAGATGCGCGCCTCGAACCGACCCTGGAAGGCCAGATTATGGATGGTCACGACCACCGGCGTCTCGGGCACACGGCTATGGCGGACATAAGCGGCCGTCAGTGCGGCCTGCCAGTCATGCGCGTGGACGACGTCGGCCTTCCAGTCGGCGATGCCGCCTGCGGCGACATCGGCGGCGACGGCGGAGAGCGCCGCGAACCGGCGCCAGTTGTCGGGCCAGTCAAGCCCGCGTGCATCGGCATAAGGGCTGCCTTCGCGGCCGAACAGCAAGGGCGAGTCGAGCAGCAGCAGATCGAGGCCGTTCATCCGGGTCGTGAGCAAACGGGCCGGCGCACCGAACAGGTCCTTATATTTGATGACGACATCGTGGCGGCGCATCGCCTTCAGCACCTGCGGATAGGCAGGCAGAAGCGTGCGGACGTCGATGCCATGCGCGGCCAGCGCGGGCGGCAAGGCGCCCGTCACATCGGCGAGGCCACCGGTCTTCACCAGCGGATGAAGTTCGGACGTTACGGAAAGGATGCGCATCAATCAGGCCACCAGCCGATCGATCATGTCCTGCGTGATCAGGCACACACCCTTTTCGCTGCGACGGAAGCGCTGCGCGTCTTCCTCGGGATATTCGCCGACGACAAGCCCCTCGGGAATGCGCGTATCGGCATCGATCACCACCTTATGGAGCCGCGCGCCACGCCCGATCTGGCAACCCGGCATGATCACCGCTTCGGTGACCGAGGAGAAGCTGTTCACGCGGACGCCCGAAAAGAGCAGGCTCCGGTGCAGTGAGGCACCGGACACGATGCAACCGCCTGCGACCAGCGACGATGTCGCCGATCCGCGCCGGCCTTCATCATTGTGGACGAATTTGGCGGGGGGCGTGACCTCCGAATAGGTCCAGAGCGGCCAGCTATGCTCGTACATGTCG
Source organism: Sphingomonas sp. YR710 (assembly GCF_900101455.1). Taxonomy (GTDB): domain Bacteria; phylum Pseudomonadota; class Alphaproteobacteria; order Sphingomonadales; family Sphingomonadaceae; genus Rhizorhabdus. Next base: position 254,438 of record NZ_FMZJ01000004.1, on the reverse strand, counting down.
AGTTGCGGCACCACGTCCGTCAGATCGATATTCGCTTCCCAATAGGCGTCGATTGTCCCGACATCGCGCCAATAGGCTTCCTTCTCGCTCGCCGCGCGGACGCAGCTTTGCGAAAAGAGATGGGCAACCGCTTTGCCGTGCTTGACGATGTACGGAATGATATCGCGCCCGAAATCATGTTGCGACGTCGGATCCGCTGCATCCCTGCGCAGTTCCGCCGCCAGGAATTTGGTGTTGAATACATATATGCCCATCGACGCCAGCGCGACATTGGGCTTGCCGGGCATGGCGGGGGGATTGGCGGGCTTTTCGACGAACTGAATGATTTGGGCCTGCGCGTCGATGTGCATCACGCCGAAGCCGCTCGCTTCCTTGCGCGGCACCTCGAGGCATCCCACGGTCACATCGGCGCCAGCATCGACATGCTGGCGCAGCATCAGTTCATAATCCATCTTGTAGATGTGATCGCCGGCCAGAATGATCATATATTCAGGCGCATAAGATTCGATGATATCGAGATTCTGATAGACCGCATCGGCGGTACCTTCATACCATTGGAACTCGGACACACGCTGGCTCGCGGGCAGGATATCGAAGCTTTCATTGCGTTCGGGGCGCAGGAAGTTCCAACCGCGCTGGAGATGGCGGATCAGCGAATGCGCCTTATATTGCGTCGCCACGCCCATGCGCCGGATGCCAGAATTGAGCGCGTTCGACAGGGCGAAATCGATGATCCGCGCCTTGCCGCCGAAATAGACCGCGGGCTTGGCCCGGCGATCGGTGAGTTCGAAAAGGCGACTACCCCGACCGCCTGCGAGCACATAGGCCATGGCGTCGCGCGCCAGCGGCTGGTTCCGTCGTTCACTTACCATGTCTTGCCCCCAATCATCCTCTTATTGGCTCCAGCATGATCGTTGCCAACGGCGGCAAAGTAATATGCGCTTCGCCGCTGGCGCCGGCATCGATCTGGCCCCCGTTGCCGATACCGCTGCCACCGTAAATCACTGCATCGCTATTGATGATCTCCCGCCAGCGGCCACCTTCCGACAATGTAACAGCATAATCATATCGGGGAATTGGTGTCATATTGCTGATTACTGCCACTGGTTTTTCGCCTGGCGCGCGCCGTTCCCAGGCGAACACCGAACGGGCGGCATCGTCGACAATCAGCCAGTGAAAGCCCTCCGCCTCGCAATCACGCGCGTGCAGGCCCGGACGGCTGCGATAGGCCTGGTTGAGGTCGCCGATCAGCCGGCGGACGCCATCGTGCGACGGTTCCTGCAACAGATGCCAGTCGAGCGCGCGCGCCTCGCTCCATTCGGCTGCTTGCGCAAACTCCTGACCCATGAACAGCAGCTTCTTTCCCGGATATCCCCACATCAACGCATAATAAGCGCGCAGGTTCGCAAATTTCTGCCAGCGATCGCCGGACATCTTGCCGAGCAGCGATCCCTTGCCGTGCACGACCTCGTCATGGCTGAGCGGCAGTACGAAATTCTCGCCGAAGGCATAGAGCAGGCCGAAGGTGATATCCTCATGATGATGGCGGCGATGGATGGGTTCGCGCGCCATGTAGCGCAACGTATCGTGCATGAAGCCCATATTCCATTTGAAGCCGAAGCCGAGCCCGCCTTCGTGGACGGGTTGCGAGACACCGGGCCAGCTTGTCGATTCCTCGGCGATCGTCATCACGCCCGGGTGCGCGCCATAGAGTTCGACATTCATGCGCTGGAGGAATTTCACGGCCTCCCAATTCTCGCGGCCGCCCTGATCATTGGGTATCCATTCATCGGCTTTGCGCGAATAATCGAGATAGAGCATCGACGCGACGGCGTCGACCCGCAAGCCATCCAGATGGTATTTCTCGGCCCAATAGAGCGCGTTGTTGACGAGATAGGCGACAACCTCGCGCCGGCCGAAGTTGAAGATCGCCGTGCTCCAGTCGGGGTGGAATCCCTTGCGCGGATCGGCATGCTCGTAAAGCGCGGTGCCGTCGAAATGCGACAGGCCGTGCGCATCCATCGGGAAATGCGCCGGCACCCAGTCGAGCAAGACGCCGAGCCCCGCGCGATGCGCGCCGTCGACGAAGCGCGCCAGTCCCTCGGGCGGCCCGAACCGCGCAGACGGGGCGTAGAGGCCGGTGGTCTGATATCCCCAGGACGGATCGAAGGGGTGTTCGGTGAACGGCAGGAACTCGACATGGGTGAAGCCCATGTCGACCGCATAGGGGATCAGCCGGTCGGCCATCTCGTCCCACGACAGGAAGCCGCCATCGTTGCGCCTTTGCCATGAACCGGGATGGACTTCGTAGATCGAGATCGGCTGGCGCCGGATATCGACCGATCGCCAGTGCTCGCGATGATCGGCATCGCCCCATTCATGCGCGAGCGGAGCCGTCGTGACGGAGGCGGTTGCCGGGCGCAGTTCCGATCGGAAGGCGAACGGATCGGCCTTGAGCGGCAGGGTCTTGCCGTCTGCGCCGACGATTTCGAATTTATACGGCTCGTCCTCTCCGAGATCGGGCACGAAGATTTCCCAGATGCCGGTATCGCGCCGCAGCCGCATCGCGTGCCGGCGGCCGTCCCAGGCATTGAACAGTCCGACCACGGACACTCGTTTCGCATTCGGCGCCCACACCGCGAAATGCACGCCGGTGGCGCCCTCATGGGCGATCTTGTGCGCGCCGAGCCGATCGAACAGCCGCAGATGCGATCCCTCACCGATGAAATAATCGTCCATCGGGCCGAGTACAGGGCCGAAGCTGTAGGGATCGGTTATCCACCAATCGCCGGCGGCATTTCTTGCATGGTAGCGAAGCGCGGCGGGCTCGGTGATCGAGAGGCTGCCTTCGAGCAATCCGGCCGGATCGATCATGTGCAGCGTGCCGGCGGGCGTTCCGTCGATCATGAACGCATCGGCCGATGTCGCCCCCGGAATGAAGGCGCGCGCAATCAGCCTGCCGGCAATTCGGTGCGGTCCAAGCACGGCGAAAGGATCGTTGTGCGTGCCGCCGATGATCGCGGTCTTTTCGATGGAAGAAAGCTGGGTGATAACTATGCCCTTAACCATCGCGCTGAAGCCTGTTCAGGATGATGGCTCCGCGTTAAAAATCCGATACGCCCGTTCGCTCACAGAACACCCCAGATTTCCGATGCATATTGGCGGATGGTTCGATCCGAGGAAAACCATCCCATATGCGCAACGTTCCGGATAGCCTTGCCGTACCAGTCGGCCTTGTCGGTCCAGATGCCGTCGACATGGCGCTGCATCGCCGAATAGCTATCGAAATCGGCGGCGACCATGAACCAGTCATGCTCGTACAGCCCGTTGACGAGGCCTGCATAACGATTGCGATCGTCGGGTGAGAAAACCCCGCTCGCTATCGCAGCCAGCGCCTGAGAGAGTTCGCGCGATTGTTCGATGATCGGGCGGGGCTTGTAACCCTCGGCGCGCTTGGCCGCGACTTCGGCGGCGGTCAGGCCGAAGATCATGATATTCTCCGCGCCTACATGATCGCGCATCTCGACATTGGCACCGTCGAGCGTGCCGATGGTCAGCGCGCCGTTCAGGCCGAATTTCATATTGCCGGTGCCCGATGCTTCCATGCCGGCGGTCGAGATCTGCTCGCTCAGATCGGCGGCGGGCATCATGATTTCGGCCATCGACACATTGTAGTTCGGAATGAACACGACCTTGAGCAGACCCTGCACGGCAGGATCATGGTTGATCACCCGCGCAACATCGTTCGCCAGCTTTATGATCAATTTGGCATTGTGATAGCTGGGCGCAGCCTTTCCACCGAACAGCTTGACCCGCGGCACCCAATCACGCTCGGGATGCGAGCGGATCTGATCGTAAAGCGCGACCGCCTCGATGATGTTGAGCAATTGCCGTTTATATTCATGGATGCGCTTGATCTGGGTATCGAACATCGCCGACGGATCGATCTTCAGGCCCATCCGATCGCGCAGCAGGTTCGACAGCACGATCTTGTTGGCATGTTTGACCGCGGCGAATTTTTCCTGGAACGCGGCGTCGTCCGCAACGCCGTCGAGCGCGACCAATGCCTCGCTATCGTCCATGAAGGCATCGCCGATCGCTTCGCGGATCAGCGTGGTCAGGCCCGGATTGCACTGGAACAGCCAGCGCCGGGGCGTGATGCCATTGGTCTTGTTGTTGATCCGATCCGGGTACAGCCGATGGAGATCGGCGAACACCGTTTCCTTCATCAATTCGGTGTGCAGCGCCGACACGCCGTTGATGCTGTGCGCGCCGACAAAGGCCAGATTGCCCATGCGCACCCGGCGATCGCCGCTTTCGTCGATCAGCGAAATCGCGCTGATCGCCGCATCCTCGAAATGATGTTCGCGCCGCGCCTGGATCAGCAGCTTGGCGTTGATCGCGTAAACGAGCTGCATGTGGCGCGGCAGCAACCGTTCGAACAAGGGCACCGGCCAGCTTTCGAGCGCCTCGGGCAGCAAGGTGTGGTTGGTATAGCCGAAGGTGCGGCGGGTGATGTCCCACGCCTCGTCGAAATCGATATTGTGGAGATCGATCAGGATCCGCATCAACTCGGCGACCGAGACCGCCGGATGGGTATCGTTGAGCTGGATCGCGGCCTTGTCGGGCAGGGTGCGGATGTCGCCGAAATATTGGACGTGCCGGCGGACGATGTCCTGCAGCGATGCCGACGAGAAGAAATATTCCTGCTGCAGCCGCAATTCCTGCCCCGCTGCCGTCGAATCGGCAGGGTAGAGCACGCGGGTCAGTGCCTCGGCGCGGTTGCTCTCCTTCAGCGCGCCAATATGATCGCCGGCGTTGAACGCATCCAGCAGGATCGGATCGATCGGCTGTGCGGTCCATAGCCGCAAGGTGTTGACCCGGTTGGCGCGCCAGCCGACCACCGGCGTGTCATAAGGCGTGGCGATGAACCGGTCATGTGGCTTCCAGTGGCGCGCATGATCGCCGCTGCCGTCCGCCGCCGCAAGCTCGACCGTGCCGCCGAAGCCGATCTCATAGCTCGCCTCGCGCCGTTCGAATTCCCAGTTGTTGCCGTGTGCCAGCCATGTCTCGGGCAGCTCCACCTGCCATCCATCCGACATTTCCTGACGGAACATCCCGTTCACATAACGAATGCCATAGCCGTAGGCCGGCACATCGACGGTCGCCATCGATTCCATGAAACAGGCCGCGAGCCGGCCGAGGCCGCCATTGCCGAGCGCGGCATCGGGCTCGAGTTCGCGGATCACGTCGATATCGACGCCAAGCAAGGCGAGCGCATCGCGCATTTCGTCCATCAGGCCGAGATTGGAGACGGCATCGCGCATCAGCCGGCCGATCAGGAATTCGAGGCTCAGATAATAGACGCGCTTGCCTTCATCCTCATAGGTCTTCTGCGTGCTTGCGATCCAGCGATCGATCACCCGATCCCGAATGACGAGGATCGTGGCGGCAAGCCAGTCATGCGATTTGGCGGCGGTGGCATTCTTGCCGATGCGATAGGTGAGTCGCTCGACGATTTCCTCGGCCAGCACCGACGGATCCGATGTGCGCGGCGCAGGTTTCGGAAGGGTTGATGCGTTTGCTCTGTTCATCGTTTCCGGACTCCCCCGAACGCCAGCTTCGATCAGACTGTATCGCACCCGTCACGCTTCGCAACAACCATGTTGCACTGCAATATCAAAAGAAAATGGCGGGAGTGGCGGCTTTGCGGCGGAGCGGGCATTGCCTGCCATGATCCGCTCGATAAAGTCGGGTTTCCGGGCGCGAGGCGGCGCCAGCAGGACTGGGGTGGAGGATATCGATGCTGCTGATCGGGCAATATGATTCGCCGTTCGTGCGGCGCGTGGGGATTGCCATGACGCTTTATGGCATCGCCTTCGATCACGCGCCCTGGTCTGGCTTTGGCGACGTCGACAAGATCGCACGTCACAATCCGTTGCGGCGGGTGCCGGCGCTGGTTCTCGATGACAATAGCGTGCTGACCGACAGTTTCGTGATCCTCGAAGCGATCGACGACATGGTTGGGCCCGATCGCGCTTTTCTGGGTCGCGCCGGGGCCGATCGGATCGCGATGCTCAGATTGTGCGCGTTCGCGGCCGGTGTCGCCGACAAGGGTGTCAGTCTTGTTTATGAACGGGCGTTTCGGGAAGGGCTGCCGATGTGGGTTGAGCGCTGCCAGTCGCAGGTGCGCGATACGCTGGCGTTGCTCGATGCGGAACGGGCGGCGCGGACGAGCGAGTGGCTGTTCGGCGATCAATTGAGCCATGCCGACATCGTTCTCGCAACGATGCTTCGGTTCATCAGCGAAGCGCTGCCCGGCATGTTTGCGATGTCAGGTCTCGCGGCGCTGCGCCGGCATTCGGAAGCCTGCGAAGCGCTGCCTGTATTTCAAAGCATCTGTCAGCCTTATCAGTTGACGATGCCGGGGGAGCAGTAATCCCCGCCCGCCACCGCTGCGGGGCTTTTCGATTGCGGCGGGACGCCAGTGTCGTCACTCTCCTTCACGGTTATGTGCGAGGCGGGTGATGGCGTTGAAGGTCGTGCAACAGATGGGATCGGCCGCCGATCCCGATGACGCGTTCGGACTGCCGGGCTGGCTCTATCACGATCCCGAAGCCTATGCGCTCGAACAGGAGCGGATTTTCCGCCGATCGTGGCAGATCGTCTGCCATCTGAGCGATATCCCGCAGGCTGGCGATTGGCAGTCGCTGAATGTGGGCGGCGAGTCGATCATCGTGATCCGCGGCGATGACAGCGCCGTTCGTGCCTTCGCCAATGTCTGCCGGCACAGGGCCGCGCGGCTGGTCGATGGCGCGCAGGGTTGTGCGAAGCGGCTGGTCTGTCCTTATCATGCCTGGACGTATGACCTGACGGGCACCCTGATCGGCGTGCCCAATCGGCGGGGCTATCCGGGCCTCGATTTCGACGATTACGGACTGCAGGATTTCGCCACCGAGGTGTGGCGCGGCTTCGTCTTCGTCCAGATCGAGCGGCACGGGCCATCGGTCGCCGAGATGATGGCGCCTTATGAGGCGGAAATCGCGCCCTATCGGCTGGAGGATATGCGCGCGATCGGGCGGGTGACGATGCGGCCGCGCGCGGTCAACTGGAAGAATATCGCCGACAATTATTCGGACGGCCTGCACATCCCGGTCGCGCATCCGGGGCTCAGGCGGCTGTTCGGTGTCGGCTATGCGATCGAGGCGGGGGAATGGGTCGACCGGATGAGCGGCTCACTGATCGAAGGCGCGCCGGCCAGCCCGTCCGAGGCTTTGTACCGCAAATACCTGCCGCAGGTCGATCATCTGCCGGCCGACCAGCAGCGATATTGGGTCTATTTCAAACTATGGCCGAACACCGCGTTTGATATCTATCCGGAGCAGATCGATTTCATGCAATTCCTGCCTGTCTCGCCGACGCAGACGATGATCCGCGAGATCGCTTATGCCTTGCCCGACAATCGGCGCGAGATGAAGGCGGCACGTTACCTGAACTGGCGGATCAATCGCATGGTCAATGCCGAGGATACCGATCTGGTCGCGCGTGTGCAGGAGGGGATGATGTCGGGCAGTTTCACCCAGGGGCCGCTCGGCGACAGCGAGGTCTGCCTGCGCAGTTTCGCACGCAAGATGCGGGCGTTGATCCCCGAGGCGCGCGAGCCCCGAAGGCCGGCCCCCGGATGGAGCGCGAAGAGCATCGCCGGATCGATCGCATGAGCCGCCAGGACGCGATCATCATCGGTGGCGGCCATAATGGGCTGGTCTGCGCCTTCTATCTCGCGCGCAAGGGCCTCAAGGTGCGCGTGCTCGAACGGCGCGGCATTGTCGGTGGCGCGGCCGTCACCGAGGAATTCTACCCGGGTTTTCGCAATTCGGTGGCGAGTTACACGGTCAGTCTGCTGCAGCCGAAGGTGATCGCCGACATGCGGCTGCACGAACGGGGCTTAAGGATCGTCGAGCGGCCGATTTCCAATTTCCTGCCGCTCGAAGATGACGGCTATCTGAAGCTCGGCGGCGGGCTCGAGCGAACACAGGCCGAATTCAAACGCTTCTCGGATCGCGATGCGCTGGCGCTGCCGGCTTATTATGATGCGCTCGAGGGCGTGGCCGACGTGCTGCGTGATCTCGCGCTGCGCATCCCGCCCAATGCCGGCGGCGGCGTTTCCGAATTGCTGCGCGCAGCTTCGCAGGGGCGGCGAATCGCCGGCCTGTCCTTGCCGGCGCAGCGCGACATCCTCGATCTGTTCGTGAAAAGCGCGCGCAATTTCCTCGATGGATGGTTCGAAAGCGCCCCCGTCAAGGCCGCGTTCGGCTTCGACGCGGTGGTCGGCAATTATGCGAGCCCCGACACGCCGGGATCGGCCTATGTGTTGCTCCACCATGTGTTCGGCGAGGTGAACGGCAAGAAGGGCGCCTGGGGTCACGCGATCGGGGGGATGGGCGCGATCACGCAGGCGATGCGCGCGGCATGCGAGGAAGCCGGCGTGGCCATCGAAGTCGAGTCACCGGTCGAAAAGGTGCTGGTCGATAACGGCCGCGCGGTCGGCGTGCATGTCGAAGGCGGGGTCGAGCATTTCGCCTCGGTGATCGCCGCCAATGTCGGGCCCGGCCTGCTCTATCGCAAGATGATCGATCCCGGTGATCTCAGCGACGATTTCCGCCACCGGATGAAGGGATTTCGCGCGGGTTCGGGGACGTTCCGGATGAATGTCGCGCTGTCGGCGCTGCCGAATTTCACGGCCTTGCCGGGGGAGGGCGAGCACCATCGCAGCGGCATCATCATCGCGCCGACGCTCGATTATATGGATCGCGCCTTCACCGATGCACGCGCCTTCGGCTGGTCGAAACAGCCGATCGTCGAAATGCTGATCCCCTCGACCGTCGACGACAGCCTCGCGCCGCCGGGTGGCCATGTCGCCAGCCTGTTCTGCCAGCAATTCGCGCCCGTGCTGCCCGATGGCCGGAGCTGGGACGACGAGCGCGAGGCGGCGGCCGATCATATCATCGCGAGGGTTGAGGCGCATGCGCCGGGCTTCGCGGCGTCGGTGGTCGGCCGGCAGATATTGTCGCCGCTCGATCTCGAACGGACGTTCGGGCTGGTCGGCGGCGATATCATGCATGGCCATATGGCGCTCGACCAATTGTGGGCCGCGCGGCCGATCCTCGGCCACGGCAATTATCGCGGGCCGATCAAGGGGCTCTATATGTGCGGCGCCGGCAGCCATCCGGGCGGCGGCGTGACCGGCGCGCCGGGGCATAATGCGGCGCAGGCGATATTGGCCGATCGGGGGCTGGCGAAGAGCTTGTTCGGCTGGGGGTAAGTCGCGACGATTGCGGGCGGAGGAGTACAGGTGCGCACGAGGCTCAGCATTTGCGTCAGGAAGGCGCGTTTCCCGTCCGAGCAGGACGCGGTTTCGGCCGCGCTGCGCATCGGCCTTCCGCTCAGGCCCTATCGTTGCGACCGTTGCTCGCAGTTTCATCTGACGAGCCGGACGAAGGGGAAGTGGGTAGGGCGGTCGATCGATTGAGCGATTGTGGCGCGTTTCGACGCCATTGCGGGCATTCCCAAATCACCATAAGAATTCGCTATGCGCGTTCAGGGAAGCTGTCACTGCGGCAACGTGCGGATAGAGCTGCCAAGCGAGCCCGCGTGGGTTGCAGACTGCAACTGCTCCCTCTGTCGCCGGCTCGCATGGCGTGTCGCTTATTATCCGCCGGATCAGGTGCGCGTTTCAGGCGAGACGACAGCCTATATCTGGGGCGATCGAATGATCGGCATTCACCACTGCCCAATCTGCGGCTGCGGCACCCATTGGCAATCTCTTGGGGAAGATTTCGGCAAGATGGGCATCAATGCACGCCTAATTGACAATTTCGATGAAAGCGCTGTCGAGGTGCGGAAATTCGACAATGCGGATGATTAGGCTCCTCGCCAACGCCCGTTCTGCTCGGTGGGTTCAGCGCTCATCGCGACCTTTCCCCGCATCGCCAGCCACACCGGTATCCCGCAGGCGATCAAGACTCCGCCCCAGATATTGGCTTCCGGCCCCGCACCATAAAGCGCCCAGATCGCATATATCCCGGCCATAACGGCCACGGATTTCGCGCCAGCCCCCAGCTTGAGCGCCGCCCCCGCCACCGCCAGATACATCACCAGCGACGCCGTCGTCGCGAGCAGCGCGACGAAAGTAAACAGTGCCACCGTCGTCTTGCTGGCGTTGAACAGCAGTACGATCGTGACAAGGCTGCTCGACAGCAGATGCGCGCGTACGGGCACGCCCTTCGGTGACAGTTTCGCCAGCGCGCGCGGGAAGACGCCGCCGGCGGCCATCGCGGCGGGCATTTCGCCCTGGAGCAGGATCCAGCCATTGAGCGCGCCCAGCGCGCTGATCATCGCGAAGGCCGCGACGATATGGCCGGCGTTGGGCCCCCAATAGCGGCCGATCACGTCGGCGAACGGCGCCGCCGATTGTGCGGCTTGCATCGGCGACAGCAGCAGGATCACCGCGGTGCAGGCGAACAGATAGATGATCCCGGTGAGCGCTGTGCCGCCGATCGTTGCGCGCGGGATCGTGCGTTGGGGGGCGACGACCTGACCGGCGGGAACCGTCGCCGATTCCAGCCCGAGCAACGCCCACAAGGTCAAAGTGGCGGCGGTGCTGATCGTCGCGGCGGTGATCGGCGGATGCTGCGGATCGGGCAGAGCGAGCCCGCCGGCGGGGGCGGCGATCGCCGCGATCGCGACTACGGCGATCAGGGGTAGAACCTTCAGCACGGTGGTGACGAGCTGAACCTTGCCGACGGTGCCGACGCCGCGCAGGTTGATCGCGGTCATCGTCCACACCAGCGCGATCGTGATGGCGGTCGACAGCAAGGCGTTGGTCGCGACCACCGGAATGAACGCCGACAGATAGCTGACGGCGGCGACCGCGATGGCCGCATTGCCCACGAACAGCGAAATCCAATAGGCCCAGGCGATGAAGAAGCCGACGCCCGGCCCGAACGCCGCCTGCGTATAGGCATAAGGCCCTCCCGCCTGCGGCCGCGTGCGGGCGAGCGCCCCGAACACGGTCGCGACCGCGAGCCCGCCGAGGATCGTGAGCCCCCAGGCCGGGATTACGTTCCAGCCATAAGGCGCAAGGCTTGCCGGCAGCAGATAGACGCCCGAGCCGATCATGTTGCCGACGACCAAAGCCGTCGCCATCACCAGGCCGAGGGGCCGGGCGGCGGTTGTCCCGCCGCCCGGCTGTGTCGCTTCGGTCAATATTTCCAGCCGACGCGCAGGCCGATGGTCTGCGGGTTCTGGACAAAGGTTGAGGGCCGCGTGCAGATGCTGCAGGCCACGCTGCGTGAGATCTGGGCGCGTTCGTCGAGAAGGTTCTGAATATAGATCTCGGTCGAGATGCGGCCGAATTTCGCGCCGGCCGCGACGTCGAACGTCCAGTAACCCGGGATCGTGCCCACGATCGCCTGATCCGCGGTGCGCAGTTGCGACGGCGCCGAGCTCGCATGAACGGCGACGGCCTGGAAATGGCTGTCATGGCCGGCTACATCGAAATCATAGCGTGCCGTCATGTTCGCCTTGAATTTCGGCGTAACCGGAAGCTGCGTCCCCTTGGGTGCGGTGATGAAGTTTCCGGCGGCCGTGCACTGGAAAGTGCTATCGGCGGCGTTGCAGATATTCTTGCGCAGCTTGGCGTCGGTGTAGGCGGCGCTTCCCGAAATCGTGAAGCCGGGCTCGGGCTTCAGCGTGAAATCAAGCTCTACACCCTTGATCCGCGCATCCGAGCCATTCTGGATCTGGGTCAGGCTGTTGAGGCCGAGGAACGCGAACTGGAAGGATTTCCAGTTTTGCAGATAGATCGCGCCGTTGAACCGCAGCATCTTGTCGAACAGTGTCGTCTTGAAGCCGAGTTCATAGTTGGTCAGATAATCGGGATCATAAGGCGGCAACCCACCCCTTCGGTTGATGCCACCCGGGCGGAAGCCGCGCGACCAGGTTGCATAGACCATATAATCGTCGGTCGGCTTCCAGGTCAGGTTGAGCTTGTGCGTGATGCCGTCGCCCTTGGCTTTCTTTGGCACGACCTTTCCGTTCACGACGTCACCCAGATTGGTGCAGGGCGCGCCGGGCAAGATCGGGCCGATATAATTGCCCGATGAGTCACGGAAGGACTTGTTGCACGCCCCGACGCCGGTGCTACCGCTGAAACCGGTGCCGAAACCGAAGAAACCGAACAACGAGTTATCATATTTGAATGCGCGCAGGCCGCCGGTCAGCGTCAGCTTCGGCGTGATGTCGAACGCCGCTTCGCCGAAAACCGCGTAGTCGCGATCAATGCGGTCCTGATCGGTCAGCCAGATCGTGCCAGGACGGCCGTTGACCGAGGTCGCCGCCGTCAGACCATAGATTTGGTAGTCCTGAATGATCAGGTGGGTCTGCTTCTGATAGAACAGGCCCCCAATCACGCGGAAGCGATTTTCCTGAGGCGATGAGGCCCGCAATTCCTGGCTAAGCTTGGTGAAATGATCGTGGCCGACGATATGCTGCGACGGATCGATATAGGCGCCGGCGGCATTAGTGAAATAGGTTGAAAATCCGCCGCTATAGGCTGCGTCATAGGTGACGGCGTAATCGGTATAGTCGCTCACAGAGGTGATGTGGCGATCCATATAGGCGCCAGCATAGGTAATATCGAAATTGCTGACCTTGCCTTCGACGGTCAGCGCGGCTTGCCAGAAGCGGTCATGCCCCTGTTCGGGGCCGAAATGCTGGGTCTTCAGGTCGCCGGCATCTTCATAATAACCATAAGAGCCGTGCGTTTTCTGATCCTGTGCGAGGAAGGTCGGCAAAACCGTCCAGTTATCGTCGATATCGATTTTCAGAGCGGCGCGGCCGCCGAAGACTTCGGTGTCGTTATAATTCTTCTTGAGTACCGCATTGTTGTTGATCGTGACGCCGCTGCCGAACGTGTTCTTGCCGAAACCGATGTCGAAATTGGCGGGGACGTTGTCGATATAGCCTGCGTCATGTTCATAAAATCCGACGAGGCGGATCGCCATTGTGTCGTTGATCGGCTGGTTGACGAATCCTTCGACCTTGCCGCCGACATCGCCGCTGCGGATGTGGTTGACCTCGCTGTCAAAGCCGGCGTCGAAGCCCTTGGTCGTCGGCTTGTTGGTGATGATGCGCAAGGTGCCGGCCTCGGATGAGGCGCCGTACAGCGTGCCCTGTGGCCCGGACAGCGCTTCGATCCGCTGGATGTCATAGATATGGACGTCGAGCGTGCCGCCGATCGTGGTGATGGGCTGTTCGTCGAGATAGACGCCCACCGACGGCAGCGATCCCGAATGGTTGCCGTCACCGCCGCTGGCCACGCCGCGGAAATAGACGTTGGTCGTGCCCGGCGAACTGGTCTGGAACGACACGCTCGGCAACAGCTTGGTGTAGTCATTGAAATTATTGATATTATATTGTTCGAGTTTGGCCGTTCCGAGCGCCTGAATGCTGATCGGTACCGATTGCAGATTTTCCTCGCGCTTTTGCGCGGTGACGATGATTTCGTCGCCCTGATCGGCGGTGGCATTGGCATCCGGTGTCTGCGCCATGATCGGCGCGGGCAAAACCGTGCCGGCGAGCAGCAGTGCCAGCGTCCCTGCGCGTTTGCGCGATGTTGTCCACTTGGTCGCACGCATAATCATTCCCCTTTTTGTTTACGTGGTATCAGGCGTCCTCGGTCGCTCTCATTCTTGCATCGTCGGGCAGCGCATCGCCCAGAGCTTCGGTCAATGGCCCAAGCCAGGCGGCAAAGCGTTGCCAATGGTCAACCGCATCCGTGAAGATCGGCTGGCGTACCTGTTCCGAACTCGGGGTGCGCACCGCACGCTCGGTCTTGTGGAAGGCGAGGCAAGCGGGATCGAAATCGAGTCCAACGGCGGCCAGCAACGCGCGGATCTGCGTCTCGGGATCGGCGACCATGGCCTCATAAAACACCCGGTGCACGACGCCCGGTTGCGCCGCATCGAACGCCGCCATCGCACGGACATAATCGGCATAATATCGTCCGAGATCGGCCAAATCGTAGCTGAACGCCTGGCCGCGCGCGAAATTCTGCCGGAATATCGACCAGCAGCAGCCGATCGGATGGCGCCTTGTATCGATGATCGTGGCATTGGGCAGGATCAGTTTGATGAGCCCGACATGCGCCCAGTTGTTGGGCATCTTGTCGATGAAGAATGGTCGCGCGCTGTGTCGCTGCACGCGTGTGCGTTCAAGATATTCCTCGCCCAGCGCACGCACCCCATCAGCATTAAGCTCTGCAAGATTGTCGGGGAAGGGGGACGGCTCTCCCCGCCGTGAATAGCCGCTCAGCCGGCGCACGAACTGCCCGATATCTGGCAATTCGCTGGTACCCTCGACCTGAGGATGGCTCGACAATATCTGTTCGATCAGCGTCGATCCCGATCGCGGCATGCCGACGATGAAGATCGGATCGCGCGCCGGGCAGCCCCAGCCGGCGCGTTCGGCAAAGAACTCGGCCCTGAAGAAGCGGGCGCAGCGATCGACATGCTCGCTGATATCTTCGGCGTGATAGGGCACAGTCTGGCGGCGCAATCGGTTCGCCTCGACGTAGAGATCGAACGCCGCGCGATCGCGGCCACGATCCTCCTGCGCCTTGGCCAAAGCGAAAGCGAGTTGCGCGCGATCGTCGGGTGTCAGGTCCGCGCCGCGCCCGGCATTCTCCATCGCCGCGATATCGGCTTCGTCGAACCGGAAAGTCTTGAGGTTGGCGAGGCTCCACCAGCCTTCGCCGGTTTGTGGCCGGATCGTCACGGCACGCCGATAGGCGGCGATGGCGTCGTCCGACCGGCCGACGGTCTTCAATTCGTGCCCATAGCTCAGCCAAAGCCATGGATGATTGTCGAATTCGGTGAGCAGCGCCTCATACATCGCTATCGAGGCGTCATGTTCGCCGATCTGGCCCAGCGCGGCCGCTTTCAGGTTGCGCGCGGCCCGATCGGCAGGATCGCGGGCGAGCAGGCGATCGAGTTCGCCGATCGCATCGGCCGGGCGCGCCTGCCGGAACAGGACGAGTGCCAGATTGTGGCGCGCGGCATCGAATTCGGGGGCCAGTTCTAGGCAACGGGTCAGCAGCAGTTCCGAATCCCGGAAACGGCCGATCCGCGCCGCGACCTCGGCCAGCATGCGGATCGCGGCGATGTCGACAGGATTTTCGCGAAGCGCCTGCCGCAGCAGCGCCTCGGCCTCCGGGATGCGCCCCTCGACCAGTGCCGCGCCGGCCGCTGCCAGCCGGGGATCGCGTGCGGAGGCCGAGAGTTCGCGCACGGTGGCCTGTTCGGCGGCCCGCTCGTCGCCCGCCGCGCGGTGCAGACTTGCCAGCAGCCGCCAGCCTCCGGCATTTGTGGGCTCGCGCGATACAAGCCGCCGGGCGGCGGCGATCGCCTTGTCAGGTTCGCCGGCCCGCGCACAAGCCTGTGCGAGTAACAGCAGGGCCTGTGGTTGATCGGGGACGACGCGCAATATTTCGCGGGCCTGTCCCGCGGCGAGCGTCGGCTGTTCGACGAGCAGATGCGATGCGTGCTGCAACGCAATCTGCAGACTGGCCGTTGGCGCTGCGCCTGAACTCACTAAACGCCCCGATCGAAATTGTTTCGCGAGAAGAAACCTTTGCCGGTCGCGTGTCAATATCGATGCCGCGAAGCAGCGTAAGATGTGCTGGACGTTGGTCGAAAAGTCACAACCGTTGGTGGAACGACCTCACACCCGTGCAGATTCTGCCAGCCGCAACATCACCAGCGCCGAAAGCTGCGCCCGCTCCACCAGGCTCTCGACGATCAGATATTCCTCCGCCGAGTGGATCGCGCCGCCGCGCGCGCCCATCGTGTCGACCACGGGCACGCCGCAGGCCGCGATGTTGTTGCCGTCGCAGACGCCGCCGGTCGGGATCCAGCCGATCGACTGGCCAAGCATTGCCGCGCTCGATTGCACCAATCGGAACAGCCGTTCGGCGGGCGGGTCGATCGGCTTGGGCGGTCGCCCGAAGCCACCGTGGATGTGAACCGTGACGTCATGCTCTCGCGCGATTGTCTGCATCAGGTCGCGGATCAGCGCTTCGGCGGCGATCTGGTCGGCGGGCAGAACGGGGCGCAGGTTGACGCGCAGGATCGCCTGATCGGGCACCATATTGTTGGGCCCGCCGCCGTCGATCCGCGCGGGATTGATCGAGAGCCCATCGCGCGCCGCGCGCGCCAGCCGCAGCGCGAGATCGCCGGCGGCGACGATCGCGTTGCGGCCGTCCCGTGGATTGCGGCCGGCATGCGCCGCGCGGCCAGTGATGAGGATCGAGAAATTGCCGCTGCCCGGCCGCGCGCCGGCCAATGTGCCGTCGGGCAGGGCAGAGGGTTCATAGGTCAGCGCCGCATGCTTGCCCGCCGCCGCGCGCGCGATCAGCGCGGCCGACCCCGGCGATCCGATCTCCTCGTCCGAATTGATGACGACATCATAGCCGATCCGCGATGCCAGCGGCGATGCCTCAACGGCGGCGAGCGCCGCCAGCATGATCGCGATCCCGCCTTTCATGTCGGCGACGCCGGGGCCGTTAAGGATCGCACCGTCATCCCTATCGGTGATGGTCTGGAATGGATGATCGACGCCATAGACCGTGTCCATATGCCCGGTCAGCAGGATCCGGACGGGGGCTTGCGGCCGCACACAGACATGGAGGTTTTGACCGAGGGCGAGCGGCATCGCCTCGCCGTCACGGCTGATCTCGTCGCCGGGTGCGGCATTGAGTAGGGTCACGTCGCCGGGCAGGATCGAAAAGGCATCGGCCAGCAGGGGGGCCATTGCCGACAAGCCGCCGAGGTTGCGCGATCCGCTGTTGATCGCTGACCAGCTCCGCACCTGTGCCAGCATCGGCGCGTCGCCGGCGGCATCGAGCGCGGATCGGTGCGCCTTCATCACAAAAGCCGCGGCGCGATCTCGTCGAACAGGTCGACGATATTGTCGGCTTCGAAGCTGGCGACCGGATAGGCGCAGTAATCTGCGGCATAATAAGCGCTCGGCCGATGATTGCCGGATTCGCCGAGCCCGCCGAACGGCATGTTGGCGGCGGCGCCGGTCGTCGGCCGGTTCCAGTTGACCACGCCGGCGCGCGAACGGGCGAGGAAGCGCTGCCACAAGGCCGGATCGTCGCTGAGCAGGCCAGCGGACAGGCCAAAGCGCGTGGCGTTGGCCGCGTCGATCGCCGCATCGAAATCGGGCACGCGGATCACCTGCAGGACCGGCGCGAAGATTTCGGCGTCGGGCACCGCCAGCCCGGTAATGTCATACATGCCGGGCGTGACGAACGCATCGCTCCGGTCGAGCCGCTCGAATGGGAGCAGCGCTTTGGCGCCCATCGCGTGCAGCGCGGCAGTCGCATCGATCGCCTTTTGCGCGGCACCGGCCGAGATCAGCGGCCCCATATAGGCCTCTTCCGGATCGTCCCATGCGCCGATCCGCAGCCGCGCGGCGAGGCTGTGGACCGCTTCGATCGTCGCATCGCCTTCCATACCTGCGGGCACAATCAGGCGGCGCGCGCAGGAGCAGCGTTGGCCAGTGGTAATGAAAGCCGACTGGACGATCGCTGCCGCCGACGTCTCGGCAGCTCCCCAGGCGATCAGCGGATTGTTGCCGCCCAGCTCCAGCGCAAGTTGAACATGCGGTCGGTCGACCATCATCCGCCGGAATTGGGCGCCCGCGGTCGCCGATCCGGTGAACAACAGCCCGTCGATATCGGCGGCGATCAGCGCGGCACCGGCGTCGCGACCGCCCTTGATCAGGGTGAAGACCGGCTCGCCGATTCCTGCGTCGCGCAACGCCTGCGCCATATGCTGGCCGGTGAGCGGCGCTTCTTCGGACGGCTTGAACAGGACGACATTGCCCGCCAACAAGGCCGGTACGATATGGCCGTTGGGCAGATGGCCGGGAAAATTATAGGGGCCGAGCACCGCCATCACGCCGTGCGGCTTGTGGCGCAGCACCGCGCGGCCGAACGGCATTGCGGCTTCGCGCGAACCGGCGCGTTCGGCCTGCGCCGTGATCGATACTTCGACCTTGCCGATCATCGAGGCCAGTTCGGTGCGGGTCTCCCACAATGGCTTGCCGGTCTCGCGCGAAATGTCGCGTGCGATATCCTCGCTGCGCTCCTTCAATATGGCGGCGTAGCGGCGGACGGCGGCGATGCGCTCGTCGAGAGAGGTTGCCGCCCAGACGGCTAGCTCTTCGCGGGCGCGCTGAACGGCGGCGAGGATCGCGGCGGGCGCGGTCTCCTCGCCTTCCCAGATGACATCGCCAGTGACCGGATCGATCGACCGTATCATGTCCTCACCCTTATCATGTCGCCGGGGCGCAGCGCGAGTGCGGCGGCGGCGGCGGGATCGATCGTCGCGACCTCGTCGGCGATCCGCACATTCGCACGGGTGGCGCGGAAACCCGCGATCGAGCCGGTCGAGACGATCAGCTCGGGCGCGTCGCGCGGATCGCCGATCGCCACGGGCAGGGCGCTCGTCCGCACAATCGTGGTGATCGAATCCCGGAACGCCGAATAGGTCGGCCCGCCATCGAAAATGTCGATCAGTCCCGAGCCGCGAAATCCTTCATGCTCGAGCATGGCGCGTGCCGCTTCACCATCGACATGGACGCGGCCGATCGCATCCTGCGCGGCATGATCGATCAGTTCGACGTAGATCGGGTGGCGCGGCGCCAGATCGAGGATGAACTGGCCATCGGTCGACATCACCATATGATCGGCCTGATCGAAGGGCAGGCGAAAGAATTTGCTCGCAACCCCCTCCCAGAACGGGCAGCGCCCCTCGGGATCGAAATAGCCGCGCAATTCGGCCATCACCGTTTCGGAGAAGCGGCTCCGCTCCGCTCCGATCAACATGTAGCGCGACCGCGCGAGCAGACTGCCCGCGCCGCCGCTGCGCCGCTCGGGACGCAAATAGAGTGATCCGACCTCGGTCCAGCCCGAACATTCGTTGACCAGCACCAATGCGCTATGATCGAAGCGCGTGGCGATGGCGGATGAAAATTGCGCGAGCGTCATGATCCGAAACGAGAAATGCGGGCGGGCCACGCCCACCGCCGCCCGGACGCCGCACAGTCCCTCGATCCGGCCGGTGGCGCTGTCCTCGAGCATCAGCGTGTACCAGGCATCGCGGGCGCCAACTGCGCCGGTGAAGCTAGCTGCGGAAAGTTGCAGCCGCGCGAGCAGTGTTGCTTCGTCTTCAGGTAGGCTGGTGAAGCCACGGCCCGACAGGATGGCGAGTTCCATCAGGGCGTCAAGATCGCGAATGCCAGCGGGGCGCACGACCAGCATCAACCGGACTTTCGCTCTGCTGCCGTCGGTACAGAAGGATGCACCGAATGGCGGGCGAGACCAAGCGCGTATGAGTATGGTTTATGTTTCATTGCCCGCCGTTCTGCGCCATTTGCTCGGCGAGTTCAAATCGGGACAGTTGTCGAGCGTGTGGCATTGGGTGTTTCCTATGGCTAAAAGGGACCGGAGTCGGTATAGATGACGAATAAATACCTGATCGATGAGAGATCAGCGTGATTACAGCGCGTTATGTTGGTGGCGTAAATTTCGTCGTTATTTCACCATCGAGACGCAGAATATTTTGGGAGAGTCGTAAATGATTCCGAAATATGATGCGAATGAATTTAGATATTCCAACAATTTTAGAATAATTAATTTTCTTATATTTTCTATAATTGTTGGTATAATATATTTTTTCTTGTCTTCTGCTGGGTTGTATTTCGGGTGGAGGCCGGGAAGTGCTGCGACTTTGTGGTATTCCAATGCAGTCGCTATTATAGCTTTACTGTATGTGAGGAAAAATTTGTGGCCGATTATGTTGGCTATTGTCGCATTTTCTAACATCGCATCCGGTATTGTCTCCGGCGGAACGTGGTCGTTGTCATTTCGTTTCCTGCCCGGAAATATTCTCGAGATCCTGACGGCGGCCTGGTTCGTAGAGCGCAAGGGGCTTCGGCTCGCGGCCCTCTCGAGTACCTTGTGTTTCATTCGCACCTTGCTCTGGGGTGCACTGGTGCCGACGTTGCTGGGTGCCGGGGTAGGAGCGGTCATCGTTGCCATCGATCAGCCTTTGCCTCTGGCGCGATACTGGCTAACCTGGTTCGAGGGCGATCTGCTTGGCGCCATATCGATCGTCCCGTTCGGGCTCGTCCTGCTCAAGCGCGGGTTGCGGGATGTCGTCAGAAGCCTGACCAAGCCATGCGCCGTTATCGGCATCGTTTCATGTGTGGTGGTGGCACTTGTCGTGCCGTTCATCCTGCCGTTTCCCTTTGCCTATATCGCGCTGCCGCTCATCTTTGTCGCTGTTCGCTCAGGCATTACCGCCACATCCTTTGCGGTTCTGTTGATGTCGGTGGTACTAGGACTTCTTTTTGCGCTGCGGATCATTCTGGTCC
Organism: Sphingomonas sp. YR710; assembly: GCF_900101455.1. Taxonomy (GTDB): domain Bacteria; phylum Pseudomonadota; class Alphaproteobacteria; order Sphingomonadales; family Sphingomonadaceae; genus Rhizorhabdus. The sequence goes on along the minus strand of NZ_FMZJ01000004.1, from coordinate 233,936 downwards.
CGCCACCGGCTCTGCCGGGGGGCGATATGCTATATTCGCTGCCGATTCTGGCTACGCTGGTCCCACCTATGATTCTGGCGACGGCGATCGAGGAGATTCGGGCGACGAACCGGCGCTTGAGCGAGGCGCAGACGCGCTTCCGCAGGCTCTATCGGTCGAGCCCATCGATGATGCATTCGCACGGGCTCGATCTGACGATCGCTGATGTCAGTCAGTTCTGGCTGGACAAGATGGGCTATAAGGAGGCCGAAGTTGTCGGCCATCCGATCGATCAATTCATGGCGCGGGGTTCGGCTAAGCTGGTCGACGACATCATTCTGGCGGCGATTGAACGGGAATCATGCTGCAGCAATATCGAATTGCAGATGGTGACGCGTGCTGGCGACATATTGGACGTCTATATGTCGGCGGTGGTTGAACATGATGCAGCGGGGGCGCCGCAATCGATTCTGGTCGCGACCACAGATGTCACCGAGCGGAAACATCTGGCCCGTTCGCTGGCGGCCGAGCAGGAGTTTCTCGAAATCACGCTCCACTCGATCGGCGACGGCGTGGTTTCCACCGACGCGGCGGGCCGGATCCAATATCTCAACCCGATCGCGGAAGATATGCTGGGGTGGTCGCATGCCGAGGCTAAGGGCCGCTTGTTCGACGATGTGGTGCAGCTCCATGATCAGGCCTCGGATCAGCAGCTTGTCAGCCCGGTGCAGCTGTGCCTTGCGGAAGGACGTAAACTCGCGCTGCCGCACGATGCGGTACTGCGTGATCGTCAGGGCGTCGATCATCCGATCCAGGATGTGACGTCGCCAATCAGGGGGCATGAGGGCGAGATTGCCGGGGCGGTGATGGTGTTCCAGAATGTCGGTGAAACGCGCGCGCTGATGCAGCGCATGTCGCATCTGGTGCAACATGATGCGCTCACCAACTTGCCAAACCGCATCCTGCTGTACGACCGCGTTCATCATGCCTGCCAGGTGGCCAATCGTGACGACGGCATGTTCGGGCTCGCTTTCCTCGATCTCGACAACTTCAAGTTCGTCAACGATTCGCTGGGCCATGCGGCGGGTGACGATCTGCTGCGGATCATCGCGCAGCGGCTGAGCGCGGCGCTCAGCGCGACCGACACCGCCTGCCGGGTGGGCGGTGATGAATTCGTCATCCTGGTCGACAAGCTTGAGACGCTCGGCGGCATGATCCGGGTGGCGGAAAATATCCTCGCCGAAATCGCGCGGCCGGTGCTGCTCGGCGATATCGAGTTGAACATTACAGGTTCGCTCGGGCTGGCGCTGTTTCCCGATCATGGCGAAGATGTCGAGACGCTGATGAAGCATGCCGATGCCGCGTTGTACCGTGCCAAACGTGACGGCAAGAATCTCTACCGCTTCTTCTCGGTGAGCGGCGACGAGGCGACGCTGAAGCGCCTCAGTATCGAGGCCGATATGCGCCGCGGGCTGGCACAGGGCCATTTTCACGTGCACTACCAGCCAGTCTTCGATAGCGCGACCGGCGTCGCGCGCAGCGTGGAAGCGCTGGCGCGCTGGAACCGCGACGGCGCCGATCCGCAATCGCCCGGCCTGTTCATACCATTGGCTGAGGAAAGCGGGCTGATCATCCCGCTCAACACTTGGGTGTTGGGCGAGGCGTGCCGGCAGATGCGGCAATGGATCGACGCCGATGTTCCGATCGAGCGGATCGCCGTCAATATTTCGGCGGTCCAATTTGGTTCTTCGGGATTCGTCGCCAGCGTTATCCGCACGCTCAAGGAAAATCGATTGCGCGGCGACCAGCTCGAACTCGAAATCACCGAGTCCACCTTGCTCAAACAGCCGCGCGTTGCGCGAGCCGTGCTCGATGAGCTGCGGTCGCTCGGAATCAAGATCGCGATCGACGATTTCGGGACGGGTTTCTCCAGCCTCAGCTATTTGCGGACCTTGCCGGTTGATACGCTGAAGATCGACAAGTCGTTCATCGACGGGATCGTCGAGAGCCTTGAAGACCGCAAGATCGTCGAAGCGATCGTTCATCTCGGCCGCAGCCTGAACCTTCACGTGGTAGCCGAAGGAGTGGAAACAGAGGCACAGGCGAAACTGTTGCGGGCGATCCCATGTGACGCGCTACAGGGTTATCTGTTCGCACGGCCGATGGAGGGGGCGGGGGTTTCCGCTCTTCTCATGACAGATGGGGGTGTGGGGATTGTGCATGGTCCAGAGGACGCTTGAACGTTTGGAAATGTCTGTGTCCCGATTTGTTTTGTCGATCGCTTTGGGGGCGTTGATCGTCTTCGGCACCTCTTGCGTGCAAGCGCAACCGCGCTTCGCCATAATAGACATGCATTTTCATGCCGAACGCCCGGATGCGGAAGGCCCGCCGGGTGGCAAAGTATGCGCTCCCTATCAAGAATGGGCACCGCGAGACCCAGGGAGGCCGATTGAGGAATATTTGGAATGGTTCACGTTGCACCCAACGTGTCGAACTATTCTGACGGCGCCAACAGAATCGGCCGTGTTGCGCGATCGGGGAATCGCAATGCTCAAGCGATACAACATTCTCGCGCTGGCCGGTGGCGATGCGGCGACCGTCGAGGATTTCAGAAGCCAGAGTGAAGGGCATATTTTGCCCGCCATCGGCTTCGGCCAGTCGTTGGACTTTCCATCGGTCGAAGGTCTCCGGAAGCTCTTCTCGGAGGGCAAGCTATGGGCCATCAGCGAAATCACCGCTCAATATAGCGGTATTGCACCTGACGATCTCAGGCTGGACCCTTATTTTGCCCTGGCCGAAGAACTCGATATTCCCGTCGGCATCCACCTTGGCCCAGGCCCGCCAGGCACGGCCTATTTTGCAACGCCGGAATATCGTGCGTCGGCCGGCGATCCGATGCGCCTCGAAGCGGTCCTGATCCGACACCCGCATCTTCGGATGTACGCAATGCATGCCGGTTGGCCGATGTCCGATGCGATGATTGCCATGCTCTATGCACACCCGCAGCTTTATGTGGATGTTGGCATTCTCGACTACGCGTACCCCGAACGGGATTTCTATGCTTATCTGAGGCGGCTCGTCGATGCGGGGTTCGAGCAGCGAATCATGTTCGGGTCGGACAATATGATATGGCCCGATGCCATTCCGATAGCGATCCGCCGAATACAGACTGCGCCCTTTCTGACGGCGCGGCAGAAGCGCCTCATTCTTCATGACAACGCAGCTCGGTTCATGCGGATTGAGGGATGAGCCTTTCGGCCGCTTAAGTCATTTCGCTGCGGGCTTCGCTATTGCCTGGGAAAAAAGCGCCGCTCTGAAATCGGGCTCCCGGCAACATGAGGGGCTGTGCCGCTGAACCGCAGACGTTGAGGGATGCACTTCGCCATTTCCCTTCCCGACGTCGCGGCTGCTGTTAGACTGTACGTGCCCTAATCAGCGCCACGAGAGAGGACCGGCCCCATGTACCTCGACCTCCATGTCTCCCGTTTCAAATGGGCGGGCGCGCCGTCCGCGATCGGCCCCGGCGTCGCGCGCCTTGCCCGCGCGGCGGAGAATGCCGGCGTCAGGACATTGTCCTTCATGGATCATTATTTCCAGATGGAGAATGTGGGGCCGGCCGAGGAGCCGATGCTCGAAGTCTATACCGCGCTCGGCTTCGTAGCCGGTGTCACGCAGAGTCTACGCCTGCGCGCGTTGGTGACAGGCGCCACTTATCGTCACCCAGGTCTCCTCGCGAAGATCGTCACGACCCTCGATGTGCTGTCGGGCGGGCGGGCCGAACTCGGCATCGGGGCTGCGTGGTACGAGCGTGAGCATGTGGGGCTGGGCGTGCCGTTTCCGCCGATCGCTGAACGGTTCGGGCGACTGGAGGAGACTATCCGCATCTGCCTGCAGATGTGGAGCGACGACAATGGTCCGTTCGCGGGCACATATTACCAGCTCGCCGAAACGCTCTGTTCCCCGCCGCCGGTCTCTTCGCCGCGCCCGTCGATCCTGATCGGTGGCGGCGGGGAAAAGAAGACGCTGCGACTTGTCGCGCAATATGGGGATGCGTGCAATTTCTACGTCCCGCCCGAGGGCGTAGCGCACAAGCTGGACGTGTTGCGCGGACATTGCGATGCAGTGGGGCGCGATATCCGTGAGATCGAGATCACCGCCATCCTCAACGTCGCGTCGGACTGGACAGTGGACGACATGGTGCGCGGGGCGGAGGCCTATGCAGCGGTGGGGGTGTCGACGGTTGTGGCCTCGGGCCTGGGTGGCGATCCCGTCGCGCGGCTGGAGGAGTTGTTCGGCCCCGCGGTAGAACGGCTGCGAGGCGTCCGACCCCAAATGCTTTGACCCGCCGGATGATATAGCCCCGCCAAGGGGCTTCAATCCGGCGTCGGCTTGCGTGACGGTTTCACGCTGTTAGCACTCGCTAGAATGATGACGGTCGGAAAAAGCCGGCCGGTTGCCCAAAATGAGAGGACGTCGAATGGACACCGCTTTGTCAGGTCAGGTCGCGCTCGTGACGGGAAGCGCATCGGGAATAGGCCGGGCCACCGCGCTCATGCTGGCTGCGGCCGGCGCACGTATCGCCCTTGTCGACCGGGATGCGGCGGGGCTCGCGGCCGTGGCGATCGACATTGGACCAGACGCCAGGACGTTCGAAGCCGATCTTGGCAACGGCGGGAGTCTGCCGGGGCTCGTCAGTTCGGTGCTGGAGGCGTTCGGCCGCATCGACATCCTCGTCAACAGCGCGGGGATCACCGGGACCAGTGCCACCCAACCGCAAAGCACCACCGATTTCACCGATGCGCAACTGGATACGATCCTGGCCATCAATTTGCGCGCGCCGTTGATCCTTGTCCGCGAGGTCGGCCGGCACATGGTTGCGCGCGGGGGCGGAGGCCGCATCGTCAACGTCAGTTCCAGCGCCGCCTTCCGGGCGACCACCTCGCCGCCCATCTACGCGGCATCCAAGGCGGGCCTCAACGCACTCACCCGCACGGCTGCGGCGGATCTCGGCCCGCACGGCGTCAACGTCAATTCAGTCGCACCGGGACCGACCCGCACGTCCATGCTCGCCGATGTCGACCAGTATCTGGAGGAGATGGTCAAGAGCGGGCCGCTCGCCAATCTGACGCAGAAAGTCTCCGAGGCCGAGGATGTTGCCGCGGTCATCCGCTTCCTCTGCCTGCCCGACAGTCGCCAGATGACGGGTCAGGTTCTCCATACCAGCGCGGGGCTTGTCGTCTGATGGCCGCCCTGGATCCACATTTGCAGGGCGCCGATCGCGTCCGCGAGGTTTTTGCCCGCGTGTGCAGGGGCGATGCCGCCGGCGTCGCCAACCTCTACTCGGCGGACGGCACGATCCGCTTTACCGGCGGCGAAGTGCAGGGGCGCGTCGCGATCAGGGGCTTCTATCAAGCCGCCATCGACAATCTGAACCCGCAGCCGCGTGTCGAAGACATCCTGGAAAAGGCGGGCCGCTATGTGGCGATCGTCGATGTCCCCAATGACAAGGGGCGAACGCGGGCTGCCGACCTGTTCGAATTGGGGGAGGAGGGTATCCTACAACTCGACATCTTCAGCATGGAACTGTGACGGCGGCGAGGCCGGCGGGCTGCCCCCTGCTACCAGCGCAAGTCATTCCCCTGATCGGTAGGCGGACCGCCGCTCCTGCCTGAACCGGCCATCGATAATAGTGGCAGCGCACAATCATCGCTCGGCTCGTGACTTATGAGTCCTGAGCGTCAGTGCCGCCAACCTTCTCCGCAGATATGACTGCTAACGAATCTCCGGTTTTCGCGAGCAAGTTTCGCCGTGCGCGGCACAGGGCGATCAATTCGCGCGACAGGCCGCGGCCGCTCAAATGTTGATCGACGGCGTCGAGATTTTCGCGTTTGAGCTGTTTGCGGATTTCGGTGAGGCTGGTGCAAGGGCCTTGGCGCGCGAGCTGATAGGCGCGTTCAATCGTCGAAATTCGGTCCATTCGATTCTTGCCCCTGCCGATGGTCGCCGTCCGCTGATCGCGGTCAATGTGATCAAGACGTCACGGGGCAGGCTTTTCCCCATCATCGACGGAGGCATTCTTGGTTCAAGCGATCGTGGCGATGAAATCGGCCAGAAACCGTCGGAGGCGATCGGCAATGGCGGAGTCGGTCAGGTTACCCTCGCCGTCAAACGCCTTGCCTGCCCCGGGCACCATTAGCCGCCCGCCGGTCCATAGGCGCGCGCCCAGCGTCCTGAGCACGGGCAACCAGTCATTCTGCGCCAGGATCGTGCCGAAGCCGCCCGGCGAGGCCCCGATGATCGCGAACGGCTTCGCGCCGAACACGCGGGCAGCATCTGCCGGCGGGCGCGATGCCCAGTCGATCGCGTTTTTGAACACGCCGGGTATGCCATTATTATATTCGGGCGTCGCGAGCAGAATACCATCGGCGGCGGCCATCGCATCCTTTAGCGCCGAAACGGCGGGCGGAATGCCATCCCGTTCCTCGATATCGCCATTGTAGAGCGGAATGTCGGCGATCGATGCGATCGTGAGGCTGGAGCCAGAGGGCATCGCCATTGCCGCCGTCCGGAGCAGGCCGCTATTGTAGGAATGGCGACGCAAGCTGCCGGAAATACCGATGATATGGGCCATGTTGATCTCCAGTTGCCGATCGATCGCGTGTGTGGGTGCATTATGCCGGTCCAATGGCTTTGCGGTAAGCCGGCGGTCGTCGTTTATGCGTACGCTGTTCATAAGCAAAACCGAACGCCAACAGCCGCGCTTCCGACCAGGCCGGGCCGATAAAGGACAGGCCGACGGGCAGCCCCTTCACCAGGCCCATCGGTACAGTGAGATGCGGATAGCCGGCGATGGCCGCGAGGCCACCCGCGCCGCCGCCGCCAAAATGATCGCCATCGATCAGATCGATCTTCCACGCAGGGCCCGTGGTGGGCGCGACGAGCGCGTCGAGCCGATCGTGCGCCAGCATCAGATCGATGCCGTTCGGGCCGGCGGCGGCCTTCGCCGTCGCGAGAGCGCCGGTATAGGCATCATCAGCGGTGCCGCCCGTGGCTTCGGCTTTTTCGAACTGGTCCTGCCCGAACCAGCGAAGTTCACTATCGGCATGCGCCCGGTTGAAGGCTATCAACTCGGCCAATGTCCGCGTCTTTACCGCCGATGGCGTCGTGGCGAGATAGACGTTGAGATCGGCCCTGAACTCATGGGCCAGAACCGTGCCTTCGGCTGACTTGGCGAGCCTGCTGTCGAAGGTGGAGATTTCCACGATCGTGGCGCCGGCGGCGCGCATCTGCTCAAGGGCTTCGGCGAACAGCCCGTCCACTTCCGGGTTGAAGCCGGCGGCGAAACGCATCACGCCGATCCGCTTTCCCGACAAGGCCTGCAGATCGAGCGCCGTGACATAATCGGTGCGATGGCGATCGGCGTCGATGGTCGCCGGATCGGCAGGATCGCTGCCGGCAATGGCGTACAGCAGGATCGCTGCGTCACGCACGTTGCGTGCCATCGGACCAGGCGTATCCTGGCTGTGCGAGATCGGAACGACGTGTGTTCGCGAAACCAGGCCGACGGTTGGTTTGAGACCGACGAGGCCGTTCATCGCCGAAGGGCAGGTGATCGATCCGTCGGTTTCGGTGCCGATCGCCGCCGCAGCCAGACTGGCCGCCGTCGCCGCACCGCTGCCTGCGCTCGACCCACAGGCGCTGCGATCAAGCGCATAGGGATTGCGGGTGAATCCGCCGACCGCGCTCCAGCCGCTCGTCGAGCGAGTCGACCGAAAATTTGCCCATTCGGACAGGTTCGTCTTACCCAGGATGATCGCGCCGGCCGCACGCAACCGGGCCACCAGCGGGGCGTCACGCAGCGTCATATTGGCTGCGAGCGCGAGCGATCCGGCGGTGGTCGGCATCGGATCGCGGCTTTCGATATTGTCCTTGAGCAGGATCGGTATGCCGTAGAGAGGCCCGTGTGCGCCTCCAGATCGGCGTTCGGCATCGCGCGCATCGGCATCGGCAAGCGCATGGGGATTGATCGCGATCAGGGCGTTGATGCGCGGACCATGCTTGTCGAGTTGGGCGATCCGGGCGAGATAGGCTTCCACAAGTTCGCGCGAGTTCGTCCGGTGGCTTGCCAGATCAGCCTGCAACGCAACGATTGATCGTTCGGCTATCGGATAGCGGGTCGAGCGCGCCCTGGCTGGGAAGGCGAATACCATCATCAGTATAGCGATAGATAAACAGCGTGTGACGCGCATCGTACCTCCCGATCTCGACGATCGAGAGTGCCCTCTGGCTTTCGCCATGACCAGTCACAAAGCCCGAAAATCTATCGTTCACGCTCGATATATCGCATTACGCGATCTAACTGTAGAACTGCGTCGTCATCATCCCGGCGAACGGCATCCTTGATCAACATCATGACATGGTCGAGTGCTCTGGCTCCGTGCTGGCGGATCATTTCGCCAGCCAGATCGACCAATTCGCGATCATCCTGATGTTCGACCATAGCGGTCCTTTGCTGCATGGCGATGGGCAACGGCGATGACGGTTGTGATCCCTATTGAGCCAATAAAGTCGGAACGATCGTGAACGCAGCCTGTATCGGCGCCGGTTGCCGGTTGCGGTGATCATGGGCCGATCGTACGATCGTCGCTTCATTCGCGATGCAGGCCATAGATGAGAATTTCGCTTTTTCGCGCAGACTATCGGAATGCTGATCATGGTGCTGCGATCGTTGCGCTGCTCGATGCTTATGCACGGGATCCGATGGGCGGCGGGCAGCCCTTGCCGCACGCCGCACGGGATGGGTTGATTGCCGCGCTCTCCGTTTTCCCGACGGCCTTCACGGTGCTGGCGATGGCGGATGAACAACCCGCGGGCCTCGCTAATTGTTTCGATGGATTCTCGACATTTGCCTGCAAACCCTTGGTCAACATCCATGATGTGGTCGTTGCGCCGCAGTTTCGCGGACAGGGGATTGCCAGACGATTGTTCGCCGAGATCGAGGTCGTCGCGCGCGAGAAAGGCTGCTGCAAGATGACGCTCGAGGTTCTGAGCGGCAATAAGCCGGCTTTGGGCCTCTATCGATCTCTGGGCTTTGGCGATTATGTGCTCGATCCGGCGCAGGGAAAAGCCGTCTTCTGGCAAAAGAGCCTTTGATCCGAATCCGCGAAAGCGGCTATTGATGCGGGCATGAGCGAAGCAATCGAGGCCCCTGAGGGCAATAACCGGCTTCTCAACCGGTTTGTCGCAACCACCGTCGTCGTCCTCAGCGTCGCGATGGCGATCAGCAACATCAAGGACGGCAACATCGTTCAGACCATGCAGGCCGATCAGGCGAGCAAGGTCGATTTGTGGAACGAATATCAGGCCGCCAAGATCAAGGGGCATGATCAGAAGATCGCCGCGATCCTGCTCACGCAGAACAAGAATGCCGAGGCACAAGCCGCGGCGGCGGATGCCGATCGGGAGGCGAAGCGTTACGCAAAGGAAGCGACCGATCTGAAGACGCAGGCGCTGGCCGCGCAAAGCGATTATGATGTGCAGGGTCGCCGCGACGACCAGTTCGATCTGGGCGAAGGCTTCATGTCGATCGCGCTGGCGGTGGCCGCGATTTCGGCGCTCGTCGAGAGTTTCTGGCTGCTGGGCGGGGCCTGGATCGCGGCGGGGCTAGGCCTGACCTTTACGGTTGCGGGTTTTGCGGAACTCTCGATCCATCCGGACGCTTTGGTAAACTTCCTGACGTGACGTAGTCACACGCTGCCGTCAGGCTGGTTTCCTTTGCGGGAGTGTCCGGATCATGCTGGATATCATCACCCGGAAGCGCGATGGCCGGCGCATGAGCGACGCGGATATACGGCGGTTTGTGAAGGGCCTTACGGATGGCTCGCTGCCCCGCGAGCAGGTGGCCGCGCTGGCCATGGCGATTTATCTGCGATCGATGGACAGCCATGAAACCGCCGCGCTGACGGCAGGCATGGCGCGCTCGGGGCAAATTATCGACTGGTCAACCTATGCGCTCGACGGCCCGGTGCTCGACAAGCATTCGACAGGCGGGGTCGGCGACAAGGTCAGCCTGGTGCTCGCCCCGATCGTCGCGGCATGCGGCGGTTATGTGCCGATGGTTTCGGGACGTGGCCTTGGCCATACCGGCGGGACGCTGGATAAGCTTGGTAGCATCCCAGGCTATCAGCCATGGCCGGGCGTCGAAAGGCTTCAGGCTGTCGTGGCCGATGTGGGCTGCGCGATCGTCGGCCAGACGCGCGATCTCGCGCCGGCTGATCGTGCATTATATGCGATCCGCGACATGACCGCGACGATTGAGTCCACGCCGCTGATCATAGCGTCGATCCTATCGAAGAAGATGGCCGCCAGCCTGGACGGACTGGTGCTGGATGTGAAGACGGGAGCGGGTGCGTTCATGATGGCCGAGGACGATGCGAGCGCATTGGCCGAGGCCATTGTCGCCACCGCCGGCGAAATGGGTTTGCCGGCCCGCGCCTTGATCACCGGAATGGACGCATCATTGGGTGGAACAGTGGGAAATGCGCTCGAAGTGGCAGAAGCCATCAGCTATCTGACCGGCGGCGAACGTTCGCCCCGCCTTCACGAGGTCGTGGCTGCGCTGGCGGTAGAGATGCTGATGCTGGGTGGTATCGAAGGCGACGTCGCGATGGCTGCCGCCCGGGTCGAGCGGGCGCTCTCCAGCGGGGCCGCCGCCGAGCGTTTCGCGCGCATGGTCCATGCGCTCGGTGGTCCGGCGGACCTGATCAAGCGCCGGGACTGGCATCTGCGCCGGGCGGCAGTTTTCCGCCCGGTTCCAGCCGAGCGATCGGGCTATCTTGCGGCGGTCGACGCGCGGGCGATCGGCATCGCTGTGATGGGCCTTGGCGGCGGCCGCGGGCGGATCGATCATCCGCTCGATGTCAGCGTCGGCTTCAGCCATGTGGTTCCGCTTGGCGGGCAGGTCGAGGCGGGAGAGCCGATGGCGATGGTACATGCCGCCAGCGAGGACGAGGCCGATCGCGCGATTGCCGCCTACCGCGCGGCCTGTGCGATCGATAGCCGCAGCCACCTCGGCAGGCCGATGATCCGCGCCATCATCGGGCGGGTGGCATGACGGCCGGCACGCCGCCCAGCCTGCCGTTCGACGCCGCCTGCCGGCCTCGTTGTTGCAATACGGTGTTATACGTAGCGCCCTGATTTACCACAATTTATCGTCTTGCATAGTTTTGCCCGACTGATCATGTTCGCAACTGCAGCACAAGCAGAAGGGCGGTTTATGTCGGGGGCCGGCGTCGTCGATCGTGATATTGCCGATGGCCCGCGCGTCGTCACGCTTCCCGCGCGGCCGGAGCCGATCCGGGTGTCGGCGGATGATACCGCAGTCGTCGTGATCGACATGCAAAATGCCTATGCGTCACCGGGCGGCTATCTCGATCTGGCGGGCTTCGATATCTCGGGCGCGGCCAGGGTGATCGAACAGACGGCGATCGTGCTCGACGTTGCGCGTGCGGCCGGCCTGCCGGTCATCTTCTTCCAGAATGGCTGGGATGCCGATTATGTCGAGGCGGGCGGTCGCGGATCGCCAAACTTCCACAAGTCGAACGCGCTGAAGACGATGCGAGCCCGCCCGGAATTGCACGGCAAGTTGTTGGCGCGGGGCGGCTGGGATTATGAACTGGTCTCTGCGCTTGCGCCGCGCCCGGGCGACATCCGGCTGCACAAGACCCGCTATTCGGGCTTCTTCAATTCCCAACTCGACAGTGTTTTGCGGGCTCGCGGCGTCCGCAACATCGTGTTCGTCGGGATCGCCACCAATGTCTGCGTCGAATCGACGCTGCGCGATGGATTCTTCCTCGAATATTTCGGCATCATGCTCGAAGATGCGACGCATCAGGCCGGGCCGGAATTCGTCCAGGCGGCCACAATTTATAATGTCGAGAAATTTTTCGGATGGGTTTCGACAGTGGCGGATTTCTGCGGTAGTTTCGGCCAGATCGAACCGGTCAGGGAGCCTTGACGATGCCGATGACACCGATCAACCCTTCAGCCTTTCCAGCCCCGATCGCGCCTTATTCGGCGGGAACGCGCGCCGATAACGTCATCTATGTCTCAGGTACGCTGGCATTGGGGGAGGGCGGTGTGGTTCTTCACGTCGGCGATGCCGCGGCGCAGACCCGCCATATATTGGAGGTGATCCGCACCGTCATCGAGGTGGCGGGCGGCAATCTGGCCGATGTCGCCTTCAATCATATCTTCCTGAAGGATTGGGCCGATTATCCGGCGATGAATGCGGTCTATGCCGAATATTTCCCAGGCGCCAAGCCGGCGCGCTTTTGTATCCAGTGTGGACTCGTAAAGCCCGACTGCTTGGTGGAAATCGCCAGCGTCGCGCATCTGGCGGGGTGAGTGATGAAGATCGGGGGGCTTTACTGCGAAGAGCGGGGCGCCACAGACGGTGAGCCCATCATCCTTTCGGCGGGGCTCGGCGGTTCGGGGGATTATTGGACGCCCAATCTCGCCGCTTTATGCGCCGAATATAGGGTCATTCTCTACGATCATCGCGGCACCGGGCGCAGCGATCGTGTGCTTCCGGATCCGATGACAGTGGAGACGATGGCTGACGATCTGATCACGCTGATGGACGGGCTGGCAATCGAGAATGCCCATATCATGGGGCATGCTGCCGGGGGCCTCGCCGGGTTGATGCTCGCGCTGCGGGCACCGCAACGACTTCGCAAATTGGTCGTCGTCAACGGGTGGGCCAGGGCCGACCCGCAATTCCTGCGATGCTTCGAGACAAGACTGGCACTGCTGCGCAACAGTGGCCCGCTGGCCTATATCCATGCGCAGCCGATCTTCCTCTATCCGGCCGAATGGATATCCGAACATAGCGCCAGGCTCACTTCTGAGGAGGATGGGCATCTCGCGGCTTTTCCCGGCGCCGAGACGATGGAGCGTCGGATTGCGGCGCTAAGCGCATTCGATATCGACGCCAGGCTGGGCGACATTGCCGTGCCCACGCTGGCGATTGCGGCGATGGACGACATGCTCGTGCCCTGGACGTGCTCGGCCCGGCTCGCCGAGGGCATTTCCGGCGCCACGCTGATGACGATGCCATGGGGTGCGCATTCGTGTAACGTCACGGTGCCGGACATCTTCAACCGCAACGTCCTGGCCTGGCTGAGTGAGGGCGTACAGCCCGGAAAGGCGTGACATGCAGGTCGGCGTTTTCGTTCCCATCGGCAATAATGGCTGGCTGATCTCGGAAAATTCGCCGCAATATATGCCCAGCTTCGATCTCAACAAGACGATCGCGCAGAAGGCGGAGGCCTATGGGCTGGATTTCCTGCTGTCGATGATCAAGCTGCGAGGGTTCGGCGGAAAGACCGAATTCTGGGAATATAATCTCGAAAGCTTCACCCTGATGGCAGGGCTGGCCGCCGTCACCGAGAAGATCAAGATCTACGCAACCTGCCCGACGCTGATCATTCCGCCGGCATTCGCGGCGCGCATGGCATCGACGATCGATTCGATCAGTCACGGCCGTTTCGGGATCAACCTGATCACAGGTTGGCAAAAACCCGAATATTCCCAGATGGGTCTTTGGCCCGGCGAGGATCATTTTCGTAATCGTTACAAGATGTTGTCGGAGTATGCCGAGATCCTCCGCGAATTATGGGCGAAGGGCGTGTCCGATTATAAGGGCGACTATTACCAGATGGACGACTGCCGCGTCCGCCCGGTTCCGACCGGCGATATGAAGATAATCTGTGCGGGGTCGTCTGACGAGGGCCTCGCTTTCTCCGCGAAATATGCGGATTATGCCTTCTGTCTTGGCAAGGGCGTGAACACGCCGACAGCATTCGCCTTCAACAATGATCGGCTGGCGGCGGCGACCGCAAAGACCGGTCGCGATGTGTCGGTCTTTGTGCTGATCATGATTATAGCGGATGAAACCGACGAAGCGGCAATGGCGAAGTGGATGCATTATCGCGACGGAGTCGATGAGGCCGCGGTGGCGTGGCTCGGCGAGCAGGGGGCGGCGGACAAGACGTCGAGCACCACCAATGTCCGCCAGCTCGCCGATCGGGAATCGGCGGTGAATCTCAACATGGGCACATTGGTGGGTTCCTATGCGAGCATTGCCCATATGCTCGACGAGATGGCGACAGTGCCTGGCACTGGCGGCGTGCTGCTGACCTTCGATGATTTTGTCGAAGGCGTTGAGACGTTTGGCACGCGAATACAGCCCCTTATGCAATCGCGGCGTTCTGGCTGACAGTTCCAGCCGCCTCTAAGACAGCCTCAACTCTCACGGCGGCATTTTTTCATCGATGATGCGGAAAGCGTGTGGCCATTCCGTTCCGGTGGCGTCTCTTCTACATGAATGAGAAGCGTCTTCGCCCTGTCGGGAGTGCATCGTTGTGCACCTTATCCATGTCATGTTCAGTTACGCCGTGTCACCCGGGGTTAGGCGATCGTTACATGGTTGAAATAGGGGCGATATAATCGGCGTCTAGCCTGGGTTTTGCGATGCGGCGATGGGCCTGGGCGGATGACGGAAATAAGGGCCTTGCGCGCTCTTCTCGGACGCAAAGTTAGATTGCCGACGTTTAACAGTTTGTATGCGTGTCATCATGAGAACAAGGCTACCGCATGAAGAATGTCATAGTGTTCCCGGCAACCCGCGCGATCCCGGCGGCGGCGGAGGGGAGCGATACGACCGACCTCGCGGTTGTCATCCCGACCTATAATGAACATGATAATGTCGAAACGCTGATTGCCGCGCTCGATACTGCGCTGGGCGGTATCCGATATGAGCTGATCTTCGTCGATGATTGGTCGCAGGACGGTACGGCCGATCTGGTGCGATCGATCGCGCGCACACGAAGCGATATCCGATGCATCAGTCGATTTGGGCGGCGCGGCCTTTCCTCGGCGGTGATCGAAGGCATGTTGTCGACGAGTGCGGATATCGTTGCCGTGATCGATGCCGATATGCAGCATGACGAAAGCCGGCTCGGTGCAATGTTCGATCTTGTGATGCGCGGGGAGGCCGACGTCGCTGTGGGATCGCGTTATCGCGAAGGCGGCGGTTGCGGCGAATGGAGCGCGCGGCGCGTGCAGATCAGCCGGGCCGCGACGCGGCTCGCCCAGCTCGCGTTACCGAATCCGATCACCGACCCGATGAGCGGCTTTTTCGTGATCCGCCGCGATATTGTCGTCGAGCTCGCACCCCGGCTCTCGCAAAAGGGCTTCAAGATCCTGCTGGACTTGCTGATGTCCGCGCCGAAGCCTCTGCGTGTCAGCGAGGTCTCATATGTGTTCCGTACGCGCGAGGCTGGCGTCAGCAAGCTGAGCACGGCGGTAATGTTTACATGTCTGATCATGCTGCTGAAGAAGGCCGTCGGGCGGTGGATTCCGATGCGCCTCGCGGCATTTCTGACGGTTGGTTTGCTCGGCCTGGGCGTGCATCTTGGTGTTCTACGCCTGGCGCTGCTCGCAGGATGGTCTTTCACGGTCGCTCAGGCGATGGCCGTCACCGTCGCGATCGCATTCAACTTCTCGCTCAACAATGCGTTCACATATAGGGACCGGCGACTGAAAGGCTTTCGGATTCTCGCTGGCCTGGCAAGCTTTTATGCCGTTTGCGCGGTCGGCGCCGCGGCGAATGTCGGTATGGGTAGCCTGGTTTATGCTGCCGGCCATCGCTGGTGGCTCGCTGGTGCGGCCGGAGCAGTGGCTGGCTCGATCTGGAATTTCGCGATGTCATCATGGTTCACCTGGCGGCGCAGATAATACGCATCGCGCCGCCGCCTGCGAGACGGGATCGATGAACCTTATTGCAAGAGGCGTGGAACGCCGACGTTGGATGATCGTCGCGCTGATCCTGCTGATAGCCGCTTTCGCGATTCGCGTCGTGCAATTCGGCAATCCGATGATTCAGGTGGATGAGAATTTCTATCTGCTCGTCGGCGATCGGATGTGGCGTGGCGCATTGCCCTATGTCGACATCTGGGATCGCAAGCCGATCGGCCTGTTCCTGATCTATGCGGCGATCCGCCTGCTGGGCGGTGAGGGCATCCTGCAATATCAGATTGTGGCGACGCTGTTCGCCGCGGGCACCGCTTTCGTGATCGCTCGGATCGCCGTGCGTATGGCGGGCATAGCCGCTGCGACCGTGGCTGGAGTCCTCTATATCCTGCTCATCGGCCTGGTCGGTGGATCGGGCGGGCAGGCGCCGGTTTTCTACAATCTTCTGGTCGCTGGTGCCGGTTTGCTGACGCTCAAGGCGTTCGAGACGGACGATCCCGCCCGTATCCGTCGCCTTGGCTGCCTCACGATGCTGCTGCTCGGGTTGGCACTCCAGATCAAATATACCGTGCTGTTCGAAGGCATCTTCTTTGGCCTCGCGCTGGTGTGGCTGTCCTGGCGCGCCTGCTGTCGGATCGGCCGGCCTGCCGCAGATGCCCTGCTTTGGATCAGCATTGCCTTGCTCCCGACCGCGCTGGCGCTGGCTTATTATGCGGCGCGCGGCCATGCCGGCACGTTCATCTATGCCAACTTCCTGTCGATCGGGGAGCGATCGAGCGACCCGCAATCGGAAGTGATGAAACGCCTGGGCCATGCCTGGATGTCGATCCATCTGCCGATGATCGCCGTCCTGCTGGCTGCTTTGCTCGAGCCTTGGCGGGCGTTTGCCCGCGGGGCGACGACCTTCGGCTTTGCGATCGCATGGCTGGGCGCCGCGATTTTCGGCTATCTGATCTTCGGCAGCTATTTCGATCATTATGTGCTGCCGCTGTTCGTGCCGATGGCGGTCGCATTCGCTCCCTTATTCTCCTACCGCCGAAAACATATCGGCAAGTTTGCGGCTGGATTCCTGCTGCTGAGCGGCGGGATTGCCTATCAGCTGACCGCTCACGGCCTGCAAAAGAAGCGCGGCAATCGACAGGTTGCCGAGGCCGTAGCGAACGTCATCAGACCACGGCTTACCAATTGCCTCTATGTTTTTGATGGGGATTCAATCTTCTATTATCTGACAAACAGTTGCCTTCCCGGTCGCTACCCCTTTCCCGCACATCTCAATCTGCTGCGCGAATCGCGAGCCATCGGCATCGATCCGGTCGCCGAGGTCCGGCGGATCATGGAAGAACAACCCAGCGTGATCGTCGATCATCTTCCGCATGACGAGGATCTCAACCCGGCCGCGCTGGCGATCGTCGACGCTGAACTGAACCGATCCTACCGGCTGGCCGCGCGTTTCCCGCTCAAATCGACGGCGATCCTGGTCTATGAGCGGCGCAAGGATCGCTGACAAATTTTCGCGCTGCTGTGACCGAACAGCGTGAGGGCGTGCAAATGCCATTGTATCTGACGGCGCGACTCGTTGCTTGATCGAAAATGATTCGCGGGGTTCGGCCCGCATGTTCACACGATCGTGAGACAAGATGGGGTAGGGCGTCCGGAATGATGAACATGTACAAGTGGATTGCGGGCATAAACCTGGCGCTGGTGGCACCGATCATGGTTTCTCCGGCGGTTTCGGCCCAATTGCCGCAAACAACTTTCCTTGCCTTGCGGCCACTCGAAACGGGATTGTGGCAGTTCGACTCGCCCGGCCGCTCGCCACAGCAACTCTGCCTTGTCGATCCCGCAATATTGTTCCAGCTCGCCCATAATGGCCCGGCCTGCCGCCGATTCGTCATCGCCAATGCGGCGGATGAGGCCACCGTTCATTATAGCTGCGGTGCGGCTGGGTGGGGGCGGACGACCATCCGTGTCGAGACGCCGAGGCTTGTCCAGATATCCACGCAGGGGATCAAGCAACGCACGCCGTTCGCCTTCAAGGGCGCAGGGCGCCACGTTGGCGATTGCCAATCGGATTCGTCCATTCGGAAATGATTATACGGTGCGGTTAATGCTTTGTTTAGACCATCGCCCCTATAGATGAGTCGTGCTCTCCCCTTTGAGCACGCTTTCCTCCCTTAGCGGGCCTCAAGGCCCTACTTGGGCCGCCTTCCGAACGAGGCGGCCCATTTTTTTTGGGCGGGTTTTACGCACGCTCAAAATCGCCTAGTGGCTGGTTCATGGCACAGCAGGGTGATGATAGCCGGCGGCGCGCGATCGTGCTGCTTTCAGGCGGGCTCGATTCGATGGTTTCGGGTGGGCTCGCGCGCGAGCAGGGTTTTGCCCTGTCGGCGCTGACGATCAATTATAACCAGCGGCACCATATCGAATTGCAGGCGGCCGCGCGCGTGGCGGCGGCGCTCGGCGTCGATCGGCACGTGACTTTGCCGATCGATCTGACGGCGTTTGGCGGCTCGGCGCTCACGGCCGATATCGAGGTTCCAAAAGGTGGCGTCGAGCCGGGAATTCCGGTCACTTACGTCCCGGCGCGCAACACGATCTTCCTGTCGCTGGCGCTCGGCATGGCCGAAGCGAGCGGCGCGCGCGATATCTTCCTGGGGATCAACGCACTCGATTATTCGGGTTATCCCGATTGCCGCCCCGAATTCATCGAGGCGTTTGCGCGCATGGCCGACCTGGCGACCAAAGCCGGCGTGGAGGGCGATCGCTTCATCTTCCACGCGCCGTTGCTCCACATGACCAAGGCCGACATCGCCCGCGAGGCGGATCGGCTCGGGCTCGATGCGGGCATGAGCTGGTCCTGCTACGATCCGACGCCGGCGGGCGAGCATTGCGGTTTGTGCGACAGCTGCCGCCTGCGATCCAAGGGCTTCGCCGAGGCGGGCCTGCGCGATCCCACGATCTACGCGGCGCACTGATGGGTAGCTACGCCGTCAAGGAGATGTTCCTCACCTTGCAGGGGGAGGGGATGCAGGTGGGGCGCCGCGCCGTGTTCCTGCGGTTTGCCGGCTGCAACCTGTGGAGCGGGCGCGAGCAGGACCGTGAGCAGGCGATCTGCCGTTTTTGCGATACCGATTTCGTCGGGATCGATGGCGACAATGGCGGCCGTTATGCCGATGCGCCGACGCTGGCCGCCAAAGCGAAGGCGTTGTGGGCGAGCGCCGCGCGTCCCTTCGTCGTGATGACGGGCGGTGAGCCGCTGCTGCAGGTCGATGCCGATCTGATCGCCGCGCTCAAGGCTGAAGGGTTCGAGATCGCAGTAGAAACCAACGGCACGCAGATCGCGCCGGAGGGCATTGACTGGATCTGCGTCAGCCCCAAGGCCGGTACCGAGATCGTTCAGCGCAGCGGTGCGGAGCTCAAACTGGTCTGGCCGCAGCCGATCGATCCACATTCGATGGAAGACTGGGACTTCGATCATTTTCTGCTGCAGCCGATGGATGGCCCGGGTCTGGCCGAGGCGCGCGATGCCGCCATCGCCTTCGTCCTCGAAAATCCGTGCTGGCGGCTGTCGACGCAGACCCACAAGGTGGTGGGGATTCGGTGATCCGCGCCGTCACCCTCTCCCCGCTTGCGGGAGAAGGCATAAGTTGTTCCTACAGCCGCAGTCCTTCGGTCTCGTTCAGCCCCAGCGCGATGTTGAGGTTCTGCACAGCGGCACCCGCGGCGCCCTTGCCGAGATTGTCGAGCGCCGCGATCAGCCGGGCCTGCCCTGCCTTTTCGTCGCCATAGACGTAGAGTTCGAGCCGATCGGTCCCTGCAGCCTGCTCGATTGTCAGGAAGGACGGATTCTCGCGCTGCACGCGGACCACGTCGCTGCCCGTATAGGCTTCGGCCAGTACGTCGCGGATAGCCGCGAGCGAAGGCGTTCCCGTCAGCAGGTGCAGGTGCAGCGGTACTTCCACCAGCATCCCGCGATAGGTGCGGGTGACCGAAGGCAGGAAGATCGGTGGATGGATCAGCCCGGCATGCGCCCGCATCTCGGGGACATGCTTATGACCGAGACCGAGCGCATAAGCGCGGAAGGCGGTGTCGGTCGCATCGGGGTTGGTGGCATCCTCAAAGGCCTGGATCATCGATTTGCCGCCGCCCGAATAGCCCGACACGGCGTTGACCGAGACCGCGGTATCGGCAGGCAGGAGCCCGGCGCGCACAAGCGGCCGGATCAGCGCCAAAAACCCGGTCGGATAGCAGCCGGGGTTCGAGATCCTTTTCGCGAGCGCCAGTGCATCGCGCGCGCCGGGCTCGACTTCGGCAAAGCCATAGGCCCAGGCCGGATCGGTCCGGTGCGCGGTCGAGGCATCGATCACCCGCACGTCAGGATTGTCGATCAGCGAGACGGCCTCGCGCGCAGCATCGTCGGGCAGGCACAGGATGACAG
The DNA here is from genome assembly GCF_900101455.1 of Sphingomonas sp. YR710. GTDB lineage: Bacteria > Pseudomonadota > Alphaproteobacteria > Sphingomonadales > Sphingomonadaceae > Rhizorhabdus. The sequence continues at coordinate 213,706 of NZ_FMZJ01000004.1, read as the reverse complement.
CATCGGCGCTGTTCAGCGCATCGGCGCGCGCGGATGCGTCCTTGCGGTGCGCATCCGCGATGGTGAGCAATTCGATGTCGCTGCGATCGGACAGCCGATCGCGAATTTCCAGGCCGGTGGTGCCGGCGGCACCGTCGATGAAGACCTTCGCGGTCATAAGCTTATTCTCCGCCTGGCCAGAATCGGCCGGTCGTGATTGGGAGCAAGCCGGGCGACGACATCGGATAATGGTTCGATCACAACGGCCATCCAATGCGCATTGGCATGGATCAGCCGCATCTCGTCGACCATCAGCCCGACATGGCCCGGAAAATGGATGATGTCTCCTCGTCGGAGCGCAACCTCCGCAGGCAGATCCTCGCAGGGAAAGGCGCGCTGCTGATCGGTGTCGCGGGGCAGGGTGATGCCGGCGGCGGCCATAGCGACCTGCACCAGCCCCGAGCAGTCGATTCCGCGCTCGCCGCGGCCGCCCCACAGATAGGGCATGCCGAGAAACAGTTCGGCGATAGCGACAGGATCGGCGGTGCACGCATGAGCCGGAAGGACATGACGATGGTGGATATAGCCGCCTTCGATCGCGAAAAACGAACCTTCCGCGCAGGAGGCAACGCGCGCGCCGAACGGCAGGGAGCCCCGCAGCGCCGACTTGATCGATGGCTCGCTAAAAATAAGCGCCTCGCGAACCGCCACAACGTGGGTCGCGACCGTCGGCGCATCCAGCAGATTCGCTTCGACATAGCCGACATAATGATCGCTGACGGAATAACCCCAGGCCCATCCTGCTGCCAGATCCAGCACTGCAAATTGCTCACCGGATAATAATTGGGATACCGCCTCAGCTCGCGGGTCCGCAGCGTTACGCATCATCGCGGATGGGGCACGGCACTGGCGGAGCATCGGCGCGGCATAATGCGGCGCGAACAATGTGCCGGCTAACGCCACGTCGGCAATATCCCTCCGATAGGCATGGGTGCGCCTATCGAGAATCTGCGTCGTCCCATCCAGATGGAAAGTCGCGACGTGGCTGTCGGCCACGTCGGCAGATTCAGCCTCGGTCCTGCTGCAGATCGATGGACTTTCCAAAGACATTCAGAAATTCTGCCCCTTTGTCCGTCTTGGCGACGAAGATATTGCGTCGATCATTATCATCACGTTCGCGGCGCAGATAGCCGAGCGAACCCAAAGTGTTCAAGGCGCGCGTGATGACCGGCTTTGAAACGTTCAGCTGATTGGCCAAGCCCCGCACGGTATGCGGACCGGGCGTGATATAGGTGATCAGCATCAGCGCCATTTGCCGGTTGGTGAGGTCCGGCTGCCCCGAACGCACATAGGAAACCAGTGCTCGCATCCATTGGGGCAACGCATTGTCAATCATAAGCGGGCCCTTTCGCCTTCTGTGAACGGTTGGGAGGATGCAACCTCCCGTCCACAAACACGCGCCAGGTGATTTCGTTTCATGCCCGCATCACTTTTTTTGAGGTGCGAGCGATGTTTTTCCCTTATTCTGCGGCGAGCCGACGTCGGAGCAGTTCATGGACGGCGCGCAGGCCCAGCGCGTCGCCGCCTTTCGGGCGTCCGGGCTTCGGCGAAGGCCGCCAGGCGTACGTGTCGAGGTGAAGCCACGGCGTGCCATCGGGCACGAATTTCTGCAGGAACAAGGCGGCGGTGGTGGCTCCGGCCATGCCGCCTTCGCCGGAATTGTTGATATCGGCCACTGTCGATTTGAGCATGTCGGCATAGTCGGACCAGAGCGGCATGCGCCACAGCGGATCGCTGATGTCGCGCGATGCCGACAGCAACTGATCGGCCAGCACATCGTCATTGCTGAACATCGCGGGCAGATCGGGCCCCAGCGCGGTCCGTGCGGCGCCGGTGAGCGTCGCGAAGTCGACGATCAGCGACGGCGCATCCTCGCCCGCCCGCGTCAGCGCATCTCCCAGCACCAGCCGGCCCTCGGCATCGGTATTGCCGATCTCGACGGTGATGCCCTTCCGGCTCTGCAAGACATCTCCCGGCCGGAAGGCATTGCCGGCAACGGCGTTTTCGACCGCCGGAATCAGGAGGTGCATCCGGCAGGGCAGCTTCGCCCGCATCACCAGCGACGCCAGCGCCAGCGCATGCGCCGCACCGCCCATGTCCTTCTTCATCAGCAGCATCGCCGATGGTGGCTTCAGATCGAGGCCGCCCGAGTCGAAGCAGACGCCCTTACCGACGATCGCGATGCGCGGGTGGCGCGGGTCGCCCCATTCGATCTCGATCAGCCGGGGGGCGTGGGTGCGGGCTGCCGCCCGCCCGACAGCGGCGATCATCGGATAGCCCTGCGCCAGTTCGTCGCCGGTGGTGATCCGCAGGTTTGCCCCATGGCGCTTCGCTACAGCCTCGGCGGCGTTGGCGAGTTCGGCGGGCCCCATGTCGGCGGCGGGCGTATCGACGAGATCGCGTACCAGCGCGACCGCCTCGGCAAGCGCGATCTGCTCGTCGATCCGCGCAACCTCACTGGTGAGCAGGACACGCTGCGGGATTGGGTCGGCTTTGGCGAGATAGCGATCGAAGCGATGGTGCGTGAGCAGCCAGCCCAATGTGGCTGCACCCGGCGCGCCGTCGCCGACCCGATATGTCCCCTGGGGCAGGCGTGCGGCGATGGCCGCCAGCGACCATGGGCCGGGTTCGATCGCCGCGCCGATGATGGCCGACCACTCGCCATCCTTGCGGCCGGGTATGATCAGCAGTTCGCCGGGTTTTGCGGCAAAACGAGCAGCCACGGCGAGCGTGCGGACTTGCGCCGGCTGCTGGCTGAACCATCCGTCATAGTCGGATGCCGGCAAAGGGGTGATCGGATGGGCGGGCTGGCCGCGATCGGCCTGGAGCAGGGCAGCAAAATCGGTCATCGGCCGGCCTTATCAGGCGCGCTGGACGCCGAACAGATCATGATCGTCGGCATCCTCGATTTCGACCGTGATAATGTCGCCCGGCTGCAGCCCTTCGGCATCGCGCAGATGGACCTCGCCGTCGATTTCGGGCGCGTCGGCCTTCGATCGCCCGCTGGCTCCACCTTCGTCGTCGACGACGTCGATGATGACGTCGAGCGTGCGGCCGATCTTCGCCTGCAGCTTGGCCGCCGAGATTGCCGCGGTCCGCTCCATGATGCGGGCGTAGCGTTCTTCCTTCACCTCTTCGGGGACGTGATTTTCAAGCGCATTGGCCGCGGCACCTTGCACGGGTTCGAACCGGAACGCGCCGACCCGATCGAGCTGGGCTTCGTCGAGCCAGTCGAGCAGATATTGGAAATCCTGCTCGGTTTCGCCGGGAAATCCGACGACGAACGAGGATCGCACCGCGATATCGGGGCAGATCTTCCGCCAGGATTTCAGGCGATCGAGCACCTTCGCCTCATTGGCGGGCCGCTTCATCGCCTTGAGCACCTTGGGCGCGGCATGCTGAAAGGGAATGTCGAGATAAGGCAGCACCAGCCCGTCGGCCATCAGCGGGATCACCTGATCGACGTGCGGATAGGGATAGACATAATGGAGCCGCACCCAGGCGCCGAGCTTGCCCAGTTCGCGGGCGAGATCGGTCATGTGCGCGCGGACCTCGCCGCCCTTCCACGGCTTGGTTTCGTGGCGCGTATCGACCCCATAGGCTGAGGTATCCTGGCTGATGACCAGCAATTCCTTCGTGCCGGCGGCGATCAGTTTCTCGGCTTCGCGTAGGATCGCATCGGGCCGGCGGCTGACAAGATCGCCGCGGATCGAGGGGATGATGCAGAAGGAGCAGCGATGATTGCAGCCTTCCGAGATCTTCAGATAGCTGTAATGGCGCGGCGTAAGCTTGAGCCCCGCTTCGGGCACCAGATCGACATACGGTGAGGGCGGCACGGGCGCCGCCTCGTGCACCGCGCCGACGACCGCTTCATATTGATGCGCGCCGGTGATCGCGAGCACATTGGGGAAGCGGGCGCGGATCTTGTCGGCCTCGTCGCCCATGCAGCCGGTGACGATCACGCGGCCGTTCTCCGCGATAGCCTCGCCGATCGCCTCGAGGCTTTCCTCTTTGGCGCTGTCGAGAAAGCCGCAGGTGTTGACGAGCACGATGTCCGCACCCGCATAGTCTTGCGACAGGCCATAGCCGTCCGACCGCAGCTTGGTGAGGATGCGTTCGCTGTCGACCAGGTTTTTCGGACAGCCGAGCGAAACCATGCCGACTTTCGGCGGGGAGGGGAGTGTGATTGCCATGGGAGCGGGCGCCATAATCCTTTTCGGCGCGAAAATCGAGGGGCGTGTTTGCGGCAATGAAACTCCCCTCCCTGCAGGGAGGGGAGGCTATCCTCAGCTCCGGCTTGGCAGATAGCTCAGCGGATTGACCGGCTTGCGGCCGTTGCGGATCTCGAAGTGGAGTTGCGGTTCGCCGGTATAGGGATTGGCGCCGCTGCGCGCGATCATCTGGCCGCGCTTGACCTTCTGGCCGCGCGTGACGGCCAGGCTGTCGGCATAGCCATAAGCGCTGATCCAGCCGTCGCCATGCCGTACCAGCACCAGCGTGCCATAAGCCGGAATCTCCGATCCCACATAGGCCACGACGCCGTCCGCGGCCGCGGCGATCGTGCTGCCGCGCTGGACGCCGATATTGACACCGTCATTCTGCTGACCCCCAGCGTATTTGCCGAAGCCGCGCAGGATCGGGCCGCGCACTGGCCAGTCGAAGCGGCCAGCAAATTCCGTGGGTTCAGCGACCGGAGTCGTCGGCGGCAGGATGCGCGCGGGGCTGACTGTGGGCGGGGCCGGCTTTGCCTTGGTGGCGAGCGCCGGCTCGCTGCCGGTGATCAGATCCTCGATATCCAGCCGAAATGCGGCTTCGCGTTGCGAGTGAGTCATCGTCGCGACCTCGACCTTGCTCGGCACCAGCAGCCTTTGCCCCTCGCGCAACACATAGGGTTCAGTGAGTTCGTTGAGGGCGGCGATTCGCTGCCATTCGACGCCATAAGCGCGGGAGATCGCGATGCCGGTCTCGCCCTTGCCGACGCGATGGTAGCGGCCGGCTGGGATTTTGAGCTTCTGGCCGATGACGATCTTGAAAGGTGTCGCGATCGCATTGGCGCGCGCGATCGCCTCGGAGCCGGCGCCGGTCCTTTCGGAAATGCGCCGAAGAGAGTCGCCCGCTTTCACGACATAGATCGAAGCGGGGACATCGACCGCGGATGGTTCGACCTTTCGGATCTGCCAGGCGGGTGGCTCGGTTTTTGCGGGGGCGATTGCGGAAAGTGGTGGGGTCGGTGGCGAAACCGGGGCGCTATCGATCGGTGACTGATTGGCGAACAGCGCTGTGTTGCGGTTGGACGAAGGGACGGCGGCCGTGACGACGGGCCTCGCTTCGACCTTTGGCTGCGCCGGAATGCAGGCGACGACCAACAGCAGCGATGGCAGCAGGAGGAGCGAATGCGGAAAGACGCGCGGCATGAGCGACTGTTAGCAGCCCCCGCAGATCATGCCAGTGCGTTTGGCCGTTCTTGCGGCCAATGCCTAACGATAGATCTTGTCGAGCCCTGCCATCGATGGTTGATGGGTCAGGTTGCAATGCAGGGGTGTGACCGTCACATAACCATCCGCGCTGGCTTCGAGATCGGTGCGATGCCCCGGGGTCTGGGGCGCTCTGCCGAGGTTCAGCCAGTAATAATCGAAGCCGCGCAGATCGGTCCGCCGATCGAGCCGGGCGGCGGCATAATCACGCAGGCCCTGCTCGGCCACGCGGATGCCCCGTACCTGATCCGTCGCGATCGCGGGGAAGTTGATGTTCATCACGGTCCGCGGTGCCCAGGGCGCATCGATCAGGGGCCGCAGCACCCGCTCGCCCCATTGTTCCGCGACATCGAAAGGCACGTCGTTGCCGGCGCCTTCGCGTCGATAGACCTGGCTCATGGCGACCGAGCGGATTCCGGCCATCGCCCCTTCCATCGCCGCCGCCACGGTACCCGAATAGGTGACATCCTCGGCCAGATTCGCGCCGCGATTGACGCCGGACAGGATCAGGTCCGGCGGATTGTCCTTCATGACATGCGCCAGCGCCATCATCACCGCATCAGTCGGCGTGCCGGTTACCGCGAATTTCTTCTCGCCAAAGGCGTGGAGGCGGATCGGCCTTGTCAGCGTCAGCGAACGGCCGGCGCCCGACTGCTCCTCGATCGGTGCGACGATCGTGATGTCGTCGGAAAAGGCGCGGGCGATCGTCTCCAGCACGGCGAGGCCGGGCGCATGGATGCCGTCGTCATTGCTGAGCAGGATGCGCATATCAGGGGCGCAGTTCGGTGATGCCGCCCATATAGGGGATCAGCGCATCGGGGATCTGCACCGATCCGTCGGCCCGCTGATAATTTTCGAGCACCGCCACCAATGTCCGCCCGACCGCGAGCCCCGATCCGTTGAGCGTATGGACGAACCGCGTGCCCTTCGCTTCGCCGGCGGGGCGGTAACGCGCATTCATGCGCCGCGCCTGGAAGTCGCCGCAGTTCGAAATGCTGCTGATCTCGCGATAGCGCTGCTGCCCCGGCAGCCAGACTTCGAGATCGAAAGTCTTGCGGGCGGTGAAGCCCATGTCGCCGGTGCACAGCAGCATCCGGCGATAGGGCAGGCCCAGCTCTTCGAGAATCGCCTCCGCCGCCGCCAGCATTTCGGCATGGACGGCATCCGATTGCTCGGGCGAGGCGATCGCGACCAGCTCGACCTTGTCGAACTGATGCTGGCGAATCAGTCCGCGCGTGTCGCGCCCCGCCGCGCCGGCCTCGGAGCGGAAGCAGGGGGTGAGCGCCGTCATCCGCAGCGGGAGCTCAGCCTCGGCCAGGATCTTCTCGCGCACCATGTTGGTCAGGCTGACTTCGGCGGTGGGGATCAGCCAGCGGCCGTCGGTCGTGCGGAACAGATCTTCGGCGAATTTCGGCAACTGTCCGGTGCCGAACACCGCTTCGTCGCGGACGAGCAAAGGCGGCATCATCTCGGTGAAGCCGCGCGCGGCCTGACGGTCGAGCATGAACGCGCCGAGCGCCCGGTTCAGCCGCGCCATGCCGCCCTTCAGCACGGCGAAGCGCGCGCCGGAAATCGCGACGGCGCTTTCGAAATCGAGCCCCAGCGCAGGCGCGAAATCGGGATGCTCCCTTGCTGCGAAGTCGAACGTCGGCGGCGTGCCCCAGCGGGTCACCTCGACATTGCCGGCCTCGTCGGTGCCGGCCGGCACGTCGTTGGCCGGCAGGTTCGGGATCGCGGCCAACATCGCGTCAAGTTCAGCGACGATCGCGGCTTCGTCCGATTCGAGCGCGGGCATGCGTTCCTTGATCGCGGCGACTTCCGCCATCAGGCTGGCGGCGGTTTCCTCGTCGCGCTTCGCCTTGGCCTGACCGATCGCCTTCGAGGCGTCGTTGCGGCGCGTTTGCGCGGTCTGCAATTCGGTGGCAACGGCGCGGCGACGTTCGTCCAGAGCGAGCAAAGCGTCGGCACAGCCGGCCACATTGCGGCGGGCGAGCGCCGCATCGAAGGCCTTCGGGTTTTCGCGGATCATCCGGATATCATGCATGTGCCGCCTATGAAGCGATGGCGGCGGCGGTGCAACATTCTTGGCGGTGCCGCGGTTCGCCGGTTGACCGCAACTCTGCCACCCTCCGTCGCGGGGGCCTCGTTTCGAGGGAACCGGATGGCGACTCCGATGGTCCCTTTCGGGCAATCATCAAGGAGTTGACCGTGAAATTACATTTTGGCCTTATCGTCGGCGCGCTCGTCGCCACCCCTTTGGCGAGTCCGCTGATGGCGCAAGACGCGGCCGCGCCGGCCGCAACTACGGCCCCAGCAGCCAATGTGACAGCGGGCGCGGCCGTGATGGATACAAAGGGCGGCATGGTCGGGACGGTTGCATCGGTCACCGGAAATTTGGCGGTGGTGGATACCGGCGTCGTCAAGGCCAGCATGCCGACCTCATCCTTCGCGCAGTCCGATAAGGGGTTGGTCATCGCGATGACGAAAACCGAGCTGGAAGCTGCGGCCAAGAATGCGGCGCAGGGCAACGCCAGCGAAGTGGCCGCGCTGCTCAAGCCCGGTGCGGATGTGACCGATTCGAACGGCGGGGCTGTCGGCAAGATCGAGGCTGTCGATGCCAGCACGGCGGTTGTTGCCGCATCGTCGAGCAAATTCCGCCTTCCCAAGACGGCTTTCGCCAAGGGGCCTAACGGGTTGATGATCGGTATGACGCTTGCCCAGCTCGAGGCCGCGGCAAAAGCGAGTGGCCCCAGCTGAAACCCTGGTTGCTGAATAGCAAGGCTTAAAAGCCTGTATCCGTAACGACTGGATTGTTACGGATACAGGCTGAATTTCATGACATTTCGGTGAGAAAGTTGATTGCGCGAGATAGTCGCAAACGACACGTTCTGCGCTTGTATAGGCTCCGGCGGCTGGTTATAGCCGCGACGGGCGACGATTGGGCACAGCCAGTTGCGAGGCACCCGATGTCGTTAGAGGCGGAGATTGGGATGGCATCGTCGCTGAGTGGCGTATTCGACAATAATGATCGGGCAAATGTGACGACCACGGTCTCTTCGGATGATTATCGTCCCTCTGCGGACGAGCCCTTCATGAACGATCGGCAATTAACCTATTTCAAAAACAAGTTGCTCGATTGGAAAGAGTCGATCCTTCGGGAGTCTGCGGGAACGCTCCAGCAATTGCAGGTCGATTCGCTGCGTGAGCCTGACCTGACCGATCGCGCATCGAGCGAAACCGACTGGTCGATCGAGCTTCGTACCCGCGATCGCCAGCGCAAGCTGATTTCGAAGATCGACGCCGCGCTTCGCCGTATCGAAGAAGGCGAATATGGCTATTGCGAAGTGACGGGCGAACCGATTTCGCTGGGGCGGCTCGAAGCCCGGCCAATCGCGACGATGACCGTGGAGGCGCAGGAGCGCCACGAGCGTAACGAAAAGGTGTCGCGCGAGGAATAGTCCTGTCGGGCTTTTCTCCAAGATTGCGCCTTAACCGATTTTCCAGCATTTTCTGATCAATTGCCGCCCTGGATTGATCGACGTCGGGATTGCCCCGTTCGATCGCCGATTGGGGACAATGATGATCGAAGATGCGCGCGAGACGCTACCAAAGGATCCAGGCAAGCGCCGGCGCCCCCGCGATAGCATGCTGCTCATGGGAACGATCGAGGGCTGCGGGGATGTGGCCCGGCAGCGTCAGCCGATTCGCATCCGCAATCTGTCGCCGACGGGGTTGATGGCCGATTCCCAAGTCGAATATGATACCGGCTGCCTCGTCGAGGTGGAGTTTCGCGGTGTCGGAAAGGTTTCCGGCGAAGTTGTGTGGGTTCGCCAGAATCGAATGGGTATTACCTTTACGGCGCCGATAGACCCCAAGCTTGCACGCGTGCCGCAAATAACAGCAACGCCGCGCGAGTTGCGACAGATTGAGAAGAATATGCGTCGGCCGGGTCTGCAAAGCCTGGATTGAGGATCGGTCGATCCTCAATCCCTGAGCGTTGCCGACAGTCGAGTCGCGTCCGATTAAATTCGGGCTAGGGCTTCTTTCAACTTGAGCTTCTGTTTCTTCAGCTGGTTGATCAGCACATCATCTGGTGCTGGTCGTCGGGATTCCGCCGTGATGCGAGCTTCGATACCGGCATGCTTGGCGAGCATTGCGGAAGAATGAGCATTCACCATACAGGATGTCTCCTTTCATCTCCGACTGGGGAGAAGAGTAGATCACGATTCGGCGTTGCTGTCTCGTTCAAAAGCGAGGTTAAGCCCGTCCTCAACACGATTCGCCGTGACAGCCCGGCAACCATTTTTCGGACCATCCATCATGCAGTTTCTACGGGCTTGAGCGCAGTAGGTTTTTTCCCGTAGGGAATAGACCATAGCAGGTTCCAGGAGACGCTCGTTGGATAGCGAAGTGATTGCGCGACGGATTGAACTGCTTCGCCAGGAACATCGCGATCTTGATATGGCGACCGAAGCGTTGCTGGGTGCGCCGGCGATCGATCAGATGCAGGTTGCCCGACTCAAAAAGCGCAAGCTCCGGCTCAAGGATGAGATCGCCTTGCTGGAGGATCTGTTGATTCCGGATATCATTGCCTGACACCAAGCAAAAAGCCGGACCCCGAAGGGCCCGGCTTCTGCCGTGCGATACCGGTGAGGATCAAACCCACCCGTCATTCCAGCGAAAGCTGGAATCGCCCTTCTTCGTTCAAGCGGCTTTGGCGGCCGAAAGATCGATCAGCGGCGCGCGCTCCTCGCCGTCGATCGCGATGCGCCGGGGCTTCTTGTGCTCCGGAATTTCGCGGACCAGTTCGACGTTGAGCAGGCCATTTTCATATCCGGCCTTCGTCACCTTGATGGTGTCGGCCAGCTGGAAACGGCGTTCGAACGCGCGCTTGGCGATGCCGCGATGGATGAACTGCGGCTCTGCGCCCGCTTCGGCTTCGGCGGCACGGCCGACGATCACCAGCACATTGTCCTGCACGGTAACCTCGATTTCCTCGCGGCTGAAACCGGCCAGCGCCATCTGGATCCGGTAGCTGTCGCCGCCGGTTTTCTCGATATTATAGGGGGGATAGGCGTCGGCCTCGCCGCGGGTCGCGAAATCGACGAGCCGGTTGAGATTTTCGAATCCGATCGAGGACCGGAGGAGGGGGGAGAAATCAACTGCACGCATAGGTTCAAACTCCTTGTAGGAAGCGATTTTGACCATGTGGCCCACGGCCTTGCCGTCGGACCCGCCGATCCGCCCCGATTGGCGACGCATCGACGAAGCATCAGATAGGAAGGTCGTTTTCGGCTTCAAGGGGCTCGCCGCACCGCCCTTGTGTCGCGGCGGCCGGTGCCATAATCGCTGGGGCGGCAACAATCTTGGGGGCGGGCATGGCGGTGGTACAGGCAGTGATCGATCCGAAACGCGATCGGCTCGTGATCTTCGCATCGACGCTCGGCACCGTCTTCGAATGGTATGATTTCTTCGTCTATGGGACGCTCGCCAATATCGTCGCGGGCCATTTCTTTCCGTCGGACAATCCGGCCGTCAGCTTCCTGATCTTCCTCGCCAGCTTTGGCGTCGGCTTCGGGATGCGGCCGCTTGGCGCGCTATTGTTCGGTGTGCTCGGCGACAAGCTGGGCCGTAAATATACGTTCCTTGTCACCATCGCGATGATGGGCGTTGCGACAGCGGCGGTCGGCGCGCTGCCGACCTATGAGAGTATCGGCGTCGCGGCACCTATTCTGCTGGTCGCCTGCCGCGTGCTGCAGGGGCTCGCGCTCGGCGGCGAATATGGCGGGGCGGCGATCTATGTCGCCGAACATGCGCCGCGCCACCGCCGCGGATATTATACCAGCTTCATTCAGGCCGGCGTGATCGGCGGGTTCCTGCTCAGCCTGATGGTTGTACTGGTATCGAACCTGTTCGTCGACGAGGCGGCGTTCAAGGCGTGGGGCTGGCGCATCCCGTTCCTGTTTTCGCTATTGTTGCTCGCTATATCGCTGTGGGTGCGGCTCAAGCTCAAGGAAAGCCCGGTCTTCAAGGCGATGAAGGACGCCGGCGAGACCGCGAAGAACCCGCTGAAGGAGAGTTTCGGCAGCTGGGCGAAGATCCGCCTGCTGCTCGTCGCCTTGTTTGGGATCGCGGCCGGCCTCACTGTGATCTGGTACACGGCGCAGTTTCAGGCGCTCTATTTCCTCCAGAACGCGCTACGGATCGAGGATACGCCGGCGCGGCTGATCGTGGGCGCGGGGGCGGTTTGCAGCCTGTTCTGGTTCGTGCTGTTCGGCTGGCTGTCGGACAAGGTCGGCCGCAAGAAGCCGATCGTGATCGGCTATGCGCTGACGATCATTCTGCTGTTTCCGCTGTTCCATCTGATGGCGCAGGCCGCCAATCCGGGGCTGGCCGATGCGATGGTGCGCGCACCTGTCGTCGTTACGGGCAGCGACTGCAGCTATGATCCGTTCGCGACCAAGGGGCAGGTGACGGCGTGCGGCCGGGTTCTCGATGCCTTGTCGAAGAAAGGTGTGGCCTATAGCAAGATCGCCGGCGAGCCCGGTGCTGCACCGATCGTCGAGATCGGCGGCAAGGTCGTCGACAGCAGCAACGCCGCGGCGCTTGACGCCGGCCTGAAGGCTGCTGGCTATGATCTGGCGAAGATCACGCCGTCACTTGGTAGCGCCCTGAAAATCGTGTTGGCGATCGTCGCCATCGGCTTCCTGTCGGGCATGACCTACGGCCCGGTTGCCGCCTTGCTCGTCGAGTTGTTCCCCGCGCGCGCGCGCTATACCTCGATGTCGGTTCCCTACCATATCGGCACCGGCTATTTCGGCGGATTTCTGCCATTCATTAGCCAGTTCATGGTCGCCAAGACCGGCGATCCGTTCGCGGGCCTGTGGTACACGATCGGCGTCGTCGCGCTCGCTTTGGTGGTGACGCTGGTGGGCCTCCCCGAAACTTCGGGTAAGGAACTGGATTAGACGGTCAAGCGCGGCTATCGCGCTGCTGTGACCCAACCCACATTTCCTCCCGTCGAAGCTCCGCTGCGCCTGATTCTCGATGGGGCCGCGCTTGTCGACAATTGGCGCTGGCTGCACGATCGGGGCGGAGGCGCTGCTTGTGGTGCCGCGGTCAAGGCCGATGGTTACGGGATCGGCGCAGGCAATGTCGTGCGGCGCCTCCACCGCGCTGGCTGCCGCGACTTCTTCGTGGCGACCTGGGCCGAAGCGGTGGCACTCGGCCATCCCGGCGACGGGGCGAGCTTGTCGGTGCTGCACGGCGTGCGGCCCGCCGACATGGCGACAGCGGTGGCATCCCATGCCCGCCCGACCTTGAACAGCGCCGGAATGGTGGCGCGCTGGAAGGCTGCCGCGCCGGCTCGGCCGTGCGACGTCATGATCGATACCGGCATGAACCGGCTCGGCCTGACGCCGGCAGAAGCCGTTTCGGGGCTGCTGGACGGGCTGGCAATCGATACGCTGATGAGCCATCTCGCCTGCGCCGATACGCCGGAAAGCCCGATGAACCTTGTCCAGCGCAACGCTTTCGCACAGGTTGCTGCACAGGTACCGGCGCGACGCTACAGCCTGGCTAATTCGGCGGGAATCTGTCTGGGCACCGATTTCGCTTTCGATCTCACCCGGCCAGGGCTCGGGCTTTACGGCGGGGAGCCGGGGCCGGCGGCGGCGGGGCGGATCCGGCAGGTCGTGCGGATCGAGGCCGAGGTGCTTCAGGTTCGATCGGTCGAGGCGGGGCAAACGATCGGCTACGGCGCGACCTTCACTGCCCAAGCCTCGACGCGCGCTGCGATCCTCAATCTTGGCTATGCCGATGGCTATCTGCGCGGATTTGCGGGCAGGGGCTCGGCGCGCGCGGGTTCGGACCGTTTCGCGCTGGCGGGGCGCGTCTCGATGGATCTGATTGCCGTCGATATAGGGGCGGCAGATATCGGCGAAGGCGACTGGCTCGAGGTCGATTATCGGTTGCCCGAAGCGGCCATTCGATCGGGCCTGTCGCAATATGAGTTGCTGACCGGGCTCGGCACCCGCTATCAGCGCCACTGGACTGAGTAGGTGACCGTGGTTCTGAAGGCATTTATCGCTATCTTCGCTCCGATCGGGCGCGTGCTGGTCGCAGCAATGGCCGCTATCGGCCGTGTCGGCATATTCGCTTGGACGACGATTTCCCGCGCGGTGCGCCCGCCATATTATCCGGCGCGTTTCTTCGAGCAACTGATGCAGATCGGCTGGTTCTCGCTGCCTGTCGTGGGCATGACGGCAATCTTCAGCGGGGCTGCGCTGGCCCAGCAGACCTTTACCGCCGGCTCGCGCTTCAATGCGACCTCTACCGTGCCGGCGATCGTTGTGCTCGGCATGGTCCGCGAACTGGGCCCGGTGCTGGTCGGCCTGATGGTCGCCGGGCGGGTATCGTCGGCAATGGCCGCCGAACTCGGCACGATGCGCGTAACCGAACAGCTTGATGCGCTCAGCACTCTGCGCACCGATCCCTATCGCTACCTCATCGCACCGCGCCTGCTGGCGGCGTTGATCGCGGTGCCTTTGCTGGTGCTCATCGCCAATGCGATCGGCATTTTCGGCGGCTATTTCGTCGCAGTCTACAAGCTTCACTTCAACGCGATCGGTTATCTGGCCACCAGCCGCAAGTTCCTGACCGAGACCGATCTGCAAATGGCGTTGGTGAAATCAGCGTTCTTCGGTTTCTTCATTGCGCTGATGGGTTGCTACCATGGCTTCAACACGCAGGGCGGGGCGGCGGGCGTCGGCCGCGCGACCACTGACGCGGTGGTCTCTGCCTTCATCATGATCCTGCTGTCGAACATGATCATCACCTTGATGGCGTTTGGTTGATGGTGACGCAGCACAAGATCGTCCTTGAAGATGTAGCCAAGGCGTTCGGAACGAACGCCGTGCTGGACGGCGTCAATCTCGAGATCGAGCGCGGTGAATCGATGGCGATCATCGGCCAGTCTGGCAGCGGCAAATCGGTGATGCTCAAATGCATTCTCGGCTTGATCAGGCCCGGCCGGGGGGCGATCAAGGTTGACGGCGAGAATATCACCGATCTGTCGGCGCGCGAATTCGAACGGGTTCGGGCCAAGTTCGGCATGCTTTTCCAGGGAAGCGCCCTGTTCGATTCGCTGCCGATCTGGCGCAACGTGACATTCGCCTTGACGCAGGGGCGATCGCGCGATCAGGCGAAGATGCGCAAGATCGCCGAGGAAAATCTCGAGCGGGTCGGGCTTGATGCCAAAGTGCTGAACCTGCGTCCCAACGAACTTTCGGGGGGCATGCAGAAGCGCGTCGCGCTGGCGCGCGCTATCGCGCCGCGGCCCGAAATCATCTTTTTCGACGAACCGACCACTGGACTCGATCCCATCCGCGCCGACGTGATCAACGATCTGATCGTCGAACTGGTCGAGGATCTGGGCGTGACCGCGCTGACGATCACGCATGACATGGCATCGGCCCGCAAGATCGCGCACCGGGTGGCGATGCTCTATCAGGGTAAGATCATCTGGCGCGGACCGCGCGATCGGCTTTATGATTCAGGCAACCCTTATGTCGATCAGTTCGTTCAGGGCCGCGCCGACGGACCGATCCGGTGATTTTCGAATCAGCCGATGATTCACCGGTTTTGAAATCGCTTGGATCGATCACTGAGAGTTTTCTTTCTCATTGGATCGATCACAGCGCATCCGGCATACCGTGTCCATCGATCAACGAGGAGCTGAGATTATGCTGGGACGTACCGTACCGAATGTGACCCTGAAGACCCGTGTGCGGGACGAAACCGTCGCCGGACCCAACCCTTTCCGCTGGCAGGATGTGCATACCGGCGAGCTGTTCGCGGGCAAGCGCAGCGTCGTCTTCTCACTCCCGGGCGCGTTTACGCCGACCTGTTCGACCGAGCAGTGCCCGGCCTATGAGCGCCTCTACGAGGATCTGAAGGCGGCCGGTGCCGACGAAGTCTATTGCCTGTCGGTCAACGACGCGTTCGTGATGTTCCAGTGGGCGAAGAATCTGGGCATTACCAAGATCAAGATGCTCCCCGACGGATCGGGCGCTTTCACCCGGCGCATGGGCATGCTGATCAACAAAGATCATCTGGGCTTTGGCGAACGCAGCTGGCGCTATTCGATGGTCGTCGATGACGGCAAGATCGTCGCCTGGTTCGAAGAGCCCGGCATCAACGACGAAGGCGCCGACGAGGATCCTTATGGCGTCAGCGCGCCCGAGCCGATCCTCGAATGGCTGAAAGCTAACCCGAAATAAAATTCCTCCCAGGAACGGGGAGGGGGACCGCCCGAAGATCGGTGGAGGGGGCGGTGGCGCAGCCTCCGCTGACGCTGCCCCCTCCACCATCCTTCGGATGGTCCCCTTCCCCGAGCAATCTCGGGGAAGGGTTTTACTTTACCGTTCGATGCACATGGCGATGCCCATGCCGCCGCCGATGCAGAGCGTGACGAGGCCCTTCTTCGCATCGCGCTTGGCCATTTCGTAGATCAACGTGGTGAGGACGCGGGCGCCCGATGCGCCGATCGGATGGCCGATCGCGATCGCGCCGCCATTGACGTTGACGATATCGCCGTTCCAGCCGAGTTCCTTCCCGACAGCGAGCGCCTGCGCGGCAAACGCTTCATTGGCCTCGATCAGGTCGAGATCGGCCAAGGTCCAGCCGGCTTTCTCCAGCGCGAGCCGCGAGGCAGGGGCAGGGCCGATACCCATGATCGCGGGATCCACTCCGCAGGTCGCCCAACTGGCGATCCGGCCCAGCACGGGGGTGCCGCGCGCCGCCGCATCCTCAGCCGACATCAGCACCAACGCCGCGCCGCCATCGTTGACGCCGCTCGCATTGGCCGCGGTGACGGTGCCGTCCTTCTTGAAGGCGGGCTTCAGGCCGGCCATCGCCTCGATCGTCGCACCATCGCGAATATATTCGTCATCGCTGACGACGATGTCGCCCTTGCGACCTTTGACGGTGACGGGGGCGATCTCGTCCCTGAACCGACCCGCGGCGCGCGCCGCCGATGCCTTGTTCTGGCTGGCGACCGCAAAGCTATCCTGATCGGCGCGCGTGATCTGATACTTCTCGGCCAGATTTTCGGCGGTGATCCCCATATGATAGCTGTTGAAGGCATCGGTGAGACCGTCGAAGACCATCGTATCGACCAGCGAGACATGGCCCATCTTCGTCCCGCCGCGCAGGCTCTGCGCATGCTGCGACATCGACATGCTTTCCTGGCCGCCGGCCACCACGATGCGGGCGTCTCCGCAGCGGATCGCCTGTGCCGCCAGTGCAACCGCCCGCAGGCCGGACCCGCAGACCTGATTGATGCCGAAGGCAGTCGCCTCCTTGGGAATGCCGGCGGCGATCGCGGCCTGGCGGGCGGGATTCTGGCCCTGGCCAGCCGTCAGCACCTGCCCGAGAATTGCTTCATTGACGTCGTCCGGCGAAACCCCTGCCTGGGCCAGCGCCGCGACAATCGCCGTGCGGCCCAGTTCATGGGCGGGGACCGAACCCAGCGCACCCAGGAAGCTACCAACAGGGGTGCGTTTGGCGCCAGTGATAACGATATCGGACATGGGGCTTGCTCCGGCAATGTTGCATGAGCGAGGCAGGCGACAATCCTGATTCGCTCGGTCCTATTTTCGGCTCGCCCCTATCAGTTATTCCGCACCTGCGAAACCCAATCGAACAGCATCTGCCAGAGTGATTCGGGCGCGCGGGAGCCGACGACCATGCCCACATGGCCTTGGGCCAGCTCTATGCGTTCGCCGCCATTCCATCCCGATTCAGCTGGAGTGATGCGATCTGTGGTCGACAGGATGTTGAGAATCGGAATCGATAGCGCGGCAGGATCGATGATCCGCCCGTCGATCTGCCAGCGGCCTTCACCGGAGGCATTGCCGATCATCAGATCTTCGAACAGTTCGCGTCCTGCGGCAAAGGTCAGCGGCGGCCCGCCATTCGCCCAGTCCTCCACGGCGATATAGTTGAGCCCGGCGATGTTCGTGGGATCCTTGGTGGCAAACTCTTCGAATTTGCGGACGGTGCGCGCCGAATCGATCCGCCAGAACAATTGTTGCAGCAGTTCGGCGGGCACCAGTCCCATCGATTCCGCAACCGGCGCCGCAGCATTCCATAGCTGACGTATGCCCTCCCGCGTTTGCGAAGAAAATCCGCGATAGTCCCATGGTGCTGCAACAAGAATGAGCCCCGACGGGCGGCGAATCGTCGCCGCGGCCATCGCCATCGCGCCGCCCAGGCAATAGCCGGCCAGTGCGGCGTCCGGGCCCACTGTGTCGATGAGCGGCAGCAGATAGGTTTCCACATGGCCAATAATCGAAAGATCATGTTCATCGGGCAGTGGCGTGCCCCAGTCTATCAGATGTGGTTGCAGGCCCTGATCGGCCAGCCATTGCATCATCGAATTTTCCAGCGTCAGATCGAGCACCTCGGGCCCGTTGATCAGCGAGGGTACGAAAATCACCGGGCGCCCGCCCCCGCCATAGCGTCGCAATGTGGCCCGTCCGACATTGGCGACGATCTCGCCTCGCACGTGCTGATGTGGCCGCAGCGCTTTTTGATAAGCCTTCAGGCCAGCCAATGCGGCCTTTTGTCGTGCAGGGTCGTCCGCGGTTTCGCTGCGCAGCATATCGAGAAACAATGGGAGGGGGCGCGGCCTGTGTTGCGGTGCGGAAGAGTTTGATGCTATAGTGCCGCGACTAACGCAGGATGGATGGGGACAGATGGCGAAATCTTCGGACGGATCGGGTACGGTCATAATCAAGAAATACGCCAATCGCCGTCTCTATAACACCGAATCCTCAAGTTATATCACCCTTGATCATCTGGCCACGATGACGCGCGAGGGCCGCGACTTCAAGGTGATCGACGCGAAGAGCGAAGAGGACATCACCCACAACGTCCTGACGCAGATCATCATGGAGGAGGAGAATCGCGGCCAGACGATGTTGCCCGTCAGCTTCCTGCGCCAGTTGATCTCACTTTATGGCGATTCGATGCAATCGATGGTCCCGCAATATCTCGAAGCATCGATGGATGCTTTCCGGCGCAATCAGGCGCAGTTTCGCGAAGCCATGGAAGGTGCCTTTGCCGGTGGGCCCTTCGCCGAACTGGCGAAGCGCAATATGGCGATGTTCGAAGCGGCCGCCACTGCACTCAAGACGAGCCCATTGGGCAGTGTAATACCGGGAATGCCAGGCATGCCTGGTATGCCGGGCATGGGGGCGAAGCCCGCTCCGGCGCCCGAACCCGCAAAGACATCCAGTGAAGTCGAGGCGCTGAAGGCGCAGCTTGCCGCGATGCAGGAACAGATCGACAAGCTCAAATAGGCTTGATTCGCGATATTCGGTTTGCCGGGATATTTCAGGGACAGCGAATGCCATCGACATACGCGGTTGGCATGTTCATTTTCCTCGGACTGGCGGGTATCGCCTCGATTGGGGAAAGACTGCGTATCCGCCGGCGAAGATCGGCCGAACAGGTCGGCTTGATGCCCTGGGCCCCGATTTTGATATTCAGCCTGCTGCTGGCTTCTGTCTTCGCCGGATTGTGGCTGCGCGAAAACTGATAGCGGTTACAGGCACGCATCCAGCAGCGGTTGATCGAAACCGAACTGCCGCGCCTTTTCGAGCGTGTAAGGGCGCAGGCCGGCGGGCGTGTATTCACCGATGATCTTGCCTTCGCTGTCTTCGGCGTGGAATTCGAACTTGAACAATTCCTGGGTGATGATCACGGGGCCTTCCATGCCGATTACTTCGGTAATGCTCGTCACCCGCCGCGATCCGTCGCGCAGCCGCTTCACCTGAACGATGATATCGAGCGAGTCGGCGATCTGGCGGCTGATCGCTTCCTTCGGCACTTTTATGTCCGACATCATCACCATATTCTCCATGCGCGCCAATGCCTCGCGCGGCGAGTTGGAGTGGAGCGTGCACATCGATCCGTCATGGCCGGTGTTCATCGCGGCGAGCATGTCGAAACATTCGGAGCCGCGAATTTCGCCGAGGATGATCCGATCCGGCCGCATGCGCAGCGCGTTGACGACAAGATCGCGAATGCTGATCGCGCCCTGGCCTTCGAGGTTGGCGGGCCGGGTTTCGAGCGGTAGCCAATGGGGCTGCTGCAGGCGAAGTTCGGCGGCATCCTCGATCGTGATCACGCGCTCGCCAGGATCGATCATCTTCGACAGTGCGTTGAGCATCGTCGTCTTGCCCGAGCCGGTACCGCCCGAAATGACGATGTTGAAGCGGCTTGCCCCGGCGATCTTGAGGAAGGTCGCCATCCGGTCGCTCATCGATCCGCTACGGGCCATGATGTCGAGCGTGATCGGCTTGGATGAGAATTTGCGGATCGAGATCGCGGTGCCGCGCAGCGAGAGCGGCGGCACGATCACGTTGACGCGGCTACCATCGGCAAGGCGGGCGTCGGCCAGCGGCGTCGTCTGATCGACGCGGCGGCCGACCTTGGACACGATCCGCTGCGCGATCTGGAACAGATGCTCCTCGTCACGAAAGGTGATCGATGCGAGTTCGAGCTTGCCCTTGCGTTCGATATAGGTCTGATCAGGGCCGTTCACCATGATATCGGTGACGAGTGGATCGCCGAGCAACTCCTCGAGCGGGCCGAGCCCGAGCAGTTCGTCGACCAGTACCTTTTCGAGCGCGAACTGTTCGCGCCGGTTGAGCGTGATCCGCAGTTCGGCCAGCACTTCGCCGATGATCGGGCGAAATTCTTCGGCCAGTTCGTCCTTCGACAGGGTCGCGGCGGCTTCGGGGTCGACGCGCTCGAGCAGGCGCGGGAGCACCTGTTCCTTGATCTTGTGGATCGAGGCCTCGAAGCCCTCGTGCCGCGAACGCCCGGCCTCGCCCGATTCGGCTTCGCGATTGGCAAGGCGGGTGAGGGCGTCGACATGCGAGGCCGAACGCACCGGCGCGCCGATCTCTGTTATCGGTTCGTCGAGCGAGGGAATGCCGGCAAATGGGTCAGCCGCCGAAAAAATGCTCTCATCGATCGGCGGAAACTGCTGCCCGCCCATGGCGGGACTACCCTGCATCGGCCGCGCGACGCCGAATGCGGGCCGCGCCCCATTGGTCATCGATCCACGCTTGCCGAATGCACTCATACTGAAAATCCCGTAGCGGCCCGAACCGCAGCACCGCTATGGGATGTCTAGTGCGCAAGCTTTGACAAGCTCTTAACCTCACGCATCGACGATGGAGCCCGATGACCCAATCCGCCGGCCGTTCCGAGGTCGTCGCAATGGCGATCGCGCTCGCGGGCTATGCGATCTTCTCGATCGGCGATGCGCTTGTGCGATCGATGGCGGGTGCGTGGCCGGGTTCGGCGATCGCGCTGCTGCGTTACGCCATCGGCGCGGCGATGCTGGGCGGGCTATTGCTCGCAAGGGAAAGGCGCACGGCGTTTAGCTGCCCGTTGCCGCTGGTGCAGGTGGGGCGCGGGGCGGCGATCGCGTTGGCGACCACCTGCTTTTTCACCACGCTTGGCTTCATGCCGCTCGCCGATGCCACGGCGATCCAGTTCACGTCGCCGATGTGGGTTGCGCTGCTATCGGCCGTCCTGTTTGGCGAGAGGATCGGATGGCGCCGGGCGCTGCTGATCCTCATCGCCTTTGGCGGTGTGTTGGTGATCCTGCGCCCTGATCTGGTCCGTCTCGGCCCGGTCGCTGCGTTACCGTTGCTGGCGGCTTTGTTCATGGCGATGCTGATCATGCTCAATCGGCGCGCGGCCGGTGCCACGTCGATCCTGCAGAGCCAGTTCCTGATCGCCTTTATCGCGACCCTGATCCTGCTGCCGGTGACGATCATCGGCCATCTCAGCGGAGCGGCGCGGTTCGCCATGGCGTGGCCGGCGCCTTTGGTCGTCCTTAAATGCGCCGGCGTGGCGGTAACCGGCACGATCGGCCATCTTCTGCTCTTCGTGGCGACGACGCGCGCGTCCGCGACCGCGGTAGCGCCGATGACCTATGTGCAGATATTGGTGGCGATCGCGATTGGCTGGGCCGCCTTCGGCACGCGGCCGGATGCGGCGATGCTGGCGGGCAGCGGGCTCGTGATCGCCGCCGGGTTGATCCTCTTCCGGATCAGCCGCCGCGCCGCGCAGGATGTCGGCGAAAGTGGAAGCACACCCGAATAGGCCGAAAAAAAAAAGCCCGGTCACGCTGGCGCGTGCCGGGCGATTCGTCACCGGTGGAAGGCGATCAGAGCTCGGTGGCTTCCTCGGCCAATACCGTCAGGCCCTTTTCATTCACTTCGGCGAAACCGCCTTCGACATGAATGCGGGACACGACCGTATTCGGCCCCGAATAGATCGAAAGTTCGCCGGTCCGAATGACCGACATGAAGGGGGCATGTCCAGCGAGCACGCCGAAATCGCCCTCGGTGCCGGGCACGACCACCATATAGGCCGATTCCGAACGGAGCAGCTTTTCCGGCGTGACGAGTTCGAAATGAAGGTCTGCCATGGTCAATCCTGTTTGCTGCCGATGAGCTGATCGAACGTTCGCGTCGCGGTTTCGAACTTGTCACGGCAGCCGCTGTTACAGAAGCCGACGACCTGGCCTCGATAGAGTGTCAACGAGTCTTCCGAGATCGGTTTTCCCGACCAGGGGCAGTTCTCGTTGACCGCGTCCTCGAGGCGCAGGCCTTGAGCCATTACGCCGCTTCGGCGGCCAGTTTCGCTGCCTTGGCAACGACTTCGTCGATGCCGCCGACCATGTAGAAAGCCGATTCGGGCAGGTGATCATATTCGCCGTCGACGACCGCCTTGAACGATTTCACGGTGTCTTCGATCGCTACGAACTTGCCGGGGATGCCGGTGAACACTTCGGCGACGTGGAACGGCTGGCTCAGGAACTTCTGGATCTTGCGCGCGCGCTGCACAGTCAGCTTATCTTCTTCCGAAAGCTCGTCCATGCCCAGGATGGCGATGATGTCCTGCAGCGACTTGTACTTCTGCAGCGTTTCCTGGACCGCACGGGCCGTTTCGTAATGTTCCTGGCCGACGATGCGCGGCTCGAGCATGCGGCTGGTGGAGTCGAGCGGATCGACGGCCGGGTAGATGCCCAGCTCCGAAATCGCGCGGTTGAGGTTGGTCGTGGCGTCCAAGTGGGCGAAGGATGTGGCCGGCGCCGGATCGGTCAAATCGTCGGCAGGCACGTAGATCGCCTGCACCGAGGTGATCGAACCCTTGTTCGTCGAGGTGATGCGCTCCTGCAGCGCGCCCATGTCGGTCGACAGGGTCGGCTGATAGCCCACCGCCGAAGGAATGCGGCCGAGCAGAGCCGACACTTCCGAACCCGCCTGGGTGAAGCGGAAGATGTTGTCGACGAAGAACAGAACGTCCTGGCCTTCGACGTCGCGGAAATATTCGGCGATCGTCAGGCCCGAGAGCGCGACGCGGGCGCGGGCGCCCGGCGGCTCGTTCATCTGGCCGAACACCAAAGCGACCTTCGAACCTTCGGGGGTCGGGTTGCCGTCGGCATCCTTGGCGATAACGCCGGCATCGAGGAACTCGTGATAGAGATCATTGCCTTCGCGGGTGCGCTCGCCAACACCGGCGAACACCGAGGTGCCGCCATGGCCCTTCGCGATGTTGTTGATCAGTTCCTGGATGAGCACGGTCTTGCCCACGCCGGCGCCGCCGAACAGGCCGATCTTGCCGCCCTTCGCATAAGGCGCGAGCAGATCGATCACCTTGATGCCGGTGACGAGGATGCTGGCCTCGGTCGACTGATCGATGAAGAGCGGCGCGTCGGCATGGATCGGCGCGGTGGTCGCGGCATTGACCGGGCCACGCTCGTCGATCGGCTCACCGATCACGTTAAGGATGCGGCCGAGCGTCATCGGGCCGACGGGCACGCGGATCTGCGAGCCGGTGTCCTTGACTTCCTGGCCGCGGGTCAGGCCCTCGGTCGAGTCCATCGCGATCGTGCGAACGGTGCTTTCGCCGAGATGCTGAGCGACTTCGAGAACGAGGCGGTTGCCGTTGTTGCTCGTTTCGAGCGCGTTCAAAATCGCCGGCAGTTCGCCATCGAAGCTGACGTCGACGACGGCGCCGATGACCTGCGAGATGCGGCCGACACTGTTGGTGGTGGGGGCGGTAGCCATGGTTTCTTCCTTGCCTGCCTGTGTTCGTTAAAGCGCTTCGGCGCCAGCGATGATTTCAATGAGTTCGGTCGTAATCGCGGCCTGACGGGTGCGATTATAGAGCACCGTCAGCTTGTTGATCATTTCACCGGCGTTGCGGGTCGCATTATCCATCGCGGTCATGCGGCTGCCCTGTTCGGACGCCGCATTTTCCAGCATCGCACGGAACAGCTGCACCGCCACGTTGCGCGGCAGCAAAGCCGCCAGGATCGACTCCTCGTCGGGTTCATATTCGACGGCAGCCGAAGCGACATTGCTCTGTGCTGCCGGTGCGGCGTTCAGCGGCACCGGGATGATCTGGATCTCCTTCGGCTCCTGCACGAGCGCCGAGTGGAAATGCGAGAAGAAGAGATGGGCAACGTCGAACTCGCCCGCTTCGTAACGCGCGATCAGCTCGTTCGAAACCTCATGCGCATCGTGAAAGCCGACATTCTTGATGTGCGACTGATCGACCTGATGGATGATCTTGCCGGGGAACAGTCGCGAGATGACCGCGCGGCCCTTCTTGCCGATCAGGTAGAACTTCACCGTCTTGCCCTGCGCGATCAGCTCATCGGCGGTCTTGCGTGCGGCACGGACAATGTTCGTATTGAACGCACCGGCCAGGCCGCGCTCCGACGTCGCAACGACGAGGAGGTGGACCTGATCCTTACCGGTGCCGGCGATCAGCTTCGGCGACTGCGGTCCGACCGTAACCTTGGATGCCAGGCTGGACATCACCGCGGTCAGCCGTTCGGCATAAGGCCGGCCGGCTTCGGCCGCGGCCTGCGCACGGCGCAGCTTCGCCGCGGCGACCATCTTCATCGCCTTGGTGATCTTCTGGGTCGACTTCACCGAGGTGATGCGGACCTTGAGGGCTTTCAAACTCGCCATCGGTTTCCCTTGTCAGTCATCCGCCCCGAAAGGGGCGGGATGACGATCCCCCTGTTACGCGAAGGTTTTCACGAAGGCTGCGAGCACATCCTTCAGCGCCTGCGTGCTTTCTGCGGACAGGTCCTTGGAGTCGCGGATCGCCTTCAGGATGTCGCCATTGTTGGCGCGCAGATCGGACAGGAAGGTTTCTTCGAAGCGGTTCACGTCCTTGGTGGGGATGGTATCGAGATAGCCGTTCACGCCGGCGAAGATCGATGCGACCTGCTCTTCGAACGGCAGCGGCGCGAACTGCTTCTGCTTCAGGAGCTCGGTCAGGCGCGCACCGCGGTTGAGGAGCTTCTGCGTCGAGGCGTCCAGATCCGAACCGAACTGCGCGAACGCGGCCATTTCGCGATACTGGGCGAGCTCGAGCTTGATCGAGCCGGCGACCTTCTTCATCGCCTTGGTCTGCGCGGCGGAGCCGACGCGCGACACCGAAAGACCGACGTTGATCGCCGGGCGGACGCCCTGATAGAAGAGATCGGTTTCGAGGAAGATCTGACCGTCGGTGATCGAGATCACGTTGGTCGGAATATAGGCCGACACGTCGCCGGCCTGGGTTTCGATGATCGGCAGCGCGGTCAGCGAGCCATTGCCATTGGCATCGTTGAGCTTGGCAGCGCGCTCGAGCAGGCGCGAATGGAGATAGAAGACGTCGCCGGGATAGGCTTCGCGGCCCGGCGGGCGGCGCAGCAGCAGCGACATCTGGCGATAGGCGACCGCCTGCTTCGAAAGATCGTCATAAACGATCAGGGCGTGCATGCCGTTGTCGCGGAAATATTCGCCCATCGTCACGCCGGTATAGGGCGCGAGATACTGAAGCGGGGCGGGATCCGAAGCGGTCGCGGCGACGACGATCGAATATTCCATCGCGCCATTTTCTTCGAGCGTGCGCACGAGCTGCGCGACGGTCGAGCGCTTCTGGCCGATCGCGACATAGACACAATAGAGCTTCTTGCTCTCGTCGGTGCCGGCATTCGCCTTCTTCTGGTTGATGAAGGTGTCGATCGCGACGGCGGACTTGCCGGTCTGGCGATCGCCGATGATCAGTTCGCGCTGGCCGCGGCCGACGGGAACGAGCGCGTCGAGCGCCTTGAGGCCGGTCTGCACTGGCTCATGGACCGATTTGCGTGGGATGATGCCGGGCGCCTTGACCTCGACGCGGCTGCGCTGCGTCGTCAGGATCGGGCCCTTGCCATCGATCGGGTTGCCGAGACCATCGACCACGCGGCCGAGCAGTTCCTTGCCGATCGGCACGTCGACGATCGTGCCGGTGCGCTTGACGACGTCGCCTTCCTTGATCTGGCTGTCCGATCCGAAGATCACGACGCCGACATTGTCGGCTTCGAGGTTCAGGGCCATGCCCTTGATGCCGTTCGAGAATTCGACCATCTCACCGGCCTGGACATTGTCGAGGCCGTGGATGCGGGCGATACCGTCGCCGACGCTGAGCACCTGGCCCACTTCGGAGACTTGCGCTTCGGTGCCGAAGCTGGCGATCTGGTCGCGGATGACCTTGGAGATTTCTGCGGCGCGGATATCCATGTTCAGCCTTTCATCGCAATCGCGAGGGAGTTCAGTTTGGAGCGGATGGAGCCATCGATCTGACGGCTGCCGACCTTGACAATCAGCCCTCCGAGGATCGCGGGATCGACATTGAGATCGACTGCGACCTCCCGGCCAAGCTGGGTTTTGAGTTTTGCCTTCAGCGCATCGATCTGGTCGGCGCTCAAGGGATGGGCGGAGGTGACGCTCGCGGTGACTTCACCGCGATATTGCGCCGCAAGTGCCGAGAAGGCGCGGATGATCGCGCCGATCTGGAACAGACGGCCATTCTGGGCGAGGACGCCGAGGAATTTGGTGGTGATCGGATCAAGATCGAGCATTGGCGCGATCAGCGCCACCGTCTTTTTCGCCTCGTCGCGGCCGACCAGCGGGCTGGTCGTCATGCGGCGAAAGTCGTCCGATTCGACCAGGGCCTGTTTCAAGGTCGCAAGGCTCGACGAAACGGCTTCGATCGCCTTTTCGTCACGGGCCAAGCCGAACAGCGCCGTCGCATAACGGCCGCTGAGGCTAGCCTGAATACCGCCGGAAGTCTCCACGCGCGCTCGATCCCCCAAATGGATTTAACCCCCAAGCGAAAAAGGGGGCGTCAGAGACGTCCCCGCTTGGGTTGCGGGCCGGTTAGCAGGGGAGGTCCGATGATGCAAGGCAGATGGAGACAGGAATTTCGGTCTATAGTCGCACCGATATTCTTTAATCCCGGAACGACAAAATCAGCCGGGACTGACCTTGCCGAGATAGGTCGACAAACGATTGTGCGGGGCATTGCGCGTTCGGGACGGGTTGAGCAGGTCATATACGACGGCATTCTCCAGCACGCGCTGCACATAGCCACGCGTTTCGGTGAACGGAATCGCCTCGATCCATCGCACAATGTCGGCGCCAGGCAGGCGAGGGTCGCCGTTGGCGCGGATGAACTTGTTCACATTGCCCTGTCCCGCATTGTAGCTGGCGATCGCCAGCACGTAGTTGCCGCCATAATAGGTCAGCAGCCGATCGAAGAAGGCCGATCCCAGCATGACATTATAGCCGACATCGCCAAGCCGTCCGGCGTCGAACGGCAGGCCGAGCTTTTCCGCCTGTTCGCGCGCCGTGGCCGGCATCAGTTGCATCAGCCCGCGCGCGCCTGTGCGGCTCGTCGCCTGCCGGTCGAACTGGCTTTCCTGCCGCGAGATCGCGTGGATCATCGTCCAGTGGCTTTCCATCGCGGGTGGGACCGGCACTTCGGGGAAACCGATGCGCACCGGATCGACCGTCCCGCTGGTGCGGGCCGCGCGGGAGACCATCACCCCCAGATCCGGGCGGTTGATCGACTGTGAGAGTTCGCCGGCCAGGATGTGATCGGTGTCGGTTTTGGCATTCTGAGCGATCAGGCGGAGGAAAATGGTCTGGTCCTGCCATTGCCCCGTGCGACCGAGCAACCGGGCGACGCGCACGACCTCGCTCGCCTCGAACGAAGCGCGATCGGCGGGCGATACGATATTCTTTGGCGATTCGGCGGGGATCGCAAGATCGCGATTCAGCCGCTCGTTCGAAAGCTGGCCATAAAATTGGTCGACGTGGATCGCTGCCTGGCCGAAATAGCTTTGCGCCCAATCGGGGCGCGATGCCTGTTCGGCCGCGCGCCCCGCCCAATACCAGCCTTTGGTCTGGCTCTGAGGGCTTTGAGCCGCACGGGCGTAGCGATCGAACATCGTCATCGCGTCGGCCGGCCGGTGGAGCTTTTCGAGCGCGACGGTGCCCGCCAGCCACATCAGGCTGGTATAGTCATCGCGTTCGTCGAAACTGCGGTTGCGTATTTGGGTGCCGGGCGGGAAGGTCGCCTCGGCATGGCGGGCGATATCGAACGCCAGATCGTTCTGGCCATCGGCGGCGGCGGCCTGCGCGAAGCTCAAAAGCGTGTTGAGCCAGTTGGCGGGATCGAAGGGCAGGGCTGAAAGATCGCGCGACTGCGCCAGCCAGATGCGGGCGCCCGCGCTGTTGGCATGATCGCGCATCCAGCGGGCGCGGTCGAGCATGTAGCCCGGATCATGGTTGACGGCATCGCCCGCGGCAGACGCCTTGACGGCGGCATCGGGATCGTTCCGGATCAGGGCGAGTCGGGCATCGAATAACGGGCGTCTGGCCGGTGAGGTATTGGCGATCTGCCGACTGGCGGCCGCCGCCGAACGGTCCCACAACAGCCGTTCCATACGCTTGTCGTGATCCGCCGGGGTCAACTGGCTGGCGAAGCGGGCCATCAGCCGCGTCTCGTCGTCGGGGGTGAGCCCCTTCATCGTCCAGGCCGCGATCGCAGCCGTGCGGGCTTCGCTGTTCCGCCCGGTCGAGGAGAGCGCCTCGGCATAGCGCGCCTGCCCGGTGCCGGTTTGCGGAGGAAAGCGGGTGAAGAACATCACCACGTCGCGCGGGCTGTAACTGTTGGGATCGATCCGGCGCTCGGCGGCCTTGCGCATCGCCAGTTCGCCCGGCCAGCCGGGGTGCGCCGTCAGGAAGGTCGCATAATCCTGGAACGGCAGCAGATCGTTGCCGCGCAGCCGCCGCCATTCGTTGATCGACGCCTGCAGGCTTGCCTCGTTCCACCCGGAAAAGCCCGGCGCGACAGGGTCTGCCCGCGGCGTAAGCTGCTCGGGCGATGCCATCAGCGCGAGCGCCGCGGTGGAGATGAGGAGAAGCCCCGGCATAAAAAGACGGTGCGCGCGGCTGGACATCGCGGCCCGTGCAAACCTATGGGGCGCAGCGCGCCTGCGCGTCGCTTGGAGCTGGCCGGGCATTCTGCTGTTGATCATGGCTCTATTATGGCGCGTCCTGCGTTCAAGGTGAAGGGAGAGCAAGATGTTTCGTGGTTCGATACCTGCCCTTGTGACGCCGTTTCGCGACGGAACGTTCGACGAGGCGCAGTTTCGCGCTTTGGTGGACTGGCAAATCACCGAAGGATCGAGCGCGCTCGTCCCCTGCGGTACGACCGGCGAGAGCGCGACGATGTCGATCGAGGAGCATAATCATGTCGTGCGGGTCTGCATCGAGCAAGCCGCGGGCCGGGTGCCGGTGATCGCCGGTTGCGGATCGAACGATACCAAGGTTGCACTCGAACATATGCATCATGCCAAAGCCGCGGGCGCGGCGGCGGCGCTGGTGGTGCTGCCTTATTATAACCGGCCGAATCAGGACGGCATTTTGCTCCACTATCGTTATCTCGCCGAGCATTGCGACCTGCCGATCGTGGTTTACAACGTGCCCGCGCGCACCGTGACCGACATCAGCGTCGACACGCTGGCGCAGCTCGCCCTTCTGCCTTCGATCATCGGCATCAAGGATGCGAGCGGCAAGGTGGAGCGAGTGGCGGCGCAGCGGCTCGCCTGCGGCAGCGATTTTTGCCAGCTTTCGGGCAATGACGACATGGCCCTGGGCTTCATGGCGATGGGCGGCGTGGGGTGCATTTCGGTGACCGCCAATGTCGCGCCGCGCCTGTGCGCCTTATTTCAGACGGCCTGTGCCGAAGGACGCTGGGCCGATGCGCTGCTGCTGCAGGACAAGCTCTTCCCGCTGCATGCGGCTTTGTTCACCGATGCATCGCCCGGTCCGATCAAATATGCGATGGCGCGTGTGGTACCCGGTTTCCCCGCCGATCTGCGCATGCCGATGACTCCGCCGTCGCAGGCGAGCCGTGATGCTGTCGATGCCGCTCTGGTGCATGCCGGGCTGATCTGATGGTTCGCCCGCGCCCCGCCGAATTCGAAAAGACGAAGATCGTCGCCGAAAACCGGCGGGCGCGGTACGAATATTTCCTCGAGGATTTCTTCGAGGCTGGGATCGCGCTCACCGGCACCGAGGTGAAGTCGCTGCGTTTCGGCGAAGGGTCGATCGCGGAGAGCTATGCCGAGGTGAAGGGCGAACAGGTTTCGCTGATCAACGCGAATATCCCCGAGTTCAGCCATGGCAACCGCTTCAACCATGAGCCGAAGCGGCCGCGCAAATTGCTGCTCCACGCGCGCCAGATCGAGAAGATGCGGCATGCCGTGACACGCGACGGCATGACGTTGATCCCGCTTTCGATCTACTTCAATGCACAGGGGCGCGCCAAAGTCGAACTGGCGCTCGCCAAGGGCAAGAAGCTCCACGACAAGCGCGATACCGAAAAGGCCCGCGACTGGAAGCGCGAGCAGGGTCGGCTGATGCGCGACCGGGGATGACGACCCGGCTCGGCGACTGGTGGCGCCGCAACGCGCCGACCCGCGAATCAATCGAGCGGATCGGCTGGCTGCGCCCGGTCGCGCACAGGATCCTCGAACCGAGTCTGTGGCGCTTCACCCGCCGATCCGTGCCGCGCGGCGTGGCACTGGGCATCATCGTCGGCATCTTCCTGATGATCCCCGGCATCCAGATGGGGGGCGCGGCCCTGTTGGCCTTGCCATGCCGCGCCAATGTTCCGGTTGCGGTGGTGATGACATTTCTCAGCAATCCGATCACCACGCCGTTCATCCTCTATTCGTCGATCCTGGTCGGCAGCCGCTTCATGGGCGCTGCCGTAGATGCCGGGACGATGGCGCGGATGATCGATGAGGGGGCGGCGCTTGGCGAATGGGGGAACTGGCTGGCGTCGACGGCGGCGCCCTCGCTGGTTCTGGGGCTGTTCGTGATTGCTACGATCGCCGCCTCGATCGGCTATCTGCTGGCCGGCCTGGTCTGGCGCGTCCGGATCGGGCGCAAATGGGCGCAGCGCACCCGCGATCGCGTGATCACCCCGGGGGCTTGATCGCTGGCGCAGGGATGGTATCCCAGCGTCATAGTCAGATCATACACCGAGGTTTTCATGAAGAAATTTCTTATCGCCCTCGGGGCGAGCACCATGCTCGTCTCCACGACATCAGCGCTGCTCATCGGCGGCACGGCGGTGCAGGCGGCCACGGTGAAGCCGCAATATGGCACGTTCGGTTTCGACGAGAGCGGTATGGATCGCAGCGTTGCCCCAGGTGACGACTTTTATGCATATGCCAATGGCGCCTGGGCAAAAAACACGCCGATCCCGCCGGATCGCTCGAATTTCGGCATGTTCACCGTGCTCGACGAACTCTCGACGTCGCGCAGCCGCGCGATTCTGGATGAACTGGCGAAATCTCCCGGCACCAAGGCCGGTGATTTCTATGCAAGCTTCATGGATGAAAAGGCGGTCGATGCGGCGGGCATCGCGCCGCTGAAACCCGCGATTGCAGGCATCAAGGCCGTGACGAGCAAGGCCGCGCTCGCGTCCAAATTTGCCGAACTTCGCAAGGAAGGCGTGAACAGCCCGTTCATCGTGTATGTCGGGCAGGACGACAAATATCCCGAACAATATATCGTCAGTGCCGCCCAGGGCGGCCTCGGCATGCCCGACCGTGATTATTATCTGAAGACCGACGCGAAGATTGTGGAGACCAGGGCCGCCTATCAGGCCTTCGTCGCCAAGCTGCTCGATCTCGCCGGCGAGCCCGATGCGGCCGCCCGCGCAGCCGCGATCGTCGGGTTCGAGACCGAACTGGCCAAGGTCCACTGGACCCGCATCGATTCGCGCGACAGCGACAAGACCTACAACAAATGGACCCGCGCCGATTTCGACAAGACCGCGCCTGGCTTCGACTGGGACGCCTTCCTGAAGGCCGCCGGCGTCGATGGCCAGAAGAGCTATCTGGTCGCGCAGCCGAGTGCGTTCACCGGCACCGCCAGGGTGCTGGCCGATACGCCGCTGCCGGTGCTCAAGGATTATCTGCTGGTCAACACGATCAACGCTTATGCACCTTATCTGTCCAAGCCGTTCGTCGATGCCGACTTTGCATTCAACCAGACGACCTTGTCCGGCACGCCCCAAAATTCGGCGCGGTGGAAGCGTGGCGTGAACCTGGTCAAGGACAATATTGGCGAGGACCTCGGCAAAGCCTATGTCGATCGCTATTTTACGCCGGAGACGAAGGCCGCCGCCGACGCGCTGGTGAAGAACGTCATCGCGGCGATGGGCGCGCGGCTCAATAAGCTCGAATGGATGGCGCCGGAAACCAAGGCCAAGGCGCTCGAGAAGCTGGCCGCTTTCACGCCGAAGATCGGGTATCCTACCAAATGGCGCGATTATTCGGCGCTGGAGATCAAGCGCGGCGATCTGGTGGGGAATGTCCGGCGCGCCAACATCTTCGAGTGGCAGCGTGGGCTCAACAAGCTCGGCAAGCCCCTCGATCGCAGCGAGTGGTTCATGACGCCGATGGAAATCAACGCTTATGCCAATCCGGTGATGAATGAGATCGTCTTTCCGGCCGCCATCCTGCAACCACCTTTCTTCGATCCCAATGCCGATCCGGCGGTGAACTATGGCGGCATCGGCGCGGTGATCGGCCACGAACTCAGCCACCATTTCGACGATCAGGGCCGCAAATATGATATGCACGGCGCGCTGGTCGACTGGTGGACACCCGAGGACGTCAAGCGCTTCACGGCGCTGACCGACAAGGTGGTCAAGCAATATGACGGCTATGAGCCGCTGCCCGGCATGCATGTTCAGGGCGCGCTGACGCTGGGCGAGAATATGGCGGATCTGGCGGGTCTGACGGTAGCCTATGATGCCTACAAGATGTCTCTGGGCGGGAAAGAGGCACCGGTGATCGACGGCATGACCGGAGATCAGCGTTTCTATCTCGGTTGGGCGCAGGTGTGGCGGCGCAATTATCGCGAGGCGAACCTGCGGCAGCGGTTGCTGACCGATCCGCACTCGCCATCGATCGAGCGCGTGTCGATCGTCCGTAATATGGATCCGTTCTACAAGGCCTATGATCCCAAGGCTGGTAGCAAGCTCTATCTGGCGCCGGCCGATCGCATCAGGGTCTGGTAAAAACCGCCTCGGCTATTGCCGGCTTGACGGACCGGAGCGGTGGGGAACAGATGGGCCATGGCCACTTATTTCTCCGCCGCTCCGCTTTCCCGGGAGCCTTCGCGACCGATCCTCAATGCCGCGCTGATTGCGCTCGGGCTGCTGTCGGCAGCCGGTATGGCGATGTTGATCGCGGTCGCGACGCACATGCCGCTGCTGGCCTTCATATTCCTTGCAGGCTTTGCCTCGGTCATGGGGCTGATGGCGCTGCTGGGCCTGTTTCGGTCGCGGGTGGATTCCCTGCCGGAGCGCCAGATCGATTGGAATCTGGTGTTGGGTGCGGTTGAAGATGCCACGGCACTGGTGGCGATCACCGATGTTCATGGCGGGCTGGTCTGCGCCAATCGGCAGTTCGAACGCTGGTTTGGCGGGTTGCCGACGCCGCCGGCATTGCCTCTGCCGCCTGAAACGGTGCAGCGGATCGCCGCAGCCGGACGCGCAGCCCGGCGGGACGGCGGCGCGGCAGTCGATGGCCTGCGGTCCGAGCGGGGGAAAATCGACGTCATCGTGCGCCGTGCCGGCGAAAATCAGGGGCATTTGATCTGGCGTTTTCGCGAGGCGGCGCAAGGCGACGGCCTTTCGGACGCGTTGCGGCTGATCTCTGGCGAAAGCGGTCAGCGATTTGGCACTGCCGGTGTGATGGTCGCGCTTGTCGATGTGGCGGGGCGCGGGCTTGGCGCCAATAGCGTCTTTCTACAGCGTGCGTTGGGGGCTGCCGATGCGACGGCCGAAGGCTGGTCTTTCGCCCAGCTGCTATCGACGCAGGACGAGGTCATCCGGTTTGCCCGCGAAGGCGAGCTGGGTAATCCCCTACGGGTGATTCAGATCGCGCTCGAGGATCGGGATGAGAGCGCCGGGGCCATGCTCTTCCTGATCGTGGACGAGGATCGCGACATCGGGTTGCGGAGCGAACGGCAGGCGCTGGCGACGATTCATTTGCACGGTTTGCTCGGCATGCTGCCGCTCGGTCTGGCGCTCGCCGAACGGGATGGACGGGTGTTGTTCATGAACGATCCCTTCATCCGCGCTGCCGGACTCACTCCGGATGCGACGATCGTCTATCCGAGCGATCTCGTCGTCGAAGACGAAAAGGCGATGGTTTCGGATGCCGTGCGACGGCTGGCGTCGGGCCGGGGCAAATCGAGCGATCTGGCGGTGCGGCTCAAGGAACGCCCGGAGGAGAGCGTCACCTTGACGCTGGCCGCCGCAAAGGGCCTGGGCGAAGCGGCGGTGTTGCTCAGCCTCAAGGACAATAGTGAGGAGACCCGCCTGCGGCGGCAGGTGGCGCAGGCAATGAAGATGCAGGCGGTTGGCCAGTTGGCGGGTGGCGTCGCGCACGATTTCAACAATATCCTGACTGCGATCATCGGCCATTGCGATCTGATGGCGATGCGGCACATGCCGGGAGACAGCGACTATGACGACATCCAGCAGATCAAGCATAATTCGAACCGGGCGGCAGCGCTGACCCGTCAGCTGCTGGCCTTTTCGCGGCAGCAGACATTGCGACCGCAAATATTGCAGCTGCCCGATGTCATATCGGAAATTTCCAATCTTCTAAAACGGTTGCTTGGCGAAACCGTCACGCTCAACGTATCGCATGGCCGTAATCTCGGAACCGTCCGCGCCGATCCGGGGCAACTCGAGCAGGTGATCGTCAATCTGGCGGTCAACGCCCGCGATGCCATGCCCGATGGCGGGACATTGACGATCCAGACTTATGCCATGTCGATCGCCGATGTGCGGCGGTTGAATATCGAAATCATGCCGATGATCGAATATACGGCGCTGAAGATATCGGACACCGGCTGCGGCATACCGCCGGAAGTCATCACCAAGATATTCGAGCCGTTCTTCACAACCAAGGAGGTTGGCAAGGGCACGGGGCTTGGCCTTTCGACCGTCTATGGCATCGTCAAGCAGACCGAGGGCTTCATTTTTGCCGAATCCGAAATTGGCAAGGGCACCAGCTTCGTGATCTACCTGCCCGTCCATGAGGCGACCGATCATGCGCCCGTCGCCGTCAGGATCGCCAAGGAAGCGAGCACCGAATTGTGGGGCACGGGCACGATTCTGCTCGTCGAGGATGAAGCGATGGTCCGGGCGGTCGCTGAACGCGCGCTCACCCGCCAGGGCTATACGGTGCTGACCGCGACCAATGGCGACGAAGGGCTGGAGATATTGGAAGGCGACACGCAGGTCGATCTGGTGATTTCCGACGTCGTGATGCCGGCGATGGACGGCCCAACGATGGCGCGGCTTGCCAGGAAAGTCCGCCCCGATCTCCCGATCATTTTCATGTCGGGCTATGCCGAGGAGCAACTGCGCCGCTCGATCGATATCGATCGAATCGGCTTCCTGCCCAAGCCCTTCTCGGTGCAGCAGATATGTTCCGCCGCGAAGGATGTCCTGGCGGAGACCGTAAAGCACTGAAAATCCGTGTAGAGTTTCGATATGTTCCGCTCTTGTTCTTATGGAACGATTGGGGTACAAACAACGCATTGAACATATCGGACGCGCTATCTACGAGGGAGCTGAACGAATGTCGGCACAGTTGAAACTGATAGGATCTCCCAAGGACGTGGCAAATCTAGACAGGCAAAAGGCGCTCGATGCCGCGCTGGCGCAGATCGATCGGGCGTTCGGCAAGGGCTCCGCGATGAAGCTCGGGTCGCGCGAGACGATGCAGGTGGAAGCCGTGTCGAGCGGATCGCTGGGGCTCGATATCGCCCTTGGTATCGGTGGCTTGCCGCGCGGGCGCGTCGTCGAGATCTTCGGACCGGAAAGTTCAGGCAAGACCACCCTGGCGCTCCATGCGATCGCCGAGGCGCAGAAAGCCGGCGGCACTGCGGCGTTCATCGATGCCGAACATGCGCTCGACCCGGCTTATGCCAGGAAATTGGGCGTCGACATCAACGAACTGATCATCTCGCAACCCGATACCGGCGAGCAGGCGCTGGAGATTACCGATACGCTGGTGCGCTCCAACGCGATCGACGTACTCGTGATAGACTCGGTGGCGGCATTGGTGCCGCGGGCCGAGATCGAGGGCGAGATGGGTGACAGCCATGTCGGCCTGCAGGCGCGGCTGATGAGCCAGGCGTTGCGCAAAATCACCGGTTCGATCAGCCGCTCGCGTTGCTTGGTGATTTTCATCAACCAGATTCGCATGAAGATCGGCGTGATGTATGGTTCGCCGGAGACGACAACCGGCGGCAATGCGCTGAAATTCTATGCCTCGGTCCGCCTCGACATCCGCCGCACCGGCCAGATCAAGGATCGCGACGATATCGTCGGTAATGCCACGCGCGTGAAAGTGGTCAAGAACAAGGTCGCGCCGCCATTCAAGCAGGTCGAGTTTGACATCATGTATGGCGAGGGCATTTCGAAGGTCGGCGAATTGCTCGATCTGGGGGTGAAGGCGGGTATCGTCGAAAAGTCGGGTGCCTGGTTCAGCTATGATTCGATCCGGCTCGGGCAGGGGCGCGAAAATTCGAAGACCTATTTGCGCGAAAATCCTGAAATGGCCGCAAAACTCGAACAGGCAATTCGCGATAATGCCGCCGGTGTCGCCGATACGATGATGACCGGCCCCGAACCCGACGACGATCTGTGATGAACGCGCGGCTAAATTATGTCGAGCTGCCGGCTGGCCAGGTTGCTACCAGCCGGTCCTTCTTCCAGCAGGCGTTTGGCTGGTCGTTGACCGAATTCGGGCCCGATTATGCGGCGACAATGGGCAATGGCTGCGATCTCGGCCTGCATGGCGACCTGTCCGATGCCGCGACCGCGCCGTTGGCGGTGATCGAGGTCGATGATCTCGATGCCGCGCTCGCTGCTGTTGAAGCGGCGGGCGGCATCATCGTAAGACCGATCTTTGCTTTCCCGGGCGGCCGACGGTTTCATTTTCGCGAACCATCTGGCAACGAGCTCGCCGTCTATATAAACGAACCGGAAGCCTGAGATGAAGGTTGGCCGGTGCCTGTCGTGGATGTCGGCCGGTGTCCTGCTGTTGGGGGTGGCGGCGGGCGCCGCGCCAGCCGCGAAGCCGGTGGCCGAAACGTCGCGCAGCGATCCGGCGGCGCGCCCGCTCATCGATGCCACGAAGGCCTATCTGAAGGACAAGCAGGCACGGCGTTACGATCGTGCTTATGCGATGATCGCCAGCAGCATGCGGTCCTATCTGACCGCGGAGTTGTTTCGGGATACCGCCGAGCGGTTTCTGACCAATGCCGGCAAGCCCGGTGATGTCCAGCTTACCGGTTTTACTTGGTATCGCGATCCGCCCGACGCGCCCGAACCCGGCCTCTATGCAGCCGTTGATTTCACGGCGCATTTTGCGAATCTCGAACTGATGTGCGGCTATCTGATGTGGCATCAGGTCGCGGACGGACAGTTCAGGATCGTCCGCGAGGAACAGAATTTCATTGATCGTCAGGCGGCTGGGCAGATGGTGCCCGAACAGCGCGACAAACTGCCGAGGCTGTTCGGATGCGTATCGCGATGACTGCAGCCTGAATGGCGCTTATGGCGATGACATGATCTTCCATATCGCTGCAGTCTCGCCTAAGCGACAGACATGACATCGACTAACGACATTCGCCGCTCCTTCCTCGATCATTTCGCCGGTGAAGGGCATGCGCTCGTCCCGTCTGCGCCGCTTGTGCCGCACAATGATCCGACCTTGATGTTCGTGAACGCGGGCATGGTGCCGTTCAAGAACGTCTTCACCGGGCTCGAATCGAGGCCGTATTCCACAGCGACTTCGTCGCAGAAATGCGTGCGGGCCGGCGGCAAGCACAATGATCTCGACAATGTCGGCTATACGGCGCGGCATCACACCTTTTTCGAGATGCTGGGCAATTTCTCGTTCGGCGATTATTTCAAGGAACGGGCGATCAGCCTGGCCTGGAACTTGATCACGGGCACCTGGGGCATCTCACCCGACAGACTCACCGTCACCGTCTATCATACCGATGACGAGGCGTTCGGGCTGTGGCGCAAGATCGGCATGCCCGAAAGCCGGATCATCCGCATCCCGACCTCGGACAATTTCTGGTCGATGGGCGATACGGGTCCGTGCGGCCCTTGTTCGGAAATCTTCTACGATCATGGCGACCATATTCCCGGCGGCCCTCCGGGCAGCCCCGATGAGGATGGTGATCGTTTCGTCGAGATCTGGAACCTCGTCTTCATGCAATATGAGCAGGTCGACAAGGCAACCCGCATCGATTTGCCGCGCCCGTCGATCGACACCGGTATGGGGCTCGAGCGCATCGCCGCCGTCCTGCAGGGCGTCCATGACAATTATGATACCGATACGTTCCGTGCGCTGATCGGGGCGTCTGGCGAACTGACGAAAACCGAAACCACCGGCGCGAATAAGGCATCGCACCGTGTGATAGCCGATCATCTGCGCGCGAGCGGTTTTCTGGTCGCCGATGGCGTGCTGCCGGCCAATGAAGGGCGCGGCTATGTGCTGCGCCGGATCATGCGCCGTGCGATGCGCCATGCGCATCTGCTGGGCGCGGCCGATCCGCTGATGTATCGGCTCGTCCCCGCGCTCGTTGCCGAAATGGGAGTCGCCTATCCCGAGCTCGTCCGCGCGCAGCCGCTGATTGAGGAAACGTTGAAGCTCGAGGAAACTCGTTTCCGTCAGACACTCGCCAACGGCCTGCGCCTGCTCGATGAAGCGACGGGTTCGATGGCGAAGGGCGACGTGCTGCCCGGTGCGGTCGCGTTCAAGCTCTACGATACATTCGGCTTCCCTTATGACCTGACCGAGGATGCGCTGCGGGCGCAGGATCTTGGTGTCGATCGTGCCGGCTTCGACGCTGCCATGGCCGAACAAAAGGCCGCCGCGCGCGCCGCATGGAAGGGGTCGGGCGAAAAGACGTCGGATGAAGTGTGGTTCGATATCGCCGAGGAACACGGTAGTACCGAATTCACCGGCTATCTTAGCGAACAGGGCGACGGCCAGGTGCTGGCGATCGTCAAGGGCGGCCAGCGCGTCGATAGCGCCTCCGAAGGCGACGAGGTGATGCTCGTCCTGAACCAGACGCCCTTTTACGGTGAAAGCGGCGGCCAGAATGGCGATGCCGGCACGATCACCGGCGATAACGGGCTATCGATCGATGTGACTGACACGTCCAAGCCGCTCGGCCGTATTCACGCCCATCATGCGATCATTCGCGCGGGCAGCGTGAGGCCCGGCGACGCGCTCCATCTGGTGGTCGACAAGGATCGGCGCGCGCGCACCCGTGCCAATCACAGCGCGACCCACCTGCTCCACGCCGCGCTTCGCCACCGGCTCGGTGGCCATGTCACCCAGAAGGGGAGCATGGTCTCGGCCGATCGGCTACGTTTCGATTTCGCGCAACCCCGACCGTTGACGGCGGAGGATATCGCGGTGGTCGAGGCGGAGGTGAACCTCCACATTCGCGAAAATGAGGAGGTCAGCACCCGCCTGATGACACCACAGGATGCTATCGAAGCCGGTGCGATGGCGCTGTTCGGCGAAAAATATGGCGACGAGGTTCGCGTGCTCTCGATGGGCCGCGCCGATGATGCAAGCTATTCGGTCGAACTGTGCGGGGGCACCCATGTGTCGGCGCTCGGCGACATCGCCTTGTTCAAGATCGTTTCCGAAAGCGCGGTTGCCAGCGGCGTGCGGCGGATCGAGGCTGTTACTGGGGAAGCCGCCCGCTTGTGGCTGACGGCGCGCGAAGACCGGCTGAAAGAAGCAGCTGCTGCGCTGAAGACCTCACCTGACGAAGTGCCGGCACGTGTTGCGGTGCTGGTCGAGGATCGTCGTAGGCTCGAACGCGAACTGGCCGAGGCCAGAAAGGCACTGGCGCTGGGTGGCGGCGGCGCGAAGGCGGATGCCGCGGGCCCCGAAGATATCGGCGGCGTAAACTTTCTGGCCCAGATCCTTGAAGGCTTCGATCCCAAGGGGTTGCGCGGCGTTGTTGATGAAACAAAAGCAAGGATCGGATCGGGCGTTGCCATGGTGTTGGCCGTCAACGAAGGCCGCGCGAGCGTGGCGATCGGCGTCACCGACGATCTGATGCAGCGTTTCAGTGCGGTCGATCTCGTTAAGCGCGCGGTTGCGACTCTGGGCGGGCAGGGCGGCGGAGGCCGGCCTGATATGGCGCAGGGCGGCGGCCCCGATGGCAGCAAGGCGACAGAGGCTGTGGCTGTGGTTCGCGAGGCGCTGGCGTCATAGCGCCCATTGCAATCACTCATCATCATGCTGAAATAGTTCAGCATGATGATGAAGGTGTATCTATATCTATCTGATTTTACACGTCATTATTGCCATCCGCAAGCTGGACGCGCCGTATCCTCGGCTCGCGGTCGAGATTGCCCATCTCCATGATTTTTGCACGCAGTTCGGCGCGTTTTTCATGGATCGATGCGATCACCGGTCCCATCGCCACGCCCAGATCGACGAGCACGGCTTCGGACAGTTGTAGCGATGATTCGAGCGTTTCAGGCACGGCGTCGGTAACGCCGGCGAGGTAAAGTTCGGCGGCATGATTCGGGTCGCGTGCGCGCGCCACGATCGTCAGATCCGGATGCAGCGAGCGCACGCGCCGTGCCATCCGGACGAGCAGTACCGGATCGTCCATCGTCAGGATGAGGGCGCTCGCTTTGTCGAGCGTGAGATGTTCGATCATCCCGGGTCGAGAAATATCGCCGAACATCGCATGGTAGCCGCGTTGGCGGGCATGGGCGATCACATCGATATCGGCATCGATCGCCAGATAGGGCCGATTATGGGCCTGCAGCATCTGCGCGACGAGCCGGCCAACGCGTCCAAATCCGACGATGATCGCCTGCGGTTTACCGGCCACGGTGTCCGGCATGTCTTCCAGCGCCGCTTCCGATCGGCTCGCGACCTTGCGGGCCAGATCATGGCCGATTCGGGCGAGCAGGGGGGTGATGGTGAGGCCGATCGCGGTCACGACCTGCCAGAAGGCGGCCGTCTGCATGTCGATCAGCCGTGCCTGTGCAGCCACGCCGAGCACGATCAGCGTGGTTTCGGACGGAGAGGCCATCAGCAAGCCGGTTTCGGCGGCCACGGCCGGCTGCGCGCCAGAAAAGCGCAGCATTCCGGCCGTGATTACCGCTTTGACCAGTACAACGCCGATCACCGCCATGATCAGATTATGCCAATTGGCGATGATCATCGCGAGATCGAGTGACATGCCCACGGTGATCAGGAACACGCCAAGCGCGAGGCCAGTGAATGGCGCGGTGACGATTTCGACCTCGGCATGGTAATCGGTTTCGGCGATCAGGATGCCGGCGAGCAGCGCACCTACGATCGGCGACAGTCCGGCGGTGGCGGTCGCCACGCTGGCGAGGATTACGACGAGCAAGCTCGCCGACAGGAACAGTTCGGGCTTCTTTGCCCGCGATGCTTGCGCGAACAAGCGCGGCAATAGCAGCCGACCGCCGACCATCATGACCGCGATCGTGACCGCGCCGAAGCCGATGGTTCGGGCGAGGCCGTCCCAGCCGGCATTGTCGCCATAAGGGGCGAGCGCGCCGAGCACGAAGATGATCGGGACCAGCGCGAGATCCTCGAACAGCAGCATCGCAAAAGCATGCCGGCCTACGGCGCCGGTGGTGCCGACCATCGGGAGGACAAGCGCGGTGGAGGATAGCGCCAGCGCGAGGCCGAGGCCCAGCGCGCCGCCCCAGGTTTCACCGATCAGGAACAGCCCGCCGCCAATTGCGGCGGCCGAGAAGAAAAGTTCCGATGATCCCAGCCCGAACACGGTGGCACGCATCGCCCAGAGCCGCCGGAACGAAAGTTCGAGACCGATGGAGAACAGCAGCAGGACGATCCCGAATTCGGCGAATGGCTCGATAGCGTGGGGGTTGCTGATCGTGACATAATACAGCCATGGGAATCGATCGACGAGCATGCCGAGCGCGTTCGGGCCGACGAGCGCACCGACCAGAATGAAGCCGATGACCGGGGTGATCCGAAACCGGGTGAATGCGGGAATGACGAGACCGGCCGCAGCAAGAATCACCAGCGTGTCGGAAAAGCCCGTCGAACCAAGGGAAAGTGCCATTGGCGGATAGTGGCCGCAGACGTAGCAAATTGCTACCCGCGATGGCACGAGTCGGCGGTAAGTGGCGGATGATGTAGGAAATTGGGTTGTGCGCCGGCCGGAAAGGCGCGGCCCTCAGCGGCCGTCCGGGCGGCAAAGGCGGCCGGGCCCGAAGGCCCAGCCGTGATCGATCAGGCCCAGCTTGCCATTTCATTTTCAAGGTTGACGCGAACCGTCTCGAAGAATTGCTCGGTGGTCATCCACGGCTGATCGGGGCCGATCAGGATTGCAAGATCCTTGGTCATGCCGCCCTGTTCGACGGTCTGGATGCAGATCCGCTCAAGCGTGTCGGCGAACTTCACAACATCGGGGGTGTCGTCGAACTTGCCGCGGAACTTGAGGCCCTGGGTCCAGGCAAAAATCGAAGCGATCGGATTGGTCGAGGTCGCCTTGCCCTGCTCGTGCATGCGATAGTGGCGGGTGACCGTGCCGTGCGCGGCTTCAGCCTCGATGACCTTGCCGTCGGGCGACATCAGCACCGACGTCATCAGCCCCAGCGAACCGAAGCCCTGTGCAACCGTGTCGGATTGGACATCGCCGTCATAATTCTTGCAG
The DNA here is from genome assembly GCF_900101455.1 of Sphingomonas sp. YR710. Taxonomy (GTDB): domain Bacteria; phylum Pseudomonadota; class Alphaproteobacteria; order Sphingomonadales; family Sphingomonadaceae; genus Rhizorhabdus. Next base: position 170,946 of record NZ_FMZJ01000004.1, on the reverse strand, counting down.
GCCCAGACGAATTTACCGCTCCACTTGAGCGCGCTGGCGACCATATCATCGATCAGGCGATGCTCGTAAACGATGCCAGCGGCCTTGAACTTGTCGGCGAAATCGGCGTCGAACACCTCTTGGAACAGATCCTTGAAGCGGCCGTCATAAGCCTTGAGGATCGTGTTCTTGGTCGACAGATAGAGTGGCCATTTGCGATCAAGCGCATAGTTCATGCTGGCCTTGGCGAAATCGCGGATCGAATCGTCGAGATTGTACATTGCCAGCGCCACGCCGGACGAAGGATAGGTGAACACCTCCTCGTCGATCACCTGACCGTCATCGCCTTCCCAGACGAGGCGCAGCTTGCCGGGACCGGGCACCTTGAAATCGGTCGCGCGATACTGATCACCGAACGCATGACGACCGACGACGATGGGATCGGTCCAGCCCGGCACCAGCCGGGGGACATTCTTGATGACGATCGGTTCGCGGAATACGACGCCGCCCAGGATGTTGCGGATCGTGCCGTTGGGCGACTTCCACATCTTCTTGAGCTTGAATTCCTCGACACGGGCTTCGTCGGGGGTGATCGTCGCGCACTTCACGCCAACGCCATACTTTTGGATCGCCTTGGCGGAATCAATGGTGATCTGATCGCTGGTCTCGTCGCGCTTTTCGACGCTCAGGTCATAATATTCGAGATCGATGTCGAGATAGGGAAGGATAAGCCGTTCACGGATCCACTGCCAGATGATCCGCGTCATTTCGTCGCCGTCAATTTCGACGAGTGGGGTCTTAACCTTGATCTTCGCCATGTCTCTCATTCTCCGGGGAGGGGAAATTTGCTTGGTCCCTATTGCAGCCTCGCGCCGCAATCAACCGTTCCGGTGGTGCATTGCAACGAATATCAGCTGCCGGGGCGCATGTTGGAATTGGCGCGGACGATTGTCACTCGGGCATGTCCGCCTTAGGATGGCGCTATGACATCTCCCAACACTCCGGATCTCGGTTCCACCTCCGTCAAGTGGCGCTGGCCCAGCGTTCACCCAGAAGGCCGCAAGTTCGTATTGATCGCTGCGGTTATCACACTGATTTTCGCGCTCGTGGCCTGGGAGACACTTGCCTGGCCGATGGCTGGGATTACGGTTTGGGTTGCAGCCTTCTTCCGCGATCCAATCCGCACCGCGCCCTTGGGAGACGGGCTGGTCATCGCGCCAGCAGACGGACTGATCACGATGATCGTTACCGTCCCGCCGCCCAAGGAAATGGCCGGTGAAGACGGGCTGGGCGATGGCCCGATGACCCGCGTTTCGATTTTCATGAGCGTGTTCGACGTCCACATCAATCGCGCGCCGATTGCCGGCACGATCAAGCGCATCGCCTATATTGCGGGAAAATTCCTCAACGCCGATCTCGACAAGGCCAGCGAGGAAAATGAACGGCAGCATATATTGGTGGAAGCGACCGATGGCACACGCATCGGTTTCACCCAGATCGCAGGGTTGGTAGCGCGCCGAATCGTGCCGTTCGTAACGGTCGGAGAGACGGTCGGCCTCGGCCAGCGGGTTGGCCTGATTCGCTTCGGCAGTCGGGTCGATGTTTTCCTGCCTGCCGGTACGGGCCATCGCGTAACCGTCGGCCAGCGCACGATCGCTGGCGAAACGGTCATCGCGAAGCTTGGCGAGGGCGAACGGACGGTTGGTACGGCGCAATGATGCGACCGCGCCGCGAGAATATAAGGCGGGGCATTCCGGCGCGTGCTGTTGCACCGAATGCCGTAACGGTACTGGCGCTCTGCTCTGGTCTTACCGGCGTTCGCTTCGCGATCGGCGGGGATTGGGAAAAGGCGTTGATCGCGATTCTCGTCGCCGGGATTCTGGACGGGCTCGACGGGCGGATCGCGCGGCTACTCAAGGGGGAGAGCCGGTTTGGCGCCGAACTCGATTCGCTGTCGGACGTGATTGCGTTCGGCGTTTCTCCCGCCATCATCATGTTCCTGTGGTCGCTCCAATACCTTCCGCGCTTCGGTTGGATTTTCGCTTTGGGCTATGCCGTCTGCGCGGCGCTACGGCTTGCCCGCTTCAACGCGACGCTCGACAAGGTCGAGTCGCCGCGCAAATCGGCCGGGTTTCTGACCGGCGTCCCGGCGCCCACCGGGGCGGGCCTGATGCTCGTGCCCGTTGCGATGTGGCTGTGGACCGATTTCACGCTGTTTCGCGAGCCGCTCTTCATTTGTGGCTGGGCGGCGATGTGCGGTTTCCTGATGATATCCGATCTGGCGACCTATAGCTGGTCGTCACTGCATATCGCGCGCGCCTGGCGCCTGCCGGCGCTGGCCTTCGTGGCGTTAGCAGGTGGTGCTCTGGTGACCGAGCCCTGGCCCACGCTGGGCCTGTTGATGCTTTTCTATCTGTCCACGATCCCGTTCAGCGTCATGTCGTACGCGCGATTCAGGCGGCGGCGCGCTGTGACAGAGCCATCTGTCCCGACAGAGGCTGCCTGACGACGCGCACGATCCGTATCGGCCTGCGCTCGCCTTCTGGGCGGATGGGCGGGGCCGGCAGCGGATCGACGCCGAGCGCGCGCATGATCAAGGGCAGATCGGCCCGGATGGTGGTGATAATGGCACCGATTGACACGACCAGCACGGTGGAAAACAGCGCGAAGGAAAGAACATGAAGCATCGTCTTCGTCCTTTATTCTGTCGTCCGTCCCCCTCGTTCCGGCCTGTCCTGACGGGAGCCAAAGCGCCTGAAACGGCTTGTTGTTCCCAATGTTCATGATTTGTTCCTGTTCGTCAAGCCTTGATTTCGCACGGCAGGTCGCATAAGAGCGCGCCCATTCCACATGTGGGGCATCCATACCGGTGCCGGGTTTCCCGGTTCCCGCCCCACAGAGGTTCAAACCGGGTAAGGAGAAAATCCTATGGCGGCTCCCACCGTCTCCATGCAGGCGTTGCTCGACGCCGGCGCACATTTCGGCCACCAGACGCACCGCTGGAATCCGAAGATGAAGCCGTATCTGTTCGGCGATCGCAACGGCGTTCACATCATTGATCTTTCGCAGACCGTGCCGCTTTTCGCGCGCGCGCTCGATTTCGTCGCGCAGACCGTCGCCCATGGCGGCAAGGTTCTGCTCGTCGGCACCAAGCGCCAGGCGCAGGAGCCGATCGCTGAGGCTGCCCGCCGTTCGGGCCAGCATTATGTCAACCATCGCTGGCTGGGCGGCATGCTCACCAACTGGAAGACGATCTCGGGCTCGATCAAGCGCTTCAAGCAGCTCGAAGAGCAGCTTTCGGGCGACACGCACGGCCTCACCAAGAAGGAGGTGCTGCAGCTCACCCGTGAGCGCGACAAGTTCGAATTGTCGCTGGGCGGCATTCGCGACATGGGCGGCATTCCGGACGTGATGTTCGTGATCGACGCCAACAAGGAAGAGCTGGCGATCAAGGAAGCCAATACGCTCGGTATTCCGGTCGTCGCGATCCTCGATTCGAACGTCAGCCCGGACGGTATCGCTTTCCCGATTCCGGCCAATGATGACGCAGCCCGCGCAATTCGCCTTTATTGCGATGCGATCGCCGAAGCCGCCACCCGCGGCGGCAATGACAGCCGGGTCGTCCGTGGCGAAGATTTCGGCGCTGCCGTCGAGCCGCCGGTGGAAGAAGCGCTGGCCTGATCGGCCGCACAGCCGTCATCTGACGGCTTTATACACACGGAAGGGGTGGCGGAGACGTCACCCCTTGCCGCATGAATGTGAGAAAGGACAAGATATGGCGGACATCACCGCTGCTGCCGTCAAGGATCTGCGCGAGCGCTCGGGCGCCGGCATGATGGACTGCAAGAAGGCGCTCACCGAAAATGGTGGCGACATGGAAGCCGCGATCGACTGGCTGCGCACCAAGGGCCTCGCCACCGCCGCCAAGAAGTCCGGCCGCACGGCTGCCGAAGGTCTCGTCGGCGTTGCCGTTGAGGGCCTGAAGGGCGCCGCCGTCGAAGTGAATTCGGAAACCGATTTCGTCGCGAAGAACGAGCAGTTCCAGGATTTCGTCCGTACCGTTTCGGCCCTCGCTTTGTCCACGGGCAGCGAGATCGCCGAATTGGCGGCGGCCGGCTATCCGGGTGGCGGCACTGTCATCGAGAAGTTGACCTCGAACATTGCCACGATCGGCGAGAATCAGGCGCTGCGTCGTGCAAAGGTCGTAGAAGTGAGCCAGGGCGCGGTCGTGCCTTATGTCCACAACGCCGCGGCCCCGGGCCTCGGCAAGATCGGCGTGCTCGTTGCGCTTGAAGGCGATGCGCCGGCTGACGCGATGACTGCGCTCGGCAAGCAGTTGGCGATGCACATCGCGGCCGCTTTCCCGCAGGCGCTGAACGAAGCCGATCTCGATCCTGAGCTGATCGAGCGCGAGCGCGCGATCGCCACCGAGAAGGCCGCCGAATCGGGCAAGCCCGCCAACATCATCGAGAAGATGGTCGAGGGCTCGGTCGCAAAATTCCGCAAGGAGAATGCGCTGCTCAGCCAGGTGTTCGTGATCGACAACAAGACTCCGATCGCCCAGGTCGTGGCTGCTGCTGCCAAGGCGGCCGGTGGTTCGATCGTGCTGAAGGACTATGTTCGCTTCCAGCTCGGCGAAGGCATCGAGAAGGCGACGAGCGACTTCGCAGCGGAAGTCGCGGCGGCAGCGGGCACCGTCAAGGCCTGAACGCGCCAATAGCGGCCCGCTTCCCGGTTTTCCAACCGGTGAGGCGGGCCGTTTTTCATGCCCGCTTGGCAGGCACGAAAGCCGCCACTAAGGTGCCGCGCCAGCCCTCCCGACAGCAGACCAAGAGGACCGCCTCGCTTATGTCACGCCCGCGCTTCAATCGTATCCTGCTGAAGCTGTCCGGCGAAGTGCTGATGGGAAGCGGACAATTCGGCATCGATCCCGACACGGTGGCCCGCGTTGCCAAGGAAATTGCCGGCGTCGCCAAAGAGCATGAGCTATGCCTCGTCGTGGGCGGCGGCAATATTTTCCGGGGGCTGGCGGCCGCGGCCAAAGGCTTTGATCGCACGAGCGCCGATTATATGGGCATGCTCGCGACCGTCATGAACGCGCTTGCCGTCCAGAATGCGCTCGAACAGATCGGTGTCGATACGCGCGTGCAGTCGGCCATCCCGATGAACACGGTGTGCGAGCCCTTCATCCGTCGCCGCGCCGAGCGCCACATGGAAAAGAAGCGGATCGTCATCTTCGCGGCGGGCACCGGCAATCCCTATTTCACCACCGACAGTGCCGCGGCGCTGCGGGCGGCCGAGATGGGCTGCGATGCCCTGTTCAAGGGCACGTCGGTCGACGGTGTTTACGATGCCGATCCGAAAAAGGTTCCGACCGCCACGCGTTATGACAGCGTAACCTTCAACCGGGTGCTGTCTGATGACCTGAAGGTGATGGACGCGAGCGCGATCGCGTTGTGCCGCGACAATGATATTCCGATCGTCGTTTTCAACATTCGCGAGGAGGGCAATCTGGCTCGGGTGCTCGCGGGTGAAGGCATCGCCACGGTCGTGCAAAATTGAGGAGAAAACGATAATGGCCGCATTCAACAAGTCCGATCTCGAGCGCCGCATGGCTGGCGCGGTCGAATCGCTCAAGAGCGATCTCGTCGGATTGCGGACGGGCCGTGCATCGGTCAATCTGCTCGATCCGGTGACGGTTGAGGTATATGGTGCGCATATGCCGCTGAACCAGATCGCGACCGTGACCGCGCCCGAGCCCCGCATGCTCTCGGTGCAGGTGTGGGACCGTTCCAACGTCGGCCCTGCCGACAAGGCGATCCGATCGGCGGGGCTCGGCCTCAATCCGATCATGGATGGTCAGACGTTGCGCCTGCCGATCCCCGATCTGACCGAGGAGCGCCGCAAGGAGCTCGCCAAGCTGGCCAGCCAATATGCCGAAAAGGCGCGCGTTGCAGTTCGCAACGTCCGCCGTGATGGTATGGACTCGCTGAAGGTCGACGAAAAGAAGGGCGAGATCAGCGAGGATGAGCGGAAGCGTCGCGAAACCGAGGTTCAGAAGTTGACGGACGCCACTATCGCCGAAATCGATTCGGCAGCCACGGCGAAGGAAAAGGAAATCCTGAACAAGTGACGGGCCTTTCGGCCAGCTCTGCCGCTAATGCCGTGGATAGCACGGGGGTAGGGCCACGCCATGTGGCGATCATCATGGATGGCAATGGCCGTTGGGCCAAAAGGCGCTTTCTGCCCCGGGTTGCCGGACATCGGGCCGGCGCCGAGGCCGTTCGCAAAACCGTGCGGGCTGCAGCCGACATGGGGCTGCAGGTTCTGACGCTTTATGCTTTTTCGTCGGAGAATTGGCGGCGGACGCCCGGCGAGGTATCCGATCTGATGGGTCTGTTGCGGCATTATCTGCGCAACGAGATCGAAGATTTGCATCGTAATGGAGTTCGGCTGACATCCATTGGTGATATCAATGGCTTGGATCAGGATCTTGTGGTGCTGATTGAGGAAGGTATTCGCAAGACTGCCGGCAATAGCCGCCTCAATTTCGTGCTGGCGCTCAATTATGGTTCGCAGGATGAGATGGTGCGCGCGGTTCGGGATATCGCTCGCGCCGTCGCAGACGGGCGCCTCGCGCCGGATGAGATCGATGTCGACGCGATCGAATCGCGGCTCGATACCAACGGCCTGCCACCGCTCGATCTGCTAATCCGGACATCGGGCGAGAAGCGCCTTTCGAATTTCCTCCTCTGGCAGGCGGCTTATGCCGAATTGCTGTTCGTCGACACATTATGGCCGGATTTCGACGGCGAGAAGCTGGCTGCCGCGATCGCCGACTTTGGCGCGCGGGAACGCCGCTTCGGCGGTCGCTGACCCGAAAATGGCCGCCAACTCCGAACTGCGCACGCGCGTCATTTCGGGCGTGATCATGGCAATTGTCGCGCTCGGCGCATTGGCGCTGGGCGGCCTCGCCTTCTGGGCGCTGATATCGTTGCTCGCTTTGGCGATGATGTTCGAGTGGGCGAGCATGATGAAGGCGGCGCGCTGGAAACTGGTGTTGGCCTTGCTGCTGGTCGCGGCGATGCAGGCTTATGCCTTGCTGTTCGTCGACCATGGCTATTTTGCGAGCTGGCAAAGGCTGCTTGCCGTTCAGGCGGTCGATCTGGCCGGCACATGTGCGATCCTGCTGGCGGTGGTCACCTTCAGCGCACGTTTGGGTGGGGGGCTGCTGTACGTGGTGCTCCCTGCATTGTCTTTGATCTATCTGCGGCAGCAGGATCAGGGGCTGTGGCTCGCGCTTTGGACGCTTGTGATCGTCTGGGCGACCGATATCGGCGCCTATTTTGCCGGGCGGGCGATCGGCGGACCAAAGCTCGCGCCCCGGCTAAGCCCCAACAAGACTTGGGCGGGGCTGATCGGTGGCATGATCGCGGCCCAGCTGATCGGCGGTGCACTGGGATGGATGGTTCAGCTGCCGCACATCTTCTGGCTGCTAGGTGCGCCGCTTGCGGTAGCGGCGCAGGGCGGCGATCTTTTCGAAAGCTGGCTGAAACGGCGATCCGGGGTCAAGGACAGCGGCAAATTGCTGCCCGGACATGGTGGCGCGCTGGATCGACTGGACGGGGTGGTACCTGTCGCCATATTGGTGGCGGCAGGGGTGGCGACGGGAATGCTTTATGCACCAGCGTAAGATCAGCATATTGGGGGCAACCGGATCGATCGGTACATCGACGCTCGATCTGGTCGAGCGCAATCCGCAGGAATTCCGTGTCGAGGCGCTGACGGCGCAACGCGATGTCAAAGGGCTTGCGGCCGCAGCCCGAAGAACCGGTGCGGCTTTCGCGGCCATTGGCGACGAGGCCCTCTATGGCAAGCTTCGCGACGCGTTGGCCGGAACCTCCACGCAGGTTGGCGCGGGGCAGGGGGCGATCATGGAGGCCGCCGGCCGCCCTGCCGACTGGACGATGGCGGCGATTGTCGGCATCGCCGGGCTGAAGCCCGTGATGGCGGCGCTCGAAACCGGCGGCGTGGTGGCCTTTGCGAACAAGGAATCGCTCGTCTCTGCCGGCGATTTGATGACAGACGCTGCGCGCCGGTACGCCGCGACGATCCTGCCGGTCGATTCGGAGCATAATGCGATCTTTCAGTGCTTCGACGCCGCTGCGCCCGAGCGGATCCGCAAAGTCACACTGACCGCCAGCGGCGGTCCGTTTCGCGACTGGTCGCTCGAGGCGATGCGCAGCGTCACGCCGGCGCAGGCAGTGAAGCATCCGAACTGGTCCATGGGCGCGAAAATTTCGGTCGATTCGGCAACGTTGATGAACAAAGGGCTCGAATTGATCGAGGCCTTTCACCTGTTCCCGCTTCGGGCCGACCAGTTCGACGCGATCGTCCACCCGCAATCGGTGGTACACGCGCTCGTCGAATATATTGACGGATCTGTAATTGCCCAGCTCGGCACACCCGATATGCGCACGCCGATCGCGCACTGCCTGGCTTGGCCGGCGCGGATGCCCACGCCGTGCAAGCCGCTGGATCTGGCGGCCCTCAGCCGGCTCGAGTTTCAGGCGCCCGATCTTGAACGTTTTCCGGCGCTGGCGCTGGCGCATGAAGCGCTTGCGGCAGGCGGTGCACGGCCGGCCGTGCTCAACGCCGCGAATGAAGTAGCGGTGGCGGCCTTCCTCGAAGGGCGGATCGGTTTCCTCGATATCGCGGCCACGGTGCGCAAGGCTCTCGATCGGTGCGATCCGGCGCGCCCCGCATGTCTTGACGACGTCTTCGCGATCGATGCCGAAGCCCGCGCGACGGCGAAAGCGGTGATTGAGCTTGAGACTGTATGATAGATCAACCCGGTATCCTATTTACTATTCTTGCTTTTCTGTTGGTCATAGGGCCGCTGATCTTTCTCCATGAGCTGGGGCATTACGCGGTCGGGCGCATGTGCGGCGTCAAGGCCGATGCTTTTTCGATCGGTTTCGGGCGGGAAATTATCGGCTATACCGACGTTCGGGGCACCCGCTGGAAACTTGGGTGGTTACCGATGGGCGGCTATGTAAAATTCGCTGGCGACATGAATCCGGCCAGCCAGCCCACCGCCGAATGGTTGGCGCTACCCGCGCATGAGCGGGCGCGGACATTCCCGGCAAAGGCTTTGTGGCAGCGCTTCCTGATTGTGCTCGCCGGGCCAATCACCAATTTCATTGTCGCAATCCTGATCTTCATGGCCTTCTTCGCGGCTTATGGGCAACCGCGCACGCCGCCAATCGTGGCGGGGTTAGTCGAAAAGTCGGCCGCCGTTGCGGCGGGGCTCCACATCGGTGATCGGATTACCGCAGTCGCCGGCCGGCCTGTCGAGACCTTCGACGAATTGGCCGACATCGTTCGTTTTCGCCCCGATGAATCCTTGCGTATCGATTATCTGCGCGCAGGCCGGCCGGAGAACCTGACGCTGACAACGCACGCGGATGTCGAGCGCGATCGGTTCGGCAACGAATTCCGGAAAGGCGCGATCGGCATCATATCGGGCGAACAGATCATCGCGCCGGTTCCGCTGATCGATCTGCCGGCGGCTGCCACGAAGCAGACGATCGGGATCGTCCGCACGATGATCGATACACTGGGGCAGATTATCAGCGGGCGCCGTTCTGTGAAAGAACTTGGCGGGCCGCTGAAGATCGCGCAAGTCTCTGGGCAACAAGCAACTCTCGGCTGGAAAAACGCCGTGCTGTTGATGGCGCTCATTTCGATTAATCTGGGATTCATCAACCTGTTGCCAATCCCCATGCTCGATGGGGGGCATCTTGCTTTCTACTTGTTCGAGGGCGTTGCCCGAAGGCCAGTGCCGGAAAGGGCGATCGAATGGGCATTCCGGTCCGGTTTGGCGGTATTATTGTCTTTCATGATATTCGTAACGCTTAACGATCTTCTCTCCTTCCATGCGTGGGAGCGGCTTGCCGGGTTGATCGGTTGAGCATGATCGGGCAGTGCATGCGCACGGCGGTACCGTTTCCGCGATCTGGAGACGGCGTCGGCATTTTTAGAGAAGGCGGGGACGCGTGACGGCGACGACGACGAATTTTCATCAGGCGCGGTTCATGCCGCTGCTTCTCGTCGGAACGATGCTGGGCGGAATTGCCCAGCCGGTCCTTGCCCAGGATGTTGGGGCTCCCAAGCCTGCAGCGGCCGTGCCGCCTGCCGGGGCCGTGCCATCCGCTCCGGTCGTGGCGCCCGGTTCCGGCATCATCAAGACGGTGGGTGTATCGGGCTCCCAGCGCCTCGAGTCCGATACCGTGCGATCATATGTCAAGTTGCGCGCGGGCGAACCTTATACCCGCGAACAGCTCGATCAGGCGCTGAAGGATCTCTACGCGACCGAATTGTTCGCCGACGTGCAGATTCGCGACGATGGCACCGGAAACCTTACGATCCAGGTCCGCGAAAATCCGGTGATCAACCGGATCGTGCTGGAGGGTAACAAGCGGATCAAGGCCGAGAAGATCAATCCCGAGATCAAGCTCGCCGCCCGCCAGATCTTCACACGATCGAAGGTGCGCGCCGATGTCGCGCGGATCATCGAACTGTATCGCCGCCAGGGCCGGTTCGCGGCCAGTGTCGAGCCCAAGATGGTGCTGCTCGATCAGAACCGGGTCGACATCATCTTCGAGATTCACGAAGGCGACAAATCCAAGGTCCGCAAGATCAACATCATCGGCAACACAAAGTTTTCCGATGGCCGCCTGCGCGGTGAAATGGCGACCAAGCAGACGGGCATCACCAAGATTTTTTCGTCGGGCACCAGCTACGATCCCGATCGCATGTCGTACGACCAGCAGAAGATGCGCCAGTTCTACCTGACCAACGGCTATGCCGATTTCCGTGTGGTTTCCGCGGTTGCCGAGCTGACGCCGGACAAGAAGGACTTCATCATCACCTATGTGGTGGAGGAAGGCGATCGCTACAAATTCGGCGATGTCGATCTCGAAAGCGAGATCCGCGACATCAAGGCGAAGGATTTTAAAAATCTGCTGCCGATGAAGAAGGGGCAGTGGTACAATGCGAAGATGGTGGAGGACACCGTCGACTCCATCACCAACGCGACCGGCCTGTTCGGCTTCACCCCCGATGTCCGTCCCGATTTCAATCGCGATAAGGACGCGAAGACGATGGGTGTCGTCTTCAAGATCAATCAGGCGCCGCGCGTCTATGTCGAACGCGTCGATATCAACGGCAATACCCACACCAAGGACAAGGTGATCCGCCGCGAATTCCGCCTGTCCGAAGGCGATGCGTTCAACAGCTTCAAGGTCAAGCGCTCGCGCGATCGCATCCAGTCGCTCGGCTTTTTCCAGGAGAAGTTCGAGGTCGAACAGAAACCCGGCTCGGCGCCCGATCGCGTCGTGCTGGAGGCCAATGTCGAAGAGAAGTCGACGGGTGAATTGCAGGTTTCGGCCGGCTATTCGAGCCTTGAGAAGTTCATCGTCGATCTGTCGATCAAGGAACGAAACTTCATGGGCAAGGGCCAGGAGATACGTTCGAGCGTCAGCTATTCGACTTATTCGAAGTCGGTCGAACTCGGCTTCACCGAGCCCTATCTGTTCGATCGCAACATCGCCGTTGGTTTCGATCTGTTCCGCCGCGATTACAATTCGTTCAACCTGAACAGCAATAATCAACGCAATACCACCTATCAGCAGACGACCACCGGCTTCCAGATCCGCGCCGGCGTGCCGCTGACCGAGTTCATCACGCTCGCGATGCGTTATGGGCTGAGTTACGATGACGTTTCGCTTGATAAGGCGACGTTTTACACTAGCGGTGTTTGCGATTCGGACAAAGCTGGTCGTTATCTGTGCGACGCGATCGGTAAGCGACTGACCTCATCGGTCGGCTATTCGCTGGTGTTCGATAATCTTAACAATCGACTGCGACCGACGCGCGGCCAGCGTGTCGTATTCAGCCAAGATTTTGCAGGGCTCGGCGGCGATGTCCGCTATGTCAAGACCACTTTCGACGCCGATAAATATTGGGGCCTGGGATCCGGCTTTGTCCTCTCGGCAGGGCTTGAAGGAGGATATATCAAGGGATTGGGCCAAGACATCCGTCTTACCGATCGCTTCTTCCTCGGCGAACCACAGATGCGTGGCTTCGACATTCGCGGCGTCGGGCCCCGCGTGGTCCGAACCTATCTTGATACGACGACGGGTGCCGATACATCGAGCACAACCGATGATGCTCTCGGCGGTAACGCATATTATAAGGGACGTCTCGAACTCGAACTGCCTTTGGGCAATGGCGCGCGTGAATTGGGGCTTCGGCCTTCCATCTTCATGGACGCCGGCTCGGTATTTAGCATTCGTCGGCCTGCCACGAATAGCGTTGGACTGAACCAGCAGGCCACGGACGCTAACGGCGCTTTGCTATGGCAGGACACGGACGCCAGCGGCGTGACTACTATAACATCGGCATCACAGCCGGCCACCGGATCGACGCGAGTAATTTATCCTAAGACACCGTTCCGCGAGGACTATTTCTCCAGCAGCGCCAAGCCACGCCTGTCTGTTGGTTTCGGCGTAAACTGGAATTCACCATTCGGCCCGTTCCGGATTGATATCGCCAAGGCCCTGCTCAAGCAGAAGGGCGACGACACCAAATTGTTCACGTTCAATGTAGGGACCCAATTCTGATGAAATTCTTGCTCAAGGTTGCGGCGCTTGCCGCCGGCGTTGCCGTAGCGCCGATCTTCATGGCTCAGGCTGCGGCTCCCGCCGCGGCGCCTGCCGCCGAAGCGCCGGCCGCTTCGATCGCCGTACTCGATATCGACGGCGCGGTTCTGCAGTCGGCAGCCTATAAAGCGGCCGTCGGGCAGATCCAGACAAGCTACAAGACGCAGATTGCGGCCGTGCAGGCGCGTCAGGCGGCGCTCCAGGCCGAGTTGAAGCCGCTCGCGACCGAAATCGAGGGGCTGCAGCGCACGCCCACGACGCCGCGCGCCACGCTCGAAGCCAAGGCCGGCGCTTATCAGCAGAAGGTGCAGGGTGCGCAGGCCGAGCTGCAGCGGATGGCGGCTCCTTATGAGCGCGCCGCCGCTTTTGCGCGCGAGCAGGTCGGCGACAAGCTGGAGCCCGCCGTCAAGGGTGCCATGACGGCCCGCAAGGTGAACATCGTGCTGAAGCCTGAAGCGATCAGCGCGGTCCAGGGTGGTTTCGATCTGACCCCGGACGTCATTACCCAGCTCAACGCGCTGGTGCCCAGCGTGTCGATCACGCCGCCGGCCAACTGGCAGCCGGGCCAGCCGCGCGCCGATGCCGCGGCACCTGCCGGACGCTGATCGCTTGAGCGATATGGCGGCTGAAAAGACCGTACTTGGCCCGCTGGATATCCGGCGGGTCATGGCGGCGATTCCGCATCGTTATCCGATGCTGCTCGTCGATCGGGTTCTCGAACTCGTGATCGACGAGCGGATTTCGGCGATCAAGGCGGTGACGATCAACGAGCCGTTCTTCAACGGCCATTTTCCCGGGCGCCCGATCATGCCGGGCGTATTGATCGTCGAGGCGTTGGCGCAGGCGGCGGGTGTGCTCGCGGTCGAATCGCTCGGGCTGGCCGGTAGCGGCAAGCTCGTCTATTTCATGTCGATCGACGATGTGAAGTTTCGTACACCCGTCGAGCCCGGCGTGCTGTTGCGGCTCGATGTCGCCTTTGTCCAGAAGCGCGCGAGCGTCTGCAAGTTCGAGGGCAAGGCCTATCTTGGCGACAAGCTCGCCGCGCAGGCCAATTTTACTGCGATGATCGCCGATCCGCCCAAGGATTGACGAAACCGAAGAGGTCGCGCTGGCAGTTGCGCGCGACCTCTCCAAAAGAATTCGGCCTGATCACGATGCGAACGGGCAGTACCGTGCGCGCGATGAGCGACGAGGCGAATGACGTTCGCCATAATGCCTCATGCGCGGTGATCCGCCGCGAGAGAAGTCATTGAAAATTGGTGCACCCGACACGATTCGAACGTGTGGCCTCTGCCTTCGGAGGGCAGCGCTCTATCCAGCTGAGCTACGGGTGCAGCACAGGCCGTGCGCTTAGCAAAGGCTATCCGCGGGTGCCAGTGCAAAAGCGCATGCTCGCGCAGATTGCATGCGGGACGGCCGACTAACGCGGCGCGCCGGTGATCGGCTGGAACTTGCCGAGCCCGCAGGATGCGCCGCGGGTCAGGCCAGGCCCGGTGAGGACGGTGATGATGTCAACCGAGCAAAGCTGCTGCAGCGACGTCTTGAACGCGAATCGTTCTTCGGAGCCCAGTTGGGGGCAGCTTTGCGGGAGGCGATTGCGATACACTCTGCGATTGCTGGCATAGAAATCGATCGTCTGATCGTCGCGCACACGCGAGTCCTGAACCGATTGCAGCGGCAGGCAATCGACCGGCTTGCCGACGGATTTGATCCGGGCTTCTTCCTCCGGCTTGAGCGGCCGGGCGATGGCGTCGGTTGCGATCAATGTCACCAAAGCGAGCGATGCTGCGAATATCATTCGGGATGCACGTGCCATGATAGGTTCCTCTTCCTAGCTTGCCCGCTTCTCTTTGCCACGAGGGCTCTGCGTCTTCGGTTTGAAGGCACACAGATCGGCCACCGGGCAGCGCCAGCATTCTGGCGTGCGGGCTTTGCAAATATAGCGGCCGTGCAAGATTAGCCAATGATGCGCGTGGCTCCGGAAGGGCGCCGGCGTCACCTTTTCCAGCCCGAGCTCGACGGCGAGCACATTCTTGCCCTTCGCCAATCCGGTTCGATTGGCGACCCGAAAAATATGGGTATCGACCGCTATCGTCTCCGCGCCGAAGGCCACGTTCATCACGACGTTGGCGGTCTTGCGGCCGACGCCGGGCAGCTTTTCGAGCGCATCGCGATCGGCCGGGACTTCGCCTTCATGCTCGTCAATCAGCATTTGCGATAGTGCGATGACGTTCTTCGCCTTGGTGTTGAACAGACCGATCGTCTTGATATGCTGTTTGAGGCCATCCTCCCCCAGCGCGACCATCGCCTGCGGCGTCTGCACCTCCTGGAACAGCCTTTTGGTGGCTTTATTGACCCCGATGTCGGTGGCCTGCGCCGAGAGCGCGACCGCGACGAGCAGCGTGAAGGGGTTCACATATTGCAGTTCGGTTTCGGGCGCCGGGTCGGTCTCGGCCAGTCGGCGGTAAAATTCGAAAACATCCGCCCTTTTCATTGTCTCAAAGCCCCAGCACGTCGGCCATCGTGTAGCGGCCGGCCGGGCGGCCAGCGAGCCAGAGCGCCGCCTTCACCGCGCCGCGCGCGAAGATCGATCGATTGTCGGCGCGATGGCCAAGTTCGATCCGCTCCTGGTCGGTCGCGAAGATCACCTGATGGTCGCCAGCAACCGATCCGCCGCGCAGCGAGGCATAGCCGATCGTTCCCTCCTCGCGGGGCTTGTCATTGCCATGGCCGATCCGATCGAAGCGGCTCAGCTGCTGCAGCGTTGATCCACGGCCTTCGGCGGCCGACGCGCCGAGCAGCAAGGCTGTACCCGACGGGGCATCGACCTTGTGGCGGTGATGCATCTCGACGATCTCGATGTCCCACTCGCTGCCGAGCCTTGCCGCCGCTTCGCGTACCAGATGGCACAACAGGTTGACGCCCAGCGACGTATTCGCCGCCTGAAGCACAGCGATTTCAAGCGCGGCTTCGTCGATCATCGCATGGTGTTCGGGCGTCAGGCCTGTGGTGCCGATCACGATCGGCCTGGCGGCGGCACGGGCGGCGGCAAGGTGGCCGGAGAGCGTCGTCGGTACGGAGAAATCGACGAGCACGTCGCAGCCCGTCGCCAACGCCATGGCGTCGGCATACGGCCCACAAACGGCGCCTTTGCTGTTTATGCCTCCGGCGACTTCAATGCCATCGGCCGCGGCGACATCGGTGATGGCAATGCCCATGCGGCCGCTCGCACCCAGAATCCCGATCGTCGTCATATACTCATTCCATAGCTGCCAGCGCGCTCCATGGGGGAGCGGGCAGGGGCATGCAAGGTCGAGTCGTCATTTCGAAAGATCGGTCAGCAGGCTGTGCCACAGCAGAAGCGCCGGATCGATGCTGGCGATTGGCGCACGTTCGTTGAGCCCATGACTGAAATCGTCCTCGGGTTTCAGAAACATGCCACCGACCCCGTAGCTCGGCACGCCGACCGCGCGGAAATACAGGCTGTCGGTCGCGCCCGCCGACATTTGCGGCACGATCGGTAATCCGGGATGGCTGAGATCGATCCCTTTCCGGATCGCCTTGAGCAGATCGGGGCGGAGCGGAGAGCCGTCGCTGGCCAAAGGCTGTCCCAGGGTGGTGATCGTGGCTTTGGGATTGGCGATGACATTGCGCAGCGTGGCCTTGACGCTATCGACCGAAACGCCGGGGAATATCCGGCAATTGACCGAGACACTGGCCTTTTGCGGCAGCGCGTTGAGCGCATGCCCACCCGACAACATCGTTGCGACGCAGGTCGTACCGATTTGCCCGATATATTCGGGATCGGCGGAAAGCGTCGCGATGGCGCTCTTGTCGGTGGGATCGTCGGCGAAGCGCAGCATGGCGGCGCCCAGCGCCCCGCCGACCTGCGGCCCGGTGGCGCGGAAGAAGGCGCGGGTCAGGTCGCTCGCCTGCGTCGGAAAGGTGTAGGCGGCGATCCGATCGATCGCCTGCGCAAGATCATAGATTGCGTTGGTGCCGTTGGGCCGGCTGCTATGCCCGCCGGGGTTGGTCACGCTGATCTCGAAATCGGCATAGCTTTTCTCGGCCGCCTGAAATTCATAGGCGATCGCCTTGCCGTCTGGCCCGAGCAGGCCGCCGCCGGCGTCGGCGTTGAGCAGGATTTCGGCATCGCCATATTTCTTCGCGAGCGCGATCGTGGTCGCCATTTCGGTTTCTTCGTCGCCGGAAAGCAGCACGATGATGTCGTGCGCTGGGTGGAAGCCTTCGCGCTTCAACTGGAGCAAGGTGCTGATCATCACTGCATCGCCGAATTTCATGTCGAGCGCGCCGCGTCCGTACAGATAACCATTCTCCTCGATCGGCGTGAACGGATCGCGGGTCCAATCCGATGCGCGCGCCTCGACCACATCCATATGGCCCGACAGCAGGATCGGCTTGCCCTTGCTGCTGCCACGGTAGCGGGCGACGAGCGTAGCCGTGTCACCCATTGGCTCGACGATCACGTCCTCGGAGGCAAAGCCGCCCTTGCGGAGCCGATCGGCGATATCGTTTGCCATGTCGATCGTCCTGCCACGGCCCTGGACGGTCGGGATCGCAATGAACGCCTTCCACAAGGCGAGGGTCTCGGCATGCTGTGCCGCGGCGATCGTCGGGCGGCCCGTGGCGGGGGCGGCAAGCGGGATGGCCAGGGCTATGGCGCATGCCAGGATTGAGCGGCTGATCTGTTGGCGCATGGCAATCCTCGTGTCACGATTCCGAATGGATCGAGACTGTCGCTCAGCGCCCCCGCCGTCAATCGCGGTGGAGCAGGTGGCGGAGCCTTTTGCGCCAGCGCCCGCGATTGCGTTCGCGCCGCCGTCGCCGCCGTTCACGCATCCGTTCGAAAAGGTTTCGGGTGCTGCGGCGAAGGAATCCGCGAAACAGCCCCCGATTGGACAAGGGCTCGAAGCGCTCGTCGACCGACTCCGGATCGAGCAATTCGCTCGCCCCGAGCGCGAGCGTCGTCCCGTCAAGTGGCGCCGGCTCGAATGGCACTAGCGTCTTGCCGCGCCCCCGCAGCGTTTCTACCGTCGCGATCAGCGAATGGGTGTGGTCAAACGCTTCGGTCACGGTCTGCCGCGCCACGCCGAGATGTTCGGCCAACAGGGTTTCGCGCAAGTTGCGTATCGCCGGGTCGGGGTCTTCGCTATCGCCGCCGGCCAGCGCCAGATCGCACTCGCTGTCGAGCCCCATCGAGCGGTTGTTCATGTTCGAAGATCCGATCTGAAGCGCGCAATCGTCGACGATCATTAGCTTCGCGTGGACGTAGATTGCGGTGCCGCTGCGCGTCACCGGCGTATAAATCTGGAATTTGTCGTATGTATCGGCTTCGATCAGCGCAAACATCAGTTCAGCGCGTGCGCTCCCCATCGCTTTTTCCTGCAACCAGCCGTCGGCGGAGAAGGGGTTGACGATGACGATCTCGGGCCCATCGGCGGCGCCAAGCCGTTCTGCCAGCGCTTCCGCGATGCGCCGCGATGCGAAATATTGATTGTCGGCATAGATGAACCGCTTTGCGCGCCCGATCAGGTCGACATACAGCGCCTCGATTTCGCGCGCTTCGCGGACGCCCGATGTCTTGGGGACCGTCCGGGATATTGCTATCCGGCGATCTTCGGCCAGCGGAATCAACCGATCGAGCCAGATTTCCCTATGCTGTGTGGGCGCGGCGAGGTGGCGGCGCGTCGCGCGATGCCAGCGTTCGCGCGCAAGCTCACCTAGCGCCGCCGCCGCCGGACCTTCGACGGCGGCGATCGTGTCGTGCCATGGCGCGTAGGGCTTTCCGTTCGGTTTGATCCGGCGCGGATCTTCATCCCGGTGCTCGGGTGTATCCCAGCGATCCGAGGTCATGTCGATGCCGCCGCAAAAGGCGATGCTGTCGTCGATCACCACGATCTTCTGGTGATGGGTGGCCCCGATGGGGTGGTTGCTGTCGAACCGGATGTCGATGCGCCGCGCGACGCGCCATCGGACCAGCGTCCAGATCGCCGATCCGCGCAGCAGCATCTTGAAAGCGCCCATATTCCAGATCAGCAGGTTGATCTTTAGCCCCGGCCGTTCCCGGGCCAGCCAGGGAATGAACTCGGCCAGACAATTGGGACTGTCGCCGGCGGGTTCTTCCGGATCAAGTAAGATCCGGGGATCGACGTCCCATCCGACAATGACGATCTGCTCGCGTGCCCGCAGCATCGCATCGCGCACGACCCTGAAATATTCGGCAGCATCGATGATGACGGCGACGCGGTCCGCCTGCTCGATCTTCCAGCAATTGTGTCCGGGAACGAAAAGATCCTCCATCACATCATCCCGGCCGGCATGCAGCATCCTCGACTTTATCGCGTGATATGGACCCCAACGTATATTTGATAGCTTCGTTGCCGCGATCGTTCAAATCGAACTCGGGGGCCGCGTTCTCGTGAAACTGTACATCGCTTCAGCGTGGACCAATGCGTGCGCCCGCGATCGCATCGACGCCCTGTTTGGGGAGGACGTTCGTGAGTGCCAAGTTCTATGATCAACGAACGCGGCCCGAATTGCGCGCATAAAGATGGGCCGCCCTCACGAAGAGGACGGCCCATATTGTGGCGATTTTCGTTTCAGATGCGATTGATCGCACCCTTTACGTCGCCTTTGGCTTTCTGCAGGTCGCCCTTGGCTTCCTGTCGATCACCGTCTGCGGTAATATCAGGGCGGTTGGTCGCTTCGCCGATCGCGCGCTTCGCCTTGCCTGCCGCCTCGTTTGCGAGGCCTTTGGCTTTATCTATCATTTCACCCACGGCGTGTTCCTTTCGGCAATTTGGAATGAGGCCCTTTGTGAAGGGTGATTAATAAACGATTGTTTTTATTATATGTTCCGTATGTAGTCGTTAGCTCATGAAATCAGGCTGGGATGGTTTTCCGGTCGAAAAACAGGGCCTGGCTGATCGCTGCCTTGACCGAAGATCTCTGAAATGGCTTCGTGATCAGGAAGGCCGGCTCCGGGCGATCCCCAGTCAATAGCCGTTCAGGAAAGGCCGTAATGAAGATCACAGGGACAGCGAATTCATTCAGAATGTCCTTCACGGCATCGATGCCGGAACTGTCATCGGCCAACTGAATGTCGGCGAGCACCAGGGTCGGTCGATGTGCCACCGCTGCTTCGACCGCCTCGCTATGTGTCGTCGCGATCGCCGAGACATCGTGGCCCAGATCCCTAACGAGCGATTCGAGGTCCATCGCGATCAGCGGTTCATCCTCGATAATCAAGACCTTGGCGAGCGTCTGCCGCTCAATCTCTGCGAGTGCGTCAGCGGCAAGCTGATCGACTTCCTCACGAGAAATGCCCATTAGATAGCCAGCATCCTCGGCCGTAAAGCCTTCCATGGCAGTCAACAGAAGGGCCTGGCGCGAATTCGGTGCCATTTTGGCCAGCCGCAGCCTGGCAACCGATTCGACCCCGCTGCCAGATGTTTCGCTATGCTGCTCGATAGACGAACCGTTCCAAATATCGAGAAAGGCGCGGTAGAGGCCAAGGCGGGGATCGATATCACGAGGAAAACCATTTGGAGCGGTCACGATCGCCTCAAGCGTGGATCGGACAAGTTGGTCGCCGCAAGACTGGCTGCCTGTCAGAGCGCGGGCATAGCGCCGCAAAAATGGGAGGTGGGGCGCCAATTCCTGACCAAGTGACACGAGCTGCATAATCCTCTGGCTTCATCGCGCGATCCCAGATCGAACGGCATATTCAGTGCGCTCAACGCGGCATGCCGGCTTATAGTTGCACCTTTGCCACGCCCGGCTGGTCCGATCACGTTATCGGAAATTCTGCTTCGTTCGGATAGACACCAGCCAGCACCTCTTCAAAATGGTGCCGAATGCGATCGTTGCACCCGCACGCGATCGACCGTAGCCCCTCCACATCCACAATCGCGATCCGCCGCCGTCGTGATGTCAGGATCCCCTTCAGCCCGAACTGGCGGAGCGAACGGTTGATGAAGCTGCGTCCCACACCTAGCATTTCACCGAGTTGTTCCTGAGTGATGCTGATATCGTTGCGGCCTGTCCTGTCTCGGGTGGCGAGGAGCCAGCGGGCGAGGCGCTGCGCGATGGTGTGCGTGGCGTTACACGCCGCCGACTGGAACAACTGAGCGACCAGGCAATCGGAATAACGGGCAAAACAATTGGCGATCATCATCGATCGGCTTTTCGCCGCGGACAGCGTCTCCAGGTGCATGCGCAGAAAGCTGCCGCCGAACTGGACATGGGCCCGGGCGAATGCCGGAAGTCGGCCGTTCGAGACGATGCCGCCGATCGCGCCTTCGGAACCTATCAGCGCGGTATCGACGACATGGCTGTCGTCTGCGGCGACCACGAAGGATGCGGCGGCTGCATCGCACGGGAACCATACATGCGTGACGTTAGTGCCGGCTTCCTGAAGAATGCGTCCGGCCGTGCATTCATGCAGCGATAGTCCCGGCACCAATATTTCGAGATCTTTCTGGCGCAGGGTCGCCAGCAGGCGGTTGCGTGCAGCGGTTTTGACGTCGATCATAATGTGCTCCGTTCGGGGGAGCGGGAACGCGCATTTCGCAGTTCCGTTCACTGCGCGACACTTCGGGCGCGAAAAAAAGTGCACGGCCGGAACGAAGTGCGACGGATAAACGGTCCATCCCGCGCATAGGAACATGCCGCGCCGCCGAGGGTTGGACAGGATGAAGCCGGTGCTTGCACATGCCGGACATGAACTGAACCGGTCGACAATCTCCGGGGAATGGAGTGGCGTGAGCGAGGTTCCCGAACAAGCCCGCAAAGAATCCGGTTTCGGCCGTCGGCGCCGTGGCCGCTTGGCGAGACCTGAATTCACGATGGAGCACCTCGATCGTGTGGCCGATGCCGTACCGCATATGTTGTGGTCAGCTAGAATCGACGGTTTGCACGATTACCACAATTCGCGCTGGTATGAATTCACGGGATCGAAGATCGGCGTGGCGGATGGTGATGGCTGGATCGATTTGATCCATGAAGATGATCGCCTCCATGCCCGAGAGACTTGGCAGCACGCCATATATGCCGGTGAGCCCTATGAAGCCGAATATCGATTGGTCCATCATCAGGACCGACATCGTTGGGTCGTGTCCCGCGCCATGCCGATCCGTGATCCGGATGGAGCCATCTTGCGCTGGTTCGGGACGTGCACCGATATCGACGATCAACGTCGCGCCATCGAAGATCGCGAGGCCGTGACGCAGGAATTGAGCCACCGCATCAAGAACATCTTTTCGGTGATCGCGGGATTAGTGGGCCTATCCTCCCGCGGCCGTCCGGAACTCGTTGAACCGCTGGCGGATCTGCGCGATCGCGTTCTCGCTTTGGGGCGAGCGCATGATTTCGTACGTCCGCGCCACGCGCAATCGCAGGGAGGATACAGGCACACAAGCCTTCATGGCCTGCTCAAGGAGTTGTTCCATCCCTATCATGATCGTCGTGGAGCCCGGATTGTGATCGACGGCGAAGATACCGATATCGATGATCGTTCGGCAACGCCGCTCGCACTCATCTTTCATGAACTGGCGACCAACGCGGTCAAATATGGTGCCTTGGCGGCGATCGACGGCAGCGTGGGGCTCCACATTCGTCGGGAAGGGAATGAGTGGCGAATGGAATGGAACGAAACGGGCGGTCAGGCGGCCGATGCACCCGCGCATGAGGGATTTGGTACGAAGCTTATTCGTCTCAGTGTGGAACGGCAGCTCGGTGGCGCAATTTCGCGGAATTGGAATCGACAGGGCTTCCGTGCCGATATCAGGATTCCCGTCGACGTGATGACTCGTTCAGGTAAAGGGGCATGAAGGTGCCACCGTCATCCCTGCTGGTAGAGCGAAAGCTGCGTTCGGCCTGCGTTGCAGCATGCTGAACCGATGAGATTATAGCATCAGCCCGGAACGGCTTGTTGACGACTTCGAGGGCCAGATCTTCGAACTCCCCGATCTGGGCAGGGTTTGCAGTCACGAATATGATACTGATACCATATTGGCGAGCGAGGGTCCGGGCGATCGCGGGACCGGTCGGCCCATCGCGGAGGTTTACGTCGACCAGCGCGACATCGCTGACGCTGGCAAAGGCGAGCGCCGACGCCTGATCGGCGGCGATGCCGCTTACGGCAAACCCCGAAGACATGAGGATGTTTTCGAGGTCCAGAGCCACGAAAATTTCGTCCTCGACGATCAGTACACGTGCCATCTCAAATCCAGCGCTACAGAAACAAATCGTTTATCCCGATCAGAACGTGGCGGAAGGCGTTGCGGTTCCCCGAAATACCGCGGATTTTCAATCCCCCAGCAGCCAGTCGCGACGCTGCTGGACGAGCGCAGACAGCCATTGAACGAACACGCCGTTGCGCGGCAGATGGCGTGTGTCCTGATGCGTTACCAGCCAGAAGGACCGCATGATCCGCACCGCCGGCAGGATTCTCACCAGCAAAGGATCGCGATCGCCGATGAAGCAGGGGAGGACGCCCACGCCGGCGCCGGCCGCGATCAGCCGATATTGGGCATTGATGCTCGATGATCTTAGCCTGGGTTCGATACCCGGAAGAACTTCGTCCATATAGCGCAGTTCGGGCGAATATAGCAGGTCGGGAATGTAGCCGACCAGAACATGTCGCCGCAGATCGACCGGCTCGGTCAGCGGAGCGGCCGCGGCGAGATAGTGGCGCGAGGCGTAAACCCGCAGCGTATAATCGGTCAGCTTCTTGGTGATCAGCGGTCCGCGTTGCGGCCGGCCGAGCAAAATGCCGACATCGGCCTCGCGGCGGGACGGATCGAGAAAGCCGCTGTTCGCCGCAAGGTCGATCGAAACGCCGGGATAGGCCGCCGCGAACTGCCCGAGATGATGGGCGACCAGCCAGGTGCCGAAGCCTTCCGACGCGCTGATCCGGAGCCGGCCGCGCACCTGATCGCCATCGTCACCGGAATCCCCGCCGATCGCATTGGCCGAACGCTCGATCGCTTCGACCTGAATGAGCAGCTTGCGGCCGGATTCGGTAAGGCTGTGGCCGTCGCGGCTCTGTTCGAACAAGGTCTGGCCCAAGGCTTCCTCAAGCCTGCGGATGCGCCGCCCGACGGTCGTCGCATCAACGCCGAGCTGCCGTGCGGCTGAGGCAAGCAGGCCCGTTCGGGCGACGCCCAGAAAAAATTGAAGGTCATCCCAGCGCATGGCCTGCATTATTGCAGGTTAGATCTGCACCGCCAAGGGCTTGCGTGGGCGGCGGCGGAAAGCCAAGAGGCGCTGCAAGAATGGAGATCGATATGGCCACTGCAATCCGCGAAATTTCCCATTATCTTGCCGGCGGCGCCCAGGCCCCCGCGAGCCGCTTCAGCGACGTGTTCGATCCGAACAATGGCGAAGTGCAGGCCCGGGTAGGGCTCGGCACGCCTGCCGATCTCGACAAGGCGGTGGCGCTCGCACAGGCGGCGCAGCCGGCATGGGCAGCGACCAATCCGCAGCGCCGGGCGCGCGTGATGTTCCGCTTCAAGGAGCTGATCGAGGCGAACATGGAAGAGCTGGCGCACATGCTCTCTGCCGAGCATGGCAAGGTGATCGCGGATTCCAAGGGCGACATTCAGCGCGGCCTCGAGGTTATCGAATTCGCCTGCGGCATCCCGCATGTCCTGAAGGGCGAATTGACGCAGGGCGCGGGCCCCGGCATTGACGTTTATAGCATGCGCCAGGCGCTCGGCATCGTCGCTGGGATCACGCCGTTCAACTTCCCGGGCATGATCCCGATGTGGATGTTCGGGATGGCGATCGCGGTCGGCAATGCCTTCATCCTCAAGCCGTCGGAGCGCGATCCTTCCGTGCCGATCCGGCTGGCCGAGCTGATGACCGAAGCCGGCCTTCCCGACGGCATCCTGCAGGTTGTGCAGGGCGACAAGGAAATGGTCGACGCGATCCTCGATCATCCCGAGATCAAGGCGGTCAGCTTTGTCGGCTCGTCCGATATCGCGCATTATGTCTATCAGCGCGGCGTTGCCGCCGGCAAGCGCGTCCAGGCGATGGGCGGCGCCAAGAACCATGGCATCGTCATGCCCGACGCCGATATGGATCAGGTCGTCAACGATCTGTGCGGCGCGGCCTTCGGTTCGGCGGGCGAGCGTTGCATGGCGCTGCCGGTGGTCGTTCCGGTGGGCCAGGACACCGCCGATCGTTTGCGCGAAATGCTGATTCCCGCGATCCAGGCGCTGCGTGTCGGCATCTCGACCGACAAGGAGGCGCATTACGGGCCGGTCGTCACCGCCGCGCACAAGGCGAAGGTCGAAAATTATATCCAGATGGGTGTGGACGAGGGCGCGGAACTCGTCATCGACGGCCGTGGTTTCAACCTGCAGGGGCATGAGAAGGGCTTCTTCGTTGGACCGACCCTGTTCGACAAGGTCACGACGACGATGCGGACCTATCAGGAGGAAATCTTCGGGCCCGTCCTCCAGATCGTCCGCGCGAAGGATTTCGAGGAGGCACTCGCGCTTCCCAGCCAGCATCAATATGGCAACGGCGTCGCGATCTTCACGCGCAACGGCCACGCTGCGCGCGAGTTCGCCCAGCGCGTGAACGTCGGCATGGTCGGCATCAACGTGCCGATCCCGGTGCCTGTCGCCTATCACTCGTTCGGCGGCTGGAAGCGTTCGGGCTTCGGCGATCACAACCAGTACGGCATGGAAGGCCTGCGCTTCTGGACCAAGGTCAAGACGGTGACGCAGCGCTGGCCCGACGGCGGCGGCACCGGCGAAAGCGCGTTCATCATCCCGACAATGTCGTAATGTCGTAAGGGGGCGGAGAAGGACGGCAATACAGTCGCAGCCTTATTCCGTCCCAAAACCCCGCCTGAATAAGCGGGGCTTTTGCGGTAACCTCGTCTATTGCAAGATGCGCCCGTTCAAGGGAGTGCTTGAGGTGAGGACCGCCATAAGCAGGGGCACGGCATGAGCCAGTTCGATCTCACCGACGAGCAGCGCGCCATTCAGGAAATGGCGCAGAAGTTCACCGCCGACGCTATCACGCCGTTCGCGGCCGAATGGGACGAAACTCACCATTTTCCGCGCGATGTCGTCAAGGCGGCGGCGGATCTCGGTTTCGGTGGCATCTATGTTTCCGAAAATGGCGGCGGGATCGGCCTGGGCCGCCTTGAGTCCGCGTTGATCATGGAAGCGATGGCCTATGGCTGTCCGTCGACCTCCGCCTTCATTTCGATCCACAACATGTCGGCATGGATGATCGACAGCTTCGGCAGCGCCGAGGCGCGCGACAAATATCTCCCGCAGCTCATCGCCTGCGATCTGATCGCCAGCTATTGCCTGACCGAGCCGAGCGCCGGATCGGACGCTGCAAGTTTGCGCACCAAAGCGGTGCGCGATGGCGATGATTATGTGGTCACTGGATCGAAAGCCTTCATTTCGGGCGGCGGGGCCAACGACCTCTATGTGACGATGGTTCGCACCGGTGTCGACGGGCCCAAGGGCATTTCGTGCCTCGTGATCGAGAAGGACATGCCGGGCGTCAGCTTCGGCGGGCAGGAGAAGAAGCTCGGCTGGCATTCCCAGCCCACGGCGCAGGTCAATTTCGACGGCGTACGTGTGCCCGTCGCCAATCGCATCGGCGCGGAGGGCGAAGGCTTCAAGATCGCCATGGCGGGGCTCGATGGCGGTCGGCTCAATATCGGTGCCTGCTCGCTGGGCGGCGCGCAGCGCGCGCTGGACGAGGCGGTCCGCTACACGAAGGAGCGGCGCCAGTTCGGCCAGGCGATCGCCGACTTTCAGGCGACGCAGTTCACCCTGGCCGATATGGAAACCGAATTGCAGGCTGCGCGCATGCTGCTCTACACGGCGGCGGTGAAGGTCACCGAAGGCGCGCCGGACAAGACGCGCTTCGCGGCGATGGCCAAGAGGTTCGCGACCGATACGGGGTGGTCGGTGGTCGATCGCGCGCTTCAGTTGTTCGGCGGCTACGGCTATCTACAGGACTATCCGATCGAGAAATTGCTGCGCGATCTGCGGGTTCACCGGATCCTCGAAGGCACCAATGAAGTCATGCGGATGATCATCGGACGGGATATCGTGAAATGAGCGACGAGCTTCTGATTTCGGTCGAAGGGCGCGTTGGCCGCATCCGGCTCAATCGCCCGAAGACGATCCACGCGCTTACCCACACTATGTGCACGATGATGATCGCCGCACTTTCGGAATGGGCGGAGGATGCGTCGATCGATGCGGTGCTGATCGATCATGCCGAGGGCCGGGGATTCTGCGCGGGCGGCGACATCCGAACGATTGCCGAAAGCGCCGCGACCGATGGCGTGGCGGCCTGCGCCTTCTTCCATGAGGAATATCGGCTCAACCATCAGCTGTTCACTTATGCCAAGCCGCTGGTGGCGTTCATGGACGGCATCACGATGGGCGGTGGCGTCGGCATATCGCAGCCCTGCCGCTACCGGATCGTCACCGAACGTACGAACTATGCGATGCCGGAGACCGGGATCGGCCTGTTTACCGATGTTGGCGGCGGGCGCTATCTTTCGCGTTTGCCCGGGCGGCTGGGCCAATATGTCGGGCTGACGGGCGCGCGGCTCAATGGTGCGGAATGCAGGGCACTGGGCCTCGGCACCGATTATGTCGCGAGCGAGCATGTCGACGCGCTCAAGGCCGACATCATCGGCAATCCCGCCGCGATCGATTCCGCTCTGCGCAGCGCGGCAGCGATGCTGCCGGCTGCGCCAATCCTCGACGCGCAGCCGCAGATCGACAGGCTGTTCGCATCCGATCGCTATGAGGATATCCTCGCGGCGCTGGCCGCAGACAAGAGTGAATGGGCGGACACGCAGCTCAAAATCCTTTCCGGGAAATCGCCGATGTCCTGCAAGATCGTGCTCCGGTTGCTCGCCGAGGCGGCGGGCATCGACGATTTCGCTGACGAGATGCGGATGGAATATGCGGTGGTGAGCCATGTGATGGGGCAGCCCGATATCGTCGAAGGCGTCCGCGCACTGATCGTCGACAAGGACAATGCCCCACGCTGGAACCCGGCGACCCCCGAGGCGACCGACACCGCCATGATCGATGCGATATTCGCTCCGCTCCCGCAGGGAGAGGCTTGGACCCCGCTGCCAATTGCATGAAGGAAACGCCCGTGAGCTATGAAACGCTGCTTGTCGAAAAGCATGATGCGGTCACGCTGATCCGTTTGAACCGCCCGCAGGCGCTCAATGCGCTCAATTCGCAGGTTCTGACCGATCTGATCGCAGCCTTTGGTGCGTTTGATGCCGATCCCAATCAGCGCTGCGCTGTGCTGACCGGCAGTGAAAAGGCGTTCGCGGCGGGTGCCGACATCAAGGAGATGCAGCCCAAGGGCTTTGCCGAGATGTTCGGCGAGAATTATTTCGCCGGGTTCGAACGTGTCACGGCAACCCGCAAGCCGTGGATCGCGGCGGTGGCCGGGTTCGCTTTGGGCGGCGGCTGCGAACTGGCGATGATGGCCGATATCATGATCGTCGCCGATAACGCCAAATTCGGCCAGCCCGAGATCAAGCTCGGCGTTGCGCCAGGCATGGGTGGATCGCAGCGGCTGACGCGTGCGGTCGGCAAGTCGAAGGCGATGGACATGTGCCTGACAGGGCGGATGATGGACGCCGTCGAGGCCGAGAAGGCCAATCTCTGTTCGAAGATCGTGCCGCTCGCCGACCTCGAGGCCGAAGCGCTCAAGATGGCCAAGGCGATCGCCGGGATGGCGCCGCTGGCGGCGATCGCGAACAAGGAAATGATCAACACGGCGTTCGAATCGACGCTTGGCCAGGGATTGCTGTTCGAGCGCCGGCTGTTCGGCGGCCTCTGCGCGACGGCTGACAAGGGTGAGGGGATGACGGCATTTGTAGAAAAGCGCCCCGGCAACTGGACAGGAAAATAAGATGGCGACGATAGGATTCGTAGGGCTTGGCAATATGGGCGGCGGGATGGCCGCGAACCTTGCCAAGGCCGGTCATGACGTGCGGGCGTTCGATCTGGCGCAGGCCGCGCTTGATCGGGCGAAGGCCGCCGGCTGCTTGCCGGTGAGTTCGGCCGCAGAAGCCGCAGCCGATGCTGAGTTCATCGTGACGATGCTGCCCGCCGGCACGCACGTCCGCGCGGTTTATGAGAGCGAGATTTTTGCGGCGGCCCCCGCGACGGCGCTGCTGCTCGATTGCTCGACGATCGATGTCGCCAGCGCGAAGGCGGTCGGCGGGGCGGCTTCGGCAAAGGGGCTGGCTATGGTCGATGCGCCCGTATCCGGTGGCATCGCGGCGGCCAATGCCGGTACCTTGACCTTCATGGTGGGCGGCAGTGCCGAGCATTTTGCCCGCGCCGAACCGATCCTGTCGCAAATGGGCAAGGCTGTGATCCATGCCGGGCCGATCGGATCGGGCCAGGCAGCCAAAATCGCCAACAACATGCTGTTGGGGGCGACGATGGTCGCAACCTGCGAAGCGTTCGTGCTGGCCCAGAAGCTCGGCCTAGACCCACAGACCTTCTTCGATATTTCATCGAAGGCATCAGGCCAGAGCTGGTCGATGACCAGCTATTGCCCGGTGCCCGGTGTCGGCCCGGAAACCCCCGCCGACCGCGATTATGAAGGCGGGTTTGCGACCGCGCTGATGCTCAAGGATCTGAAGCTTGCGGTCGAGGCCGCGCAGGGCGTCGGCGCCAGCGTACCGATGGGCGGCCATGCGGAGTCGCTCTATCAGGCGTTCGCCAATCTGGGTGCCGGCGGCAAGGATTTCTCGGCGATCATCAAGCTGCTCGACGGCAGCTATAAGGCGTGATCGAATGGCGGCGTTTTTTATCGTCATGCTGAACTTGTTTCAGCATCCACCGAGTAACAAGCGAAGCCTCTCTTGTTGAAAAGTGGATCCTGAAACAAGTTCAGGATGACATGAAAAAAATATGTGCCAGAATCGGCATTTTCAACTCAGCCTTCTACGCCGCCATATCGCTGAACTGCAGCCGGGCGAGCCGGGCATAGAGGCCTTCATGCGCGCTCAGGCTCGCATGATTGCCCTGCTCGACGATCCGGCCCTTGTCCATCACGATGATCCGATCGGCCGCGCGCACGGTGGCGAGGCGGTGGGCGATCACGATGGTGGTGCGGCCCTTCATCAGGCGGTGAAGCGCGTCCTGCACGAGACGTTCGGATTCGGCGTCCAGTGCCGATGTTGCTTCGTCGAGCAGCAGGATGGGCGCATCCCGAAGCAGGGCGCGGGCGATAGCGACTCGCTGGCGCTGGCCGCCCGAAAGCCGTGCACCGCTCTCCCCCAGAAAACTGTCGAGCCCTCCCGGCAAAGCGCGCAGGAATTCGGCGGCGTTGGCGGCTTCGGCAGCAGACCATATCGCCTCATCATCGGCGTCCCAGCGACCATAGCGCAGATTGTCGCGGGCCGAAGCGCCGAAGATCACCGTTTCCTGCGGCACGATCGCCAGCCGGCGGCGAATTTCGGCCGGGTCGGCGTCGGGAAGCGCAACGCCGTCGAGCCGCAAAGCGCCGCCTTCCGGATCATAAAAGCGCTGTGCGAGCTGGAGCAGGGTTGATTTGCCGGCGCCGGATGGTCCGACGACCGCGACCATTTCACCCGGTTCGATCGACAACGAGAAATCGTCGAGCGCCTTGACGTCCTGACGGGTCGGATAACGAAAGGTGACATGATCGAAAGTCAGCCGGCCGACCGGGGGCAGCGGTAACGGCGTTGCATGCGCCGGTGCGGCGATATCGGGCTGCTCGGTCAGGAGCTCGGCAAGCCGCCCGGCGGCGCCGGCGGCACGGACGATATCGCCATAAACTTCGCTCAAAGCGCCGAAGGCCCCGGCGACCAGGCCGCCGGTCAGGATGAACGCGGCGATCGCGCCGCCGCTGATGCGGCCGGCGGCAACGTCGTTCGCACCCTGCCACATCACCATCGTGATCGATCCGAACATCAGCAGCATGACGATTGCGGTCATCACGGCGCGCACGATGATCCGGCGCTTCGACGTGGCGAAGGCGCTGCCCACGGCGCCACCGAACCGCTCCGCCTCGCGCTGTTCCTGTCCGAATGCCTGGACGATCTTCATCGCGCCGAGCACTTCCGCGATCATCGCACCGAGATCGGCAATGCGATCCTGGCTGCTACGCGACAGGCCCCGCAGGCGGCGGCCCATAAGGATGATCGGCAGCATGATGAGCGGAATGCCGAGCAGCAACATGGCCGCGAGCTTCGGGGTAACCGCGAACAAATAGATGATGCCGCCAATGGCGAGAAAGAGGTTGCGAAGCGCAACCGACACGGTGGTTCCCACCACCTGCTCGATCACCGACGTATCGGCGGTAAGCCGGGAGGCGATTTCGGAGGGCCTGTTCTCTTCGAAGAAGCGGGGTGCCAGGCGCAGGAGGTTCGCTTGCACGGCGATCCGGATGTCCGCCACAACCCGCTCGCCGAGCCAGGACACGAAATAGAAGCGTATTGCCGTCGCGATCGCCATGATCAGGACGGTCAGCAGGAGACCGCGGAAATAGGGGGCCACGTTGCCGCCGGACGCGATGAATCCCTTGTCGATGACCAGCCGGAAGCCCGCTGGTATGGCGAGCGTGGCACTGGCGGCGACGATCAGTGCGATGATGGCGCCTACGATCTGGCCCGGATAGCGCCGTGCAAAATGCCAGACCATGGCAAGGTCGCCGATCTTGCGGACGGGAACGGCGGTCGTTTCGGTTTCTGTCATGGCCAAGCGCCTAGCAATTTGTCGGGGCGGGCTCAATCGATGCTGTGCGACCGTGCTAAACGCTATCGTAATATCGCGGTGCAATGCCCACATTGACGATCGAGAACGATTGCGGCGCCGCATTGCGCGGATCGTCGATTTGGACGTAAAGCGCGAAGGCTGGCGCTTGTCGGAGATGTGAATGCTGTACGATGCGTATGAGTTTCAACGGGGGCTGCTGTCGGCGGCTAGCGCTTGGGCGAATATCGGCGCCGGATGGCTCCAGAATCCGCTGAATCCGATGTCGTACAGCAGCATGGCGCCGATGATGTCGTCGGGCCTCGACGTGTTCGCCCATGCATCGGCATCGCGCGGAAAACCAGATTTCGGTTTCACCGAAGTGGTGGTCGATGGACGGACCGTGCCGGTGACCGAGGAAATCATCATGCGCAAGCCCTTCGGGCAGCTGAAGCGCTTCCGTCGCAAGGGCATTTCCGGTCAGCCAAAATTGCTGATCGTCGCGCCGATGTCCGGCCATTATGCGACCTTGTTACGCGGCACCGTCGCGCGGATGATGCAGAGTTGTGACGTCTATATCACCGATTGGCGTGACGCGCGGCAGGTGCCGCTCGACCAGGGACATTTCGATCTCGACGATTATGTCGACTATTTGATTGCCTTTCTCGAGAAGATCGGCCCGGGCACGCATATGCTGGCGGTGTGCCAGCCTTCGGTGCCGGCTTATGCGGCCGCGGCGGTGATGTCCGCCGACGGCAATCCCTGCCGCCCGGCGACGCTGACGATGATGGGCGGGCCGATCGATACGCGCGAAGCCCCCACCGCGGTCAACACGGTCGCGACCCAGCGCCCGCATAGCTGGTTCGAACAGAATGTGATCCATCGGGTGCCCGCTTTCTATCCGGGATCCGGGCGCCGGGTCTATCCGGGCTTCCTGCAATTGACCGGCTTCATGGCGATGAACCTGGGCAATCATCTTGTCAGCCACTGGAGCATGTTCAAGCATCTGGTCGTCGGCGATGATGAAAGCGCCGATGCGACCAAGGCGTTTTACGACGAATATCGTTCGGTGTGCGATATGGCGGCCGAATTCTACCTTCAGACGATCGAAGTCGTCTTCCAGAAGCATCTGCTGCCGAAAGGCGAGATGATGCATCGCGGGCGCAATGTGGACCCGGCGGCGATCACCGACATCGGGCTGCTCGCAATCGAAGGAGAGAATGACGACATTTCGGGGCTGGGCCAGACAAAGGCGGCTTTGAAGATTGCCACCAGATTGCCGGCCAAGCACAAGAAATATCTCATGGCCGAAAGCGTTGGCCATTATGGCATCTTCAATGGTCGCCGCTGGCGTGATGTGATTGCGCCGCAGGTCGAAGCATGGATCGCGCAGCATGCCGGTTAGGTCCGGCGCCTTTTGCTCATTTGGCCGCTCCGTCCTGAAGCGGGTTCTTGTTGCGCGTTGGTTCACTGCTACGGCACTGGCGCTATCGGTGCCGCTCCCGCTTGCTGCGCAGATGCCATCGACCGGGAATGCGGTTCCCGCCGATGATCTGAAGCGCGCGCTTGCGGCCGCGCAGCGGGCGATTGCCGGGCAGGACTGCCATGCCGCTCTGGTCGCGCTCGACCCCCTGGTTCCGCGGCTTGGCGACGATCTCACCCGGGCGATCGTTCAGCGGCTGCGCCTGATGTGTCTCGGCGTCGACGGGCGCGCCGCGGACATTCCGGCCGTGCAGCGTGAGCTGGCGAAATCGATGCCGCGCGACGGGCTGGTGCAGGCCTTCGGCATATTGGTGGCAGCCGATGAAGGCCGCTTCGTCGATGCCGCAAAGCAGATCACCACATTGGCCACGTCATCACCGCAGAGCCTGGAAATACTGACCGGCGCTTCGGTGCGCGCCATTTCGGTCCGCCTGACCGAGCAGCATGCCTATCAGGCGCGCGCCGACATGCTCGTCGCGTTGGCGCAGGCCGATTGGCAACCTGCCGACTTTCCTGAGTTGCGGCTCAATTTTGCCCAGGGAGCGATCGAAGCTCTGCTGGGTAACGGCAAGGTCGATGATGCGGCCGCATTGCTCGATCGGATCGATCAGCCTGAGATGCTGACAAGCATGGCGATCGAACGCCATTATGCGCCGCTCTGGCCTGCCATCGAACGCAAGCTTGGGCCGCAGAGCGGCGCGACCGTTGATCGCTTTGCTCGGGACAGGCTCGGCTTCTTCGCGAACAATCCTGATTCTGAAGCCGCACTTCGCGATGCCACGAATGCGATGTTGCTGCTCGGGCGTTATAACGACGTCGTCGATATGACCGACGGAGTAACCATCCATGCCGGCATCAGCCGGGATGCGGTCCGTATCTTGCTCTACCGTGCGCGGGCCTTCGCGGCGTTGAAGCGCGATGATGATGCGGTCAATCTCTTCAACGGTTTCATGGCGCTCGACCTGAGCCAGATGCCGGAAGCGACGCCGGCGTTCGTCAACTTTGCCGAGTTTCTCGACGAGATCGGTCGCGAAGATGAGGCGCTGGCGACCGCGCGTATCGCCTTGGACAAGGCCAGCGGCATGTTGACCGATTTCGGCAAGCGTTGGCTTGATCGCACCGAGGTGTGCGCGTTATCGGCGCTGGGACGTATCGACGAGGCAAACATCGCCGTCGATCGGCTGAAGGCATTGTCAGGCCAGAATCAAGCCGCCACGATCGAGGCGCTGTTATGCGCCAAGCGCGATGCGGAGGCTTCCCAGATTGCGCTGAAAGCCTTTGATGACGGCGATGTGTCGAGCAATCTCATCGTGCAGTTTCAGCCCCCCAATTCGACATGGGCGCCAGCGCCCTCGCGTCTGCGCAATTTGTGGCTGGCCTTCCTGAACCGCCCCGAGATCAAGGCGGCGTTTGAACGCAAGGGCAGGATCCTGCCGCAGCCGTTGTGGCCGGCGACCGATCCTCGCGCCATACCGCGACGCGCCAGCAGTTCGTCGTTGACCTGATGCGTTCGTTGTCGGCGCGAATCGAGACCTGGCCGGTGGCCGGGGCGTTCACGATAGCACGCGGCGCAAAGACGCATGTCGACCTTGTGGTTGTCGAGATCCGTGAGGAGGGATGCGTCGGGCGGGGCGAAGGTACCGCGATCTATTACCATGGCGAAAGCGCCGAGAGCGTTTTGACACAGGCGATGTCCGTCGCGGCATCGGTTGCCGATGGTGCCGAACGCGCCGACCTGTTGCAGTTGTTGCCGCGAGGCGCCGCGCGCAATGCGGTGGATTGCGCGTTGTGGGATCTGGAGGCAAAGCTCGAACGGCGTCCAGTGTGGGCATTGGCAGGGCTCAGACGCCTCGCCCCGGTGCAGTCCGCCTTCACCATATCGCTTGCCGATCCCGGAACGATGGAGGCGGATGCGCGCGCTGCCGCCGATACATATCCCCTTTTGAAGCTCAAATTGGCCGGGGCGGGGGATGTCGAGCGTGTGGCGGCCGTCCGTCGCGGCGCGCCGCGGGCGCGGCTGATCGTCGACGCGAACGAAAGCTGGACCGATCGGGACGTCGTGGCCGAGGCGGCGGCCTTGCTGCCGTTCGGCGTCGAACTGATCGAACAACCGGTGCGGGCCGGTTGCGACGACCTGCTCGACAACGTCGATTCACCCATTCCGCTGTGCGCGGATGAGAGCTGCCAGGACCGGACCGATCTGGCACGCTGTGCCGGTCGCTATGCCGCGATCAATATCAAACTCGATAAGGCCGGCGGCCTCACCGAGGCGCTGGCATTGGCTTCTAGCGCCCACGCGATGAAGCTCGATCTCATGGTGGGTTGCATGCTCTCGACGTCGCTGGGAATCGCCCCCGCCATGCTAGTGGCGCAGACAGCAAAATGGGTCGATATCGATGGCCCGCTATTGCTCGCCCGCGATCGCGAGTGCTCCGTTTCGTTTGAGCGCGGCGTTGCGCTGCCACCCGATGCCGGATTGTGGGGCTAAAACGCGGGTATATCCGCGCGTTCAAGTTTTTGCGATCGGTTCCGCATATGGCATGACCATGTGACCGTCGGGTGCCGCCGTGAACGTCGTTTGGGTTGGATAAGCGAACTGGATGCCTTCGCGCGCGAACGTCTCCAATATCGTGATGCAGATACCGTTACGGATTCGGAATACCACATTGGGATCATCCGACATGACATCGAACTGCAGTTCATAATCGAGAGTCGACGCCCCGAATCCCGTCATGCCGCACCGAACCAGATGGCTGCTCTCTGCCGCCGCAACGATGGCGCCGACAATATCGGGTATTTTCCGGCAAACCTCCGGGGGTGTCTGATAGGCGAGGCCGAATGAGAGGATCGATCGTCGGCGGGCAAGGCGGGCAAGGTTATGCAATTCCTTGTTGAGCAGATTGGCATTGGAGATCACGACCTCTTCGCCGGTCAGCGCCCGCACGCGCGTAGTCTTGAGGCCGATGGATTCAACGGTTCCCGATGTCTGATCCCATCGAACCGCATCACCCCGGCGAAACGGCTTGTCGAAGATGATCGAAAGCGCTGCAAACAGATCTGAAAAGATGCCCTGCGCCGCCAGGCCGATAGCGATACCGCCGACGCCGAGGCCGGCGACCAGACCCGTGATGTTGACGCCGAGATTGTCGAGGATCAGCAGCACGGCGATCGCGAAGCAGACGACCGTCACCAGCAGCCGGATGATCCCCACCGCGCTGCCCAGCGTGGACAAGGAATCATCATCGCCGGCGCGATATTCGACGATGCCGATAATCAGTTCGCGCACCCAGACCGCGGCCTGCACCGCCGTCGCCACCGTGAACAGGAAACGGACGGTGGCGGCCAGCGCTCCCGGCGGTGCCGCATAGCTGCTGACGATCTCGGCCGAAAGCGTCAGAATGAAGAACATGCTGGTGCGCGCGATCGCCTGGCCGATAATCGTCGGCCAATGCCCGGTCGAACGATCCGGCCGGCATAGTCGCATCCCGAAGGCGCGTATGCCGTAGAGGATTGCGGCGATGATCGTGCCGAAGATCATGGCGACGCCGATGGTCAGATAATGCTCGGTTATCCAGACTGCGGTTTGATCGAAGAGTCGCCCCAGATCGGCCGGCGATCGCAGCAGGGGAGGAGTGCCAATGTTCACGAAAATTTCCGTCTTACCGATCATGATGGTGTCTGCATTCAGCGAGATGGCGATTGTTTGAAACCCTTGATCTGCTTGGCTGGTTCGGCCGGTGAAGCCGGCAGCTCGGAGTCATGGAATTCATCGGGATCCTGCCCATGCCGCTTGCGGAACGGGTTCCATACGCGCTTCTTCACATAGTGTTGAACATAGCGGTCGAAACCGATCTCGACCGCGACGACCTGATAGATGAAGGGCTGAAACGCGATGCCCACAAATGAAGCGCCTAACAGGTAGATCAGGTGACCATGCTGCAAGGCCGCTGCAAGATGCGGCACCCATTCGTTTTCTCCTTCCGTCTTGCGGTAGGTTCGTCGGATACTTTCCATTCGGATCAGACCACCCAGATGGATCATCAGGAAGAGAACGAGCCCGGGATAACCCTGTTCGCCGAGCATTTCGAAATAGCTGTTGTGAAATGCCCGACCGGCGTCATAGCCCACGGCCCGCATGATCGTTCCATCGGGGGCGGTATAAGAGAGATCGATTGTTATCTTGTTGGCCAGATAGACGTTGAAACCGCCGCCGAATGGATGATCGGCGGCATAACCGATCGTCCACTTCCATACTGCCAGGCGCGTCGCCGCCGAAGCATCGCCCTTATAGCCCTTGATGGTGTCCATCCGGGCCGAATAGCTCTTCGGTAGAAACGGAATCGAGACAAGCGCGATGCTGGCCATGATTCCCAGATAGAGCATACGGCGCTTGGCGGCGCGCAGTTCGAGGACGGCCAACAAGGCTATGCAGAGCAATCCGGTGCGTGTCTGCGTACCGATCGGGATCAACAGGCAGGCGAAGGCCAGCGAGTAGCAATAGATTCGTGAGACGATATTGGGTTTAACGATTGTCGAATATTTCGCCATGAACAGGATCAGCGGGATGATGGCGATCGAGAAGGCGGATATCGTACTGCCTTCATACATGCCGCTGTTGTTCGCGACCATCAGGTTCAGCGTGCCATAACCGCCGCCGCCCGCCAGCGTCTTGATGCCGCCTACCACCACGATCGATGACACCGACAGCAGCATGAACGCCAGCACGGTTTCGATCCGCAGCCTGGTGTAGAGTGTCATCGGCAGGAAGATGGCGAATACCAATGCCTTCCAGACCCACGACCATTTATCCGCGGCTTCGATCGGGAAATCCGCGGTTGTCGTTGTATAGGCGCACAAAGCGAGAAGCAGGATCAGCAGGATCTGCCGGGGGCTGGGCTTCGCCTGGACTTTGTCGTCGTTGAGCACCCATCCGCCGAAGGACAGAATGAAGAAGATCAGCGAGATCGGGATCGAATTTAGCAGATAGTAGGAGATGCGCTGCGGCGAAACGATATCGATATAGATATAGCCGCAGATGAACAGGAAGGGCCGCCGCAGACCGAGCAACGCGATAAGCGCGATGAACCCGATCAGGAATAGATCACGCACGCGGGCCAACCGTCTTGAATCGTCGACCGTATGGTGTCGGCTCGGAATTCAGATCCGGATTGTTCATCACCTTGAAGATCACGAACAACATCAGGAAGTGCGAGAGCAGCAACGATAATGTGTCGATCATGGGATGAAATTCCGGAACGAAACAGGTTGACAAGCGAATCACTATCGTGCGCCTTGAATGGGCACATGACCGATATCGATATCCCCGATCCCGTCCGTCCGATCCATAGCGGATGTCGATTTCATACACCGTCAATGTCTCGTGCAGGAAACGAATTATTCGGGTGGGAAGCCGCAGTCTGTGCGCTGCCCTCTCCACGCCGATAATGCAAATCGGGACGGAACTCCGCGCGCTGACATCGATCCGTGGCATCGCGGCCTGGTATGTGGTTCTCTATCATATTCGCCTGTCCGCGGCGCCATCGCTGCCGCCTGCACTCGTCGGCTTTTTGGCAAGGGGGTATCTGGCGGTCGATTTCTTCTTCATCCTGTCAGGCTTCGTCATCTGGCTCAATTATGCTGGCCAGCTCCGCGAGCAGGGGATCAGCGGTGTGCCGCGGTTCCTGTGGCGGCGCCTCGCGCGGATCTATCCGCTGCACCTGTTCATGCTGCTTTGGGCAGTGGGTTTCCTTCTATTATGCTGGGGGCTGGGCAAGGCCGGGCCGGACGATTATCCGGTTGGCGAATTGCCGCTTCATCTGTTGCTGGCCCAGAATTGGGGTTTTACCAGTGCGTTGAGCTGGAATCATCCGGCGTGGTCGATCAGTTGCGAGTGGGCCGCCTATCTGTTCTTTCCCATCATTGTCGTCGCCGTCCGCTGGGAAAAATGGCCCGCAATCGCGCTGGTCACGGCTCTGTGCGTTCTGCTGGCATCAATGTACGCCCTGTCGATGGCGTTCGGGCTGACGTCGCTGGGCGCGGATATTCCGCATTTCGGCCTGCCGCGATGCATTCTCGAATTCA
Source organism: Sphingomonas sp. YR710 (assembly GCF_900101455.1). Classification (GTDB taxonomy): domain Bacteria; phylum Pseudomonadota; class Alphaproteobacteria; order Sphingomonadales; family Sphingomonadaceae; genus Rhizorhabdus. The sequence goes on along the minus strand of NZ_FMZJ01000004.1, from coordinate 131,906 downwards.
GTGCGGGCACGATCCTGAGCGCGCTGTGGCTGCGTTGGCGCTCGAATGAACGATTGCCGGCCCTGATATGTGTACTGATCGCTGCGGGCGGGCTTATCCTTTATTTGACGGCAGGGGCCGAACCGCTCAGCATCTTCATGGCTTTCGCCGCGCTCACCCTGTTTCTGGCGCTGTCGTCGGGCTGGAGGCGCAACCCGCTCAACGGCGATCTGATCCACTGGCTTGGCACGGTGAGCTACGCGACCTATCTGGTGCACAGCATCTTGTTCAAGATGTTCAAATTGCTGTTCGTCGATAATCCCGACGATATTGCCTTGCCATTGCTGGCCGTTTACCTGGCGCTGACCCTGTTCATGTCGTTTGCACTGTATAATATCATCGAGCGGCCGGCGCAGCGTTGGATGAATCGGAGGGTGTCCGCGGGCCGCGGCAACTGACGGAACAGCGCCGAAACGGGTTGACAAGTCGCACCCGATCGTGCGCCTTCGCACCTGCATGAAAATCCTTCATATCCTCGACCATAGCCTGCCGATTCACAGCGGATATACATTTCGCACCCGCGCAATCATGAAGGCGCAGATCGAGATGGGCTGGGAGGTTCGGGGGGTCACCGGGCCTCGTTACAACCTCCCCAGCCCGGATCCGGACGCGCAGGATGGACTGATCTTTCGGCGAACGCCGGCCATCAAACCGGCGCGGGCGCCGATCGGTGAAATTCGTGAGGTCGCGGCCCTGTCCCGCCGTGCGGCGGCGGTGGCCGCAGAATGGAAGCCTGACCTGCTGCACGCCCACTCGCCGGCGTTAAACGGCATCGCCGGGCTGCGTGCAGCGAAAGCGCTGGGTCTGCCGCTTCTCTATGAGATACGGGCTTTCTGGGAAGATGCTGCCGTCGGCAACGGCACGGGCCGCGAAGGCTCGCTGATGTATCGCCTGACCCGGACTTTGGAAAACTACGTCGTCGCGCGCGCCGATGCGGTGGCGGTAATCTGCGAAGGATTGCGGAGCGATCTGATCGGTCGGGGTGTCGCCCCGGACAAGATCATGGTGTCGCCGAATGGCGTCGATCTCGAACTGTTTGGCGATCCGCCGCCACCCGACGAGGCGCTTCGTGCGCAATTGGGCCTAGCAGGCTGCGACGTGATCGGCTTCATTGGATCCTTTTACGACTATGAGGGGCTGGATGATCTGATCGCCGCGATGCCATTGCTGGTTGCGCGGCGTCCGAATGCGGCCCTGCTGCTGGTCGGTGGCGGCCCAATGGAAGATGCGCTGCGGAAGCAGTCGTCGGCGTCACCGGCAGCTGCGAGCATTCATTTCGTTGGCCGGGTTCCGCATCACGAGGTTGAACGTTATTACAGCCTGATCGACGTGCTGGCCTATCCGCGAAAATTGATGCGGCTCACCGATCTGGTGACGCCACTCAAACCACTTGAAGCCATGGCGCAGCGGCGGCTCGTGGCCGCGTCGAATGTGGGGGGGCATCGCGAACTCATCGAGGATGGGGTAACGGGCACCCTGTTTCCACCAGACGATCCGCCGGCAATGGCCAAAGCGCTTGGCGATCTACTCGACGATCGATCGGGCTGGGACCAGCGCCGCGCGGATGGTCGCATCTTTGTCGAACGGGAGCGCAACTGGGCCGTGAATGTGTCACGGTATCAGCCTATATATGAACAACTCGCTCGGAGGCGTGCCTATCCGGCGGGCTGACGGAATCGAGCGGCACGAGTGACGGCGTTTTGACAGGTGTAGCATGGGCGTATTGATGGTTCGCAAAGAGATGAACAGGCATACCAGCCTGCTGATGGGGATCGCGCTGGCGATTCTCATCGGTGCGGCTGCGGCCTTTCTTGTTCTTGCTCTACCGCAGCATGCTCTCGAAAAACTGACTACGATAAGCGGCCTTTCGCGCGTCATGGTCCAGGCCGAACCGCCCATTTCACAAGATGACCGCAGCTTGTTGGCCGTATTGGCCGGCATTGCAACCGCCGGCCTCGGCTGGGTGGGGATCGACTGGTTGCTGTTCGGTCGGGTCGGCATGTCGGCTATCATTCGTCAACGCGAAGATGATTATGAGGAAGAAGGCGAGGGGTATCGCCCTGCCGATCCACTCGATCTGATCAAGCACGTACCGCGAACGATCACCGAGGTTGGTCCACCTGTCAATCCGAACGACCCTCGTCGCCCACTGTCTGCCCGCAACGATATTGGCGACCCGCCGAAGTCCGGCGCCTGGCCGCCGGCACCGGTTCCATTCGATATCGCGGTCGATCAGTTCCTGCCGCCAATCGATCGGTTATTGTCCGATGTCGAACGTCCGGCGCCGAGTGGGCCGGCAATCCCTCCCATTACGGGCGTGACCCCGGATGCGCTCGACCTGGTGCTTCCTGTGTCGCCGGCTGCTCCGAGGGCGACCACTGCATCGCGGCCTGCATCGCCGCTGGCCGATCTGCCCGGATGGGTACCCCCTCCGCAGCCCTTGCAACAGCCTCCACAGCAATTTCGGGGTGAGCCGATCATACCGCAACCCTTCACGGATGTTGCGATATCGAACGGTTTGGGAATTCGACCCATGACATCGCGGCCACAAGAGCCGGCGCCCGATCAACTATCCACGGCGTTTCCAGCGCCGGAATTCATTTCGCCGCCAGTCGTGTCTCCGCTTGCCGTGCCATCAGTGCAGCAGGCTCAGCCATCCACGCCAGCAGCGAAGCCGTCGACGACGCAATCGGTCGCGATGCCGAGAGAGCGGCTCGATAGCGCGCCGTTGGGCGACTTACTGATGCGCCTTGAGGAAGGGATGCGCCGCCGCCGGCCGACGACACCGCCGCCCGTCCGCGAGATACAAAAGCAATTGGCTGCGTTCGAAGCCCCGCAGCATGTTCCGCCACCGCCGCCCGCGGCTCCGTTGCCGCAGGCCATGGCGCCGTCCCCGCCGCCGCCGTCATTTGCCGCGCCGCTCATGCCGCATCCGGTGCACGCTGAGGCGACGACCTGGCAACCGGAACCCGGATCTCCCACGGCACATCAGCCTGCGCATAGTACCGTTCCGGTTGCTGCGGACGCGTCCGCGCTTCTGGATGGCGATGGGTTGCTCGATCAGCCGCTACACCTCGCGCTGGGTGTGTTGCGAAATCTCGTCCGGCGCTAGGGCCTCATCGCCGACGGTCGTAAAGGAATATCGCGATCGTGATGACGGTGCCCGAGACTGCACCGATTACCGTGCCTAGTGATGGCTGACCGAGCCGGGCGCCGATTACTGCCCCCACGAGGATTGTCGCTGCGATGATTGCGCCGCCGGCGCGGGATGCTTTGCCCGTCTGAAACATGGCGTGTCATGGCACGAGATCGTCGCGTCTTCCAGATGATTTGCTTACCGGCAGGCTTGGCGGCCCAAATGTACCGACTGTCCCGCATCGGGATGATTGTCCCGATCGGGGACCTGGTGAACCTTTTGTCCACCATCGAAGGCCTTGAGTTTAGGTATGTCGAATATCTTGGCATGAACATTGGGTATTTGGGAGAAGAGTTTGAAAAGGGGCGAGATTTGGAAGAGCTATTCTATATTGCCAATGTTGCCAGTATCGAGATCGCGACCGATCTGATGGCGACGCTGGGCGAGACGGCCGCCGCCGAAGCGGCATCGCGGGCGCGCCATTATCGTACTCTGGGCAATGCCGTCCGCTTTTGCGAATGGCGTCAAATCGAAAGGATCGTTTCTGTTTTGAGCCAGCCGATATCATTTGGAACGGTGCATTAGGCGGGTAGCACTCGGATAAGATAATGAATGCCAGGCCGGCTCGAGCATGGCCGGTTCGGCGGACAGCCGGTTCTATCCGACGTTTGGATGAAACGGGTACTGGCGAGAGGCGCAGCCCGGCGCTACTGTCGTCCGATGTTTGCCGGTCGGGCGTCTGGCGCCAAGTCCCTTATGATGTTCGCCATTTGGGGTGCCTCGCCTTTATGTGCCCAATCGCCTGCGAACGATCCGGGGCCGTCGTTCGATCCATCGTCGGAAATGGCGCCAATGCCCGGCTTTGGCGTGGATTGGCCGACGGCACCTGATTTTGCCGCGCCGGCCGCCGCTCCGCAGATGCCAGCGGTTTCCGCGGCGGCGGTTCGGGACAGCCAGGCCGAACAACATTATCAGATCCAGATCGACGGGCTTACGGGCGTCGATGGGTTGTCATCCGCGAGTGAGGGAAGCGTACGGGCGCGGTTCAAGTCGTTGTCTGCGCTCGAGGAAGGGAAGGGCACCGGCAATACGGCGCAGATCGATCGTCGCGCGCGCGCCGACGAAAAGCTTCTGGGCGATCTGATGCGTGCGGCAGGCTATTATGATGCGTCGACGTCGACGCATATCGAACAGATCGAGCCTGGGCGATTGCGCGTCACGCTTTCGGTTGAACCGGGGACATTATATACCTTCTCCGTTGTCGATCTGCCGGGAATTGAATCCGCTGAAGAGAAGGCCGCCGGATTGCACCGCGCCTTCGGCGTCGCAGTCGGTCAGGCGGTGGATTCTGACCGGATCGCGGCAGGGCAGACGGCCTTACGGAATTTGTTGGGCCGCGAAGGATTCGTCTTTGCCAAGGTAGGCGATCCGAAAATCGTCGTCGATCACGAAACCCATAAAGCCACGTTGACGATGGCGGTCGATCCTGCGGGCCTGCGCAAATTTGGCCAGATTCGGATCAGCGGCGATCGCCTTTTCAGCATCCGTCATCTGGGCCGAATCGCACGCTTTCATCCCGGTGACACCTATGATGCCGCGCGTATCGAGGATTTCCGCCGCGCGCTGATCCAGACCGGGCTGGTTTCGTCGGTGACCATCAAGCCGGTGCAGACGTCGGTCGGCGACATCGTCGATATTGACGTGAAGCTCGAAAAGGCGCCGCCGCGTACGATTGCGGGTGCGATCGGTTACGGCACCGGCGAAGGCTATCGGATCGAGGCGAGTTGGCAGCATCGGAATCTGATCCAGCCTGAGGGGGCGGTGACATTTCGCGGCGTGCTGGGCACGCAGGAGCAGTCGGCTGGCGCGATCCTGCGGCGGAGCAACTATAAGGCGCGGGATCGGGTGCTGACAGGGCAGGTCCTGTTCAGCCATTTGAAGGAGGACGCATTCAACGCCCGCAGCATCACTTTGGCGGCTGGGCTTGAGCGCCAAAAGACGATCATCTGGCAAAAGAAATGGACATGGTCCTATGGCGGCGAATTTGTCGCGTCGAAGGAGGACGATACCGTCAAGGCCACGGGGGCACCGCGCAGCCGCCGCTACCTGATCGCTGCGTTGCCGACGAGCCTGTCGTACGACGGCTCAAATGACCTGTTGAATCCCTCTCGCGGATTTCGTCTGGCCGGCCGCGTGTCACCGGAGGCCTCGCTGCAGGGCGGTGCGTTCGGCTATGTGAAGGCGCAAATCGACGGAAGCGGCTATATGCCAATATCCGACCGGATCGTGGTGGCGGGCAGGTTGCGGTTCGGTTCGATTGTCGGCGCCAATGTCGAGCGTATCGCGCCCACGCGCCGCTTCTATGCGGGCGGCGGCGGATCGGTGCGTGGTTATGCCTATCAAGCAATCGGCCCCGTCGACATCAATGGCGATCCCGCCGGCGGCCGCAGCCTCGCAGAATTTTCGATCGAAGGCCGAATTCGCTTTGGCGATTTTGGCGTCGTGCCGTTTCTCGACGGCGGCAATCTCTACACGTCGAAATTCCCGACATTCAATTATTTGCGATACGGCGCCGGCATGGGTGTGCGTTATTATACGAGTTTTGGGCCGATCCGTGTCGACGTCGGAACACCTCTGAACCCGAGATCAGGCGACTCCCGGATCGCGGTGTATGTCTCGCTGGGGCAGGCGTTCTGATGACGGAATCTGCGCCCCGCAGCAGCGCGCAGCGCTATGCGCGCATCGCGCTGCGCTGGTTGACGACGCTCATTGTGGGTTTGCTGGCGCTCGTGGCGGTGGCGGTCTGGGTGATTGATACGGCACCGGGGCACAGGCTTATCATCGACAGGATTGCCGCATTGACGCCTTCGTCCGGGCTACGGATCAAGATTGGCCGGATCGACGGATCGATCTGGAACAGGGCAACGATCCGGGACCTTCGGCTATACGATACACGCGGTCTGTTCCTTGAAGCGCCCGAGATCGACCTGAGCTGGAAACCCGGATCCTGGCTGACCAACCGACTTGATCTCCGAAACGTCCAGTCGGATCTGGTGATCCTGCACAGGCTGCCGGCTTTGCGGCCTTCGGGCAAAAACGGGCCACTTCTGCCGGGTTTCGACATTCATGTCGGCCGGCTGCAAATTGCCAAACTCTGGATCGGTGCGATCGTGTCGGGACAGGCTCGCGCAGCCCATATCGATGCGTCGGCGGACGTTCGGCGCGGCCGCGTGCTGCTGAAACTGAGTGGGGACAGCAGCGCAGGCGATCGGCTCAAGATGCTGCTTGATTCGGAACCGGATCGCAATCGTTTCGATCTGGATGCAAAGATCATCGGCCCCGCCAATGGCGTGCTGGCCGGCATCGCCCGACTGAAGCGACCCATTAACGGGGTCATTTCCGGGGATGGCACTTGGGCGACATGGAAGGGGCGGGCGACACTCGACATCGGCGATATTCGACTGGTGGAGCTCAATCTTGCCGTTGATCGCGGCAAATATCGGTTGGGTGGGCAACTGGCACCGACCAGCCTGCTCAGTGGAAAGCTCCAGCGATTGACTGCGCCGGCCATCCGGGTCGACGGTGCCGCGACTCTGATCGATCGCCGGCTGGATGGCAAAATTGCGCTGCGGACGCCGGAATTGGAACTGGTCGGCACCGGTATGCTCGATCTCGCACAAAATGCGTTCGATGGCGTAGTGATCGACGGCCGCCTGCTTAAACCGCCGGCCTTGTTCCCGAATATGGCCGGTTCCAATGTTCGCGTGCACGCGACACTTGGCGGAGCCTTTAGCGCGGCCGGCTTCACCTATGCGCTGACGGCGGACCATGTCGCGTTCGATACGACCGGGTTCGACATTGTTCGCGCCGAAGGCAAAGGAGTGTTTGGTACGTCGCCGGTCCGCTTGCCGATTCGCCTGACGGCGCGCCGCGTCACCGGTGTGGGGGATGTGGCCGGCGGTATTTTGGCAAATCTGAAGATCAACGGGATACTCAGGGCAACATCCAAGACCGTCACGGGAGATGATCTGGCGCTGTCATCCGATCGACTTGGTGGCAAGCTCGCGCTGAAACTCGATTTGGTGACGGGACAATATGATATCGCCTTGTCCGGCAAGATGGAGCGCTATCTGATCCCAGGACTTGGCATCGTCGACGTCAATTCCGAGCTGAAGGTGATGCCCGGTGCGGGCGGCCATGGCACGCAGGTGGTCGGGCGAGGTCGGGCGTGGATCAGGCGTTTTGACAACGCTTTCCTCCGATCATTAGCCGGCGGGCTCCCACAGATCGATACAGCGCTGCGCCGGGGACCGGACGGAATATTGTATTTCGACAAGCTGGTTCTGACGGGCCCTTCGATCCGCATCGTTGGGAACGGGATGCGGCGCCACGACGGCACCTTCTATTTTCAGGGGAGCGGAACGCAGCGGGAATATGGCTCGCTCCAACTGAAGCTCGATGGCCGCATCGAGCGACCCAAGATCGATCTGATGCTGGCTTCGCCCGTGCAGGCGCTGGGTCTCAACACTGTGCGCGTCGGGCTCAACCCCACGCCCCGCGGGTTCGACTATGTCGCGGCGGGCGGATCGATCATCGGGGCATTTTCGAGTGCGGGTGCGATCGTACTTCCGCCCGGACAGCCCGCCACGATCGCGGTCGATACGGTGGCTGTCTCGGGCATGAAGGGCGCTGGTAGCCTGCGATCGGAACAGGGTGGCTTTACGGGGCGTATCGATCTTGCTGCCGGTTCGGTTTCAGGGCCGTTGACGTTCAGTGCGCGCGACGGACATCAGCTGATCGAAGCGCATCTGCAGGCGTTGCGGGCGAATTTCGCTACAGTGGTGCCGATTTCAGTTGGCCGTGGCCGGTTCGATGGCACGATCATGCTCGATCCTGCCGGGATCACCATGAATGCAAAGATCTCCGTGCTGGGGGCAAGTCGCGGCACGATCAACCTGGCACGTGGTCGCGCGGATATTGCGATGACGCAAGGGCAGGGGACAATCGCCACCGACCTATCCGGCTCGCGCGGCCAGGGTTTTCAGGTCAGAACGGTTTCCCGCATCACTTCTAACAGCATCGTGACGACAGGCCAGGGCATGATCGACCGGAGGCCGATCAGCATCAACGGCGATGCGACGCTGACACGGGATGGCGATGCCTGGCGCCTCGAGCCCACGAGAATCGAATTCAGCGGTGGCCGGGCCGAGCTGTCCGGTCGTTTTGGTGGCGCTGCCAATGACGTGCGGGCGAGCGTGCAGGGCATGCCTTTGTCGGTGCTCGATATGTTCTACCCGCAACTGGGACTGGCAGGGAGTGCTACGGGAAATCTCGACTATCACCTCCAACGCGGTGCCCGAATCCCGACAGGACAGGCCAATCTCAAGATACAGGGCCTGTCACGGTCTGGGTTGGTGCTATCGTCCAGACCGGCCGATGTTGCCGTTGCGGCCATACTCACCGAGAATGCGGCGGCCGCCCGGGCGATCGTCTCGAGCGGCGGAAAGGTGATCGGCCGGGCGCAGGCGCGGATTGCGAACCTGCCGCCGGGCGGAGACCTTGCCGATCGTATCGATGCGGGCACCCTTTTCGCACAGTTGCGATACGACGGCCCCGCGGAGACGATCTGGCGGTTGATCGGTATCGAAACCATCGATCTGTCCGGGCCTGTTGCGATCGGCGCTGACATTTCCGGGAGTGTGTCCAGGCCGACGATCCGTGGTTCGGTTCGTACCGCTCAGGCCCGACTCGAAAGTGCGGTGACCGGAACCGTCATCTCCAACATTGTCGCGACGGGCCAGTTCGATGGATCGCGGCTCGTAATCGGCAGTCTCGCTGGCCAGACGCGTGGCGATGGACATATCAGTGGCCGTGCAACGTTCGATTTTGCAGGAGGGCGCGGTCTTGGCATGGATGTCGCGATCGACGCCCAAAATGCGCAATTGCTGAACCGGGACGATATCGGCGCGACGATCACCGGCCCGATGACGATGAAATCCGATGGCAGTGGCGGGACCATCGCCGGAGACGTCCGGCTGATCCGCAGCCGTTTTCGCCTCGGCCGGGCGGCCGCTGCCCAGGCTATCCCCCAGTTCAACGTCAGCGAAATCAATAGATCTGACGTCGATCCGGCTGCTACCCGCGTTCGCGCGCCATGGCGCATGAACATAAAGGCTGATGCCCGCAACCAGCTTGCGGTCACCGGACTTGGTCTCGACAGCGAATGGCGGGCCAGGCTGGTGCTCGGTGGGACGATTGAAAATCCGTCAATCCAGGGTCGGGCCGATCTTATCCGCGGCGGATATCAGTTTGCCGGTCGGCGCTTCGATCTCGAGCGCGGTTCTATCCGATTTCTGGGGGAAACACCTCCCGATCCAGTGCTCGATATCGTCGCCAACGCCAATATCAACGGCGTCAGCGCCGCGATCACGGTGACGGGAACCGGCCAGCGGCCCGACATAAGTTTCACAAGTACCCCGGCCCTGCCTGAAGACGAGCTGTTATCGCGCTTGCTATTCGGGACCTCAATCACAAACCTGTCGGCGCCCGAAGCGCTGCAATTGGCGGCGGCGGTTGCCTCGCTGCGCGGCAATGGAACCGGGCTTGACCCCATAAACGCGGTCCGGCGCGCGGCAGGGCTCGATCGGCTCCGCATACTTCCCGCCGATCCGACGACGGGGCAGGGGACCGCGGTGGCCGTCGGCAAATATATCGGTCGTCGAACCTTTGTCGAACTGGTCAGCGACGGGCAGGGTTATTCGGCGACCAATGTCGAGTTCCAAATCACGCGATGGCTGTCGCTGCTGTCCACCATATCGACAATCGGACGGCAGAGCGCGAGCGTGAAAATATCGAAGGATTACTGATCCATGCGCACGAAGATGTTCCGATTCGGATTATGCGATATCCGCCGGCCGGACATGATGGGCACGAAATAACCGGCCTCGTTCCGTCACGAAAACAATCGCCAGGGCGACACAGGCGTTGGCGGCAAAACCAAGCACGAGTGGCAATGTCGTGCCGTTGAAGCTCTGCCCGATCAGCAGCCCAATGCCTGCCCCGCCCAATGTCGATACAAAACCCTGAACGGACGCCGCCGAACCTGCAATTTCGCTCATTTCCTCCATTGCCATGGCGCCAAAATTTGAGCCCGTGAGACCGAAGAAGAACATGGTGAGCGTCTGCAGCGTGCAAAATGCCACCAGCGTGTCTTTCCCGGCGACAATGATCAGCACATGTGCGGTGGCGGTGGCGATGACTCCGAGAAGCGCCGTATGCGAAACACGGCGTGATCCAAAGCGCTCCACGATCCGTGAGTTGATCAACGAGGCGAGTGCCATGCTGCCCGCAATCCCGGCAAACACGATCGGAAAGAGCTTCGGCCGACCAAAGACGTCGGCGAAGATTTGCTGAGAACTGTTCAGAAAGCCCATCATGGCGCCGAACATGCACGACATTGCGAGCGTATAGCCCCGCGAATAGCGATTGGTGATCGTCAACGCGAGCGCCTCGCCTATCGACTTCAGCCGCACCGGCCTGCGACGGGCAGCTTCCAGCGTTTCCGGCAGGCGCATCGCCGCCCATATCGCGATCGAAAAGGCGAAGATGCCAAGACCGTAGAATATCCAGTGCCAAGGTGCGACCAGCATGATCGCCTGGCCTATGCTTGGCGCCATTACCGGCACCGAAAGGAAAACCATGAAGATCAGCGACGTCACACGCGCCATTCGGCGGCCGGAATAGCAGTCACGGACGATCGACACGGAAAGCACCCGCGTTGAAGCCGCGCCGAGCCCCTGGATGAATCGCGCGGCGAGCAGGACCGGGAAACTGCTGGCCTGCGCTGCGGCAAAGCACATTCCGGCGTAGACGACCATCGCCGAGATCAAGACCCGGCGGCGACCGAAATGATCGGCGATCGGGCCGAAGAACAATTGCGCGATGCCAAAGCCTGCTGCGTAGAACGCCACGATCCACTGCTGGTGATTCTCGATCGTAACCCCCAAATCCGCGGCTATTGCCGGAAGCGCCGGCAGCATCGTGTCGATCCCCAGCGCATTGACCGCCATCAGAGCCGCCATCATCGCCACGAATTCGCGAAACGAAATTCCTGGATGGGGCAGGCGGGTAGGATTTTCGGCGGGCGCGGTCACGAACTATTCCCAGATTTTCAGTATTATGCTGCGGTGCGATAGGGAGCGGGCGCCAGCTTGGCAAGCATTGGCACCGCTTAAACAGCAGAAGGGCTCCGGAGCCGAAACTCCGAAGCCCTTCATAATAGCTGATTTGAGAACAATCAGCCCGAATAGTACATGTCGAACTCGACGGGGGACGGCGTCATTTCCCAACGGGCGACATCTTCCCACTTGAGCTCCATATAGGCTTCGATCTGGTCCTCGGTGAATACGCCACCACGGAGCAGGAACTCATGATCGGCCGCCAGTGAGTTGAGCGCCTCGCGAAGCGAGCCGCACACCGTCGGAACCAGCGAAAGCTCTTCCGGCGGAAGATCATAGAGGTTCTTGTCCATCGCCTCGCCTGGATGGATCTTGTTCTGGATGCCGTCGAGACCCGCCATCAGCAGCGCCGCGCACGACAGATATGGATTGGCGAGAGGATCGGGGAAACGGAACTCGACGCGCTTGCCCTTTTCACCAGCACCATAAGGAATGCGGCACGAAGCCGAACGGTTACGCGCTGAATAAGCGAGCAGCACGGGGGCTTCGTAACCCGGCACCAGCCGCTTGTAGCTGTTGGTGGTCGGATTGGTGAAGGCATTGAGCGCCTTGGCATGCTTGATCACGCCACCGATATAATAAAGGCAGGTATCCGAAAGGCCGGCATAGCCATTGCCTGCGAACGTGTTCTTGCCGTTATTCCAGATCGACATGTGGGTGTGCATGCCCGAACCATTGTCGGCCTTGATCGGCTTCGGCATGAAGGTTGCGGTCTTGCCATAGGCATGGGCGACCATCTTCACGACATATTTGTAAACCTGGATGCGATCGCAGGTCTCGACCAGCTTGCCGAAGGTCAGGCCCAGTTCGTGCTGGCCACCGGCGACTTCGTGGTGATGCTTGTCCATGGGCAGGCCCATTTCGATCATCGTCGACACCATTTCGGCACGGATATCGACGGTCGTGTCGACCGGGCCGACCGGGAAATAGCCGCCCTTGGCGCGTGGGCGGTGGCCCATGTTACCACCTTCGAGCGCCTTGCCGGTGTTGGTCGGCAACTCGACGTCGTCGAGCTTGTAGTAGCTCGAGCTGTAGGTCGTATCGAACTGCACGTCGTCGAACATGAAGAATTCGGGTTCGGGGCCGATATAGACCGTGTCACCGATACCGATCTCCTTAAGATAGGTTTCGGCGCGCTTCGCTGTCGAGCGCGGGTCGCGAGCATAGAGCGATCCGTCGAGCGGCTCGACGATGTCGCAGACCAGGATCAGCATCGGCGTTGCCGAGAAGGGATCGACGTAAACCGCGTCCAGATCGGGGCGCAGGATCATGTCCGATTCGTTGATCGCCTTCCAGCCTTCGATCGACGAGCCATCGAACATCAGGCCGACTTCGAGCGAATCCTCGTCGATCACGCCCGAGCACATCGTCAAGTGATGCCAAATGCCCTTAGGGTCGGTGAAGCGGACATCGACCCACTCGATCTCCTTGTCTTTGATCATTTTCAGAATGTCAGCGGCTTTGTTCGCCATATGCTTTGCCTTCCCCGTGAGAAAACTGGTTGGATTAAGCGTCGTTGCGCTCTTGCCTGTCCTTGCGCGGCGCGATCAGATCGCGTCGGCATCCCTCTCCCCCGTCCGAATCCGGACGGCCCCTTCAACCGGAATGATGAAGATCTTGCCGTCGCCGATCCGCCCCGTCTGGGCGGCCGCGGTGATCGCCTCGACCACGCGATCCGCGAGACTGTCGTCGACGACGACCTCAAGCTTCACCTTGGGCAGGAAATCCACGACATATTCTGCGCCCCGATAGAGCTCCGTGTGGCCCTTCTGGCGCCCGAAACCCTTCGCTTCGGTGACAGTGATTCCGGAAACGCCGATCTCGTGAAGGGCCTCCTTCACTTCATCAAGCTTGAAGGGCTTGATGATAGCCTCGATCTTTTTCATCTGCGCTCCCTCCCCGGTCGCTGCGTGGTACGGCTTCTCATTAAGCGTGGCAGCATGCGAGTCGCAAGGATGCTGCAGTGCAGAGCAACGATAATCTGTTGCCCTGCCATATTAAGCGGCAAATATCGCAATTATGCTGAAAAAATCAGCAGTTATTGCTCACAGATAGGGCGGCTTATGTAGGCCTTTGGGACTCAGAGTGAATATCTCGCAGCCGGCTTCCGTGATGCCTATCGAATGTTCGAACTGAGCCGAGAGCGAACGGTCGCGCGTTACGGCTGTCCAGCCATCGTCGAGCATCTTCACGTCGGGACGGCCGATGTTGATCATGGGCTCGATCGTGAACAGCATGCCGGGGCGGAGTTCAGGCCCGGAGCCGGGCCGGCCGGCGTGGACGACCTCCGGTGCATCGTGGAACAGGCGCCCGACGCCATGGCCGCAGAAATCGCGTACAACCCCGTAGCGGTGTCGCTCGGCGTGGCTCTGGATCGCATGGCCGATATCGCCGAGCCGTTTGCCGGGCTTAGCTTGTTCGATGCCCAGCATCAGGCATTCATAGGTGACGTCGACCAGACGGCGCGCTTTGATCGGCACATCGCCCACCAGGAACATCCGGCTGCTGTCACCATGCCAGCCGTCGAGCAACGGCGTTACGTCGATATTGACGATATCGCCGTCCTTGAGCGTCTTCGATCCGGGGATCCCATGGCACACGACATGATTGACGCTGATGCAGCAGCTATGGGTGTAGCCGCGATAGTTCAGCGTTGCCGGCACGGCACCCGCTGCGATCGTGATGTCATAAATCATCCGATCGAGTTCGGCCGTTTCGACACCCGGAACGACGTGGGGGACAAGCGCGTCGAGGGTTTCGGCGGCGAGGCGCCCCGCCGCACGCATGCCGGCAAAGGCTTCAGGGCCATGAAGCTTGATCGCTCCGGTACGGGAGGCTGCGGTATCGTCCGCTGTCACATATGTTGTCATGCCGCACATATAATAAGTTTTCGAGCGCTTTGCGAGCGCTCCGCGCCGCGCTATGGCCGACGCATGGAATCGGAACGCATCTGGACCGCCGCCTTGCTGGTCATCGGCGACGAAATTTTATCAGGCCGAACCCAGGATCGCAATATTGCGCAGGTCGCGACCTGGCTCAACGTGCAGGGCATCAGGTTGGCCGAAGTTCGCGTGGTTGCCGACGATATGGCTGCAATCGGCGAGGCCGTCCGAACATTGAAGGCGCGCAACGATTATCTGTTCACCACGGGCGGAATTGGGCCAACCCATGACGATATCACTGTCGACGCCATAGCCGCGGCGCTCGATGTGGGTGTGGTCATTCATCCCAAGGCGCGGGCCGTGCTGGAAGAATATTACGCGACACGCGGCGGGATAACCGAAACACGGCTCCGCATGGCGCGGGTGCCCGACGGGGCTGAACTGATCGAGAATCGTATGTCGGGCGCTCCCGGAATTCGCGCAGGCAATATCTTCATCCTGGCCGGTGTGCCCCATATCGCCGCGCTCATGCTCGATGCCCTGACAGGCAAGCTTCCTGGGGGGCGACCGGTACTGTCGCGCACGATTGGCTGCTGGGTGGCCGAAAGTGAGGTCGCGGACCTGTTGCGTAGGACCGAGGCTGCTCATGCCGGCTGCCAGATCGGCAGTTATCCGTTCTTCCGCGAGGGGAGGGTCGGTGCGAATTTCGTCATCCGGTCTACTGATATCGCGATCATCGATGCGTGTATCGATTCGCTGGTCCGCGATCTGGCCGTGACGGGATTGGACCCGGTGCTCGACGGAATTTGAGTCTAGAAGGCTCGCGTTTTCGCGCGTTGATGGGTGACCGCCAGCGCGGCGAGGGCGGCGATGCCAAATCCGCTCGCTATCAGGAAGGCTGCGCCGGGGAAACGGACCGGTGCATCGATGGCGGTAAAGGTCGCCAGCACGGGGTTGAACAGCAACGGCGCTGCGATCGATCCGATCGCGTTGAGACTGCCGATAAAGCCTTGCATCTCGCCCTGCGCGTCCGCCGGGGCCCGCTTCGACATCAGTGCGGTAAGCGAAGGTTGCACGAGGCCCTGCAGCGCCGATATGCCCAAGATCGGGAAGGCCAGCGCGGCGCTATGATTGAATGCCAGGATCGCATAGACAGTGGCGGCGGTGCCAATGCCCAGCATTGCTGCGCGCCGTTCCCCGACCGCCTTGACGACGCGGCCCAGCACCGTTCCTTGCACGATCACCATCGACACGCCGACAAAGGCCAAAGAGGCGCCGATCATGCTGCTCGACCAGCCATATTGGGCGATCGAGAAATAGGACCAGGTCGCCGGATAGATCATGCTGGCGACGTTCCAGAGCAGCAATATGCCCGCCAGCCCCAACAGGCCCGGCATGTGCCGCACCGACAGGAGTGCCCCGACCGGATTAGCCCGCGCCAGATCGAACACGCGCCGGTTGGCCGGGGCCAGGGTCTCGGGAAACACCAACAGGCCGAACAGAAAATTGCATCCGCATAGCGCCGCCGCCGCATAGAATGGCGCGCGCGGGCTGATCTCGCCGAGGAAGCCGCCCGCGGCCGGGCCGATAATGAAGCCGATGCCGAACGCCGCGCCGACGAGCCCGAAGCGCTTCGCGCGCTCCTCCGGTGCGGAGATGTCCGCAAGCGCAGCGGTTGCCGGGCCGAACGAGGCGCCGAAGATGCCCGCCACCAGCCGGCCGGCAAACAACCATCCCACGCTGGGTGCAAAACCGAGCACCAGATAATCGACGGCAAAGCCGCTCAGCGCGAGCAACAGCACCGGCCGACGCCCAAACCGATCGCCGAGATTGCCGACCAGCGGCCCGCAGACGAACTGGGTTATCGCATAGACCGCGGCCAGCCAGCCGCCGATCCGGGTCGCGGTGGCGAGATCGACATGGCCGAGTTGCATAACCAGCTTGGGCAGTACCGGAATGATGATGCCGAAGCCGATCGCGTCGATCAGGATGGTCAGCACGATGAAGATCACGGCGCTTTTGGGATTGGGTGATGCGGTCATCTGTCTTCCGGTGGCGGTCGTCGAGGCCGCAGAGCCGCGGCGGGGCGTTGATCGCTGCCTTCGCCGACAAAGACAAGGGATAAGGCGTGACCTTCCCCGCCGCGTCGTCCATGATGGGCACGAAACGAAGTCGAGAGGAGAAAACGATGGCGCGTTACGTGACAGCCTATTTCATGACCGTCATCGTGGTGGCGGCACTGGATTCTATCTGGCTCACCCAGATGGGGCCGACGGTGTACCAGGCGATCGAGCCGCTGCGGTTACCCAATCACGGGCTTCGGATCGTTCCGGCCATTCTGTTCTACGTCATCTATATTGTCGGTGTGGTCTATTTCTCTGTCGCGCCTGCCTTTAAGTCGGGCCGGTGGCAAACTGCGCTGGTGAACGGTGCCGTGCTCGGCTTTTGTGCTTATGCGACCTATGATCTCACCAACCAGGCGACGCTCAGCGTGTGGAGCAACCGGATCACGATCATGGATATGGCATGGGGCACAGTGCTGTCAGCGGTCGGCGGAACCGGCGGTTATCTGATCACCAGCGCGATTTTTCGGCGGTAAGATCGATGATCGTCACCGGCGGCTGCCATTGCGGATTGGTGCAGTTCGAGGCTGAGGTTCCGGAAGGGCCGGTCGACATTCTCGACTGCAATTGTTCGATATGCTCGATGACGGGCTATCTCCACCTGATCGTGCCGGAGACGAAGTTCCGCCTGATCGAAGGCCAGCGCGACACGACCACGTACCGCTTCGGCAGCGGCAAGGCGCGCCACATCTTCTGCACCCAATGCGGCATCAAGAGCTTCTATCGCCCGCGTTCGCATCCGGATGGCATCAGCATCAACCTGCGCTGCCTGGACCAAGGACATGGCCTCGACGTGCGGATCGTACCGTTCGACGGGCGCGATTGGGAGAAGGGCAAGGCGGGGCTCGCAAAATAAGCCCTCGCCCCCTCTAGGGGGAGCATCGCCAAGGGGCCGGGTGCGGAGTGCCCCCGGCATCCCGCAGATCGTGCCCGGGGGCACGATCGACCCGGCCTCTTGGCGATGCTAGTTGGGAGAGGGGCCCGTGCGGAAGAGGTTCGCGACGAAATCTCCAGCACTGCCCCCTCTCCCTGTCAATGCGTTCGGACATCCCTCTCCCCGCAAGCAAGGGCGAGGGAGTTTTACGCCGCCGGCTTCAGCCGGTAATGGCTCACCGCCCACGGCTTGCCATCGTCAAAACCAAACAGCCCTGCGGTCGCCAGGAAGAATAGCCGCCAGCGCCGTTCCCACAGCTTCGCGTCCTTGCCGTAGGTCTTCTCCAGGATCGGCCTGACCGCGCCGATATTGCGGTCCAACCGGTCGAGCCAATCGAAGGCGGTGCGGGCATAGTTCTTGCCGTTCCAGCGCCATTCCTCGTCCACCGTGAACAGATTCGGGAAGTGGCGGATCAGGCCGTGGCTCGGCATGATTCCGCCCGTGAAAAAATGCTGGGCGATCCAGTCGGACTTGTCCGAATGGTCGAAGCGGTAGCTTGCGCGATCGTGGGTGAAGATATGGATGAACAGAAAGCCATCAGGTTTCAACCACCCGCGTACCCGCGTCAGCAATTCTTCCCAGTTCGACATATGTTCAAACATCTCGACCGAGACGACCCGATCGAAGGTGTTGCCTGGCTCGAAGTCGTTCATGTCGCAGGTGATGACGGTGAGGTTGCCGAGGCCCTGCGCCGCCGCCAGTTTCTGGATATGATGGCGCTGCGAATGCGAGTTTGAGACGGCGGTGATCCGGGCATTGGGGAAACGCGCCGCCATATAGAGGCTGAGCGATCCCCAGCCGCAGCCAAGCTCCAATATCTCCTGTCCGTCAGCAAGCTGCGCATGTTCGGCGGTTGCCGCTAGCGCTGCGTCTTCGGCTTCAGCGATCGTCGTCTCGGGCGTCGCGTAGAGGCAGCAGCTATATTTGCGGCGCGGCCCCAGGCAGATATCGAAAAACGCCGGCGGCACTTCATAATGCTGCGCGTTCGCGTCTTCGGTATGGATGGCGATCGGATAGGCGCCCATCGTCGCTGCGAACGCGGCCTCGACGTTGGGCAGTTTCTCCAGCTTGCGCTGGGTGCGGCTGCATAGGAATTGGATGCCGGCAAGGGTCACGGCGTCGGGCAAAGGGAGCCGCTCGACGGCATTGGTGGCGGCAGCAATCAGGTCCATCAATTCTTCCTGGGTGGGAGGGGGAAAAAGGCGCTGGTGCGCGCCATGTAAAAGCGGAACGCATCGCCGCGGGATCGCAGCATATGCGCCTCGAGCGGGGGGATCCCGGAGGCATAGACAAGCAGCCAGTACATCATGACCGGGCCGATCAGCGCCAGCCAGCCCTGCCACCAGGCGCCCGAAGGATCGATCGCAATGATCGGATAGGCGACCCAGCCTAGCCACTCGAAGAAGTAATTGGGGTGACGCGACCATGACCAGAGACCGACGTCGCAGACCTTGCCATGATTGGCTTTGTCGGCGGTGAAGGTGCGCAACTGGCGGTCTGCGACCCCTTCGCCGACCACGGAAACGATCAGGATGATCAAGCCGGCGATATCGGCGGCGGAAGGCGAGACGCCGGGCCGCTGCGCGGCTGCGAAGACGCTGACGACGAGGCCGAGGCCGCAAAGTGCCTGGATCTGCAGGAACAGGAACAGCCGGAACTGGAAATGCTTGCCCCATTGTTTGCGCAGATCGGCATAGCGCGGATCCTCATATTTCGCCGCGAAGGTCCGGGTCATGATGTGATGACCAAGCCTGACCGACCAGAAGGTGACCATCACGGTCACCAGCATCTGCCGGGCGAGCGGAGCGCTGCTCATGGGCAGCAATGCGGCCATCACGCCCCCGAAGCCGATCGCGAAGGACCAGAACACGTCCGCCCAGCCCGATTGGTGGGTTCGCTTCTGAACCGCCCAGGCAATCGACATCATCGCCACCAGAATGATCGCGGACCACAGGATCGTATGAATCGCCGACATTGGATGGCCTCCCCCCAGAGTATGTGGCCGTTCCTAGCCTGTACGGAGGAAGAGGCCAATCTGTTGCGTACCGGTTTGATCCACGACAAATTTTCGCTCCACGAATTCGCTTTATGGAAAGGAGCGGGGGTATTAGCAGGCCATCGGGGCAATATTGCAACCGCAGGCTGTTGGCGCTCGTATCTGGGACCAGCGCCTTATCGGTAAGGCATATCGCGATTAGCGGGGGGAATGATGGTCCAGGGACGGGCAAGCGGGCAGCGTATTGCCATCATCGGGAGCGGCGTCACGGGGCTCTCGGCGGCATGGCTACTCGCCAAGAGCAATGATGTCGTCCTGTATGAGGCCGAGGATCGCCCCGGCGGGCATAGCCGCACGATCGACGTGCCGATGGGCGACGGAACGACCCTGGGCGTCGATACCGGCTTCATCGTCTTCAACGATCGCACCTATCCCAATCTGATCGCTATGCTGGAGCATCTGGGCGCCCCCGCGCGCGTGACCGATATGAGTTTTGCTGTGTCGCTCGACGACGGCAAGCTTGAATATGCCGCTGGCGACCGAATTTGGCAGTTGTTTGCCCAGCCCTCCAATCTGTTTTCGGCGCGCTTCTGGTCGATGCTGCGCAACCTGGTGCGCTTCTATCGCGAGGCGGCGGCCGGGATCGGCGGCTTTGGCGACATGACCTTGGGCCAAATGCTCGAGCAGGGCCGGTATGGCGATGCATTTCGCGACGATCACCTGCTGCCGATGGCGGCGGCGATCTGGTCGGCGCCGGCGCAACTGCTGCTCGACTACCCGGCCGAGGCGTTCGTGCGCTTCTGCGACAATCACGGTCTGCTCAATCTCGGCAGCCGCCCGAAATGGCGCACGGTGATCGGCGGGAGCCGGACCTACGTCGACAAATTGCTCGCCGATTTTGCAGGGGAACTGCGCCTTGGAACACCGGTGGCGCATATCGAACGCAAGGCTGGCCGGGTGACGATCACCGACAAGGCGGGGCATGTGGATCAATTCGATCAGGTGGTGATCGCCTCTCACGGCAATCAGGCGCTGGCAATGCTCGGCGATCCGAGCCCGCAGGAAAGCGAACTGCTCAGTGCGTTCCGCTACAGCACCAATATCGGTGTGCTTCATGACGATCCTGCCTTGATGCCGAAGCGGCGGGCCTTGTGGGGGGCGTGGAACTATTTCGGCCGCCGCCATGCCAATGATGCGACCGGCGATCTGTGCGTGAGCTATTGGATGAACCGGCTGCAGGGTTTCGCGACCAAGCGCCCGCTGATCGTTACGCTCAACCCCAATCGCGCAATCGGCGCTGGCCATGAGATCAATCGCGCGACTTTCGAGCATCCCATTTTCGACAGGGCCGCGCTCAACGCCCAGCGCGACATCTGGGCGATCCAGGGCATGCGCAACACCTGGTACTGCGGCGCGCATCTGGGGGCAGGGTTCCATGAGGACGGCTTGCAGGCCGGGCTTGCCGTCGCCGAGATGTTGGGCGCCCGGCGGCCCTGGACGGTCGCCCAACCGAACGGTCGCCTGTCGATGGAGCTAGCACCGGCATCGTTGGGTGTGGCGGCGTGATAGGTTTACGACCTTCTAATTCCTCCCCGAGCTTGCTCGGGGAGGGGGACCGCCGAAGGCGGTGGAGGGGCAATCCCGAACTCTCATCCTCGACATCTTCGCGTGCTCGAATGTCGCGCATCCCCCTCCACCACCCTGCGGGCGGTCCCCCTCCCCGAGCAATCTCGGGGAGGGATTGAGATATTATGTCCTGGCAATCGGCCATCTATCCCGGCACCGTGTTCCATCAGCGGTTCCGCCCGCGCGTGCATCGGCTGCACTACCGCATTTTCCAATGCCTGTTCGACCTGGACGAAATCGATGCTCTGGCGGCCGGGCAGCGCCTGTTCTCGCGCAACCGGTTCAATCTCTTCTCTTTCCATGACAAGGATTTCGGCGATCGATCGGGAACGCCGCTGCGTCCGCAGATCGAGGCGTTGATGCGCCGGGCGGGGCGGGAACCGGATGGCGGCCCGATCCGTTTGCTGACGATGCCGCGTATGCTGGGTCATGTCTTCAATCCGATTTCGGTGTGGTTCTGCCACCGGATGGACGGATCGCTGTCGACGATCGTCTATGAAGTGACCAATACCTTCAAGGAACGACACAGCTATGTGATCCCGGTGCCCGATGGCGCGGCGGCGACGATCAGGCAATCGTGTGACAAATGCTTCTATGTTTCGCCTTTCATGGACATCGACATGCGTTATGATTTCACCGTCGACCCACCGGGCGAGCGCACGAAAGTGGTCGTGGCGGGCGGCGATGCGCACGGTCCGCTGATCGTCGCGGCTTTTTCGGGAAACCGTCAGCCATTCAGCGACGGCAATCTGCTGAAGGCGTTTCTTAAGCACCCGCTCCTGACGTTCAAGGTGGTCGCCGGCATTCATGTCGAGGCGCTGTGGCTGTTCCTGAAGCGTGTCGGCGTCCGGCGGCATGTTGCGACCGCAGGGGATGGCGTGTCGATCGTCGTTCGCGCCGAACCCGCATGAGTGTCGCCTTCCGGCGCGAGAGCGACGAGGAACATCTCGAACCGAAGTTCGAACTGCCGATCCCGGCGGGGCCCAATCTGGTTACCCCGCACGGCGCGGCGTTGATCGCGGAAAAGCTGACTGCGCTCGAAGCGGACGTCACTGCCGAAACCGGCGAGGAGGCGTTGAAGGAGCTCAAGCGCGACCTGCGCTACTGGCGAACCCGGCATGCGACGGCACAGATCGTCCCTCCCGCCGATGGCACGGTGGGGGCTTTCGGGACGCGTGTGACCTATCGGTTGAACGATAGCGCACCAATAGCCGTCGAGATCGTCGGCGATGACGAAGCCGACCCGAAGGTGCGGCGCATCGCCTTTTCCTCGCCATTGGCCCGGGCGATGATCGGCGTGGAGCCGGGCGAGTTCGTGGATTTCGCGGGTAAGCCTGATGCGATCGAACTGCTAAAGGTCGAACCGCTCTATTGAGATTGAGCCGGTCGCCGCGGCTGCAGATTGGCGGCTTTCTGCCGCATGACGGGCTCGCCATGCTGGTTGAAGGCCGTGATCGTGAAATAGACCGATCCGATGTCCGGGCGCGATCGGGATGGGCGGACGTCGGTAACCTCGCTTTTGACCGATAATGTATCGCCCGGATAGACAGGCTTCAGCCAGCGTATCTCGTCCATGCCGGGCGAGCCGAGCGAGAAATGGCCATCCTCGGTGGCGTGATCGACGAGCATGCGCATCACCATGGAGCAGGTGTGCCAACCGCTCGCCGCCAGCCGGCCGAAGATCGGGTTGGCAGCGGCCGCTTCGTCGTTCAGATGGAAGGGCTGGGGATCATAGCGCGTGGCGAAGTCGAGCACCTCTTCGCGCGTGACCTGATAGGCGCCGAAGCGCTCGATCTGGCCGACCTGATAATCCTCGAGCCAGCGCATTACACGTTGAAGCGGAACAGCATGATGTCGCCATCATGCACCAGATATTCCTTGCCCTCGGAGCGCAGCTTGCCGGCTTCGCGCGCCGCGGCTTCGCCGCCGAGCGTTACATAATCCGTATAGGCCATCGTCTCGGCGCGGATGAAACCGCGTTCGAAATCGGTGTGGATCACGCCGGCCGCGTTCGGCGCTTTTGCGCCCTTTTCCACGGTCCAGGCACGGGCTTCCTTCGGGCCGACGGTGAAGAAGGTGATGAGGTCGAGCAGTTCGTAGCCCGCACGGATCACGCGGGCGAGGCCGGTTTCGGCCAGCCCGAGATCGGACAGGAATTCGGCGCGATCGGCGGGATCGAGCGTGACGATCTCTGCCTCGATCGCGGCGGAGACAACGACAGCCTTGGCGCCTTCGGCGGCCGCGCGTTCGAACACTTTTGCGGATAGCGCATTGCCCTCTGCGGCCGAACCCTCGTCGACATTGCAGACATAAAGCACGGGCTTCGAGGTCAGCAATTGCGCCTGGGTGAAGATGCGCAGTTCGTCCTCATCGGCCGGCTTGGTGAGCCGGGCGGGCTTGCCTTCGCGCAGCAGCGCCAGCGCCTGGCCGAGCACCGATGCCGCGGCCTTGGCTTCCTTGTCGCCCTGCGCCGCCTTCTTCTGGAAGGCCGGGACGCGCTTTTCGAGGCTTTCAAGATCCGACAGCATCAACTCGGTTTCGACCGTTTCCGCATCGGCGATCGGATCGATCTTATTCTCGACATGGGTGATATCGTCATCGATGAAGCAGCGAAGCACATGGACGATCGCATCGACCTCGCGGATATTGGCGAGGAACTGGTTGCCGAGCCCTTCGCCCTTCGATGCGCCGCGCACGAGCCCGGCAATGTCGACGAAGGCAAGCTGGGTTTCGACGATCTTCGCCGATCCGCCGATCCGCGCGATTTCGTGAAGGCGCGGATCCGGCACCGCGACCTGCCCGACATTGGGTTCAATCGTGCAGAACGGATAATTGGCCGCCTGCGCCGCCGCTGTTTCGGTGAGTGCATTGAACAGGGTCGATTTGCCGACGTTCGGCAGCCCGACGATACCACAGCGAAAACCCATCTAGCCCGTGCCTTCGATCGTTGGAGAGCCGGCGCGGGGCCGGCGATCATGCGGCGCCCGATAGCGGGTCCGCGCGCCAAAGGCTAGAGAGGGAAGGACGACGGGGTGCGGTTGGCTCACCCCGTCGCAAAGCCATCAGATGATCGGCTGGTTGGCACGAGCTGTCGGCGCGTCGGTCGGCTTATAGACGACCGGCTTCACCGGCACCGGTGCATGCGCGGCAACAGGCGGTAAGGCCGCAGCTTTCGGACCCGGAGCATTCATCGCTGTGCAGTCACCCGAGCTGCTGTTGATAACTTTCGGTTGCTGGCCTTCGCCCATCGACGTGACCTGGACGCTCTGCGTGCAGGTGCCTGCGTCGCTGCTCGTCGACACCATCGTGTAATGGAAGGTGCCCGCAGGCATGTTCGCCAACGCGGCAGGTGTCACGCTGCTGCCCGCTGTCGGCTGCTGCGTGGCCATGGCGGCGGCCTGTCGCAGCATCGCCTCGCTCTGGCGGCTCATCTCGGACGAAATCCGCTCCATCTCGGCGAAAGGCGAGTCGGGGCCGAATGCCGACGCGAAAAAGTCGGCCGGCAGTATCGGCCCCGCGGCCGGCGCCAGTACGATTTGCGGGGCGACATCGCCGCTATAATGGATCTGCTCGATCGATCCGTCGGGCAGGGCCACCGATAGAACGTGCATCTTGGCTTCACGAGCCGCAAGTGCGCCACCTGCCAGCACGACCGACGCCAGGCCGGCCAACAGGGCGGTTTTCATAGGACGCATCAAAAACCTCCATTCGGTTGAACAGACGCCTGCTGGCGTATCAGATCGAATCTGAACGCCAGACTAATGAGGGCGGGTTTTCACCCATGGGCGCCAAGATCAGGGATATCCGATTGAGATAGCGTATTTTATTGAGCTTATGTCTTTCCTTTGTCGTCGTCCCCGCGAAAGCAGGGGACCAATGGACAGCGGCGCCTACTGATTCCAGCGTGCCGTCACCGTAGGCTCCCGCTTTCGCGGGAATGAGGATTGGGGGTATGGCGCCGCATGCTATTCAACAGACTGCATAATTTCTTATCTTAGCGCCTATGGGATTCTCGGCTTGCTTCATTGATCCGCGCCGGCGACCAGGCCGGCATCATGGAGCCGACCAATCGCGCCGCTGTCCAGGCCGAGTATTTGGGCGAGAATTTCGTCGGTATGCTGGCCAAGGCGCGGCGCGATGGCGACATCACCCCGAGATTCCCCGGCCAGGGTCGCGGTCGGGCCGGGGACCGGGTAGGTGAGCCCGCTCGGCTGTGTGGCCATTTGGAATACGGGGTTGGCGGTGAACAGGCGCGGATCGGTGGTCACGGCCTCATGCAGCGATTGATATTGGCTCCAGGTCACGCCGCCGGCGTCAAAGGCGGGCTGCAACTCTGCGGAGGTTCGCTTCGCGAACGCGGCTTCGAACACGGGGAACAATCGGGCACGGTGCGTAAAGCGCGCGCCCTCATCCTCGGCGAAGGGCATGCCGAGTTCGGCTTCGATCTGAGCCACCTGTTCGGTGATAGCGAGCGTTTTGAGCAGCCCCATCCATTGACGAGACGTGATGGCGACGACCATTAACCTCTTGCCATCGGCGCACAGGAAATCGCGGCCGAACGCGCCGAAAAGATCGTTGCCGCTTCGCGGGCGATCGCCATTGGCCAGGACTTCGGCAACCTGGCCGGTATGGCCAAGGCAGGTTGCGGCGATATCGGAAAGCGGCAACAATATTTCCGCGCCCTCACCCGTCCTCTGGCGGCGGTTGAGAGCGGATACCAGCGCGAACGCTGCATAAGCGCCGCCGAACAGGTCCCAAGCCGGCAGAACATGGTTAACGGGACCCTCGCTGTCGGCCGGTCCTGTCATCATCGGCACGCCCACAGCGGCGTTGACGGTGAAGTCGAGCGCCGGCGATCCGTCGGCCCAGCCCATGATCCGCAAGGTGATGATGTCAGATCGTAGCGCGCTCAACGCCGCATGGGACAGAAAGCTGCGGGTCGGATAATTGGTCAGAAACAGTCCGGCCTGCTCGCCCGGCGCCGTCGCGATGGCGAGCGCGAGTTCCTGTCCCTCTGGTGACGCAAGGTTGATCGCGATCGACCTCTTACCCTTGTTCATGCCCTCCCAATAGAGGCTGTCGCCATTGGGGGCGAGCGGCCAACGGTTGAAGTCGGGGCCGCCGCCGATCCGGTCAAAGCGGATCACGTCCGCGCCCATCAGCGCCATGTGCATTCCGCAGGACGGTCCGGCAATGAACGCTGCGCCTTCAACGACGCGGAGGCCTTTAAGAAGTCCGTACATGATCTTTTCCTTTATTGGCGCTCAGTTGGGCCCGACCGGCGCATATTTCGGGTTTCCGTGCTCCCGCCGCGCCTGAAGGCGGGTTTCAGGAAAACTGGCCTTGCAAGGCTCGATCATGGCGGAATCCGCAGAAGGAATGATAAGGCCTTCAGGTTCGTCCTCCGCGCGAAGCTTGTCCAATAGAGTTTAGACCGCACGCCTATGTCGTTTCGACTCGACCGGGCCATTGTGCACGGCGGCCGATGCGCGGCATGGAGGGGCGAAGATCCGGCAGGGACAGGAGCAGGAAATGACGATGGCCGCACGTCCGTCACACGACGACCCCGCCGAGGGCTTGATCCTGCCGGGATTGACCGATCTGTTGCGCGCCGCAGCAGATGCCGCGCAGGCGTTCGTCGCCGGCGCTCTGCCGGCCGTCAAGGCCCGGATTTCCGGCGCCGACGGTAAACCGGATCGCGAGCGCGCCGATGCCGAACAGCACATCGTCCATGGCTTTGGCTGGTACGCGTCCTACGCCGAATTGCTACGCGAAGTCGCCGGCTGGGCGATCAGACTCGATGGCGAGGGCGCGTTCGGCGAGATCGAAGCGCTGCTCGCGCAATTGCTATTCGCCGAATATGGCGCGCAATTGCGGGGCGGTGTGCCCATGAACCAGGGCGAGGTGATCCGCCCGCGCGAACTGACGGCCGATGCGGCGGCGCTCGATCATCTCCATAGCCACGCGATCGAAACATTGATCCGTACCGGCGGCACGCAGGCGGTCAAGACGGCGATCGTCGGTCATCTCGCCGATGCACGCGGCCGGGCGATCCTCGAACATGCCGGGCTCGACGACATGTTCGATATGGTGCGCGATCAGTTCTTCGCCTTCGCCAACGAAAAGGTGGCGCCGTTCGCGCACGAATGGCATCTCGCCGACGAACTGATCCCGATGCCGCTTGTCGAGGAACTCGGCGCGATGGGTGTGTTCGGCATGACCATTCCCGAGGAATTTGGCGGGCTGGGCATGGGCAAGACCGCGATGTGCGTGGTGTCGGAAGAATTGTCGCGCGCGTGGATCGGTGTCGGTTCGCTTGCCACCCGCTCGGAAATCGCCGCCGAACTGATCCTCACCGGCGGCACAGCCGAGCAGAAGGCGCATTGGCTGCCCAGGATCGCGAGTGCCGAATTGCTGCCGACCGCGGTGTTTACCGAGCCGGACACCGGCTCAGACCTCGGATCGCTGCGGACCCGCGCCACCCGTGACGGCGATGTGTACCGCGTCCAGGGCAACAAGACCTGGATCACCCACGCCGCCCGCGCCGACGTGATGACCCTGCTGGTGCGCACCGATCCGGCGACGAAGGATTATCGCGGTCTGTCGATGCTGCTCGCGCCCAAGCCGCGCGGCAGCGAGGCCGACCCGTTCCCGGCCGATGGCATGTCCGGCGGCGAGATCAAGGTGATCGGCTATCGCGGCATGAAGGAATATGAAATCGGCTTCGACGATTTCACCGTGCCGACCGCCAATGTCCTCGGTGGCGTCGAAGGGCAGGGCTTCAAGCAATTGATGGCGACCTTCGAAAGCGCGCGTATCCAGACGGCCGCGCGCGCGATCGGCGTCGCGCAGGCTGCGATCGACATCGGCCTGGGCTATGCGCTCGATCGCAGGCAGTTCGGCCGGCCGATCGTCGAATTCCCGCGCATCGCCAACAAGCTGGCGATGATGGCGGCCGAACTGATGGGCGTGCGCCAACTCACGTACTTTGCGGCACGTCGCAAGGATGAGGGCAAACGCTGCGATCTCGAAGCCGGAATGGCCAAGCTGATCGCGGCGCGGGCGGCCTGGGCGGCGGCGGACAATGCGCTGCAAATCCATGGCGGCAACGGCTTTGCGTGTGAATATGTCGCGAGCCGGCTGCTGGCGGATGCGCGTATCCTCAACATTTTCGAGGGCGCGGGGGAGATCCAGGCGCAGGTTATCGCCCGGCGGCTGCTCGACGAGGCCAACTGAGCTGGGCGTGCTGGTGAACGGGTTCGCGCTGGTGGACCGATTCTAGCCGCTTGCGCCGCGCGTATGACGCGATAAACGCCGTGCATGGATCGCATCATCATTCGCGGCGGCAATCGCCTTCAGGGTCGTCTCGCAATTTCGGGGGCGAAGAACGCGGCTCTCACCCTGCTGCCATGTTCATTGCTGACCGATGAACCGTTGACGCTCACCAATTTGCCGCGGCTCGCCGATGTCGACAGTTTCGGCCATCTGCTCAACGAACTCGGCGTTTCGACCACGGTCAAGCGCGGCAGCAATGGCGAGATCGGCCGCGACATGACGATGAAGGCGAAAGTTATCGCCTCCACCGTCGCGCCCTATGACATCGTCCGCAAGATGCGCGCATCGATCCTCGTGCTGGGGCCGTTGCTGGCGCGGGCGGGGGAAGCGAAGGTCTCGCTCCCCGGCGGCTGCGCGATCGGCAACCGCCCGATCGACCTGCACCTCAAGGCGCTCGAGGCGCTCGGGGCCGAGATCGAGCTGGCGGCGGGCTATGTGAAGGCGACGGCGCCCGCCGGCGGGCTGCGCGGCGGGCGGATCGGCTTCCCGGTCGTTTCGGTCGGCGCCACCGAAAATGCGCTGATGGCCGCGGTGCTCGCCCGCGGCGAAACCGTTCTGGAAAATGCCGCGCGCGAACCCGAAATCACCGATCTCGCGCGCTGTCTGGTCGCGATGGGCGCGAAGATCGAGGGTATCGGCACCGAACGGCTGACGATCGAAGGTGTCGATCGGCTCCATGGCGCCCGCTATCAGGTGATGTCGGACCGGATCGAGGCGGGAAGCTATGCCTGCGCCGCGGCGATCACCGGGGGCGATGTCGAATTGCTCGGCGCGCGGATCGAGGACATGGAGGCGATTATATCGGGCCTCCGCACCGCCGGCGTCACCGTCACCGAAACCGGCGAAGGGCTCCGCATCATCGCCGATGGAAAACTGGGACCGCTCACGCTGTCGACCGCGCCATTCCCGGCATTCCCTACCGATATGCAGGCACAATTCATGTCGATGCTGGCATTGGCCGACGGGGCGAGCGTGCTGACCGAGACGATCTTTGAAAATCGCTACATGCACGTGCCCGAGCTTGCGCGCATGGGCGCCGATATCCAGGTCCATGGCCGCACCGCCGTGGTGCGTGGCGTCGATCATCTGATCGGGGCCGAGGTGATGGCGACCGATCTGCGCGCCTCGATGAGCCTCATTCTTGCCGGCCTTGCCGCGAGAGGCGAAACCAAGGTGCACCGCGTCTATCATCTCGATCGCGGATATGAGCGGCTCGAAGAGAAATTGTCGGCGATCGGCGCCGACATCGAGCGTGTCGGCAACGACTGATCCGATGCCGCGGTCCTTCATCGATCCCGATGACATCAGGACGCGATTTTCCCGGGCGATGTCCGACATGTATCGCGCCGAGGTGCCGCAATATGGGACATTGCTGGCGCTCGTCGACCGCGTGAACCGCGAGACGCTCGCGCGCGATCCTGCGCTTGCTGCACGACTCGATCGCACCGGCGAATGTGCGAGGCTTTCGGACGAACGGCATGGTGCGATCCGCCTCGGCACCCCGCAGGAACTCGCGCTGATCGCGCGGGCCTTCGCCATCATGAACATGGTGGCGGTGGGCTATTATGATCTGGCGGCGGCGGGAATCCCCGTGCATTCGACAGCATTTCGCCCCGTGGATGAAGCGGCGTTGCGGCGGAACCCGTTTCGCGTGTTCACCTCGCTGCTGCGGCTCGAGTTAATCGAGGATCCGGAGCTGCGCGCCGAGGCGGCGGGGATTCTCGACAAGCGACAAATCTTCACCGATGGCCTGCTCCTCCTGATCGCGAAGGCCGAGCGCGAAGGCGGCCTCGACGATGCGGATGCCACGTCCTTCGTCGGCGAATTGCTCGAGACGTTTCGCTGGCATGCGCAGGCTACGGTCGATGAGCCGACCTATGGCCGGCTGTTGGACGCCCACCGGCTGATCGCCGATATTGTGAGCTTCAAGGGGCCGCACATCAATCATCTGACCCCGCGCACGATCGATATCGATGCGGTCCAGGCCGCGATGCCAGGTGAAGGTATCGTCCCGAAGGAGGTGATCGAAGGACCGCCTCGCCGAAATTGCCCGGTGCTGCTGCGGCAAACCAGCTTCAAGGCGCTGGATGAGGCGATTGCTTTTCCGACGGGCGATGGCGGCTTCGTTAAAGGCCGTCATACCGCGCGGTTCGGAGAGGTGGAGCAGCGCGGCGTAGCACTGACGGCGAAGGGCAGGGCGCTCTATGATGCCCTGCTGGCCGAGCAGTTCAAGGATGCAGGCGCCGACGCTTTCGCGCGCTTCCCCGATGACTGGACGCAGCTGCGACGCGAAGGGCTGGCCTTCTTCCGATATAGCGTCATCGAAAATGGCGACGGCGCGTGCAATTCCGGGGCTGTCGCGGACACGCTCGATGCGGCGATTGCGGCAGGACAGGTGACGGCCGACCCGATCATTTACGAAGATTTCCTGCCGGTCAGCGCTGCCGGGATCTTCCGCTCCAATCTCGGTGACGGTGCGCCGTCGCCCTATCGTGCGAATGCGGATCGCACAGCGTTCGAAGCGGCGCTTGGTGCACCGGTGAAGGACGAAATCGGCCTTTATGCAGCATTGGAAGCGGCATCGCGCGATCAGGTTTGCCGACAATTGGGCGTAATAGCTTAAACGATAAGTTCCAATCGCCTGAGCGCCGCTATGGCGTTGGTCCGGGCGCGGGCGGTGATTGCCATATTCTCGAAATAGGGCGCCGGATTGCGCGCGACGAGGGGTGCCGTCGTCGATAGCTGGGCCCATGCGCGCCTTGCATTGTCGCGGTCACCGATCATGGCATAGCCGGCAGCGCTCATCAGATAGAAGCGCGGTTGATGACCGATAACCGGCGGAGTCATGTGCATCAATGCCTCGCGTGCCATCGCACGATCCGCGCGATCGATGGCGACCAGCAGCAATCGCCCGTAAAATCGCCCTTCGGGCCGGTCATCAAGCGTGATCGCGCGGCGGATCAGGCCTTCCGCGCGAGGATCGCCACAGTTCAGCAAGGCTGTCCCTGCGTCCGCCAGCAAGGCCGGGTCGAACGGATCGAGTTGCGTTGCGCGCAGCGCATCGTTGATCGCGCGCGGGCAAGCACCGTGTCGCACCGCGACATCGGCCTGTGCCAGATTGGCCCATGGGTTCAGCGGATCCGTGCCGGTCGCCATCTCGGCGTGCCGCTGGGCGTCGGTCAATCGCTTGTTGCGGTCCGCGGCGCTCAGCGATGGAAGCGCCATCTGCGACAGCGCAAGTTCGGCAGCGGCTGCCTGGAGGCCGGCATCGTCGGGATTTTCGGCCAGATGGGTTGCGACACATTTCTCAGCAGCTGCGCGCTCACCATCCAGATGCTCACGCCGCATCTGGTGATAACGCAGAAGACAGGAATATGCTGAATCGCCCGTAGTGCTGCGATCCGCCGATTCCTGCATGGCAACGATTCCATCGACCCGTCCGATCGCCGCGATCACGGGCGCGAGCCGGTTCGCAATCCCGATGCTGTCCGGTCCCGGTGGAAGGTCGATTGCACTGGTCCACACGATGTGATCGGGGCTGAGCCGCCAAAGCCGTAAAAACAGGTGTGGGCGGATCCCGGGTACGAGCGCCGCCGTAAGCCGATATTGCGCCGTTGAACGCGCCTGCTGTTCCCGCTCGGTTTGCCGAGCCACTCTGACCTCGAACATGGCGCTGCGACGCAATCCGTCGAGCAGGGATCCCTGCACCATATTGCGAAGCCCTTGTTCGTCACTTCCCACGGGCCGTGCATTGAGCTCGAGCATAGGCCGGGCGGGCATGGTCGGGCGCAACCTCGTGAGCGCAATCATGCCAAGCGCCGCCGCCCCGATGAGAGCGAGCATCAACATCGCCACCGCTCCAATCCGGAAAGCCGCAAGACGATCGAATTCCGGTCTCTTCGTTGAACCTGCCAGCGGCTCTGGGGCTGCAGCTTGCCCGCCGCCGCACTCGCCTATCGCGACCCGGTATCGCCCGGTGGGGATGACGATTCCCTGGCCATCGACGGTTGGGCTATGGCTGTAATGCAGCGCCAGCATTCGCCGCAATCGCCCGACCTGCACCCGGGGATAGCTATCGGTATGGGCATCATAATCGGGCGCGCGGCCCAACCCGTCGACCGCGACCGAATAGGCTTTCAACTGATCGCCGCGGCCCGCAATCGTCTCCTCGACCAGATATTGCAGCAGGCGTTTCATGATTGGCGCCCGTGCGAAATCCGGGCCGTTGAGAATCGAACGTAGTTCGCTGTCCATGCGCGCCGCGCGTGCTGCATCAACTCCGGCCGAAACCGAACCATCGTCCGAAAATATCCGCCGACCGTCCAACCTGGGCTGTCCCATGCGCAATTTCTTAGAATAGCCCGAGAATGATGAGCGGTCACGGTGTTTTCGGGCGGCTCCGAGCAGAGATGTAACGGTAACAGAGACGTCATGAAACTGGTCGTTTTGAAAATGCGCCACCACGTGCCGCGCAGCAGCCGGCCCGATCGGCTGCCGCTTCGTCACCGTAATCGGTTCGCGCTACCCCCCAACGGCGCGGCCCGTGGGCGCCGGAGGCCAGGATCGGGCCGGTTGCACAATGGCCCCCACCGTCGTGCGATCGGCCCTTTCTCTGTCTGCCGGTGACAATCGCCGGATCAGCATGTGATCTTTGATCCGTGCGATGCATTGGCTTGGGCATCCGCGCCCGACGGGGCTGCGGCGATCAAATGACATCACCATAGACAGCGGCGGGGACCGTCGCCATTTAGTCGTAGTTCTCATGCCAGCCATCGGGCGAGGCAGGCAGTGGACGTTGATTGCCTGGCGGAGGCTGGGCAGGGAGAATGGATGAATCGCTATCGTATCGACGCCAGCCAAGCCGAACTGAGATTGAAGTTCGGCATTGTCGTTGTACGGGAGCCCGATCCCGCGATCGAAAGCGAAGTCACTCCGAAATCGCCGGCCTACGTCATCCGCAATTATGGCGGCCTGATTCTTGATACCATGTCATGGGGCTTTCAGCCGGCAACACGCAATCGGTCGGTTGTTCATGAGGGCAATTTGCTTTCGCCTGCGTGGCGGGCTGCCATCGAGCGTCCCGATCGTCGCTGTCTGGTGCCAGCGACATCCTATTGCGAAATGACCGCAAAGGCCGGCGCAGATGGCCAGCGCCAGAAGAAATGGGTGAGCCTTCCCGGGCATCCGATTTTTGCTTTTGCCGGCGTGTGGAGCTCCTTTCTGGAAGGGCGTGGGTTCGCTTTGCTCACCACCACCGCCAACGCGCTGCTGTCTCCGCTCCAGCCTTCGTCCATGCCGGTGATCCTGCATGAGCAGGACTATGACACATGGCTTACCGGCACTCCGGAAGAGGTTTCGATCCTGATCCAGCCTTATTCATCGAAGGAAATGGCGATCGAATAGCGGCTTGATATGGGCGGGCATTCGACGAAAAATGCCCGTTATTCCGTATATTTCGTTAATCTGACAGCCGTTATCGCTTTTGAAATCTCCTGCAATGTCCTGCGTGCATGGAGCCGCCCTCGGCATGTGAAGAGGGGGGGCGACGATGACGAAGCGGCAATGCGGAACAAGCGGTCACGATCTCGCAAAGGCGGTGTTTGCCGGCACGTTCAGTTTTCTGGCCTTGTGCACGGCCGGGCGGGCAAGCGCGGATTCGCTCGACGTGACCACGGCCACGACCGCGCCCGTAACCACCGCTGCGGCGAGCGGCGGCAGCGCCGGCGCGATCACGGTGGAATCGGCGGGCTCGATCATCGTGACGGACACGCAGCCTGCGATCACCATCAACTCCTCCAACGCCGTGACGAATGGCGGTACGATCGGATCGAGTGCCGCGACCGGCGCGACCGCGCTGCTGATAGATGGGACATCGCCGATCACGGCCAGCTTGACCAATAACGGGGTCATTTCGATTACAGGGACCGACGGCTCGGGCAATTATGGCATCCGCCTGATGAACGGCCCGGTCAGCGGTACGATCGGTGCGGGCAGCACATCGAGTATCAGCGTGCTCGGCACTGGCGCTTATGGCGTTTCGATCGAAAGCGCCTTTGCCGGCGATATCACCTTGAACTCGGTCAGCGTCGCCGGCGCCTCGTCGACCGCGGTCTCGCTGACGGCTTCGCTGACGGGTAATCTCCGCCTGACGGGAAGCAGCAGCGCGACGGCCAGCGGCGACACCGGCATCGCTCTGGCGGGCGATATCAGCGGCTCGGTGGTCAATGCCGGGGCGATCACGGTGGGCTTGGCATCGACCACGACCACCAACAGCAGCGGTACGACGGTCGCCGCGCCCGGCGTCGGCGGGGTTGCCGGGATCTCGATCTCCGGAAATGTCGGTGGCGGCTTCGTCAACGACCTGTTCTACACCGATTCGAGCGGGAATGTGGTTGCGAACGCCAGTGCAACCTCATCGGATACCGAGACGATCGGTACGATCATCGGCTATGCCGGCACACCGGCGGTGGTGATTGCGCCGTCCGCAAGCACGCCGCGCAATATCAGCTTGTCGGCCTACGGCACCGCCGGCACCGACGACGGCTATGGTTTCATCAATCGCGGCACCATCACGTCGCAGGGGAACAATGTCGGCACCGCAGCGACGGCGGTCGGGATCAGCGGCACCACCGTTGACGGCACATTGTACACCACGACGCTGGTCGGCGGCCTGACCAACCAGTCGACCGGCCATATCACCGCGTCGACGACCGCCGCGACGGCGATCGCAATCGACCTCGGTGCGGGAGCTATCGTCCCGACAATCGCCAATGCGGGGGCGATTCAGGCCAGCGATGCCGCAGGTACTACCGCCCTGGCGGCGTTCGGCATTCGGGTGGGCACGGGTGCCGAGTTGGACAGCATCACCAATAGCGGGACAATCCTCGCCAAATCGGCCGCCACGGGCATTGCGGGCTATGGTATTCTCGACGAGTCGGGCTTGCTGACGACGATCACCAACAGCGGCACCATCACTGCGCAGGCGCTGACCAGCGGCGCTGCGGCACGGGCGATCGACCTGTCGGCGGGAACGACCGCGCAGACCGTGACGAACAGCGGCACCATCGCCGGAGACATCCTTTTCGGCTCGGGCGGCGGCAGCTATATTTCGAATTCGGGCAGTTTCAGCGGCACATTGGCTTTTGGCACCGGCACCGATCTGCTCCAGCTTTCGGGGACGACGGCGTTCGCCAATCCGGTCACCGTTGCCTCGGGCGGTGCGCTCGCGGTGGGATTGTCGGGCTCGAGCAGCCTGCAATTCAGCGGCACCGCGCCGAGCCTGGCCTCGCTGGCGCTTGCCGATCAGTCGGTGCTGATCCTCAATGTCAGCAATACGGCCTCGGCCCTGCAGGTGAGTGGAGCCGCATCGTTCACGGGCCAGAGCATGATCAAGCTCAACATCGAGCAGCCGGGAAGCCGCACCTTCACGATCCTCACGGCCGGCGGCGGCATCAGCACCGATCATGCGGCGAGCCTGCTCGGCAGCACCTCCACGCCCTATCTCTATACGCTGCAAAGCTTCACCGTTGGCGCGAATGACATTGAGGTCACGCTGCATCAGCGAACGGCGAACGAAGCCGGGTTCGTGGCCAATGTCGCACCGCTCTACGACAATGCATTGATCTCGATGGCGGAAGGGGGCGCTGCGTTCACGGCGATCGGCAGCCTGCCCGATCAGGCCAGCGTGCTCGCCGCGTTCCGCCAGATCGCGCCGCCCAGCTATGGCACGGCGCTGGCGCGCATCGCCGAAGGGCTGCAATCGACGGGCTTCGGCGCCATTGCCGCGCGCATGCACGGGCTGGTTTCGGAAGCGCCGGAGGAAATTGCCGAGGGCAATCGCCTGGGCATCTGGGCGCAGCAGGGCGTCGAATTCCTGCACCACCGCGATGCGCAGGATGATCCGGGCTTTTCCAGCAACGCCTATCATCTCAATTTCGGCCTTGATTATCGCCTGGGCCGGGATTTCATCATCGGCTCGGCGGTCAACTTCTCGTGGACCGACGTCAATTCGGACGGTTCGATCGGTACCGACGGCAAGCCGCTGAAAACCAACACCCAGCTGTTCGATCTTTATGCGAGCTGGGCCCATGGGCCGTTCTATTTGCAGGCGATCGGATCGGTCGGGCATGACAATTATCGATCGCGCCGGACGATCACGATCGGAAGCTATTCGGCGGATCAGAGCGCGCGCTGGTCGGGCTATCGGGTGGCGGGCGATCTGATCGCGGGCGCCCGGTTCCGCTTCGGCCGCTTCTCGATCGAGCCCTCGGATTCGCTGACCTATATGCGGCTCCACCAAAACGGCTATACCGAAAGCGGCACGGGCGTGCTCGATCTCGTCGTCGATCCGCAACGGATCACGAGCATGACCAACACCGGCAAGCTCAGCGTCAATTATGAATGGCCAATGTTTGGCGGCGCGCTGTCGCTGAGCGGGCGGGGTGCCTATGTCTCGCGGCTGAAGCGCGATGTCGGCGCGCTCGATGCCAGCTTCGCGGGGGGCGATAGTTTCGC
Organism: Sphingomonas sp. YR710; assembly: GCF_900101455.1. Classification (GTDB taxonomy): domain Bacteria; phylum Pseudomonadota; class Alphaproteobacteria; order Sphingomonadales; family Sphingomonadaceae; genus Rhizorhabdus. Next base: position 95,084 of record NZ_FMZJ01000004.1, on the reverse strand, counting down.
GCTCGTCTCGGCCCCGCTCGGCCGCTCGGCAACGCAGGAGGGCGCCACGATCGGCTACCACTTCGAGAATTTCCTGATCGCGGTCAGCAGCGATCGCCGGCAGGAAGCGGGCTTCAGCGACACGTCGGTTTCGGCGATGCTCCGGATCAGCTTCTGAACAACAGGCGTATTTGGCCGGGGTAAAGCAGAATCCTGCTGCATATTGCGGGCACAAGGTCTAATCGGCCAGCCTCCAGTCCAGCAGATCGGAAAGACCATGCCTGCCTATCGTTCCCGTACCACCACCCACGGCCGCAATATGGCCGGCGCCCGCGGCCTGTGGCGCGCGACGGGGATGAAGGATTCGGATTTCGGCAAGCCGATCATCGCGGTCGTCAACAGCTTCACCCAGTTCGTGCCGGGCCATGTCCATCTCAAGGATCTGGGCCAGCTGGTCGCGCGCGAGATCGAGGCGGTCGGCGGCGTTGCCAAGGAATTCAACACGATCGCCGTCGATGACGGGATCGCGATGGGCCATGGCGGGATGCTCTATTCGCTGCCGAGCCGCGATCTGATCGCCGACAGCGTCGAATATATGTGCAACGCGCATTGCGCCGACGCGATGGTCTGCATCTCCAATTGCGACAAGATCACGCCGGGCATGCTGATGGCGGCGCTCCGTCTCAACATCCCGGTGGTGTTCGTCTCGGGCGGGCCGATGGAGGCCGGCAAGGTCGTGCTCAAGGGCAAGACGGTCGCGCTCGATCTGGTCGATGCGATGGTGGCGGCGGCCGACGAGAGCTATACCGATGCCGAGGTGGAGACGATCGAGCGTTCGGCGTGCCCCACCTGCGGCTCCTGCTCGGGGATGTTCACCGCCAATTCGATGAACTGCCTGACCGAAGCACTCGGGCTGTCGCTGCCGGGCAACGGATCGGTGCTCGCCACCCATTCGGATCGCGAGCGGCTGTTTCGCGAGGCGGGGCATGTGATCGTCGATCTCGCCAAGCGCTGGTACGAGCAGGACGATGCGACCGCGCTTCCCCGCAACATCGCGACCTTCACAGCGTTCGAAAATGCGATGAGCCTCGATATCGCGATGGGCGGATCGACGAACACCGTGCTCCACCTGCTCGCCGCCGCGCATGAGGGCGAGGTCGATTTTACGATGGCCGATATCGATCGGCTGTCCCGCCGCGTGCCCTGTCTTTGCAAGGTCGCGCCGGCCAAGTCCGACGTGCATATGGAGGATGTCCACCGGGCCGGCGGCATCATGGGCATATTGGGCGAACTTGCGCGGGCCGGGCTGATCGATACGTCGCAGCCGACCGTCCACGCGCCGACGCTCGGCCAGGCGCTGGCGCGCTGGGACGTGATGCAGACGCAGAGCGATGACGTGCGCCTGTTCTACAAGGCGGCGCCCGGGGGCGTGCCGACGCAGACCGCGTTCAGCCAGTCGGAGCGCTGGGAATCGCTCGACGAGGACCGCGTCGGCGGCGTCATCCGTTCGGCCGAGCACCCGTTCAGCAAGGATGGCGGTCTGGCGGTCCTCTACGGCAACATCGCGCCCGAAGGCTGCATCGTGAAGACGGCCGGCGTGGATGACAGCATCCTGATCTTCTCCGGAACCGCGCGGGTCTATGAGAGCCAGGATGCGTCGGTGGCAGGCATTCTCGGCAATCAGGTGGTCGCCGGCGACGTCGTGGTGATCCGCTATGAAGGGCCGAAGGGCGGGCCGGGCATGCAGGAAATGCTGTATCCGACCAGCTATCTGAAATCGAAGGGGATGGGCAAGCAGTGCGCCTTGCTCACCGACGGGCGCTTTTCGGGCGGCACCTCGGGCCTGTCGATCGGCCATGTCTCGCCCGAAGCCGCCGAGGGCGGACTGATCGCGCTGATCGAGACGGGCGACCGGATCGAGATCAACATCCCGAACCGCACGATCCATCTGGCGGTCGACGATGCCATGATCGCGGCGCGGCGCGCGGCGATGGAAGATCGCGGCAAGGCCGCGTGGAAGCCGTTCGGGCGCAAGCGCGAGGTGTCGACGGCGCTACGGGCCTATGCGGCGCTGACGACCAACGCGGCGCGCGGCGCGGTGCGCATGGTGCCGGAAGCGGACTAAAATCCTCCCCCGCCAGGGGGAGGTGGCAGCGCGAAGCGCTGACGGAAGGGGCGGGCGGCGGAAGACCTGCGTGGGCGAGCAAGCTGTCGCGGTCGCTTTCCGCCCCCTCCGTCGCCTTCGGCGCCACCTCCCCCTGGCGGGGGAGGATCGGTCACTTCTGCAGCCTTAGCGCGATTTCGCTCATGAAGCGCGGATCGTCGCCGGTCGCGAGCCAGGGCGCGGCGGCACCGATCGCACCCAGCATGTCCGCGAGATCGTCGAGTTCGGATTTGACGTAATTGCCGAGCACATAGCCGAGCACGCGATCCTTGTGTCCCGGATGGCCGATGCCGATCCGGACGCGGCGGAAGGCATTGCCGATATGGGCCTCGGTCGACCGCAGGCCATTATGGCCGGCGGTGCCGCCTCCGGTCTTCACCTTCACGCGGAAGGGATCGAGATCGAGTTCGTCGTGGAAAACGGTGACATCACCCACCTCGCTTTTGTAGAAACGCAGGGCCTCGCCGATCGCGCGACCGCTTTCGTTCATGAAGGTAGCGGGCTTGAGCAGCAATATGCGCTGCGTGCCGATCCGTCCGGTCGCGGACCAGCCCTGGAACTGTTTCTTCCACGGATCGAAATTGTGGAGTTCGGCGATGATGTCCACCGCCATGAAACCGACATTGTGCCGGTTCATCGCATATTGCGCGCCGGGATTTCCGAGACCGACCCAGATCTGCATCGTCATCGTTCAACCGGCAAAGGAATGCCGCCCCGGCCGTTTCCGGTCCGGGGCGGAATTCGACAGGGTCAGCCCTCGGCGCTGTCCGCGGCCGGAGCTTCTTCGTCGGCACCACCTTCGGCGCTCTTCAGCGCCGACGGAGCAACGATCGTGGCGAGCGTGACGTCGCCGGTATCGGCAGCCTTCGCACCCTTGGGCAGGGTGATCTGCGCGAGGTGGATCGAATCGCCGACATCGAGGCCCTTCAGCGAAACCTTGATGTCATCGGGGATTTCCGCCGCATCGCAGACGAGGCCCAGATCATGGACGACGACATTGAGCACGCCGCCGCGCTTGATGCCGGGCGACAATTCTTCATCGACGAAGTGCACGGGCACATTGACGGTGACGGTCGAATGCTCGCCGATGCGCAGGAAATCTGCGTGCAGCGGGCGATCGGTCACGGGATGGAACTGAACGTCCTTGGGCAAAGCGCGGATCTTCTTGCCGTCGAGATCGAGCATTACCACGCTATTGAAGAAATGCCCGGTGTGGAGCAACTTCATCAGCGCCTTTTCCTCGAGGTGGATCGCAGCGGGATCCTGCTTGTTGCCGTAGATAACGGCGGGGACGCGGCCTTCGCGACGCATGGCCCGGGAGGCTCCCTTGCCAGCCCGATCGCGCGCTTCGGCCGACAGGTCGAGCACTTCGCTCATATCATGTCTCCAGTTCGCATTGAGTTTCATCAAACCCGCCATGCCTCCAGGGATGACCATGACGGGATGGGCGCGCATACAGGCGAGGGGGGCAAAAGGCAACACTATCTCGCCCCTCCCTCTTTAGGGAGGGTGAGGGGAAGGGGTGGGTCGCGAGCATAGCGAGCGTCGGCGCTGGAACCGAGTGCGCCCTTGGCAGCATCGACTGCCGCGGTCGCTACCCACTCCAGCCCCTCCTGAAAGGGAGGGACGAATTTCGCTATTGCACCCGTTCGACCTTCACGCCGGCGCTCTCCAGCATCTTCTGCACGGACATTGGCCCAGCCAGATGCCCGGCGCCGACCGCGACCAGCACAGTGCCCGGCCGATCGAGCCGCGCCTTGAGCCATTTCGCCCAGTTTGCATTGCGCTCCTTGAGCAGCACGTCGCGCAGATGCGGGCTCAGATCCTCGTCGTCGGCGACAACCTGGGCCAGCGCCTTTTCGTCCCCGCTCGACCAGGCGGCGATCATCTTGGCATAGTCGGTCTTCGCGTCACCTGATCCGTCGACGAGGCCGGTCAGCAATTCGCGCTGATCGGCCTCGGACAAGGCCGCGAAATAGCCGAGCTGCTGCGACGTGGTCTCGAGTCCCTCGATCCTTTTGGTCGCGGTGGTGAAGCGCTTGTCGAGTGTCTGTTCGACGCCGCTGCCGCGATCGACGCCCAGATCGCGCATCATCGCACCCATCATCATGAAGGCGGCCTGCCAGGTCGGCATCTGATCGAGCTGGTTCGCGCCGAGCCCCGCCTTCGCGATCATCGCGGCCAGCGGTGCCCGGCTCTTTTCGGGGACGCGCTGCAGGATCGGCGGCAAGGTTGGATCGGGCGAGGGAAACAGCCGCGCGATCGCCTGCGGATCTTTGTCGATCAACGTTTCGATCACCAGAGTGTCGGCGGACGCAAAGGCTTTTTCGAGCGTGGGTCCCTGCCATTTATAGCCCGGCGGGAGCGCATGGATCGTCCCGAACAGATAGATGGTCGTGTTATCGTGCGCAATCTTCCACAAAGCCGGCGCGGCAAGCGCGGGTTGGGCGGAGAGGATGGCAAGCAGGATGGCGAGGGCACGGCGCAGGAATCTCATGCCGTTCAGTGTAGGATCGGCGCGCGCATATTATAAGGGGCCGGCCCGATTGCTTGACCCGCTTGAGACCATGCCGCAAAGGGCGGGCGACTTTCCACCAGCCTTTGAAGGGCAGTAAATTGGCCGACAAGCCGCTCTCGTTCCAACGCCTGATCCTGACGCTCCACGATTATTGGGCCAATCAGGGGTGCGTGATCCTGCAGCCTTATGATGTCGAGATGGGCGCGGGTACCTTCCACCCGGCGACGACCTTGCGTGCGCTCGGCCCGAAACCGTGGAAAGCGGCCTATGTCCAGCCGTCGCGCCGCCCGACCGATGGCCGCTATGGCGAAAATCCGAACCGGCTCGGCCATTATTATCAATATCAGGTGATATTGAAGCCATCGCCCGCAAACCTGCAGGAGCTCTATCTCGGCAGCCTCGCGAAGATCGGCATCGATCCGCTCGCGCACGATATCCGCTTCGTCGAGGATGATTGGGAAAGTCCGACGTTGGGCGCCTGGGGACTGGGCTGGGAGGTCTGGTGCGACGGAATGGAGGTAAGCCAGTTCACCTATTTCCAGCAGGTCGGCGGCTTCGATTGCAAGCCGGTGTCCGGCGAGCTGACCTATGGGCTCGAACGGCTGGCCACCTATATCCAGGGCATCGACAACGTCTATGATCTCGCGTTCAACGATGATGGCGTGAGCTATGGTGACGTCTTTCTCGAAAATGAGCGCCAGTTCAGCGCCTATAATTTCGAGGCGGCGAACACCGAGACTCTGTTCCGCTGGTTCCGCGATGCGGCCGAGGAGTGCAAGGCGTTGCTCGATCGCGACACGCCGCTCCCACTGCCGGCTTATGACCAGGCGATCAAGGCGAGCCATATCTTCAATACGTTGCAGGCGCGCGGCGTGATCTCGGTCGCCGAGCGGCAGGCCTATATCGGCCGGGTGCGCGAACTGACCAAAGGCGCTTGTGCCGCCTGGATGACGCATAACGGGTGGGAGGCATGAGGATGATTTTTGCAATTCCTCCCCGGAACGGGGAGGGGGACCATGCGCAGCATGGTGGAGGGGCGCCGCGCAGCGGCGTCTTCGCCGCCGCCCCCTCCACCGCTCTGCGAGCGGTCCCCCTCCCCGTTCCGGGGAGGAATTTCCATGACTGATTTCCTGCTCGAACTCCTCTCCGAGGAAATTCCGGCCCGCATGCAGGAGAAAGCGAGCGCCGATCTGGCGCGGCTGTTCACCGAGGAGCTGGCGAAGGCCGGGCTCAAGGCCGACGCGCTTGTCTCTTATGTCACGCCGCGCCGGCTTGCCTTGATCGCGCGCGGTCTGCCGCTGGAGACGGCGGCGGTGTCGGAGGAGATCAAGGGCCCGCGGTCTTCGGCGCCCCCGCAGGCACTCGAAGGCTTCCTGCGCAAGACCGGCCTTGCACGCGAGCAACTCGTCGATCGCGACGGCGTGCTGTTCGCTGTGATCGAAAAGCCGGGCCGCGCGACCGCCGATGTGCTTGCCGAGGCGATCCCCGCGATCATCCGCGCTTTTCCCTGGCCGAAATCGATGCGCTGGGGCACCGCGTCATCGTCCACAGCCTCGTTGCGCTGGGTACGCCCGCTGCAGGGGATCGTGGCGTTGCTCGGCGACGATGTCGTGCAGCTGGAGATCGACGGCATCGTCAGCCGCTCGGCGACGGTCGGCCACCGATTCCATCATGCGGGGCCGATCACGATCGGCAACGCCGACGACTATGCGGCCAAGCTGCGGGCCTGCCATGTGATCGTGGACGCCGATGAGCGCCGCCGGATCATCCGCGAGGGTGCGGCGGCTGTCGCGGCGACGGCGGGCCTGACGGTGGTGCCCGACGAAGGGCTGGTCGCGGAGAATGCCGGGCTGACCGAATGGCCGGTGCCGTTGCTCGGCAGCTTCGACCCCGCGTTCCTCGCGGTGCCGCGCGAGGTGATCCAGCTTACCATGCGCACCAACCAGAAATACTTCGCCTGCACGGATGGTGAGGGGAGGCTCGCGCCGAACTTCATCTGCACCGCGAATATCGTCGCCAGCGATGGCGGGACGGCGATCGTTGCGGGCAACCGCAAGGTGCTGGCGGCGCGGCTGTCCGATGCGAAATTCTTCTGGGAGCAGGACCTGAAGGTTCCACTCGCGGAGAGCGCGAAGAAGCTCGATCAGATCGTGTTTCACGAGAAGCTCGGCACGGTCGCCGACAAGGTCGATCGGGTGGCGAAGCTGGCGCGGTGGCTGGTCGAAGAAGGGATCATAAAGCCCTCTCCCCTGCGGGGAGAGGGTTGGGTGAGGGGGAGCGAGGCGCAGCCGAGCGTCCAACCTCATGGTTCGGAAACCCTCACCCAACCCTCTCCCGAACGGGAGAGGGTTTTACTGGCCGATCAGGCCGAACAGGCCGCGCGCCTCTGCAAGGCGGATCTCGTCACCGGCATGGTCGGCGAATTCCCCGAGCTTCAGGGCATCATGGGCGGCTATTATGCGCGGGCAGAAGGGCTGCCAGACGCCGTCGCCGACGCGATCCGCGATCATTACAAGCCGGTCGGGCAGGGCGATGACGTGCCGACCGCGCCGGTGACGGTGGCGGTGAGTTTGGCGGATAAGCTGGATAGCCTGAAGCAGTTCTTCGCAATCGGTGAGACGCCGACCGGATCGAAGGATCCCTTCGCGCTTCGTCGTTCCGCGCTCGGCGTGATCCGGCTGCTCACCGACAACGGCCTGCGCTTTGCGATCCCTGCCGACCTGCTCGATTTTTTCGCCGATCGCCTCAAGGTTCAACAACGTGAAGCTGGCATTCGCCATGACCTTATCGATGCCGTTTTCGCGCTGGGCGGTGAGGATGACCTCGTTCGCCTGCTCGCGCGGGTAAAGGCACTACAGGCGTTCGTTACGAGCGAAGACGGTGTGAACCTGCTCGCCGGCTACAAGCGCGCGGCGAATATCCTGAAGAAGGAAGAGCGTGCTGCTCCCTCGCCCCCTTTAGGGGGAGAGGGTCGGGGAGAGGGGGCCGCGCTGGAGGCTCTGTCGCGAACCTCTTCCCCACTGCCCCCTCTCCCAACCCTCTCCCCCGCAAGCGGGGGCGAGGGCTATATGTTCGAACCCGCCGAAGCCGCGCTCATCGCCGCGCTCGAATCTGCCGAACCCCGCGCCACCGCCGCCATCGCAGCCGAAGACTTCGCCGGCGCCATGACCGCGCTCGCCACGCTCCGCGGGCCGATCGACGCGTTCTTCACCGACGTCACCGTGAACGACGTTAACCCTGAAAAAAGGTTAACCCGTCTCGCCATTCTTGAAAAAATTCGTGCTGCAGTGCACAAGGTGGCTGACTTCTCGAAAATAGAAGGTTGATTCGATTGCCAAGCCTCCAAAAAGGGGGCGGGCCGTGCAGGGGAAAGTGACGCGTGATGACAACCCGTTATGTCTATCGTTTCGGCGGTGGTGTTTCCGATGGCGGCAAGGGAGATCGCAATCTCCTGGGCGGCAAAGGTGCCAATCTGGCGGAGATGGCGTCGATCGGCCTGCCGGTTCCCCCGGGCTTCACCATCTCGACCGAGATGTGCGCGCGTTATTATGACGAGGGGCAGATATTCCCCGATAGCCTGCGCAAGGAAGTGGCCGACGGGCTCGCCCATATCGAGGCGATCACCAACAAGAAGTTCGGCGTCGCCGCCGATCCCCTGCTGGTCTCGGTCCGCTCGGGCGCGCGCGCTTCGATGCCGGGTATGATGGATACGGTGCTCAATCTCGGCCTCAACGACGAGACCGTCGTCGGGCTCGCAAAGATTTCGGGTGACGCGCGCTTCGCGTGGGACAGCTATCGCCGCTTCATCCAGATGTATTCGGATGTCGTCCTCGAACTCGATCATAGCGCTTTCGAAGAAGCACTTGAAATCGCCAAGGAAGATAAAGGCTATTATCTCGATACCGAGATGGGCGCCGAAGACTGGCAGGGGCTGGTCGCGCGCTACAAGGCGATCGTCGAGGAGCTGTGGGACAAGCCGTTTCCGCAGGACGTGCACGAGCAGCTGTGGGGCGCGATCGGCGCGGTGTTCGGTTCGTGGCAGTCGGAGCGGGCGAAGGTCTATCGCCGGCTCAACGATATTCCCGGCGAATGGGGCACGGCGGTTAACGTGCAGGCGATGGTGTTCGGCAATATGGGCGACACGTCGGCCACCGGCGTCGCGTTCACGCGCGATCCGGCCAAGGGCGACCGGGCTTATTATGGCGAATTCCTGATCAATGCGCAGGGCGAGGATGTCGTTGCCGGCATCCGCACCCCGCAATATCTGACGAAGACCGCGCGCGAGGCCGCCGGCGCCAAGCCCGCGTCGATGGAAGAGGCGCTGCCGCAGGTCTATGGCCAGCTCGCCAAGGTGTTCGATCTGCTCGAAACCCATTATCGCGACATGCAGGACATCGAATTCACGGTCCAGCAGGGCAAGCTCTGGATGCTTCAGACGCGTTCGGGCAAGCGCACCGCCAAGGCCGCGCTCAAGATCGCGGTCGATATGGCGAGCGAAGGGCTGATCACCGAGGAGGAAGCCGTCGCGCGCGTCGATCCGTCGGCGCTCGATCAGCTGCTCCACCCGACACTCGATCCGAAGGCGCATCGCGATGTGATCGCCAAGGGCCTGCCGGCGTCGCCCGGTGCGGCCTCCGGCCTCGTCGTGTTCGATGCTGACACGGCGGAAAAGCGCGCCGAACTCGGCGATCATGTGATCCTGGTGCGGACCGAGACGAGCCCCGAGGACATTCACGGCATGCACGCCGCCAAGGGCATTCTCACTGCACGGGGCGGCATGACCAGCCACGCCGCAGTGGTGGCGCGGGGCATGGGCCGGCCATGCGTTTCGGGCGTCGGTAATCTCGCAATCGACGCCAAGGCGAAGATGTTCCGTGTCGCGGGCCGCGAAGTGCGCGAAGGCGATGTCATCACGATCGATGGATCGACCGGCGAAGTGATGCTCGGCGCGGTGCCGACGGTGCAGCCCGAACTGGCCGGCGATTTCGGCACGTTGATGGTATGGGCCGACAAGGTTCGCCGTCTCAAGGTCCGCGCCAACGCCGAAACCCCGCTCGATTGCAAGACCGCGCGGATCTTCGGCGCCGAGGGTGTCGGCCTATGCCGTACCGAACATATGTTCTTCGATGCAGCCCGTATCACATTGGTTCGCCAGATGATTTTGGCGGAGGATGAAAAGGGCCGCCGGGTTGCGCTCGAAAAGTTGCTGCCCGAGCAGCGCGCCGATTTCACCGAGATCTTCGAAATCATGGCGGGCCTCCCGGTTACGATCCGCCTGCTCGATCCACCGCTGCACGAATTCCTGCCGCATGAGGAAGAAGAGTTTGCCGAGGTCGCGCATGCGACCGGCATCGGCGTCGAGGCGCTCAAGCGCCGCGCGGCCGAGCTGCACGAGTTCAACCCGATGCTCGGCCATCGCGGCTGCCGGCTCGGCGTCACCTATCCCGAAATCTACGAGATGCAGGCGCGCGCGATTTTCGAAGCCGCGGTCGACGTCGCCAATAAGAGCGGTGCCGCGCCGATCCCCGAGGTGATGGTGCCTTTGGTCGCCACCCGCCGCGAACTCGAGCTGATGAAGATCGTGATCGACAAGGCGGCCAAGGCGGTGTTCGCCGAAAAGGGCCGTTCGGTCGAATATCTGGTCGGGACGATGATCGAATTGCCGCGCGCGGCGTTGAAGGCGGGCGAGATTGCCGAAGTCGGCGAATTCTTCTCGTTCGGCACCAACGATCTGACCCAGACCACGCTCGGCGTCTCGCGCGACGATGCGAGCCGTTTCCTGACGACCTATGTCGACAAGGGCATCTACGCGAAGGATCCGTTCGTCAGCCTCGATATCGAAGGCGTCGGCGAACTGCTCCACATCGCCACCGATCGTGGCCGCAAGACGCGCCCGGACATCAAGCTCGGCATTTGCGGCGAGCATGGCGGCGATCCCGCATCGATCGCTTTCTGCGAGAGCATCGGGCTCGATTATGTGTCGGCATCGCCATATCGCGTGCCGATCGCCCGGCTGGCGGCGGCGCAGGCGGCGCTGGCGGCGCGGAAGTAAGCCACTTTCCCCTCCCTGCAAGGGAGGGGATCGAGGGGTGGGTCGCGAGCATAGCGAGCGTCCCGTACGTCCGGCGAAATATGACCTCAGCGGCATCGAGCCGCTTCAGTCATTACCCACCCCCTAGCCCCTCCCTTGCAGGGAGGGGAGTTGGTGAGGAAGACCTTCGACAATTACGGACCCAGCCACTAGACTCCCCCCATGTCCGAATCCACGCAACCCTACCGCGTCCTCGCGCGCAAATATCGGCCGCAGAACTTCGCCGAGCTGATCGGCCAGGACGCGATGGTGACGACGCTCGCCAACGCGATCAAACGCGGGCGGCTCGCGCATGCATTCCTGCTCACCGGGGTCCGCGGGGTCGGCAAGACGTCGACAGCGCGGCTGATCGCCAAGGCGCTCAATTGCATCGGGCCGGACGGGCAGGGCGGCCCGACGATCGATCCGTGCGGCGTGTGCGAACCATGCCGGGCGATCGCCGAGGGGCGGCACATCGATGTCGTCGAAATGGACGCTGCCAGCCATACCGGCATCGATGATATCCGTGAGATCATCGAAGCGGTGCGCTATTCGTCGGTATCGGCGCGCTACAAGATCTATATCATCGACGAAGTCCATATGCTCTCCAAGGCCGCGTTCAACGGCCTGCTGAAGACGCTCGAGGAGCCACCGGCGCATGTGAAGTTCCTGTTCGCCACCACCGAGGTGAACAAGGTGCCGATCACCGTGCTGTCGCGCTGCCAGCGTTTCGATCTGCGCCGCATTCCGGCCGACAAGCTCGCCGCCCATTTCGCATCGGTGGTCGCCGCCGAACAGGTCGAAGCCGAGCCCGAGGCGCTGGCGCTGATCGCGCGCGCGGCCGAAGGATCGGCGCGCGATGGCCTGTCCATCCTCGATCAGGCGATCGCCCACGGATCGGGCATCGTCGAGGCGCAGCAGGTGCGTGACATGCTGGGCCTGTCCGATCGCGGCGCGATCCGGCGGCTGTTCGGCGATCTGCTTGCCGGCGATGCGAAGGCTGTGCTCGACGGTGTTCGCGGGCAGCATGATCTGGGGGTCGAGCCGGCATCGCTGTTCCACGGTCTGCTCGAAACCTGCCACGGCGTGACCCGCGCGAAGGTGGCCACCGTCGACGATCCTGCCTTGTCGGTCGAGGAGCGCGAGGCCTTTGCCGAATGGGCCGCCAAGCTCGGCTTCGCGCCGCTGCACCGGCTGTGGCAATTGCTGCTCAAGGGACATGGCGAGGTGCAATCGGCGGCGATGCCGATCGAGGCCGCCGAAATGGCGCTGCTCCGCATCGTCCATGCCAGCCAGTTGCCGGATCCGGGCGAACTCGCACGCAAGCTGGCGGCCGGTGAATTCGCCATGGCGGGGGCGCCTCCGGCCCCGGCGGCACCGAGCGAAAGCCAGGCCCCGCTGCTCGCCTTGCCGGCGGATACGCGCGCCGTCCATGATCTGCTGGCGACCCGGCATCCCTTGCTGTCCCAGCAGTTCCACGATTATGCCGGCGTGATCCGGTTGAACGGCGCTGATCTGGCGATCGCACCGCATCCGCGCCTGCCCGCGACATTCGTCGCCGACCTGTCGGCGGCCCTCCGCGACCTGACCGGGCAGCGCTGGACGATCAGCCTCACCGAGGGCGAAGCGGAACTGACGCTGCTGGCGGTTGAAAAAGCGAATGAGGAATCGGCGCGCGCAGCGGTATTGGCGATGCCGATCATTCGCGCGGCACTGGAGGCCTTCCCCGAGGCCGAACTGATCGACTACAGCGTTGCCGAAATACGGAGTCTCGCATCATGAAAAGCCTCGACGAAATGATCGCTGCCGCGCAGAACGCGGCCCAGACGATCCAGACCCAGATGGAGCAGGCGCAGGCCACGCTCGACAAGCTCGAGGTGGAAGGCGTCTCGGGCGGAGGCCTTGTTACGATTCGCGCCACCGCCAAGGGCCGGATCATCGGCGTCAACATCGACGAATCGCTGCTTCAGCCTTCCGAAAAGCAGATGCTCGAGGATCTGATCGCAGCCGCGCTCAACGATGCGCGCAGCAAGGCGGATAGCGTCTCCAATGCGGAGATGAGCAAGATGACGCAGGGCCTGCCACTGCCGGCCGGGTTCAAGCTGCCGTTCGGTAACTGAACCTAACGCAGGCAGCCGTCATAACCGCTGCGCTGGACGATCGCGATCCGGCGCTGGATACGATCGCCATAACGGCGGGTGAAGCCCGTCGGGGCCACCGCGCCGCGCTTCTTCGGCAGGGGGAGGATGGCCGCGATCCGGGCGGCTTCGACGGCGTTCAGATGCGAGGCATCATGATGGAAGTAGCGCATCGCGCCCGCATTGGCGCCATAAGTGCCGATGCCGGTCTCCGCGATGTTGAGATACACTTCCATGATCCGGTGCTTTGACCAGAGCAGTTCGATCAGGACGGTGAACCAGGCCTCCAGGGCTTTGCGAAGATAACCGCCATTCTGCCACAGGAAGGCGTTCTTGGCAGTCTGCTGGCTGATCGTCGATCCACCCCGGATCCGGCGTTCGCCTTCCATGTTACTTTGAAGAGCCTTCTGTATCGCGTTGAAATCAAATCCATGATGCGTACAGAAATTGCCATCTTCGGCGGCGATCGCGGCGCGTGCCATCGATCGGTCCATGCGATCGAGACTCATCCAGTCCTTCGTGATACCGCGTCCGTCGACCGCGTTGGCGAGCATCGTGATCGTGATCGGCGGTGGGACGAACCGGTAGATCGCGACCCATAGGACCGATCCGACGACGAAGATGATGAGCGCGCGACCGATCCAGTGCAGGAGGCGGCGGGGAAGCGAAGTTTTGGCCATATCGTCCGGTTTATTGCCGATCGGAACGGACGATCAAACCGGTTTCGCTCCGCAGCACGGTCAATTTCGTATTTTCGAGGCCATGGAGCCGGGCTGCGGACAATATGCGCGATGGCGCGAGGTTGATCGAAGGTGGCACCTGCTCGATCCACAGCAGCGTCGGGCAGTCGCCGCTCACGGCCTGCACCCCACCTGAAACCCCGATCATGCGCGGCGTGAAGCCCCGGCTTGCGCCAAGCCCGCGGTAGCCGCGCGCATATATGGGGTCATCGCGACGCGCCGTTTTGAAAGCGATGCCGTCGCGCAATACCCAGCCACTCGCGGCATAAACCGTCGTCGTGGGGCATAGGGCGACGGTCCTGCCGATTTGCTTGGCATTGGCCTGCCAGCGGCGCTCCGGTCCGTGGGCCACGAACGGTATCAGCACCACAGCGACTGCGATTGCGGCGAACAGAATGAAGAGCCTGCGTTCATGAGCGAGCCTTGCCGCCAGTGCCGCGAGGGCGCCACATATTAGAACAGGAAGGCCCGCCAGATAAGATTCGGCGATCACCGGTTTTTCGGCATTGATCTCGAACAGCAGGAACAACGCCACGGCAAGCGCGCCCAATATCATTCCGGCAAAGGCGCTGTCGCGTTTCGTCCAATCGTCCCGCACCCATTTCAGGGCAACGAAGGGAAGGGGATTATGGAGCAATGCCACCAGGATCAGCCCCGCGATGACTGCGGCGGCCGATGCGGCCTCTCCTTCGTACCAGCTATGATCGATCTCCAATGCCCAGACGCGGGCCTGCAGATAGGCGCAGGCCAAGGTCAGGAGCCCGGAGATCAGAACCGCCATGCTGAGTAGTTTGGCCCACCGACGGAACCCCTTGGCCATCGCGCAAAGGATGATCGCGAGGCTGAGTACGACACCGAGCATGCCCCCCACATATTGGAGCATGATCGACCCTGCCGATGCCATTATGGCGATCGGGATGATATCGCGATCCACGCGTCGCCGCAGATCGCCGTCAGACATCGCGATATGACGGCCGATCTGCACCAGCATCGTCAGTGCGGCGACCTGCCAATAATCGGCATTGTAATTGCCGAAGGCCAGGGCTGTCGCAGGGACCGAGAGGACGAGCAACAGCAGGGCGGCATGAAATGCGGTTTCGCCCGATATCCGCGAAGACAATCGCGATCCCGCCATGATCATCAACACTAAGGGCGGTATATTGCTCAACAGGCGGGCCGCCGGGACAGACGTCACGCCGATGGTGGTCAGCAGGGTCGCCCACAGGCTGAAAAGGGGAGGATGGGTGTCATGCAGCCAGCCGCGCACGATCAGCGGCCCAAAGCCCCCATAAGCCGCCCGGTCGGCCAGCTCCACCGTCCAATATTCGGCGAGCGAGGAACCGCGCAGCAACGCATTCGCGATCAGCGCCAGCGCAATGAAGGCCAGGGCTGTCGCGGTTATCGCCCTGATCGAACTCGTAGCCTCCCGCGCGGCGGCATCCCCTGTCATAATCTTACGCTAGCAGGGCTCGGCTATCGTGTCAGCCCGTAAGGATATCGTAAGTTTGGCCGCCGATGTAGGCGGCCGTTGGACTGGCGGGCGCTATTGCACTCACGTCCCGGTTGTCGCAGTTTCCGTTGGGAATGCTTTTGGGGAGGAATCGATGCCAGGATGGCGTGTAGCGGCGGTGACGCTGGCGGCGATGTCCACTCCCGGCGTCGCGGCGCAGTTGCGCGATTATTGCCCCGATCGGCCGGGCCTGGCGACACCCAGCTGTATCGTCGATCAGGGACATGTTTCGATCGAGGTGGGGCTGGTCGACTGGACGACCGACAAGAGCACCGATACGCGCAGCGATCAGATCATCGCCGGTGATGCCCTGGCCAGGCTCGGGATCGGGCCGACCACCGAGGTTCAGCTTGGCTGGACCAGCTATGGACGATTGCGGAAGCGTGACAGGACGACCGGAGCGGTGACCGTCCAGCAGCGGACCGGCGATGTTTCGCTGGCCATTCGTCAGAATTTGCGAAATCCCGACGGTTCGGGCTTTTCGATAGCGGTCATGCCGACGGCGACGGTTCCCGTCGGACGATCCCCGATCGGGGCGGGCGACTGGAGCGCCGGGCTGCGCCTGCCGACTTCGATCGCGCTCAACGATCGTTTTTCGATCGGGTTGACCCCTGAGATTGACGCCGCGGTCGATGCCGATGGCAGCGGCCGGCACCTCGCTTTTGGCTCGGTGGCGGGCGTGGCGATGAAAATCAGCAAGGCCGTGTCGGCCACGTTCGAATATTCGGCCTTTCGCGATCGCGATCCGGACCCGACCGTGCGATCGACCCAGCAACTCGCCAGCCTGTCGATCAGTTGGCAGCCCGGGGACAATGTCCAGTTCGATCTCGGTTCGGTGGCTGGCCTAAACCGCGATGCGCCGGATATGGAAGTCTATTTCGGCCTGTCCAGACGCTTCTAAACCTCCCCCGCTTCACGGTGGGAAAGTTCAGCTTGCCGGTGGGGCAGCCAAAATTTATATTCTCTATTGAATTAGTAGAATATACGTGCGCTTACCCCTGTGAGGAGAAGCGCCATGGCGGGATCGAGCCATATTCATCCGAACTGTCTCACCGTTCCGGGCCTGTACGGTTCGGGCCCCGATCACTGGCAGAGCCGATGGGAGCGACGAGGGGACGTTCATCGCGTCGATCTTGGCGCGTGGGACAATCCCCATCGCAGCCATTGGATCACCAAACTCGATCTTGCGATCGCTTATGAGCGGGAGCCGGTAATTCTGGTCGCGCACAGCCTCGGCTGCCTGGCTGTGGCCTGGTGGTGCGCTTTGGCCTCGGCCGATCGCCGTGGTCAGGTGGCGGGCGCATTGCTGGTGGCGCCGCCCGACGTCGAACTTCCCGATGCCCACCCGATCCTGCGGCGCTTTGCACCGGCCCCGCGCACGACTTTCCCATTTCCGGCGATCGTGGTGGCCAGCACCGACGATCCTTATAGTGCGATCGGGCGCGCTTATGCTTTTGCGGCGCAATGGGGTGCCGATTTCCGCGACATCGGGGCGCTCGGGCACATCAATGCCGATAGCGGCCTCGGTGAATGGCCGGAGGGGCAGGCGATGCTGGCGGAACTCGGTGCGGCTCCGCCCGATGACGCGAGACGATCCGCATCCCATCTGATCGCCGGACGTCGGCACTGCGCCGGCGGGACGTATCGCGCAAAATAGCCCGGATCGTCAGGCGGGCGGTGCATCCTGCGCTTGTCCGATCGCGGCGGCCTGCGCGAGCGAGGTTCGATCGAGGATCGCGCTCACTTCTTCGCGCACCTCGGCCATCACCTTGCGGATCGCGCAGGTCGCTTCATCGGTGCAATCGTCGCAGCGGCGGTAGAACGCCTTGCTGGCGCACGGAACGAGGGCGAGCGGGCCGTCGGTCGCGCGGATGATATCCCCGAACATGATCTCTTTCGCAGGGCGGGCCAATATATAACCGCCAAATTTGCCGCGCAGGCTGGTGACCAGATTGGCGCGGCGCAGATCGGACATGATCGCTTCCAGGAACTTGCGCGGAATATTTTCGGCCTCGGCAATCGCGATGACCTGCCCGGGTTTGTTACCCGACCGCGCGAGATAGGTCAGTGCCTTCAGAGCATAACGGCCGCGTTGGGAAAGCACGTTCGGGATTTGCCTTTTTCGTTCCGGCCTATCGCCTATCGCATCACTGGCATCGATCAAAGGCCAGATTGCCCGACCCAAACCAAAACTATAATTGACCATATTAATCATATCGGCAAAGTATGAATTAACAGATGGGGACGGTCATCGCCATCGCAAGGGCTACCTTGTCATTACGATCCGCGGCTTTTGAAGGGAAGCAGCTTGCTCCGCGTCAACAACGGCTAAAGCGCACGTTCGTCCGGCAAAATCCGGCGTCGTGTTCCCGCAACGTGTGAAGGGAAAGCGATGCGACAGTACGATCATAAGCGTCGGCCTTAGGCCGGAAGTCTTTTCAAAAACGACAATTTGGCCGTGCGGTTGCCGTGCGGAAGGGCGCGCCGGGTCTGGTCGCGCCAAGGGGACATCATGCATTTCAGCGATACAGCATATTTTCGTTCGACGGCTTCTGTTTTCACGCTCGCATTGCTGGCGCTGACGGCACCGGCTTATGGGGAGCCGTCCGTCACGGCGCCGCTGGTGCTGGCAGATGCGACGGATGACGGATCGGACACCGATATCATCGTCAGCGCCCGGCGCCGGGACGAACGGGCGCAGGACGTGCCGATCGCGCTCAGCGTCGTCGGTCAGGAAACGTTGGAGAAGACGGGCAATTATACGCTTGGGCAAATTCAGCAACTTGTGCCGAGCATACAGATATTCAGCTTCAATCCGCGCAACACCAATATCAATATTCGCGGGCTCGGCAGCAATGTCGCGCTGACCAATGACGGGCTCGAGAACGGTGTCGGCGTCTATATCGACAATGTCTATTATGGGCGGGTCGGCCAGACGCAATTCGATCTGGTCGATCTCGATCATGTCGAGGTGCTGCGCGGACCGCAAGGCACCTTGTTCGGCAAGAATACGACTGCCGGCGCGATCAATATCAGCAGCCGGGTACCGGCCTTTCAGCCCGAGTTTTCGGGCGAGGCGACCATCGGCAACCATGGCGCCTATCAATTGCGCGGATCGCTGTCGGCACCGATCATCAGCGACATCGCGGCTTTCCGGCTGAGTATCGCCGAGACCCGTCGCGACGGCTTCATCGACGATGTCCGCACCGGTCAGAAAGCGCATGATTACGACAATTTCTCGGTCCGCGGGCAATTGCTGGTCAAGCCGGCCACGGATGTTCAGATCCGGCTTATCGGCGATTTTGCCCGGCAAAAGGCGCATTGCTGCATCCAGTTGCCCGTCGGCGTGTTCACCAGCTACGCCAATGGCGCGCCTGTCCCGAACAATTTCTACGATCGCATCGCCCGTGCCGGCTATGCCGCACTGCCGATCGATCCGTTCGCCCGCAAGACGGACGCGGATTCCCATTTTCAAGCAAATATGAAGTCCTACGGCCTGTCGGGCGAATTCGACTGGGATCTGGGAGGCGCCGCGCTGACATCGATCAGTGCCTATCGCTGGTGGGATTGGAATCCGGCTAATGACAGCGACGCGCTGGGGTTGCCGATCTTCACGATCAACCAGCAGGCGAACCGGCAGCGTCAGTTCAGCCAGGAATTGCGGATCGGCTCTACAGGCAAGCGTAAGATCGATTATGTGATCGGTGCCTATTATTTCTGGCAAATCGTGCGCGGCTATGGCGACAACGCTTATGGTGCGGCGGCGCCAGACTGGTATCGGCCGCCATCATCGCCGTTGCCGCTTGCGACCTGGAATGCGGCGCTCAACGGGTTTCGCGCGCAATCGACGTCGACACCCGAAACCCGGAGCTATGCGGTCTTCGGCCAGAGCACGTGGCATATCAGCGAGGCGCTGAGCCTGACGACAGGCCTGCGCTTCACCCACGAGGCGAAATCGGGCGATTTTCGGCAGGCCCAGGTTGGCGGGCTCGACATCAGCGCCTTTGCTGGCGCGCAAGCGATACGCGACAGTTTCAATCCGGTGCTGGCCTACAGCGCTGGACGGGCGGACAACAGCCTATCGGGTCTGGTCAGCCTGGCCTATAAAATAGTACCAGATGTGCTTGTATATACGAGCTATTCGCGCGGCAATAAATCGGGTGGTATCAACCTGAGCAGCTTCCCGCTCGGCGTGGTCGTGCCGACCAGCGTTCAGCCGGAACGGGTCAATAGCTACGAGGTGGGACTGAAAAGCCAGTTCCTCGATCGGAGGCTGACCGTAAATGCCGCCGGCTTCTGGACCGACGTTAAGGATTTCCAGAGCGCAATTACGACGCTCACCAATCTTGGTACATATCTACAGTATATTCAGAATGTTGGCGCCGTCCGTTCGCGCGGCTTCGAGCTGGATGCGCAGGCGCAGCCGAATGACCGGATCAGCCTCACCGCATCGCTGGCCTATACGGACAATGTCTATCGCAGCTATCGTGATGCGCCGGCCCCGGTCGAAAGCGCCAATCTGGGCGCGGCCACCGATCTCACCGGCCGGCAGATCGCCGGCGCCCCCAAATTCACCTACACTCTCGCGGCCGATGTCGCGCAGCCACTCGGCATCGATGCGCTGTGGATCTACGGCCATGCCGATTTCGCGCATCGATCGGGCTTCTTCACCCAGGTCACCAACTCGGCTTATTCGCGCGTGCCGGGCTATGGCCTGGCCAATGCCCGCATCGGCCTGCGCACCGACGACAGCCGCTGGGATCTGTCGCTGTGGGTGCGGAATCTGTTCGACAAACAGTATTTTCAGACGCTGTCGCCCGCCAATACCGGGCTGATCACGGGGCTCGTCGGCGATCCCCGCACCTTCGGCGTCACCCTTCGTACCAAGCTGTGAGGTGCTGATATGGCGACGACGTTCGTTCACGATCTCGGCCGTACCAGGCCGGTTCCTGCTCCGGCAAACGGTCTCCCTGGCGGTCGGCTGCTCGCCTTCTCGGCGATTTCCCTGCCGATCTACGCGGCCGCGATGCCGCTCAACGTCTATCTTCCGGCTATCTATGCCCAGCATTATGGTGTGCCGATCGGCGTACTCGGGCTGATCTTCCTGATCGAGAAATTGTGGGGAGCGCTGGCAGACCCGATCGTCGGGGCGCTCTGCGATCGCACGCGCAGCCGGTTTGGTCGCCGACGCATCTGGATCGCGGCGGGAGCAATCGTCACCGGGCTTTCGGCGCTTCCATTGTTCTTTCCCGTGTTCGGCGTGACGCCGATCCTGCTCGGTTTCACGTTGTTCGGCTTCTATCTGGGCTGGTCGATGATCCAGATCCCATTCCTGGCCTGGTCAGGAGAGATTTCGAACGACTATCATGAGCGAACCCGGGTCGCGACCTACCAGACGGTTGTGGGGTCGGCGGCGTTGCTGCTCATCCTGATCCTGCCGACGATTATCGATCAGCTTCGTCCCGGCGATGCCGCACTGAAGCTTGCCTCGATGGGTGGCCTGCTGGTGCTGTCGCTGGCCGTCGGGGCGGTGTTGACCCTGAGCGCCTTCCCCGAGCCTGCCGTTCCGCAAGAAGGCGGACGACGGCTGTCGCTGGGTCGCACGATCCGGCTGGTGGCGGGCAACCGGCTCCTGCTCCGCGTGCTGGGATCGGACTTTGCCGTGTCGGTCGGGCAGAATATCCGCGGCGTGCTGTTCGTCTTTTTCGTGAGCGCCTATATGGGCGCGCCACAATGGGCGAGTGGGCTGTTCCTGCTGCAATTCGTGTTCGGGATCGCGGCCGGGCCGATATGGATGCAGATCGGTCGGCGCCTCGGCAAGCATCGCACGGCGGTTTTGGGCGAACTCGTCCAGGTTCTGATCAATCTCGGGCTGCTGCTGATTGGTGCGCATGATCTGCCGCTGCTGCTCATACTGACAATCGCGCAGGGCTTCGCTCAAGGGTCGGGCAATCTGATGCTGCGGGCGATGGTGGCTGATGTCGCCGATCAGCATCGGCTCGATACCGGTGAGGATCGCGCAGCGCTCTTCTATTCGGTGTTCAGCATTTCGATCAAGGCGGCGATGGCCGCGGCCGTCGGGATCGCGCTACCACTGGTTGCCTGGCTCGGCTTCGATCCTGCCTCCACTCATAACAGCTCGGCGGCGTTGAATGGCTTGTTGCTGGTCTTCGCCCTGGGCCCGGCGATCGCCCATCTGATTTCGGCGGCGCTGATCCACGGCTTCCCGATCGATGCCAATGCACATGCCGAAATCCGCCGTGCACTTGCCGCCCGCGAACCACGGCTTTGACAATCATCACCAAGCAAGGAGAACGACCATGACTGCCCTCAATCAACGCTTCGTCAACGCCCATGAGGCCGAAAGTCCGCTCGACATCGTGCCTGTCGCTGGCCGGATCGGCGCCCAGATCCGCGGTATTTCGCTGTCGGCCGATCTGGATGATGCAATCCTCGCGGCGATCCGCGACGCGCTTGTCCGCCACAAGGTTATCTTTTTCCGAAACCAGGAGGGGTTCGACGATGCTGGGCAGGAGGCCTTCGCGGCCCGGCTTGGCACGCCGGTCCCCCATCCTACGGTGCCGGTCGCCGAGGGTTCGCGCTATCTGCTCGAACTCGACTCGAAGGAGGGTTATGCCGCATCGAGTTGGCACACCGATGTTACCTTCGTGCCCGACTATCCCGAAGCGTCGATCCTGCGCGCGATCGAGGTGCCCGAGGCGGGCGGGGATACGTTGTGGGCGAACACAGCTACTGCCTATGAGGAGTTGCCCGATGCGCTGAAGGCGCTGGTCGACAATCTTCGCGCGATCCACACCAATGCCTATGACTATGCAGCCGTGTTTGCGAACGCATCGCGCGAGCAGTTCGAGAAGCATCGCCAGGTTTTCGCGTCGACGGTCTATGAGACCGAACATCCCGTTGTCCGCGTCCATCCGGTGACGGGTGAGCGCAGCCTGCTCGTCGGCCATTTCGTCAAGCAGTTCGTCGGGCTGAACGGCGCGGATTCGGATCGGCTGCTCAGCATCTTGCAGGATCATGTCACCAAGCCCGAAAACACGGTGCGCTGGCGCTGGCAGCCGGGCGATGTCGCCATCTGGGACAATCGCGCTACCCAGCACCGTGCCGTCGCCGATTTCGGGCCGCAACGCCGTAACCTGCGCCGCGTAACGATCGCCGGCACCGTGCCGGTGGGCGTCGACGGCCAGCCGAGCCGCGCGCTCAAGCCGGAGCCCTTGAGCGCCTGATTTTCCCGGGATACCCCGTTTCCCGCCGGGGTATCCCGCATCAGCTCTTCGGCCCGGAAGGGGTGTCTTCACAGCCCATCAGCTCCTCGATCTGTCGACCATGCGGATGCCGGCCCTTGCCGATCGTCATATGATCGACAATCAGGATCGGCGAGCAACTGTGAAGGCATCCATTCGGAATGAACCGCCAAACATCCGCCCGTGCGGGCATCATGATGGCGGTGGGCGCCTATCTGCTGTGGGGCGGGGCGATGCCCGTGTTCCTGAAGCTGCTGCGGCCGATGCCGCCCGTCGACATTCTGTGCAATCGGATCCTCTGGTCCTTGCTGCTGCTGGCGCTGCTGGCATGGCCCATGCGGCGCATCGCAGCGATCTGGGGGGCGGTCCGCAATGCGCGGCTGATGGCGATGTTGTCGGCCTCGGCAGTCCTGATCGCGGCGAATTGGCTGATTTATGTCAGTGCCGTCAATGGCGGCCATGTCGTGCAGGCCAGCCTGGGCTATTTTATCAATCCGCTGGTCAACGTCTTGCTCGGCGTGATTTTTCTGCGCGAGCGCATGTCGCGCCCGGCGGGTATCGCCATATTGCTGGCCACCATTGGCGTGGCCGGGCTGGCGATCTGGCAGCATGCGCTGCCGCTGCTGTCGCTGGCCCTTGCGGTGACGTTCGGGCTCTACGGCCTCGTTCGCAAGATGGCGCCGATCGATGCGTTCGAAGGGCTGCTCTTGGAAACTGCCTTATTGTCGCCTGTCGCCGCGGGCTGGCTGATCTGGAACGGCAGCGGGATGTCGCCGGCCGGTCCATCGCTGGGCCTGCTTTCGCTGAGCGGCGTAATCACGACGGCACCTTTGCTGATGTTTGCCGGCGCGGCCAAGCGGTTGCGTTATGCCGATCTCGGCCTGTTGCAATATATCGCGCCGACGATGCAATTATTGCTGGGCGTCTTCGCTTATGGCGAGCCGCTGCTGCCCATTCACCTCTTCACCTTCGGTTGTATCTGGAGCGGTCTGGCGATCTACGCAATCAGCAGCTGGCGCGCTGCCCGGATGATGGCAATTCCCGAACGATCATAACGTCGCTTCTACGATCACCAGCGTGGAATCCTCGGGGAAGGGACGGGCGGTAAACCCCATTTCGCGCTCCAACTCGATCGCGGCGTGGTTCTCTCGGCTTTCGATCGACTGCAGCATTTTCACCCCATGGGCGCGCGCATACCGGGCGATATGTTCGAGAAGAACCCAGCCAATTCCGCGATTTTTATAGTCAGAATCGATGGAGATTGCGACTTCGGCAGTCTTCATGTCGGCGTCGGCGGCCAGCATGGCGCTTGCGATCATGCGGTCGGCCGGTAAATCGATCGCAACAAAGCTTTCCGCATGCTGGTGATCGACGTGCGTCAGCGCTGCCAATTGGGTGTCGCCCACCTTGCGCGTGCTGCTGAGGAAGCGGAAGCGCAGGTCATCTGGGCTGACATGATCGAACAGGCCGGCCAAAGTGGCCTCGTCGCCGGGTTGGGCCGGGCGCACGTAGAAGCCGTAGCCGGTTCGCGTCGTGAGATGGGCGCTCCAATCGCGCAGGGGCGCCGAATCCTTGGGGCAATCGATGGCGATAGCGGTCATGCCGTCCTCCGTGCGTGGGCTGCGGGTTTGGCCATGGTGATGTGGCAATGCAGCGCGCGCGGACATTCGTAAACATACCGATGCGTACGGAGGCGGCGGTATGGATATCACCGCAACGAGCGACATCCCGCCACGCGCAATCTGCGCGGCGGGATGTCGTGCGAGGGGTTAGGCTAGACATTCAGCTTTGAAATGACGTTCGTAACCCGGGGCGCGACGGCCATCTCACCTTGGTGACGACATGGTCCGTCCTGCGGTTGGCGGCCGGGATTTCGGTTCGGGCAACCTGCGAATTGACGGGCCTATCGAGTTGCACTTCTGCCGCCATGCGCTCGCGCTGGTCAAAGAAGCTCGCAATTTTCAACCGCTTCTTCAGCGATAGCGACGGATTATCCGGTGTCGGCCCGCGATATGCAGCCTGCACATGGCGGCCGAAACGCGAGATATCGAAACCGGTCGGCAGGGTGGTCGCAGGAACGGCTGACGGCGGGGCCGCGCTATCCGCGGCAGCATAAGCCGGCATGGTGCTCGCATTTGTGGGCGGGCTTGCGACCGGCACGATCGCGGCTTCGTTGAGATCGTTGAGATCCTCCTGATTCCGCTTACGGCGGGTCATTGCGAATGCGCCGCCGGCCAGGGCCAGGAAGCAAGCGCCAGCTAGGCCGGCGATCGGCAGCGTTTCGTCGCTCGGCGACTTCTGCACGATTGCCTGTGGTGGAGCCTTAGGCACCGACTGTACGATGGGCGGCGCGACTGCAACTGCCGCTGGTGGCGCAACTTTTTGCACGTCCGCTTGTACCGGGGTCGGCCGCACGACAGGATGGGTCGAAGGGGGAGCCGCCGCGAGTTTGGTCGCAGTCGCGCGTGCGGGTTTGGCGGTCGCGGCCGGCTGTGCCGTGTCCGTGGACTCTGCTTTGATTTCGGTCGCGACCTTTTCCAGCGTGCTGTTGGCACTTGCGAGCGGCGAAACCGTGGCGGACCCGGTCATAACAGAAGGTGCAGGTGCGGTCGCTGTCGTGACACTGGGCGTAGCAGGCGGTGGTATCACCAGAACGGGTGCCGATGCATCGGCTGGGGGCGCGTCAATGCTCTGCGCAAACAGCGGGGTGGCGGAAAGGGCGAGAACCGCAGCTGCTGCGGTCATGCCCTGGCGGAGCGGGGAATATTCATATCTCATGCGCAACCAACCCCAGAGCGCATCGATCGGGTCCGTCTGTTCCGGCGGAATGCGCTTCTGGTGCGGTGAATTGAAGGGTTTCGTCGAAAATACCGTGACAGCATTGCGCGAAGCCCTGACGCTGCGCCGATTGCGTTGTGCGGGGCAGGAAGGTTGTCATGGCATGGTGGCGGATATTCAGCTTCGTCTTGGCGATGGGGTCTGGCGCGATCGCGAGCGTCGCTGCGAAACCAGTGCCGCCGGTACCAGTTCTGGTCGCCAAGGGCGTCTGGACAGTCTCCGGTGGTATCACTCCGGATCGCCAGCCAGATGGCAATAGCGTCATATTTGACGCGCCTGGTGGTCTGATCGTGTTCGATACTGGCCGGCACGTCTGGCATCGCAACGCCATTCTCGCGCTGGCCCGTGAGGAGGGCAAGCCGATTGCGGCGATCATCAACAGCCACTGGCATCTTGATCATGTCAGCGGCAATCCAGCGCTGCGGGCGGCGTTTCCCCATCTGCGGGTCTATGCAAGCGCGGCGATTGACGGCGCTCTCGCGGGTTTTCTGCCAGACAGTGTGCGCCAGTCGGAACCCTATCTGAACGATCCCGCGCTGCCTGCGGCAACGCGCGACGATATTCGCGCCGACATGGCAACGATCGCCAACGGCCCGGCCTTGCGGCCCGACATGACGGTCATCGGATCGCATTCGCTGCGGATCGCCGGGAGGCAGCTGATGGTAAGACTTGCGGCCAACGCCGCTACCGCAGGCGATGTTTGGCTTTACGATGGCAAGACAAGGATCGTGGTAACCGGCGATCTTGTCACGTTGCCGGCGCCCTTTCTCGATACGGCCTGCCCCGAAGGCTGGCAACGGGCGCTCGCGCGCATAACCGCCACGCCGTTTCGTACGCTGATCCCGGGGCATGGCCCGCCGATGACTCCGCCGCAGTTCGCGCTGTACAGGCACAGCTTCGATGCGTTCATTGCCTGCGTCGGATCGTCCGAACCAAAGACGGTCTGCGCCGCTGCCTGGACCGAGCAGGTAAGGCCGTTACTTGGCGACGATCCGGTAGATGGCAAAAGAGCACAGGGGATGGCGACATATTATGTCGAGATGCTTCGCGCCAATCGTGGGCGCAGCAAATATTGCGCCGCGCCTGCCCACCACTGACATAGCAGCGTTGACTGATGTAAGGGTGCCTCCCCAAGCCGCGAAAATAGACTAGGCTTAGTCCCATGATTGCTCGATTCGCCGCGTTTGCATTGCTCGCCACGGTCTCCTTTCCGGCTTTTGCGGCCGCACCACCGCCGCCTGCCAAGGTGCGTGTCGACCTGCAGACGAGCAAGGGCGTCATTCACGTTGAGCTGGACGGCAAGCGTGCGCCGATAACAACGGCCAATTTCCTGCGATATGTCGATGAAAAACGCTTCGACGGCACCACCTTCTATCGTGCGTCGCGCGCAGGAGGCGCCGGCCTCATTCAAGGCGGGATCAATCATTCCTATCGCCGGATGTTGCCATCGATCGCTCATGAGCCCACCAGCAAGACCGGGATCAGGCATGTTAACGGTACCATTTCAATGGCTCGTGATGCGCCGGGGTCGGCAACCGGCGATTTCTTCATCACAGTCGGTGCGAATTCTTATCTCGACGCGACCAAAGGCACCTCTGACGAGGCCCAGGGTTTTGCGGCGTTCGGGCATGTGATCGGTGGCATGGATGTGGTGCGTAAGATCTTGTCGGCGCCGACCGACAAGGGCGGGGCGGGGCCGATGAAGGGGCAGATGATCCGGGCGCCGATCCAGATTATCACGGCACGCCGCGCCAAATGATGATCCAACCGGCGGTGCCCGTTCAGCAAGCGTTCTGCCAGCAGGACAGATGAGCGACGTCTTTTTGAGGAGATTTCTACCGTGAAGGCGTATCAGCTTGCTGTTCCTGCTCTTGTCGCAATTGCCGTGCCGGCCATCGTACATGCACAAGCGATCGACCCGACGGCGCGCATCGCATTGTACAATGATGCCATTATCGGCGTAATGAAGTCGAAGGGTGGACTGGCGGCGCGGACCGACAAGTTCGAACCGATCGTGCGTGAATATTATGATATGCCAACGATTGCCCAGCTTGTCGTTGGTCCCAAATGGGCGACGAGTTCGGCTGTTGATCGCGAGGCGGCGATCGCTGCGCTGATTCACCATTCGGCGACATCGCTTGCTCGCAATTTTTCGTCTTATAGCGGCGAGAAATTCGTGATCGATCCGGCGGTGATCAGCCGTGGGGCCAGCAAGGTAGTGCGGGTGACGATCATATCGGCGGATGGCAAGAATGTGCTGCTCTATCAAATGCGTCAGGGGCCCACCGGCTGGAAGATCGTCGACGTTGTCTCGGGCGGAGTAAGCCAATTGGCCGTTCAGCGTGCCGACGTGGCGGGGGCTGTGGCGACAGGTGGAGCTGCGGGGCTCGCCAGGCAGCTCGCAAAGCTTGATAATGCTCTTAAATAAGCAACTGTAAGATAAGATTTTGCATTCGTTTATTATTCGGCCTGCAATGTAACGGCCGAAAGATCGTCTGCGCTTTTTTGGGTTTCGATCTGACGGGCCTGAACGGTCTGAGAAAAGGATATTTTGATGGCATCCGGGTTGGCCGCGCTGTTGGACGATGTTGCAGGTATTGCCCGGGTTGCGGCCGCTTCGCTCGATGACGTCGCAGCCGCGGCCGGCAAGGCGAGCGCAAAGGCCGCCGGCGTGGTGATCGACGATACCGCCGTCAGTCCGCGTTATGTCGTTGGCTTCACTCCGGATCGAGAATTGCCGATCATCGCACGCATTGCGATCGGATCATTGCGCAATAAACTGTTACTGCTCTTGCCTGCCGCGCTCGCGCTGAGCGCGCTCGCGCCATGGGCGATCACCCCGCTGCTTATGCTGGGTGGTGCCTACCTCTGCTTCGAAGGTGCTGAAAAGGTCCTGGAACTCCTGTTCCATCACGAGCAGCATGACGACACGGGGCCATCGGTGGACGATCCTGCGCATCTGGAGCGGGCCAAGATCAAGGGCGCTATCCGAACTGACTTGATTCTGTCGGCCGAGATCATGGCGATTGCGCTTGCTGAAGTGGCTACCGCGCCACTGTTGACGCAGGCCGCCGCGCTCGCGACAGTCGGCGTGCTCGTGACGGTTGGCGTTTATGGCGTGGTGGCGTTGATCGTGAAGATGGACGACGTTGGCCTGCACCTGGCGGGCAGAGCGAGCCGCGCGGCACAGGCGATGGGGCGGGGGCTGGTCAAGGCGATGCCGCCGCTGCTGACGGGGTTGGCAGGGGTTGGTACGGCCGCGATGATGTGGGTCGGCGGTGGTATTTTAGTTCATGGCCTTGATCATTTCGGGTTCGGCCAAATTTCCGATGTGCTCCACCATGTTGCCGACATTGTCGGTCGCGGCGCACCGATCGGCCGCGCGGTAGCTGAATGGTTCGTTATAGCGATCGGCTCGGCGATTGTAGGACTGGTAGTGGGGAGCGCGATCGCGACCGTCATTGCCAGGGTCAAGCGGCCGGCAGCCTGACGAGGAACGGATAATCAATCGGCGCGGGTCATATCCGAAACGATTGCACCCAGGGCAAAGGCTACGGCGCGCTCGTCGCCAGGAAAGCCTAGTTGGATCCCGTCTTCGGTATGGCCGGTGACGAAGCCTGTGATCACGCCGGCTTCGGGGTGTCGCAATTCGACCCGCGATCCCAGGGCCGGGGGCTGATCGGTTTCGAGTCGGGCGCCGCTTCCAGAAATGCTCCGAAGTCCGACAAGGGTCGGGCGATCAGCCGCCGTGAGGATGCAGAGCCTTTGCCTGCGCCAGCGACTCGCCATGCGCAGGGTACCCTTGCTGATCTGGCTTGCCATTCACACTCTCACCCGAACATTGAATGCAGCCGCTATAATTACCAAGCGCAAAAATAGCGTTAAGGACGAGCAGGCAGGTTCACGGAGCTACGGGGAAGCAGGCAGATCCGCCTGCCTTTACGGTGGCGCACGCCTGATCGGCTGTGGCATGCGATGCCAATGGCCCGGCCTGGAGGCGCGTGAAGGTGCCGGCTGTCACATAGCTGGGTGAGAGCGATTTTATCGACGCTGCGGATCCCGAAATCCGGGCCCAGGCGGCTTTGGCGGCGGCCTCAGAGGAGAAGGCGCCAAGCTGAATCCTCCAACTCCCGCCCGGAGCCGGAGTGATGACCGGTTGGGATCTTACCGGTGCCGGCTTGACCGCAGGAGCAACGACGGCCGGGGGCTTTGTGGCCGGTGCAGGAGCCAATATCGCGGGCGGCGGAGCACTTGGCTGCGACGGTGGTACGTTGACCTGGCCGATTGGTGCCGGAGTGTTGGAAGCCACATGCGGCGCGACGCTCGAACGCATCGTCAGGGGGCTCGATCCGGTGCCGGTATCGACCATTGAGAGTTTTTCGGTTCGTTCCATCTCGCGCGCCAGCGAAAGCCCGGCCTGGCGTTGATTCTCGGGAATGAGCAGATCCATCTGTGCCAGGCTGGTACTGGCCGCACCTACACCGGCCGCCTTGGCACGCGTCATCAACGCATATGCGCGTGCCCAATCCTTCGGTAGCGAATCGCCGTTGAAATAGGCCGTGCCGACAACATATTGCGCGCGCGGCTCGCCATGGTCGGCGGCTTTCTTCAGCCAGGTCATGGCCTCGTCGCGCTGCCCGGACTGGAACAGCGTCAGTCCGAGCACCGCCTGGGCCTGTTCGTGGTTCGCCATTGCGGCCTTGCGATACCAGTCCATCGCAATCGCCTGATCGGCGGCAACGCCACGGCCGAGCTTATAGGCCTGGCCCATATTGAACTGGGCGTCAGCGTCGCCATTCTGCGCAGGAATTCGCCATTCGCCAACGGCCTTCGGATAATCGCCGGCAAGCCACGCATCGACGCCTTCCTTGACACCGGCAAGTGCCGGCGCGGCGATGGTGGCCAGCAGGCCGCAGCCGATCAATAAAGCTCTCATCCCCGGAAAATCCCGTTTTCATACCCTGATTGGGCCGAGTGATAGCGCCTTTGGACCACTATCGCGACATCTGTTTATGCGATGTCAGTGGGCGCCTTAACCAATCATTAGCCATGATTGTGGCAGGCGCTTGGCTGGCGGGGCGCGGGCGTCCGGCTCGGGGATGCGCAATGCGGAAACTGGTTGGATTGGCGCTTACGGGGTTGATGGTTGCGGCCACGCTGTGCGGCTGTTCTACCGCACCATCGCCTCGTCCCAGCCTCGGTCAAGCTGCGCCGCGCCGCATTCCCATCGCCGCATCGGCACCGTCGGCCATTTCCTCCGTGTCGCAGGCTGAACGGGCGGTCGCAGCGGCGCCGCTGGATTCTGGTGCGCGCTATCGGCTTGGCCGCGCCTATTTATCCGCAGGGCGTTTTGTTTCGGCGGGATCGGCCTTTTCCGATACGCTTACGCTCGATCCGGCGCATGGGCAGGCCGGTGTCATGGCGGCCGTGGCGATGCTTCAGCAGGGACGCGACGAGGACGCCCGTTCGCTGCTCGCCAGGGTCCGAAGCTGCGCTCCGGCTGCAGACCTCGGCCTTGCGCTCGCTCTGGCCGGGCAGGTTGATGAGGCGCAGTCGGTGCTCGAAGCGGCGGCGAGGCAGGCTGGGGCTGACGCACGGACTAAGTTGAATCTGGCGTTTGTCTATGCCCTGCAAGGCCACTGGAACGATGCTGTGGCAACGGCATCGCAGGATATACCGGCCGATCAGTTGCCCGGTCGCCTTCACCATTGGGCGAAAATCGCCCAGGCTGTGCCGCATTCAGCCGATCGGGTGACGGCTATGCTGGGGATTGTCCCGCAGGTCGATCCCGGGCAGCCCGTTGCACTCGCTTTGGCGTTGCCGGCTTCGGCAGGTTCGGCGCAAACGGCCGAGGCGGTCGCCGTCACTCCGGCCGTCGCAGCGGGGACTACTCCCGTCATCGCGATCGTTGCCGCTGAGGCGTCGCCCCCATCACCGTCGGCCAAAGCGCTCGATCCGAGGCCAAAAGCGCTCGCGGGCATTCCGAAGGTGCGCATCGGCGGGCGCTATGTCGTTCAGATCGGCGCCTATCACTCTTCCCGGCAGACCCAGCTGGCTTGGTCGCGCATCAGCGGCAGGAACGTGTTTCTGACAAATTATGTCCCGGCGGAAGCCGACGTGCCTTTGGCCCAATCCAATACGACGTTGCACCGATTGTCGATTGGCGGCTTTGCCTCGCAGCGCGCTGCGATACGGTTGTGTCGGCTGATCAAAAGCCGGGGCGGGGATTGCTTCGTGCGCGGATCGTCTGGCGACCGCCCGCTGGAATGGGCGTCGCGCGGAGGCGAACGGAACCCCGCTGCCTAGCCGACCGGCACACCGCCCTTGATCGTGCGGAGCACCTTGCCTTGTACGGGCAGGCCATCGAACGGCGTATTGCCCGCGCCGCCCACCATCCGATCGGATTCGATCCGCCAGGGCAGATCGGGATCGAACAGGATCAGATCGGCCTCGTCGCCCACCGCCAGCGCGCCGCCCGGCACGCCGAGGAGCCGAGCCGGTACCGTCGACAATTTGCCGATCAGGCCAGGCAGGTCGATCGCACCGTCGCGCACGAGCACCAGCGCCAGGGTCAGCAAGGTTTCCGCGCCCGACATGCCGGCTTCCGCATCCGCATAGGGCAGGCGCTTGGCCTCCGGCCCCTGCGGATCGTGGCTCGAGCAGATCAGGTCGATCGTGCCGTCGGCGATCGCGGCGATCGCCGCCTTGCGATCATCCTCGCAGCGGAGCGGGGGCGACAGCCTCGCGAAGGTACGAAAACCGCCGATCGCGATGTCGGACAGCAGCAGATGGGCGGGGCTGATACCACAGGTGACCGCTACGCCGCGCTTTTTGGCGGAACGCACCAGATCGAACGATGCCGCGGTGGTGAGCTGGCGGAAGTGCAGCCGTGCCCCGGTTTCTTCGGCGAGGGCCAGATCGCGTGCGACCGCCATCGCCTCGGCCACCGCGGGCGCCGAGGCGAGCCCAAGCCGGGTCGCCATCTCGCCATCGGTGGCAACGGCATTGTCGGTCAGGCCATTGTCCTCGGCATGGACGATGACGAGCATGTCGAGCGCGCGCGCATAGCTGAGCAACCGGTACATCACGCCGCTGTCGGCGATCCAGCGCCGCCCGGTCGCGATCGCGCAGGCCCCGGCCGCCTTCATCAGCCCGATTTCGGCGAGATCGCTGCCCGCGAGCCCCGTTGTGGCGGCCGCGATAGGATGGATCCAGACATCGGGCTTGCCGGCCGCCGCCGCGCGTTGGACCAGCGCGGCATGATCGAGCGGTGGCGATTGATCGGGCATCAAGGCGGCGCGGGTGATGCCGCCGGCGGCAAAGGCCGGCATGTCGATCGCGAAGCTGCCCAGATCGACCAGACCCGGCCCGACAAAAGCGCGCCTGGCGTCGATCGTCTCGCAACCGGCGGGAATGTCGAATGCGCCGACGGCAGCGATGTGGCGATCGCGGATCAGCACGCCGCCTTCGGTGACGATCCCGGCGACCGGATCAACGAGCCGGGCGTTCATTATGGCGAGCGGTGCGGTCATGCCCAGCCCTCGATCCCGCGGCGGCCGCGTGTCAGCACGTCGAGGCAAGCCATGCGCACGGCTACCCCCATTTCGACCTGTTCGGTGATGGCCGATCGTGTCGGATGATCGGCCACGCTGCTCGTGATCTCCACGCCCCGGTTCATCGGCCCCGGATGCATCACCAGCGCATCGGGCGCGGTGCGCTCCAGCCGCTCGGGTGTGAGCCCGTACAAGGCATGATATTCGCGCGGGGAGGGCAGATAACCGCCCGCCATCCGCTCATTCTGCAGCCTGAGCATCATCACCACATCGGCGCCGTCGAGCCCGGCATCGAAATCGGTGAATGGGATCACCCCCATCCGCTCGATCGCCGCCGGCATCAGCGTGGGCGGCGCGACGACGCGGACTTCGGCGCCGAGCGCCGTCAGCGCGAGGATGTTGGAACGCGCGACCCGGCTGTGCAGCACATCGCCGCAGATCGCGACGGTCAGCCCGCCGATCCGGCCCATCCGTCGTCTGATCGTCAGCGCGTCGAGCAGCGCCTGGGTAGGATGCTC
Organism: Sphingomonas sp. YR710; assembly: GCF_900101455.1. Lineage (GTDB taxonomy): Bacteria > Pseudomonadota > Alphaproteobacteria > Sphingomonadales > Sphingomonadaceae > Rhizorhabdus. Next base: position 61,791 of record NZ_FMZJ01000004.1, on the reverse strand, counting down.
GTGCCGCCCGTCGCCGGCGTTGAGGACGGGGCAGTCGACCTTGTCCGCGATCAGCTGCACCGCGCCCGAACTCTGATGCCGGATCACGATCACGTCGGCACGCATCGCGTTCAAGGTAACCGCGGTATCGATCAGCGTTTCGCCCTTCTTCACACTCGATTGCGCAGCGTGCATGTTGACGACATCGGCGCCGAGCCGCTTGCCGGCAATCTCGAACGACAGCAGGGTGCGCGTGCTGTTTTCGAAGAAGGCGTTGATCAGGGTAAGGCCCGTCAGCCGATCGTCATGTTTGACGGCGGATGCGCGGTTGAGCGTGATCCATTGTTCGGCTTCATCGAGCAGGAACAGGATCTCGTGCGGCTGCAGGCCAAAGATGCCGGTCAGATCGCGGTGCGGAAAGGGTGATGAGAGTCGTTCGGACATTAAAGCTGCGTCATAGGCGCGGCAGGGGCGAAGCTCAAGCGGCTGTCACCCGCTCAAGCATCCTTCGATATAATCCACCGACCGGGAAACGACCCTTCAGTGGTGGGGGGGGGGGGGGCTCGCGCCGGTCAAAAGCACCGCGAGACAGGCCCCCTCCGTCCTTTTTTGTCATTCACGAATCCCGGCACTCGGGAAATTCATCGCTATCAAGGTGGCTTAAATCATCCCGTCGATCGCGCCTTGAAGGATATATGCGGCCGCCAGCTTATCCACCAATTCCGCCCGCCGTGCGCGGCTCGCATCGGCCGCGAGAAGGGTACGGGTCACCGCCGCGGTGGACCAACGTTCGTCCCACAGAAGGATCGGCAGGCCGAGCGCGTCAAGATTGCGGGAGAAGGCGCGAACCGATTGGGTGCGGGGACTGTCGGTGCCGTCGAGGTTCAGCGGGAGGCCGACGACGACTCCCCTGATCGATTGGGCGGCGAAGAGATCCCGCATCTTAGCGGTATCGACCGTGAATTTCACACGCGCGATCGTCTCCGCGGGGCTCGCGATCGTCCAGCCGGCGTCGCAGATCGCGATGCCGATCGTCTTCGTGCCGACGTCCAGGCCGGCGAGGCGGCCCCGATCCGGCAGGCTTGCGCGAAAATCGGGGGCGGCGCTGTAGATCATCGCTTGAGGAAGCTCGCAGTGCGCGCCGCCGCGTCGGCACGGAGATTCGCCCAGAACAGGGCGTAATCGAACACATGATAATTGTTGCCGGGCATCACGTAGCGATCATAGCCCAAGGGCGGCTGTCCGATCATCAGCAGGCCGCTCTTGTCGCAGCGCGCGGGAACGGCAGAGGGCTTCAGATCGGCGCCCATGAAATCGGAGCGTGGGTACAGTGCACCAAGATTTGCCGATGGAAGGGCCGCGGTGTCGCGTGCGCCGGTGAGCGGGTTCACGCAGAGCATCTGGGTGCCCTTGCGAGGCTTACCGGTCAGGCCGGTGCCATCATCGAACAATTCATGAATCAGGCGCGGATCGGCGGGTTCGGCAAAGCTCTGCCACGAAATAATGCAATTGGGTTCGCCCGGACTGGAGCAGGCGGGCAGACCCATCGCCGGAATGTCGGCCTCGATCGAGATCGGCCAACCGACCAGATAAGCGGCGACGATCCTGTTGGCGATCGGCGTGCCGGCTATCCGCTCATGCATCAGCCGGATCAGGTGCAGTGTGCCCTGGCTATGGCCAGCCAGCAGAATCGGCCGCGAAGCCGGGATCTGGGCCAGGAAGGCCTCGAATGCGCGGAGCACATCCTGATAGGCGAAATCGATCGCGCGTTGGCCCTCGGGGCCCTTCGTCAGGAAAGCACCCAGCGTGGCCTGGCGATAGCGTGGCGCCCAAACCGCACCGACGCTGTTGAAGGCGCTGGCCTGGCTCGACGCGAAGACGCGCAACCAGCGGCGCGAATCGCTATCGTCGATCGGCGCGTTCCAGTTGCTCTTGCTGAAGTAGGTGGTGGGGGAGACATAGAAGACCGCGACCTCGGGCTGCCCCGCACGCGGATGTCCGTCCGGCGTCCAGCGCGAAGGATCGTCCGACAGATCGGGCCGCGACAGCCATCCCCCGGGGCTCATATAATCGGGCGCCGTTGTCGCGGGGGCCGGTTTGAAGGCGGTGCCCGGTACGAAGGCGAGGCGCATCAACTGATCCTGGAACAGATTCCAGCCGATCCCTGCAGCCAATGTCAGCATGATCAATCCCGCTATTATGTAGAGAAAACGGCGAGCCAGCAATGTGGGAACTCCGATTGTGCAGTGCAACATATTCGTTAGCCGGAGCAAGTGCGTAGCCCGCAATCGTGATGGCGTCCAATCATGGAGGACAGACGGTTAAAATCCCTTTGCCCGGCGGCGAAGCTTGAAGCGCGGTGCCGCCAATGCTAGCGGCACGGCCATGTCAGTCGATGCCGCAACCGTCCGCAAGATCGCCAGCCTCGCGCGCATCGCCGTTACCGACGGCGATGTCGAGGCGATGGTCCCCGAACTCAACAATATCCTTGGCTGGATCGAGCAATTGAGCGAGGTCGACACCGATGGTGTCGCGCCGCTCGCCGCCGTCATTCCCAACCATCAGCGCCTGCGCGACGATGTGGTGACCGATGGCAATGTTCGCGACAAGGTGCTCGCCAACGCTCCGCAGGCCGAACATGGCTTCTTCGCCGTGCCCAAGGTGATCGAATAATGGCTGATATTACCGATCTGGGCATCGCCGGGCTGCGCGACGGTTTTCGGGCCGGCGAATTTTCGGCACGCGAAGTCGCCGATGCGTTCAACGGCGCGGTCGCGGCGGGCAGGGTACTCAACGCCTTCATCGCCGAGACCCCCGACCATGCGATCGCGGCCGCCGAAGTCGCCGATCGCGCGCGGGCATCGGGCGAATTGCGGCCTTTGTCCGGCGTGCCTCTGGGCATCAAGGATCTGTTCTGCACCGCCGGCTACCAGACGACCGCCGCCAGCCACATGCTCGAAGGCTTCGTGCCGCAATATGAATCGACGGTGACCGCGCAATTGTTCGCGGCCGGCGCAGGCATGCTCGGCAAGCTCAACATGGATCAGTTCGCGATGGGATCGTCGAACGAGACCAGCGCGTTCGGCAATGTCATCTCGCCCTGGCGGGTGGCAGGCGGCAATGCGCCGCTGGCGCCGGGCGGTTCCTCGGGCGGCTCCTCGGCAGCGATTTCGGCGCGGCTCGTGCCGGCGGCCACCGGCACCGATACCGGCGGCTCGATCCGCCAGCCCGCGGCTTTCACCGGCATTTCGGGGATCAAGCCGACTTATGGCCGCTGCTCGCGCTTCGGCATCGTTGCCTTCGCCTCGTCTCTCGATCAGGCGGGCGCGATGGCGCATGACGTGCGCGACTGCGCGATCCTGCTCGAGGCGATGTCCGGTTTCGATCCGAAGGATTCGACCTCGCTTGATGTCTCCGTGCCCAAATGGGAATCAGGATTATCGAGCGATCTCAAGGGCAAGAAGATCGGTATTCCCAGGGAGTATCGGGTTGATGGCATGCCGGCGGAGATCGATGCGCTGTGGCAGAAGGGGATCGATTGCCTGCGCGACGCCGGCGCCGAGATCGTCGAGGTGTCGCTGCCGCATACCCATCATGCACTGGCGACCTATTATATCATCGCGCCGGCCGAAGCTTCGTCGAACCTCGCGCGCTATGATGGCGTGCGCTATGGTCTCCGCGAGTTGCCCGATGGTGCGAACCTGCAGGACATGTACGCCGCCACCCGCGCCGCCGGTTTCGGCGCTGAGGTCAAGCGCCGCATCCTGATCGGCACCTATGTGCTGTCGGCGGGCTTTTACGATGCTTATTATAACAAGGCCCAGAAGGTTCGAGCGCTGATCGCGCGCGATTTCGAAGACGCGTTCAGGCAGGTCGACGTGCTGCTGACGCCGACCGCGCCATCGGCGGCGTTCGCGCTCGGCGAAAAGAGCGCCGATCCGCTCGAAATGTATCTCAACGACGTGTTCACGGTGCCCGCCAGCATGGCCGGCCTACCGGCGATGTCGGTGCCGGGCGGGCTGGACTCGCGTGGGCTGCCGCTCGGCCTGCAGATCATCGGCCGGCCGCTCGACGAGCAGGGTGTTCTCAATGCGGGCCTCGCGATCGAGGAACGGGCGGGCTTCACGGCGCGGCCGGAAAAATGGTGGTAAGATGAGCAGCTATCGTATCCAGGGCGCTACGGGCGAGTGGGAGGTCGTGATCGGGCTGGAGGTCCACGCCCAGATCACCTCGAAGGCCAAGCTGTTCTCGGGCGCTTCGGCGACGTTTGGCGCCGAGCCCAACAGCAATGTCTCGCTGGTCGACGCGGCGATGCCCGGCATGCTGCCGGTGCCGAACCGCGAATGCATCCGCCAGGCGGTCAAGACCGGCATGGCGCTGGGCGCGCAGATCAACCGTTACTCGCGGTTCGATCGGAAGAACTATTTCTACGCCGATTTGCCGCAGGGCTATCAGATTTCGCAGCTCTATCACCCGATCGTGGGCGAGGGGGCGCTGATCATCGATGCCGATGAGAAGACCGGCATCGCCGAACCGAAGACGATCGGTATCGAGCGGCTCCATGTCGAGCAGGATGCCGGCAAGCTGATGCACGATCAGCACCCAACCCGATCCTATGTCGACCTCAATCGATCCGGCGTGGCGCTGATGGAGATCGTATCAAAGCCGGAGATGCGCTCTCCTGCTGAAGCAGGGGCTTATCTGAGAAAGCTTAGATCAATTCTGCGATATGTTGGCAGTTGCGACGGCAATATGGAAGAAGGATCCATGCGCGCCGACGTCAACGTTTCGGTGCGCAAGCCCGGTGATCCGTTCGGAACCCGTACCGAGACCAAGAACGTCAACTCGATCCGTTTCGTGATGGCCACGATCGAGACCGAGGCCAATCGCCAGGTCGACGTGATCGAGGCCGGTGGCCGGATCGTGCAGGAAACGCGGCTCTACGATCCTGATCGCAACGAGACGCGATCGATGCGGTCGAAGGAGGATGCGCACGATTATCGCTATTTCCCCGACCCGGATCTGCTCCCGCTCGAACTCGATGATGCGTTTCTGGCCGGTTGCGAGAGCGAGTTGCCCGAACTGCCCGATGCCAAGCGCGCCCGTTATGCGACGCTCGGTGTGCCAGCCTATAACGCGGCGGTGATCACGGCTGACGTCGAGACCGCACGCTGGTTTGAAGCGCTGGTGGAGGCCACCGGGAAGCCTGCGGTCGAAATTGCAAGAACGGCATCCAACTGGTTGATTTCCGATCTGTTCGGAGCGCTCAACCGACTCGGAAAGTCGATCGTCGATAGTCCGGTCAGCGCAGCGCAAGGTGCTGAGTTGCTGGCGCTTGTCGCCGACGGAACGCTGTCCGGCACGCTCGGCAAGCAGGTGTTCGAGATCATGTTGGAAACTGGGGACGGCCCGGCCAAGATCGTCGACGAACGCGGCTTGAAGCAGACCAGCGACACCGGCGCGATCGATGCGGCGATTGCCGAGATCATGGCCGCCAATGCCGACAAGGTTGCCGAATATCGCGGCGGCAAGGACAAATTGTTCGGCTTCTTCGTCGGCCAGACGATGAAGGCGATGGCCGGCAAGGCGAACCCTGGTGTCGTCAACGAACGGCTGAAAGCTGCGCTCGACTGAGAGGCAAGGGCGCTACCCATGACAAATCCTCCTCGGAACGGGGAGGGGGACCATCCGCAGGATGGTGGAGGGGCTTGCGGAACCGTCGGAATGCCCCTCCGTCAGCGCTTCCCGCTGCCACCTCCCCGAGCAAGCTCAGGGAGGAATAGGGCTGAATGATCGCTTGATTTCTCATTGGCTCCGAAGGATATTTTTCCTTTCGGGGGGGGGGGCGTTGCCGATTGGGCAGCGCGGGGAGGATTTCGGCATGATCTATGGCGACCCCGGAACGATTTTCTCGCTCGGCATCTATACGAACAGCAGCGTCGACAATTTCACCTTGTCGATTCCGTCCGGCCTGATCCTGGCCCGGCAGACGAACACACCGACGGCGCAGTCTTTCGCCGGCGATTTCAACTTCTCCGGTGCTACCGGTGTCGTCAGCCTGTCGGCCGGCCTGGCTTCGCCGGTGTCTCTGTCGGTCCTGGCCAATGATGGCGCGCCGACTTCCTTCGCTGGAGGCGTGCTGACCCTCAATTTCAATAGCTACCTCCGCTCGACCCCGGTCGGGCTCGATTTCGGCACCACTTCCGACCCGGGCACGACGGAAACGCCCCGTCGGCTGCGCTTTTCGTTTCGCGGCACGACTCCTGCCGGCAGCGCGATCCTGATGGAAATGTTCGCCTGGAACCGGGGGCGGATGTATTTGAACGGGCATTGGGACAGCGGGCGGCTCGAAGTCGGCATCATGCGTGGCGATCAGCTCCAATCTTTTCTCAGCAGCGGCCGGCGCACCGTCGGGACCGAGCAATTGCTCGAGGTCGAATATGTGGACAATATTGGTGGTCCGGGTGGGGCGCTGACCTTCTACATCGATGGCCAGAATGCCGGCGGCCCGTTCACGACGACGATCAAGCCGCGCATTCCCGCCGACGTAAGCATCTATGTCAATGCATCGCTCGATAATGCCAGCAATTCGGTGAACGGATTGCAGGTGCGCGAACTCATGATCAGCTATGACGGTCTGGTCAATCAGGTCAGCTATACGCCGGTATCGAGCGGGTCGATCAGCCGCGGCGATCTCGAGGCCCTGGTCGTCGATGCCCGTTCGGTGACGGCGCCGCAACCGCCCATGACCCTGTCCTATCAGGCCGATGGCGGGACGGTGACGACGCTCGATGTCACCATCGGTCCGCTGACCGTGCCGGCGGGCCAGGCCTATAAGGCAGTATTGTTCGACTGGTCGGGCGGGAGTGGCGTGCGTCATCCCAACGAACTGGTGATGACCCGCATCGTTGCCCAAAATTGCTGTTTTCAGGACAGCAAGCTCTATGGCGCGCAGTCGCCGTGGATCGAGTGCCTGCCGCAGGGGCCCGTGCCCAATATCGCCGGCATCAATTATTATTGCGAGGCGGTCCGGACTGACGATTATGTGCAGTTCCAGTTTGGCTATGACTGGGACACGGCCACAATGCCGGCGAACCCGTTCGGCGATCCCAGCGGCAAGCACAGCTATATGGTGCCGCACAAATGGCTGATCTACGACAGTGCCAACACCTTGCTGGCGACGATCGAGACGCCGGATCGCAAGCCGTTGAACGGTGACGACAAGCCGGCGCTGTTTTCGGGGAGCTATGACGGCCGGGGCTGTGCGATCACCAGCACCACCGACAAATGGTATCCGCATGGCACTGTTCGGGCGGGGATCATCTGGCGCAACCACGATCCCGTCCAGCATGACGCAACGACGATCAAGGCGACGGTGCCGCTGCTCGATCTGACCGTGCCTTATGGCAGCCATACCGATTTCTCGGTCAATGGCTTCGATCTGCGCATCTATGCGGGTGGCGCCGGCAATGACGGGCAGGCGAACGGCTTCGGCAATACGCGCATGATGAACTGGGATCAGTCCGATTATGCGACGATGCTGACCAAGGTGAACGTCACCAGCGATCCGTATAAGGCATCGCTATATTCCGCCAATTCGCTGACCGCCAATGCGGCGACATGGCTGCGTTACACACCGTTCAACGTACAGGGCCGATCGCCCGTCACCGGCCCGGGGGGCTTGCGCGACGATCGGCAAATCATGCCCGAAATGGTCGTGAATTTCGCCAATACCGCGGATATCCTGCGCGTGCGCCCGCATGATCGCCGCCCCTATCGCGATATCAGCCTGGCTGTGCTGACCGGCTATGTCTCCGATCCGATCCATTGCTTCGAGCAGGGACGCAACGTGCCGTTGTTCAAGGGCAATGCCCGCCGGCCGATCGTGATGCGCAACCATTATTATGGGCAGGGCAATATGAATGTGCCCGAGACCCAGGCGTATTATGTGCAGGGCGGGCGGCTGAGCGATCTGGCCACCAATGTCAGCCCGCTGCGCGTCAACGCGCCATATGCCGGCGATACGCCCACCACGCCCTATTTCGGCACCGCCCAGATCGACAAATCGCATGCCCACCAGTTTCCGGGCTGGGGCAGCATATTGTTCAAGACGCCGGAATTCGCCTTTCTCGGGCACAAGTTCTGGGACCAGAACCGGCTCTACACGAACAATGTCATCGGCGACGATTATGCGGGGCTCTGGAGCATTCGTGACGGTGCCTGGGCGTTCATGCACACTGCGCTGGCATGGAAGACAGCAAGTGCCAATTCTACCCGCCTGTATAGCCGCGCCGAGGTGATGGATTTCATCGTCTATGACTTCGAATATTTCTACAACAAGCATTATGCGGCGACACCGGGCTTCCTCAACCCGCCGACCAATGTGATCGTCAACGGCAATATCAGCGACGTCCTGGCCTGCTACGCCGCCGCGCCGCTGTTCGGCGTATGTACGCCGAGCGGCGTGGAGGTGAACCAGCAGGATTTCCAGATCGGCTACTGGCTGACCGCGCTGGCCGCGGCGGAGAAGCTGGGTTTCAACGCGGCGCTGCGGCAGGCATCGGCGAAAGCGAGCGCAGTGCTGGATTGGATGATCGCCATGCACCGCAAGCGTGTCATCGGACGCCTCGTAACTGTGCCCAACCTGAACCCCTCGAATGGCATCCCTTACGTGACGATGATCTGGTCGCAGGCCCAGATTCTGGCCGCGAATGGCAATGTTGCCGCCCTGCCGCAGACCTATGCGGCGCTCGCCGCCGCTGCGGGGCAAAGCACCGATTGGGACACATATGTGTTCGAAGGGCAGACGTTGAGCCGCGACGGACAGGCGATGGACCAGCTTCTCGCCGCCCCCTCGATGTTGCGATACATGCTCAATCAGACGGGCAGCGACATCAACGCGGCCCAGACCACCGCCACCAATCGCCGCAATGCGAAGAAGGCCTCCGAACTCGCCAAGGGCGTGGATGCCGGCAGCGGATGGTTCTGGTATTTGCAGGCATCGCACAATCCGGCGAAATCGGTGCAATCGTGATCAATTCATGGGAAACTACATCGGGCGCGCCCTTGCCCTTCCTCCACACCCTGTTATAGAGCCCGCCGACCGACGGTCCTGTTTGCGGGCGTGGCGGAACTGGTAGACGCGCCAGATTTAGGTTCTGGTATCGCAAGATGTGGGGGTTCGAGTCCCTTCGCCCGCACCAGCTTCGCCATTATGCGCGCGGAGCGGGCCGCCAAAGTGATTCTTGGATAGATAGAGGTTGGTGAGACCCATGCAGACTGTCGAAACGCTCAATGAGGGCCTCAAGCGCGCTTACACGCTGACGATCCCCGCCAACGATGTCGCCGCGCGCGTCGATGCCGAGATCAAGGCGGTCGCGCCGCAGATCAAGATGCCCGGTTTCCGCCCCGGCAAGGTGCCGGTAAACCTCGTCCGCAAGATGCACGGCCCCGCGATCGAGCAGGACGCGCTCAACAAGGCGGTGCAGGAAGGCGTGCAGCTGCTGCTCGTCGAGCAGAAGCTGCGTCCGGCCATGCAGCCTTCGATCGAACTCGATGAAGGTTATGAATCGGGCAAGGATGTCGCGCTCAAGGTTGAGCTCGAAGTGCTGCCCGATGTGCCGGCACCGGCGATCGACGCCCTCACGCTCGAGCGTCTGACCGTCGAAGCCCCCGAGTCAGAGGTCGACAGCGCGATGTTGCGCATCGCCGGCCAGCAGAAGAGCTATGACGACGCGATGGAAGGCCATCCCGCGGTCGAGGGCGATCTGGTGATCCTCGACTTCGTCGGCAAGTCCGATGGCGTCGCCTTCGAGGGCGGCACCGGCGAAGGCATGTCGGTCGAAATCGGCTCCGGCCGTCTGATCCCCGGCTTTGAGGATCAGCTGATCGGGATCAAGAAAGGCGAGGAGCGTCAGCTCAAGGTTACCTTCCCGGCCGATTATGGCGAGAAATCGCTGGCCGGAAAGGATGCGACCTTCGACGTGACCGCCACCGACGTGCGCGTCCCCAAGGAAGCCGTCGCCGACGAGGAATTCGCCAAGTCGCTCGGCCTCGAAAGCCTCGAGCAGCTGCGCGGGCTGATCAAGGGTCAGCTCGAGCAGGAGCTCAACGGCCTCACCCGCACCCATATGAAGCGCAAGCTGCTCGATCAGCTCGCCGCGTCGCACGACTTTCCGGTGCCGCCGTCGATGGTCGAGGCCGAGTTCAGCCAGATCTGGGCGCAGCTTGAGCATGAAGCCGGGCAGGAAGCCGATCCCGAGGCCGCCCGCGCCGAGATGGAGAGTGACCGGGACGATTATCACAAGATCGCCGAGCGCCGCGTTCGCCTTGGCCTGCTGCTCTCCGAGATCGGGCGGCAGAACGGCGTAGAGGTCAGCCAGCAGGAAATGGGGCGGCTCGTGGCGCAGGCAGCCCAGCAATATAATCCCAAGGATCGCGACCGGTTTGTCCAGTATGTTCAGCAGGATCCGATGGCAGCCGCTCAGCTGCGCGCCCCGCTCTATGAGGACAAGGTCGTGGATTTCCTGTTCGGCAAGGCAGAAATCACCGATCGTGCGGTGAGCCGCGAGGAGCTGGAAGCTGCGATCGAGGCCGATGACGACAATCTTGGCAAGGGCCATGTCCATGGGCCGGATTGCGGCCACGACCACGGGCACGATCATGGCCATGTGCACGGCCCCGACTGCGATCACGGACATGACCATGCGGAAGCAGCGGCCAAGCCGAAAAAGGCTGCACCGAAGAAGGTGAAGGCTGAAGAACCCGCGACCGAAACGGTGACGGAAGACGCGGCCCCCGCGAAAAAGGCGAAGAAGGCCAAGGCCGAAGTTGCCGATGCAGCCGAAGGCGAAGCCTCGCCGGCGCCGAAGAAAGCCGCAAAGAAGGTCGCCGCCGACTAACAGTGCGCCATCGTTACAAAGTGGGCCCGTGGCGAGATGTCGCTGCGGGCCTTTTTGTTCGATGAGGCGGGCGTCGGCGGTCAGCCCGCTTGCGGGCGATCCCGCGGGAGCAAAGCGATCGCATACAGGCCAAAGCCGCTGGCGATCGTCCAGGTGAACATGCGGTCCATGAACCAGGCGTGGACGATCATATGCTCGCGGAACACCGCGATCCAAAGCAGGATCACGGCGTTGGACAGCAGCAGCAAGCGGGCGCGGGTGCGGGCGTCACGATCTCCGCGTTTATGCAACCGCGTAGCGCCCCATGCGCCGGCTCCGATCGCCAGAGCGATCATCAGCCCGTTCATCAGCAGCAAGCCCGTGCCCAGCGAATCGAATCCTTTGACGATCGCCTTGGCAAAGCGGATCGGCCCCAGATCTTCGGCCACGGCACCGGGGACACCGAGCCGCACGCCCAGATAATGAAGTGATTCCCAAAGCGATTCGAGCCCGAACACCCATATTGCCAGCAGGATCTTCAACAGGATGCAGGTGGTCACCGCCGCACAGAAAGCCGTCAATGCTTCGATGACGCAGGCCTGCGTATCGGCTTCGACGTCGCTGCGCAGCGCGAACGGAAGACCCCCGACGATCAGCGCGAGGCCGAGCGGGATGCCGCCGGTCAGGAATTCGAACGCCATCGTCGCGGCCCCGAAAAGGCCAGCACTGACGATGGCGGTGCTGCGTCCGATGCCACCGCGAAGTGACGCCAGTGCCAGAAACAGCATATAGGCGAGCAGCACGAAGTCCGATGGGGCATGTCCGAGCGACTGCCCATAGGATTCAAGCCCAAACCAGCGGGAGAATGCCAGGAACGCGATCAGCCAGAACAGATGCTGTACGCGCCGCGCGCCGCCGCGCGCGAGACCGATCATTGCCGCGGCGAGGCCGGCTGTCACCACGATGGTGATCAGTCCGAAATAGAGATGCCTGATGGCTGCAACCGAAAGATGCGGGAGCAGGTAGCGCGCCAGCATTGTCTGGCCATGAATGTAGCGGTGATAATATTGCAGCCGGGGTGCGAGTGGCTGTCCGTCGACCACCCGGCGCAGATCGCGGCACATCCCGAGCGAATTGCCGTTGTCAAAGGGCCATTGGAGCGGGCTCACCATCATCTGCGCGGGGGTGCCGCGCTGATCGATGCTCATGTCCAGGATCAGGCAATCGTTGAACTGATGGCGGCCGATGTCGGTGTTGCCCGGCAGCCAGTCGACATCCTGCAGCGTGCCCGCGGCGAAAGCATCGCGGATCGCCTGCCGTGCGGTGGGCAGATTGCGATCGAGGCTGGCATAGTTGAGGGCGCAGAAGGCCGAGAACAACGCCGCTGCGACCAGGACGCCGATCAGCGCGGCACCGGCCGCGTTTCGGGCGACGCGGTGAAGATATTGTCTTTGCATAGCCGGTTGATCCCCCATTTCAGGGGGTGTGGCAAGGATCGCCTACGCAACGATTCACCCGGGGGCGGCCCATCGGTGAAGAGGAAAATGGCCGCATCTATGCGGCGTGCTGGGGAAGTCGCCGTGTCGCATCGCCATCCCCCCTTGAACTCGTGCCAGCAAAGGCCGATGTTGGGTTCGTGATTAGAGGGCACAAGGACCATATTTCCCATGCAAAATCCGTTTGAGACTGGCCGGTTCACCGATGGGCTGGTGCCGATCGTCATCGAACAGTCGACCCGCGGCGAACGTAGTTTCGACATTTTTTCGCGTTTGTTGCGCGAGCGGATCATCTTCGTCACCGGGCAGGTCGAAGATCATATGGCGTCGCTGATCACCGCCCAGTTGTTGTTCCTGGAATCGGAAAATCCGAAGAAGGACATCTTCATGTATATCAATTCGCCGGGCGGCGTGGTGACGGCGGGCCTCGCGATCCACGATACGATGCAATATATCCGCCCGCGTGTCGGCACGGTGTGCATCGGGCAGGCGGCCTCCATGGGTAGCTTCCTGCTCGCGGCGGGTGAACCCGGCATGCGGGTGGCGCTGACCAACAGCCGCATCATGATCCATCAGCCTTCGGGCGGCGCGCAAGGTATGGCGTCCGATATCGAGATCCAGGCCAAAGAAATCTTGCGCATGCGGCATCGGCTGAATTCGCTTTACGCAAAATATACCGGCAAGACGTTAGAAGCGATCGAGACCGCGATGGACCGTGACAAGTTCCTCGAGGCTGATGAAGCGAAGGAATTCGGGATCATCGACGAAGTGTTCGACAAGCGGCCGAGCCCCGCTGATGAGGCTATGGCGGCTTGATCTTTCTCCGCCGCCGCGATGGATTTGCCATTGCGGCAGCGGAGAAGCGGGGTTTAGGATGTCCCATACCGAAACGGCCGACGTATGGCCCATAGGATGAGTTTATGACGAAACTGACCGGCGGCGACTCCAAGAGCACGCTCTATTGCTCCTTCTGCGGGAAATCGCAGCATGAGGTTCGCAAGCTTATCGCCGGACCGACTGTGTTCATCTGCGATGAATGCGTCGAACTGTGCAACGACATCATCCGTGAAGAGACCAAGGGCGCACTCGTCAGCAAGAAGGATGGTGGCGTCCCCACGCCGCTGGAAATCTGCAACGTCCTCGACGATTATGTGATCGGCCAGTTCAAGGCCAAGCGCGTGCTGTCGGTGGCGGTTCACAACCACTACAAGCGGCTCAACCACGGTGCCAAGGGCGCCGACGTCGAGCTGGCCAAGTCGAACATCCTGCTCGTTGGCCCTACCGGTTGCGGCAAGACGCTTCTCGCGCAGACCCTCGCGCGCATCCTCGACGTGCCGTTCACGATGGCCGATGCCACGACGCTCACCGAGGCAGGCTATGTCGGTGAGGATGTCGAGAACATCATCCTCAAGCTGCTCCAGGCATCGGATTACAATGTCGAGCGGGCGCAGCGTGGCATCGTCTATATCGACGAGATCGACAAGATCAGCCGCAAGGCCGACAACCCCTCGATCACGCGCGACGTATCGGGCGAGGGCGTGCAGCAGGCTCTGCTCAAGTTGATGGAAGGCACCACCGCCAGCGTTCCTCCGCAGGGTGGCCGCAAGCATCCGCAGCAGGAATTTTTGCAGGTCGACACGACGAACATCCTGTTCATCTGCGGCGGCGCCTTTGCGGGGCTGGAAAAGATCATCGGTGATCGCCTGCAGGGCAAGTCGATCGGCTTCGGCGCATTCGTCGCGGGGCCTGATGAGCGTCGTACCGGCGAAACCCTGCAGCAGTGCGAGCCCGAGGATCTGCTGAAATTCGGCCTGATCCCCGAATTCGTCGGCCGTCTGCCGGTGATCGCGACGCTGATGGATCTCGACGAGCCGGCTTTGGTCAAGATTCTCGGCGAACCGAAGAATGCCCTGGTCAAGCAGTATCAGAAGCTGTTCGAGATGGAGGGCGTCAAGCTCGGTTTCACGGACGATGCGCTGGTGGCAATTGCGCGCCGCGCGATCACCCGCAAGACCGGCGCGCGCGGCCTTCGCTCGATCCTCGAAGGCATGCTACTCGACACGATGTTCGATCTGCCGTCGATGGATGGCGTCGACGAGATCATGATCGACAAGGATGTCGTTGAGGGCCGCAAGGATCCGGTGCGCGTCTTTGCGAAGAAGGCCAAGGAGAAGGCGGGCGACGCCGCCTGATCGGCTTCAGACGACAGAAGATGGAAACAGGCCGCGCGGGCAACCGCGTGGCCTTTTTCATATCACAGCGTCACGTCGCATGCTGAACCAAAATCGGGTCCACGGCGCCGATCCTGCATCAAACCGCGAAAAGCTTGGTGAACATGGCTGGACAGCCGATCATAAAAATGATCTGTTTCGGATATAAGTCATCGGAGGGGATGTTGCACGGCAGGGGGTACTGCAGTGAACGATCTCGCCCAACGACTTTCCTGGTTCAAGTCCAGCATCCTTCCACATCAGGGCGCTTTGCGGGCACGGCTTCGGCGCATGCTGTCGGCAGATGCCGATCTTGACGATATCGTTTCGGAGAGTCTCGCGCGCGCTTATGCTGCCGATGACTGGGCGCGTATATCCAACGGTAAGCATTATCTGTTCCGCATCGCGCGCAATATCCTGATCGATGATGCGCGGCGTAACGCCGTGGTTTCATTCGATTATGTCGCTGATATCGAGAGCCTGCAGGTCGATTGTTCCACCGAGATGGGTTTGAGTGCCCGCGATGAATTGCGGCACGTCCAGCACGCGATCGATGGCTTGCCTCCACAATGCCGTCGTGTATTTCTCCGCCGCCGTGTCCACGAACTTTCGCTCGGGGAGATAGCGGGAGAGATGGGCTTGTCCGTCTCTACGGTAGAGAAGCATCTCGCCAAGGCGGTCATGCTTCTGGCAAAGGCTATGTCGGAGATCGAGGAGTGCAGCTTTGAGCGCGAAAGACGAGGCTCAGAGCGATCGGCTGACGCTGGTCGAGGAGGCGGCATCTCGCTTCGCTAGGCTCCATAGCGACGCCTCCGCAGTCGAACGCGATGCTATAGCGGCCTGGATCGCTAGCGACCCGCGCCATGCTGTGGCATTTGCCCGACTCGAAGCCGCCTGGGAAGCGGCCGAACGGCTCAAGGGCATGCCGCGTGGTTTCGACACGGAAGCGCCGGATAATATCGATCTCGCGGGTTCCGAAGAGCCGGTCGCGACCGAGTTTGGACGCCGTCGGTTGCTCGCCGGCGGTCTGGCGGCAGCGGCGGTTGCTACCTTGTCCGCGCCGATTATCTACTCGCTGCTCAAGGAGCATAGTCGCTACGTTACGCGAAGAGGCGAGCGAAAGACGGTAGCCCTGCCCGATGGATCAACGTTGGTTCTCAACACCGCATCGCAAGTCTCGGTGGCATTCGACAAAGGGCAGCGCTTAATTCGCCTGTTCGAGGGCGAGGCATTGTTCGACGTCGCGCATGATCCAAGCCGGCCGTTCGTCGTAGCTGTCAACTCGACCCGTTTTCGTGCGATTGGCACCGCGTTCAACATCCGCCTGCGCAGGGACATCGTCGAACTGACCGTGACCGATGGTATCGTGGGGGTGCGTGACGGGGATCATGGCGACACCGGCGATCATGGCGCGCAGGTCGTGGCAGGGCGGGGGGCCGTCGTGCGCAAGGGGACGATCGCGGTCACGCCGCTCGATCGCGGATCGCTCGATCAGCGCGTGGCATGGCGCGACGGTGTGATCGCGCTCGATGGCGATACGATTGAACAGGCCGTCGACGAGTTCAATCGCTATCGCGACCATCCGATGGTGATTGGCGATCCGCGGATCGGATCTTTGCGCGTGGGCGGTCGATTCGAAGTCCGCGAGTCGGAGCGCTTCCTGGCGGCGCTCCAGCGGAGCTTCCCGATCCGTGCTCTGCCCGGGGCCGATCAGTCGATCCTGCTGGTCTATGACGAATGAGGTTGTGGTCGTGCTGAACCATCGCCTTGCAACGCTGAACGATATCGATGCGATTGGCGCGGTTATGGATTTGGCGATCGGGCAGCTTCAGCAGGGCTTTCTGACCCCGGCCGAAATTGAAGCGAGCCGCGCGCATATGGGCCTGGACAGCCAGTTGATCCGGGACGAGACCTATTTCCTGGTCGAACTTGACGGAAGGGTGGCCGGCTGTGGTGGCTGGAGCGCGCGCGCAACCCTGTTCGGCGGCGACGCGAGTGGCGGTCGCGACGCAGCGATGCTTGATCCCGCACGGGATCCGGCACGAATCCGCGCCATGTACACGCATCCCGATTTTGTTCGCCGCGGGGTAGGGCGGTACATAATCGGCCTGTGCGAAGCAGCGGCAAGGGCGGCGGGTTTTCGCAGGGCCGAAATGGCCGCCACCATGGCCGGCGTTCCGCTCTATCAGGTGTGTGGTTACTCGGTCATCGAGCCGTTCGAGGCGGTGGCGCCCGGCGGCATCCCGGTTCCGCTTATCCGCATGGGCAAGGCATTGTGAGCCAGCCCCCGGCAGCGTGAACGGATCGGCCACCCTGCGGGCAAACAGGATCATTTGGACATATTGGGCCCGAAGCGCAGCCTGACGCGCATGCCATACATGCGGGGATCGCCGAGTTGGCGCCCGTCGAAACCGAATGAACCGAACAGCCCGTTGACGGTGATCACATTGACCTGGCCGGTGACATTGGTTGCGAACACCGCAAGGTCGATCGGCTTATTCATGACATTGTGCCAGTCGAGATTCAGGTCGAGCTGCCTCACTGGCGTCGAACGCAGCGGCGTGACCGAGGCGGCCTGAATCTGATAGGAGGTTTGATAGCGATAGCTCGCCCCCATATCGACCTTACCGGTCGATGCCGGGAGAGGGAGCGTTACCGTGCCGCCGATATTGGCCGACCATTTCGGCGAATAAGGCAGTTCGCCGCCGACATCGGCCGTCGGGATGACGACATAGCCGGGCAAGCTCACGGCTTGGCGTGAGATCAGCTTCGTCTTCAGATAATTCGCAGCCCCATCCAGCCGGAAAATCCGACCGAATAGTAGCGAAGCGTTCATTTCCGCGCCATAGATCCGCGATTTGCCCGCGTTGAAGATCGACGTTCGGTTCGATCCCAGCGTACCGGGCAACGGCTGTAGCGCGAACTGGAGCTGCTGTTTGGACAACCGGTTATAATAGCCGGCAATATTGAAGATGCCCGAAACCGTTCCGGCAAACTCGGTCTTGGCACCCAGTTCATAGGCATCGACCGACTCAGGCTCGAAGGTCTGCGCCAGCGGGGCGGCGAACGGGTTGGCTGCGCCCTGGCGATAGCCGCGTGACCAGGTTCCATAGACCATCAGCCTTTTGATCGGCTTATAGGCCGCGTTGAGGGTCCAGGTAGGCTTCGTCGACGACGTGCTCGATTCGACGCGGCAGCCGGGCACCGCGAAGCCGGCCTCGCAAATGACGGGCCCCGCAGCATTAAATGCCCCATTTGTCGGAAATAGCCGCAGCTGTGCGACGGACACGCCCCGCGACCGATCATAGGTATAGCGGATGCCTGCGGTCAGCTTGAGCGTGTCGGTGAGGGCGTAGGTGCCCTGCGAATAGGCCGCCATGTTGATATATTTGACCGAGCCTTTGGCCATGTTCACGGAGGTGGGCGCGGCGGCAGAACTGCGGCATCGATAATCGTCGGCGGTTTCGACGGCCAGGCTGAGGCAAACCGCGCCGTTTGATGGCCCGACGCTGCCGACCAGCGCGTCCGGCGTGCTGATTTCGTAGTAAAGACCTGCCTGCCAGTTCAGCTTGCCGCCGATCGCCACTCCCTGAAGCTGCAGCTCATCGACAAGATTGTTCTGGCTGTTGGTATATCCGCCCTGCGGGTTGAATGAGACCGACGTGTAGATGATAGTACCCGGACCAGCGGAAAAATTGCTGCCGAAGATGGCGGCCCGCAAGCCCTGCCTGATCTGCGAATAAGACATATTGTTCTTGATCGTCACGCCGCGCGACACACGAAAGGTCGTTTGATTTATGACCTGCCAGAATCTCGTCCGCGATCGGGGATTGGGCAGGTTGATTTCGACCTGATAGGGATCGTTGCCAGCTTGCAGTCGTGCGACTTGCGCGGCGGCGAGCCGGCCCAGGCCGAGCGCCGGATTGGCGTTGAAGACCTGGAACGCTGCTGGCTGATGATCCGAGAATGAATAAATGCCGACCGTATAATTCTCGATATCCGGGGTAAGATCGATATCAAGGCTCGCCCGCGCGGCCGTATAATCGACATCGGCATAGGTCCGGGGCCCGATTCCGGAGACATTGTGCAGATAGCCGTCGCGCTGCATCTTATCGACACCCAGACGCAGTCGCACATCCGAAGAAACCGGGACGTTGACGATGCTCTGGATCCGCAGCATCCCGAAATTGCCATATGTACCCTCGATATAGCCTTCGAAGTTTCGGGTGGGCTTGCGAGGGGCGAACAGGACGGCTCCGCCCGTCGTGTTGCGTCCGAACAGGGTGCCTTGCGGCCCTTTCAGGACCTGCACATTTTGCAGATCGAAGAGGTAGGCCGGTCCGGCACCATCACCGCCCGAAAGGCTGGCGCCGCCACCGCGCGGCGCCACGACATCCGCGAAATAGGTTCCGACAGAAGCTGACGTCCTTAACTCCTGCGTGAAACCGCGAATCGAAAACGTCGACATTTCGGGCGAATATCGTTGGGTCGCCGTCAGGCCGGGGATATATTTCGCAAGCGAGTCGGCGCTCGCGATATTCGCCTGGAGCAATTTGTCCGAACTCAGCACACCGACCGATATCGGTACATCCTGCAGGCGCTCTTCCATACGCCGCGCAGTGACAACGATTGCCGCGCTCTCACTTTCGGCGGAAGCGGACGATGCCGTTTGAGCGCATGCCTGGCTGCTCGTTGACAGTGGAATCAGGCCTGCGGTTGTGCATAAAAGAAGGCGCCAAAAGCGCCGGCTCAAAACCATCATGCTCTCTCCGGTAGTCACTGTTTGGTTCAGTGCGGAAATTGAAAATATCAAATGCATTTCATAAATATTGGCAAATTATCGCACCGATGGTATCAAATTTGGAGAACCTCTATCCAGAAATAGCAAATCTACCATCTAATTAACAACCTTCTTGCTCCAGCAGATTGGCGCATACTTGCTATACGGTACATAATGACCGTTTAGTCACGAGAAATCACCAAAAAAGGTAGGTGGGCCGGAAAGCGCGTTCCGTGGTGTGATCGACGCACACAGAGTTCATCGGACAATGGTCAAGTGGCAATATCAATCGCGGCTGTCGCTGAAGGGAATGCCGGGCACGCATTCCCGAGGGCAATGAGCCGAGGCCTGGCCCGTCAATCCTCGGCGGAGCGTGTTCGCCAGCGGCGATAAGCGTTGGCAAACAAGCCGAGCACGATCACCGATGTAATACACAGGGCGATATAGGCCGCATGGCTGTGCAAATATTCGATCCATATGAAGCCCGCCGCATAACTGATCGCGACGCAGGCAACGAAGGTCTGTAGCGAATTCGATCCGATGATCGCGCATTGGCGAAATATCCAGAGCCGTTGCAGCCGCGGCCACATCCAGAACAAGCTCATCACCGCCCAGCTCACCGATAAAGCATGTCCGGCCCGAACCGGACCGACACGAACCTTGCTTTGATACATCACCGAAAAATCATACCAGTCCTGCGCGAGATAGAGCCAGGTGAAGGCCGCGAAGATGATCCAGGGCAGCAGCAGCAAGTACCAGTTACCCTGTGTTTTGCGCCGCAGACCATCTAGCAACCGGTATCGCCCCGCCGCCATCGCAACGAAAAACAACGCCTGCCACGATGCCGGATTGAAATTCCAGCCCCAGTCACCGAGCGGCGATCCCCCCGGAATATTGAAACCGGGATTTTGATGAGCGTACCAGTATAAGGCGATCGACAGCAGCACGGCGACGATTGCCTGCGCCCGCAGCATGATCGCGAACAGCGGCGCCATCGCCAGCAGCACGATATATGTGACGAGGATCTCGAGGCAATAAGGCTGGATATAGAGGATCAGGAACTGGCCGAACGTCGTTGGCCCGCCGGTGAAAAAATAGCGGTAGAAGCTCAATCGTGCCATATCGGGCGAAACCCAGCACATTGGCAGCAAGACCAGGAACAAGGCCAGATTATAGGCATATAGCTTGCCTGCCCGCACCCACACCTTACTGGCGAAGGCCGGAATCGGCGGATCTTTGGCGGCGCTAAAATAGACGGCACCAACAAGATACCCGGATACGAGAAAGAAGATTTCGGCGGCGCTGGAGAAGCCCCATAGCGTCAGCGTCGGAAATTGCCGGCCGACCATGCCCATTCGATCGGTGAAACCGGTGATATGGTTGATCGTAATCGTGATGAGCGCGAAGCCGCGCAGGATATCGATGGTTTGATCTCGCGGGGCCACCAACGGGGCCGCATCGGAAAAGCTCGGATTTTCGACGGTCACCGGCGCGCCCATACAGCAGAGCCGGGAAAATTCAACGCGGATACGGTTAATGATATAGCGTTCATTGATCCTGAACCCCTGTCACCCATATAGAGCAGGTAGCGATGGGGATCGGTACCCCATCATCGGAGATTGCATGACTGAACAGCTTCCTGTGTTGCCGTTGCGCGATATCGTGGTTTTTCCGCACATGATCGTTCCCCTGTTCGTGGGGCGCGAGAAGTCGGTTGCCGCGCTTGAGAGCGCGATGACAGGTGACAAGTCTATTTTCCTCGTCGCGCAGCTCGATCCTGCTGAAGATGACCCCGATCGCGATGCACTCTATGATGTCGGCGTTGTGGCAACGGTGCTGCAGCTGCTGAAACTGCCCGACGGCACCGTACGGGTGCTCGTTGAAGGCGGTCAGCGGGCGCGGCTTGGCGAATTCAACGCATCGGGAACACATTTGACGTCCACGGTCGATCTGATCGAGGATGTCAATGTCGACAATCCCGAAGCCTCGGCGCTGATGCGTTCGGTAGTCGATCAGTTCGAAAATTATGCGCGCCTCAACAAGAAGTTGCCGGCCGAGACCTCTGTCCAGCTCGGGCAGATCGAGGAAGCCTCGAAGCTTGCCGACGCGGTGGCCGCCAATATCACGATCAAGGTCGCCGACAAGCAATCCTTGCTTGTCGAACTCGATCCGATGAAGCGCCTGGAGATGACGTTCGCCTTCATGGAGGGTGAACTGGGTGTCCTGCAGGTTGAAAAGAAGATTCGCAGCCGCGTGAAGCGGCAGATGGAAAAGACACAGCGCGAATATTATCTGAACGAGCAATTGAAGGCCATCCAGCGCGAACTGGGCAATGGCGACAGCGAGGAAGGGGGGGATGAGCTTGCCGAACTCGCATCCAAGATCGCTACGCTCAAACTGTCGAAGGAAGCGCGTGCCAAGGCCAGTGCCGAGCTGAAGAAGTTGCGCGGGATGGCGCCGATGTCCGCCGAGGCGACCGTCGTGCGTAATTATCTCGACGTGCTGCTGGGCCTGCCATGGGGCAAGAAATCGAAGCTCAAGAAGGATATCGCCGCGGCGCAGGCCGTGCTCGATGCCGATCATTTCGGGCTGGAGAAGGTCAAGGACCGGATCGTCGAATATCTGGCGGTGCAGGCGCGCACCAACAAGCTGAAGGGGCCGATCCTGTGCCTCGTCGGGCCTCCCGGCGTCGGCAAGACCTCGCTCGGACGCTCGATCGCCAAGGCGACCGGCCGTGAGTTCGTGCGCCAGTCGCTCGGCGGCGTGCGCGACGAGGCCGAAATTCGCGGCCATCGCCGAACCTATATCGGCTCGCTGCCGGGCAAGATCGTGTCGAACCTCAAGAAGGCCGGCACTTCGAATCCGTTGTTCTTGCTCGACGAGATTGACAAGCTCGGCCAGGATTTCCGCGGCGATCCGGCGTCGGCGCTGCTCGAGGTGCTCGATCCCGAGCAGAACAACAAGTTCCAGGATCATTATCTGGAGATCGACATCGATCTGTCCGACGTCATGTTTGTGACGACGGCCAACAGCCTCAATCTGCCACAGCCACTGCTCGACCGCATGGAGATCATCCGGCTCGAAGGCTATACCGAGGATGAAAAGGTCGAGATCGCCAAGTCGCATCTGCTGCAGAAGCAGATCGATGCGCACGGCCTGAAGCCCAGCGAGTTTGAGCTGACCGACGGCGGTCTGCGCGATCTGATCCGATATTATACGCGCGAGGCCGGTGTCCGCACGCTCGAGCGTGAGATCGCAAAGCTTGCGCGCAAGGCGCTGCGCCGGATCCTTGAAGGCAAGGACACGTCGATCGTCGTTAGCCCGGACAATCTTGCCGACTTCGCCGGCGTGCGGAAATTCCGCTACGGTGTTGGCGAGGAAGAGGATCAGATCGGTGCTGTGACCGGGCTGGCGTGGACCGAGGTGGGCGGCGAGCTGCTGACGATCGAGGCCGTGACGGTGCCTGGTAAGGGTGCGGTCAGCACGACCGGCAAGCTCGGCGACGTGATGAAAGAATCGGTGCAGGCGGCCTTCAGCTTCGTGAAGGCGCGCGCGCCGGGGTACGGAATCAAGCCGAGCCTGATCGCGCGCAAGGATATTCATATCCATTTGCCCGAAGGAGCCGTGCCGAAGGATGGCCCATCGGCCGGAATCGGTATCGTTACGTGCATCGTTTCGACTTTGACGGGCATTCCGGTCCGCCGCGAAGTGGCGATGACCGGCGAGGTGACCTTGCGCGGTCGGGTCCTGCCGATCGGCGGGCTAAAGGAGAAGTTGCTGGCGGCTCTCCGCGGTGGAATCACCACCGTGCTAATCCCGAAAGACAATGAAAAGGACCTTGTCGAACTCCCTGCGAATATTAAGGAAAATCTCAAGATTATTCCTGTGTCGCATGTCGATGAAGTGCTGAAGCTCGCTTTATCCGGCCCGATCGCGCCCATCGAATGGACCGAGGCGGACGATCTGGCGACACAACCCATCGCGCCGCCAATCGCTGCGACCGAAGGCAGCGTGCCGATCCGGCATTGAAACGCTAAATCCTCCCCGAGGTCACTCGGGGAGGATTTCTCAAATTTCTGGGTAGGTTATTGAGAGAACCTCAAGTTCTTTCTCACCTACCGGCAACTGGACGCGCCGCAGGTCTCCGACGGCGGCGCCGCGCAGGGCAAAGGCGAGCGGGGAGCGCCATCCGATATGGCCCGTACCGGCGTCGGTCTCGTCGTCGCCGACCAGAGTCACCGTCCGTTCGACATCATTTTCGTCGACGACAACGACCGTTGCCCCGAAATAGACTTTAGAACGATCGACCTGCTGCGATGGATCGATCACCTTCGCGCTTTTCATCCGCTTGGACAGAAAGGCCAGTTCGCGATCGATCTCCCGGAGTTTCTTGCGGCCGTAGATATAGTCGCCATTTTCGGAGCGGTCGCCATTGCCCGCAGCCCAACTGATAACCTCGACCAACGCGGGGCGATCGATCGAGAAGAGCTGCTCGTAGCGTTGGCGCATGGCGGTGAAACCGGCAGGGCTGATATAATTCGGCCGATCGGTCATCGCGCGCGCCGCTGATTGAGCACCTCATAGGCGATCACAGCGGTGGCGACCGCGACGTTGAGGCTGTCGGCGCTCCCGAGCATCGGCATCTTCACCAGCAAGTCGCATTCGGCCTCATAGGCCGCCGGCAGGCCCTGTGCCTCATTGCCGACGAGCAGGAAGGTGGGAGCGGCGTAGCGCGGCGCCTGATAATCGTGTGTCGCCTTCAGGCTGGTGCCGACGAGCTGCCCCGGCCCGGTTCGCAGCCAAAGCAGGAACTCCTCCCAGCGGGCGGTCGCGATGCGCTGCGTGAACAAAGCGCCCATCGTCGCCCGTACGGCCTCCACGGAAAAGGGATCGACACAATCGTCGACAAGGATCAGGCCACCGCCGCCGACGGCATCACCTGTTCTGAGGATCGTGCCCAGATTGCCGGGATCGCGCAGCGATTGGGCGACGATCCAGATGTCGGAGGCGCTCCTATCGATCCGGGCGAGCGACGTATCAAACTCGCGATACACGCCGATCACCGTCTGCGGATTATCCTTGCCCGACAATTTCGACAGGATATCGCGATCGGTCTCGATCGCCTCGCCGCCCTTGGCCTCCACAGCATCGACCAAACGCTGCGTCAGCGGATGCGCGGCCGATTCTTTCGCGAAGAAGATGTATTCGGGCAGGATATCGCAATCCGCCGCTTCGGTGAGGATGCGCAGCCCTTCCGCAAGAAACAGGCCTTCCTCGCGACGATGGCGCTTTTCGCGAAGCGCACGCACCCGCTTGATCAGCGGATTGGAAAAGGCGGTGATCTGGCGGGGCAGGGCAAGGGTTCCGGTTGGGTTGAGAGCCGAGCCATAGCTGCATTGCTCATCATGCTGAACTGGATTCAGCGTCCGTTGCCGCGAACTATGATCCGCGTGCTCTGAGGCGCCAGAACGACAAAAGTAATTGGTCGCTCAATCCTCGCCGAACTTGCCTTCGACCAGTTCGGCCAGCACGGTGATCGCCTTTTCGGCACCATCGCCGGTTGCCGAGATGATCACGCTATCGCCCTTGGCGGCACCCAGCATCATCAACCCCATGATCGACGTGCCGGCGACCTTTGAACCATCCTTCTCGACTTCGATATTGGCGCTTTGCGCGCTGGCCAGGGTCACGAACTTAGCGCTCGCACGCGCATGCAGGCCGCGGATATTGGTGATCTGGACTTCCCGCTGGAAGAGCATCGTCATGCAGCAGCCTCTCCTAAGACTTCAGATGCGACCGATATATATTTCCGGCCGGCATCGCGCGCAGCCGCAACTGCAGCCTTGATCTTCATCATCTTACGCGCGCCTTCAAGCCGAATCAGCATGGGCAGGTTGATGCCTGCGATGACTTCGATACGCCCCGGTTCCATCAGCGAGATCGCCAGATTGGATGGCGTTCCGCCGAACAGGTCGGTCAGCAGGATCACGCCGGAGCCGCTGTCCACGGCCTGCACCGCGCGCGCGATATCCGTGCGGCGGCTCTCCATATCGTCGTCGGGGCCGATACAGATCGCCTCGATCGCCGTCTGCGGACCAACCACATGTTCCATCGCCGTCACGAATTCGGCAGCCAGGCGGCCATGTGTAACAAGCACCAATCCGATCATCTTACTACCCGACCATCCCTCGTGATCCCACGCCCGGCACGATGCTCTCCTCCGCGCCCGAAATCTCCAGTGTCAGATCGCGATGTTGGAGCGTGGGCGAAAAACCAGCGTCGCGCAACCGTCCAGCGAGCCATTCTGCAATGTGAACCGAACGATGTTTGCCCCCGGTACATCCGATTGCGATCGTAACATAGCTTTTCCCTTCGCCTTCATAGCGGGGTAGCAGCAAAAGGATAAGATCTTCGATACGTCGCCGGGCCTCGGCGTAGATGGGGTCCGCAGCGATATAGTCACCGACATCCGGATCGAGGCCGGTTTTGGGCCGCAGTAACGGATCCCAGTGCGGATTGCGCAGGAAGCGCATGTCGAACATCAGATCCGCATCGCGGGGCACGCCGCGCGAAAAGGCGAACGACATCACGGTCAGCATCGTCCCATGCTGGCCCGAGTCGCCGAAGCGCAATCGCAGCAAGGCCTGCAGATCGTTGGTGGTCCGGCCCGTGGTTTCGATCAGATGATCGGCGGCCTCACGCAGCGGGGCCAACAACTCGCGTTCATGCGTGATGCCATCCTCAATCGGGCGATCCAATGCCAGCGGGTGCAGGCTGCGTGTTGCCGAATAGCGGCGTGCGATCTCCACGCCGCTACAATCGAGGAACAGGATGCCCGCGTCGCGGCCCTCGCCGTCGCGCAGGCTCCGAACCCTGCGCACGACCAGATCGCAGTCGAAATCGCGAGTCCGGCTGTCGATGCCAATCGCCAGCGGCCGATTGCTGTCGGTCGCCCCCTCCGGCGGCGCGGCGGCGAGCAACTGATCGAGCAGCGACAGCGGCAAATTGTCGACCGTTTCCCAGCCCATATCCTCGAACGTCTTCAACGCTGTCAATTTGCCGGCGCCAGACATGCCGGTCACGAACAGGATTTTCTGCGGGCCCTTCAGTTCGGTCACTGCGCCGTTACCTCCAGGCCGCGAAGTCGCAGCGCAGCTTCGGCCTTGAGCGGAGCGGATGCTTCGAACGGTGCAAGGGGCAGGGTGGGGATCTCGACACCCTCGAGCCTGATTATAGCCATTTGGTCGGCAGGCATGCGGTCCGCCTGCTGATCCAGCATCAGCATGAGCGCAACCGGCGCGGCCTTGGCGCACGCCAGATCGACCAATCCGATACCGCGGATCTCGATCTTTCCGGCTATTTGGGGCGGTGCCGCCGCGAACAATATGCCGCCACGATTTTCAAGCATGGTATAATCATCGCTGACCAACAGCGCCCCGCGGTCGATCAGCCGCAGCGCCAGATCGGATTTTCCACTGCCCGATCGTCCGGAGAGCAGGAGCGCGCGACCGTCGATCACCACGCTCGTGGCATGGATCGGGTTGCGATGCTCATCCTGATGTTGATCTTCTGTCATCGACTGGCCACGGGCAGGCGGATCACGAATTTGGCGCCGGACGGGGCATTGTCGCGATCCTGAACCTCAATGGTGCCATTATGGCCCTCTACGATCGCCTTGGCGATAGCCAGGCCGAGCCCGCTATGGCGTCCGAATTGCTCGGTTTCCGGCCGGACGCTGTGAAAGCGGTTGAATATCGCCTCGCGCGCCTCGGCGGGAACGCCGGGCCCTTCATCCTCGACCCGGATCAGCACATCTTCTCCATCACGGGTGGCAGCGACCTGAACCAGTCCGCCTTTTGGCGAAAAGGATATGGCGTTTTCGACAAGGTTTTCGACCACGCGGGTCAGGCGTGATCCATCGCCGAATACGACTGCGGTTCCGCGATGCGGTCTGGCAAAGGCAACCCGGACGTCGCCGTTGCGGTTGCGGACTTCGCGGGAAGACACCAACCCTTCGATCATCACGCCGAGATCGATCGTCTCGAACCGTGCGCGAGCGAGTTCTGCATCAACGCGCGATGCTTCCGAAATATCGGTGATCAGCCGATCGAGCCGGGCGACATCATCCTGAATCACGTCGATCAATTGCTGCTGCAGCGCCGGATCCTTTACCAACGCCAGCGCGTCGACCGCCGACCGCAGGGACGCCAGCGGGTTTTTCAGTTCATGGGTGACATCAGCAGCGAAGGCCTCGGTAGCGTCAATACGCTGCCGGATGGCCATGCTCATGTCGGACAATGCACGGGCGAGCGTGCCAATCTCGTCGCGGCGGGAGGGCAGGCGCGGCACCTGCACTTCCCGGGCGCGGCCGAGCCGAACCCGGTGCGCGGCCAGCGCGAGCCGGCGCAGCGGCCGAACGATCGTACGCGCCAGGAACAGCGAAAGCAGCACGGAGAGCACAACGACGATAAGCAGGACGATCCCCAGGCGTAGCCTTTCGGCGCGTACGATGCGGGTAATGTCGCGCTGGTTTTCAGTCGAGAGCAGCACCTGGCTGCGGTCCGGGCGCGAGCCAGGAATCGGTATGGCGGCAATGATCACCGGCGTACGATCGGGAGCACGCTTCACGGAGGTAATGATATTGTGCGTTTCGATCGCGCCCCGCGCTTCGGGCCATTCTCGCAATTCATCATTGCGTGGTTCGGCAAAATCTTTGGGACGGTCGGCGCCGACCACGCGATCTATGACCCGGTCCAGGAACCGAGCCACGCGCTTCTGCCAATCTTCCATCGTCGGATCGCGCAACTCATATGTCGGGCCAGTGATGGCCCAGCTATCGAGTTGAGGACGGCCGTTATCGGTTGCTGAACCGTAATCGAAGATGCGCAGGCGCGTCCCGGTCGCCATGCCGACCTTGGCGATCAGCGGGCCGCGTCCGCCATCCGGCGCGGCAGCTATGGCTTCGGCAATCAGTCGTGTCTGTGACGCTGTTTCCTCCACGCGCGCATCGACGAGCTGTGAACGAAAACTCTCGAGATAAAAAAAGCCGCCCGCCAACATCGCCAAGGCTATGATGTTGACCGCCAGAATGCGTGTCGTCAGCGAGCCGCCCGCGGCCCAGCCGCGAAACGTCGTTCCGTCGTCACTCCTCAGCAAACCGGTATCCTACGCCGTAAAGGGTCTCGATCGCCTTGAAGTCATTGTCGACCTGCCGGAACTTGCGGCGCAGGCGCTTGATATGACTGTCGATCGTGCGATCGTCGACATAGACATCGTCCTGGTAAGCGGTGTCCATTAACTGGTCGCGCGATTTGACGAAGCCCGGACGCTGGGCAAGGGCCTCCAAGATCAGGAATTCCGTTACCGTCAATGTGACGTCCTGGCCGTTCCATTGCACACGATGTCGTGCCGGATCCATCTCCAGCCGCCCGCGAACGATGCGCTCGGCGGGGGGGCTATCGGCAGCAGGCTCTCCGCCCGCCCGCAATTCGGTGCGGCGCAGGATCGCGCGAATCCGGGCGATAAGAAGCCGTTGCGAGAAGGGTTTGGTGATATAATCATCGGCGCCGAGCGCGAGGCCGAGCGCTTCGTCGAGTTCATCATCCTTGGACGTCAGGAAGATCGTCGGCACGGCGCTTTTCTCACGGAGCCGGCGGAGCAGTTCCATGCCATCCATCCGCGGCATCTTGATATCGAGCACGGCGAGGTCCGGCGGATTGTCCAGCAGCGCCTTGAGTGCCGTTTCACCATCCGAATAGATTCGGACCGTAAACCCTTCGGATTGCAGCGCGATCGATACAGAGGTGAGGATATTACGATCGTCATCGACGAGCGCTATGGAAGCCGACATGGGACCGGATGGCCTCCCTGAGGTTTATCTGGCCCGAGATCGTGCCCGAGAACGACGTGTCCGAAAGTTGCGGATGCAGTCTTAGCGCACAGGCAAAGGGCATTCAACCGTCTCCAACGATCGCTTTACGATCCGGGCCTTTGCAATTATGCGCACGTGAAGAGTGAAGGAATCGGTCGGATGCGGCATCGTCAGACTGGCGCGCAGACCGATCAGAAGCAGGGAACGGCCGTTCAGGCCACTTTCCCGACCACAGGAGATTATTCGTGCCCGAGTTAACCCCCGCATTTGGCCTTGATCAGCAGGGCATCGCCGTTGGCGCCAAGCTGTTCTGGAATCTCGGCACTGCGCCGCTCGTGGAGCATGCGCTGGCCCGCGGGGAAGGCCAGTTGGCTAAGGATGGCCCGCTGGTCGTGAAGACCGGCGCACATACGGGTCGTTCGGCGAATGACAAATTTATCGTTCGCGATGCCGAAACCGAGTCCACAGTATGGTGGGGCAAGACCAACAAGGGCATGACGCCCGAGCATTTCGCTGCCCTGAAGGCGGACTTCCTGACCCACCTTGGCACGAAGGACAGCTTGTTCGTTCAGGATTTGTTTGGCGGGTCGCAGCCGACGCACCGCGTCAACGTGCGCGTGATCAACGAGCTCGCCTGGCACAATCTGTTCATCCGCACCTTGCTCGTGCGTCCGGGTGCCGAAGAGCTGGCCGCCTTCATCCCCGAATATACGATCATCGACCTTCCGACCTTCAAAGCCGACCCCGTTCGTCACGGCACCCGCGGGGAGACCGTCATCGCAGTCAATCTCAGCGAGAAGCTTATTCTGATCGGCGGCACCAAATATGCCGGCGAGATGAAGAAGTCAGTGTTCGGCATTCTCAACTACAAGCTCCCGGCAGCAGGCGTGATGCCGATGCACTGTTCGGCCAATATCGGCCCCAACGGCGACACCGCGGTCTTCTTCGGCCTGTCGGGCACCGGCAAGACGACCCTGTCGGCCGATGCCAGCCGTACCTTGATCGGCGACGACGAGCATGGTTGGTCGGACGAAGCGGTCTTCAATTTTGAAGGCGGCTGTTATGCGAAAATGATCCGCCTCTCGCCCGAGGCCGAGCCTGAGATTTTTGCGACGACCAAGCGTTTCGGCACCGTGCTCGAAAACGTTGTGATGGACGAAACCAGCCGCGAACTCGACTTCGATGACGCGACCCTGGCCGAGAACAGCCGCGGCTCCTACCCGATCGAGTTCATCCCGAATGCCTCGAAGGACAATCTGGGCCCAGTTCCCAAGAACATGATCTTCCTGACGGCGGATGCTTATGGGGTGTTGCCGCCGATCGCGAAGCTAACCCCCGATCAGGCAATGTACCACTTCCTCTCGGGCTATACCGCGCGTGTCGCCGGCACCGAGATCGGCGTTACCGAGCCCGATGCGACCTTCTCGACCTGCTTCGGTGCGCCGTTCATGCCGCGCCACCCGTCGGTTTACGGGAATCTGCTCAAGTCGCGCATCGCCAAGGGCGGTGTCGATTGCTGGCTCGTCAACACCGGCTGGACCGGCGGGCAATATGGCGTCGGTAGCCGGATGCCGATCAAGGCCACCCGTGCTTTGCTCAATGCAGCGCTCGATGGCAGCCTGAACAACGCAGAATTCCGCACCGATCCGAATTTCGGCTTCAAGGTGCCGGTTGCGGTTGCCGGCGTGGACAGCAAGATCCTCAATCCGCGCGAAACCTGGCCCGATGCGGCTGCCTATGACGAGACAGCCGCCAAGCTCGTCGGCCGCTTCATCGCCAATTTCGAGCAATTCGAAGAACATGTCGACGAGGGCGTCCGCCAGGCTGCCCCCAAGGCTGCCTGATCGCCGAACCACAGACCGTAAGGTCGCAAGAAAGGCGTTCCGGTTGAGGCCGGGGCGCCTTTCTTGCGTATCAAGGAATAGAAATGGTCCACATTCCCAGATTGTTTGACAGTAAAGCCTCCGTCGATCGGGTTGCGCTCGGATTGATCGACCGCAGCCTGCCGAAAGCCGAATGGACTCATGAGGCGCATCTTGGCGCTTGTCTCTGGATCGTCACGCAACGCCCGGACATCGATCCCGAACACGATCTGCGGGGCATCATCGGCGGCTACAATGAGTCCGTCGGCGGCGTGAATGACGATCATGGCGGCTATCATGACACGATCACCCGTTGCTTCATTGTCGGCGTGCGCAACTGGCTGGCGCGCACCGATGCACGGATCCTGCTCGACAGGGTCAATGGGCTGCTCGCAGCCGATGAGGGGCAGCGCGATTGGCCGCTCAGATTCTATAGCAAAAGCAGGCTGTTTTCGGTCGAAGCGCGGCGCAATTTCGTCGAGCCGGATAAAGCGCCTTTTCCGATGCCGGCTGCGCCGTAACTTTCGGCTCGATACATACTAAATTTTAAAGGTTTGCGGCGTTAATGCGGGCATGTACGAAGGTCATTCCCCCAAGAGAGATGAATCTGCGGCTGCCGCAGATCGGAGAGGCTGGGCACGGCTCGGCGCCATATTCGGCAAAACGGACGGGGATGACCCGGCCGGAAATGGTGGGGCGGCGCTTGTGCCTGGCGAGACGCGCACGGTCGATCTGTTCGATCGCATCGGTGGATTTCTAAGGGCGAACCGGCTCGATCCGACGCCGGTAAACTACGATCTCGCCTATCAATATTTTTGCTCGGACGATCCGGTGGTGCTCGCGGCGGTCGATGCCGCCATTGCGCGCGACGGCATGCTGCGGGCAGAGATCGCCCAGGAAATTGCCGACTCGACCACGAATCAGGTTTCGACCGAGCTCGTCGACCAGTTGATCGAGCGCGCCCACGAAAGCATGACCCTCGCCGCCGGTTTGGTCACGCAGTCGACGGCCGATGCCAGGGCCTATGGCAACGCCCTCGAAAAGGGCGCAGCAGCCTTCGATGCTGGCGCCGAGCCTTCAAGCCGGGCGATCGGTCTGTTGGTCGAACTTACGCGCACCATGATCGGTAAGACCCAGGACGCCGAACGACGCTTGCAGGAAATGGGCACCCAGATGGTGTCGCTGAAGGACAATCTGGCAGAGGCGCAGGCGACAGCGGAAACGGATCCGCTCACCGGTCTGGCCAATCGCCGCGCATTCCAGACGAGGCTGAACGCGGCTTTGGAGCAGGCTTTGGCAGAGGATTACCCCCTGACTGTCGCCTTTTGCGACATCGATCACTTCAAAGCGATCAATGACAATTTCGGCCATGATACCGGTGATCGCATTCTGCGCCTTGTCGCCGATGCTCTGTCCGAAGGCGCCGGCGAGGACACTTGTGTAGGCCGCTATGGCGGCGAGGAATTCCTGATTCTATTCGATGGGATCATGGCGCGCCGGGCGGCCATGCGCGTCGACGATATACGCGATGATCTGCAGAACCGGGCGCTCGTATCCCGCACCACCGGCGAATCGCTGGGCACCGTCACCTTCTCGGCGGGCGTCGCGCAGCTCAGGGAAGGTGAGGATGTCGCGGAAATGCTGCGCCGCGCGGATGAGGCACTGTATAAAGCCAAAGGCAGCGGAAGAAACCGCGTGATCATTCACGGCGAGGAGTGAGAGTCTGGCTGGAAATGCGCAAGCAGGCGCATTCTTTTTCGGCCGCGCATAATCACGCAGGATGCACGGTGGGACTGGCGGTAGCGGGCGAGGCGACATATATGGCCTCGAATCCTTTCCTCTACCCACGGATTCGCACCTCATGGATATCAGCCTCGGCCTAACTTTCGACGACGTGCTCCTGCGGCCCGGCGAATCGGATGTGTTGCCGAGTCAGGCCGATACGCGAACCTTCGTCACCAAAGCGATCGCGTTGAACATCCCGATCCTGTCATCGGCGATGGACACCGTGACCGAGGCCGACATGGCGATCGTGATGGCGCAGCTCGGCGGCATCGGCGTGCTGCATCGCAACCTCACGGTCGAAGAACAGGCTGACGCAGTCCGCGCCGTAAAGCGCTATGAATCGGGCATGGTGGTCAATCCGATCACGATGGCACCCACTCAGACCTTGGCGGATGCCCGCGCGTTGATGACGCGTCACCGCATCTCGGGCATCCCGGTCGTTGAGAACGACGGCAAGCTCGTCGGTATCCTTACCAATCGTGATGTGCGCTTCGCGGAAAACCCTGGTCAGCCGGTCCATGAGCTGATGACGAAGCAGAATCTGGCGGTGGCGCCCGCCGGCGTATCCTCCGAGGATGCGCGTCGCCTGCTGCATTCGCGGCGGATCGAGAAATTGCTGGTCGTTGACGAGCATTATCGCTGCGTCGGCCTGATCACTGTCAAGGACATGGAAAAAGCGGTCAATTATCCGTCGGCCACCAAGGACGCCACGGGTCGCCTGCGTGTCGCAGCCGCGACCACGGTCGGAGACAAGGGGTTTGAACGGACCGAGGCCCTGATCGACGCCGAATGCGATCTGATCGTGATCGACACCGCGCATGGCCACAATCGCGAGGTCGCGCGTGCGGTTGAGCGGGTCAAGCGGCTCTCCAATTCGGTTCAGGTGATCGCCGGCAACGTCGCCACCGCCGAGGCCACCCGTGCGCTGATCGATGCCGGTGCCGATGGGGTCAAGGTCGGGATTGGTCCGGGTTCGATCTGCACGACAAGGGTCGTGGCGGGCGTCGGCGTACCGCAACTGACCGCGGTGATGGAGTCGGCGGCCGAGGCCGCCAAGTCCGGCATCCCCGTGATCGCCGATGGTGGGTTGCGAACGTCGGGCGACCTCGCCAAGGCGCTGGCTGCTGGGGCAGGGTGCGTAATGATCGGATCGCTGCTGGCGGGCACCGAGGAGGCGCCGGGCGAGACCTTCCTGTACCAGGGCCGTTCGTACAAGGCCTATCGCGGCATGGGGTCGGTCGGCGCAATGGCGCGCGGTTCGGCAGACCGCTATTTTCAGCAGGATATCAAGGACCAGATGAAGCTGGTGCCCGAAGGCATTGAGGGGCAGGTGCCCTATAAGGGCACGGCGCGCGATGTGATCCATCAGCTCGTCGGTGGCGTGAAAGCCGCGATGGGCTATACCGGCGCTCATACGATCCCGGATCTGCAGCAGCGCGCGCGATTTGTGCGGATCACCAATGCCGGGCTGCAGGAAAGCCATGTCCACGATGTCGCCATCACGCGCGAAGCGCCAAACTATCCGACGCGCTAGGCATAAGGCCGGTCCGTTTGGCCGGCGCGCGAAGACCATTTGCTCGTCAGCGCGCGGGTCGACCGGAGAAGATTTATGACGCCGTCCGCACGCGCACAGGCCGCAATTGAATTGCTGGATGAGATTATTGGTGCCGCGCGCGACGGCGGTGCCGCCGCCGATACGCTGATCGCGCGCTATTTCAAAACGCGCCGTTACGCCGGCTCGAAGGATCGCCGGGCGGTGCGCGAACTGGTTTATCGAGCGATCCGGCGCTCCGGCGATCGGCCGCAAAGCGGTCGTGCCGCACTGATCGGCGTGGCGCGACAGGACGCCGAGGTCGCCAAACTGTTCGATGGCAGCCCGCATGGCCCGATGGCGATCGACAAGTCCGAGAAGCACGCGCGGGGTGGCGCCCTGCCGGCATGGCTTGCGTCGAAGTTGAACGATAAGTTCGATGCCGATGCGCAGGCAGCATTGCTCGATCGTGCACCGCTTGACGTCCGGGTCAACCGGCGGAAGGCCGATCGAGTGACGGTGATCGCGCTGATCCCGGACGCCGTGCCGACGCCGCACGCGCCATCCGGTATTCGCCTGCCCGAGGGAACGGCAATTGAGGGACTGGAGGCCTGGAATGACGGCCTGATCGAGATCCAGGATGAAGGCAGCCAGCTTATTGCCCAGGCATGCCGCGTGCGGCCGGGAATGACCGTGCTTGACTTGTGCGCTGGCGCCGGCGGCAAGACGCTCGCACTTGGCGACGATATGGGCGACGAGGGGCGGCTGATCGCCAGCGATACTGATCGTGCGCGGTTATCGCGGCTCAGCCCCAGGGCCGCGCGCGCTGGACTCGGTTCGATCGAGACCCGGCTGCTCGATCCGGGCCGCGAGGGCAATGTGCTCGGTGATCTCAGCGAGGCCTGCGACGTCGTGCTGGTTGATGCGCCCTGCTCGGGCACGGGTACCTGGCGGCGCAACCCGGAAGCGCGCTGGCGCCTGAATCCCGAACGCCTCGCGCGACTGACTGCGCTGCAGGCGCAGGTGCTTGATGTCGCTGCGCCTTTGGTGAAGCCCGGCGGCGCGCTGGTATATGCGGTCTGCTCGGTGCTGGATGAGGAGGGGGCCGGTCAGGTCGCATCGTTCCTCGAACGGACTACGGGTTTCCGCGCCGAAAAGGATTTGTTCACGCCCGGCCGATATCATGGCCCTGGCAAGCTGCTGAGCCCCGGAAATGATGGAACGGACGGATTTTTCGTCGCTAGGCTAGTCCGTGCATGCTAAGAGAGCATCGTGCGTATGTGTTGGAGATATTGATGCGGTTCTCGCCGATGACGCTTGCTTTGTCGTTGACCCTGCTGACCGTTTCGAGCGGCGTGAACGGGCAACGCACCGATGACCAGATTAATCCGAAGTCGCTGGCGCTGCTGACCGAAGGGCAAAACCAGCTCAAGGCGGGCAATTTTGTCGCTGCCAATGACGCATTGGAAACCGCTTTGGCGGTCGATCCGCGCAACCGGGCGGCCTTTATCGCACTCGGCCGGGTTGCCCAGGCGCAGGCGCTGCCGGGCAAGGCGATCAGGCTCTATTTCGAGGCGCTCTCGCTGGAACCCAATGACGTAACGGCATTGTCCGCCCAGGGCGAAGCGATGGTCCAGCGTGGCGCCGTCGAGCGTGCACGCGCCAATCTCGTGCGGGTACGGGCATTATGCAAAAGCGAATGTGCGCCTGCGACGCAACTCGCCGCCGCGATCGCCAAAGGTCCGCCACCCGCCATTGTTGCTGTGCAGAACAATGATAAAGCTCCGCCCAAAGGACAGGAAAAAAGCAGCACTAATCAGTAGTTTGGACTGTAAACCTCTCATTTTGACGAAGCTGAGTTCCGCTCGAGCAACTGGCCGAGCGCTACAAATTCATCGACCGACAAGGTTTCTGCGCGGCGGTCTGCCGCGATCCCCGCTTGGCTGAGCAGGTCGACCGCGCCTTGCACCGATTTCAGGCTCTGCCGCAACATCTTGCGCCGCTGACCGAATGCCGCCGCCGTCAACATTTCGATCGTTGCGATCGACACATTGGCCGGTTGGGTCGCCGGCGTGACATGGACGATCGCCGACATCACTTTCGGCGGTGGTACGAAGGCCGACCGGTGCACGTTCATCGCGATCACAGGCCTGGCGCGCCATTGGGCAAGTACCGACAAGCGCCCATAAGCGGCGCTGTTCGGCTCCGCCACGATCCGCTCGGCAACCTCGCGCTGGAACATCAGCGTCAGCGTCCGCCACCAGGGTAGCCATTCGGCCAACGTCGTCCAGCGTACGAACAGCGCTGTGCCGACATTATAGGGCAGGTTCGAGACGATATGGGCGCCGGTTCCCGCTTCCTTACGCTCGTCCACCTTCATCGCATCGGCCGACAGCAGGCGCAGCCGACCACCCGAGGCCTGGTTCAATTCGTCCAGCGCGGGAAGGCAGCGATCGTCTCGCTCCACGGCAACGACCTGCGCCCCGGCCTTGAGCAGGGCGCGGGTCAGTCCACCGGGCCCGGGCCCGACTTCATAAACCGTCTGATCGTTCAGATCGCCGGGAACGCGGGCAATCCGGTCGAGCAATTGCCCGTCGAGCAGGAAGTTCTGCCCCAACGCCTTGTTCGCGCTGAGCCCATACCGCGCGATCACGTCGCGCAGCGGCGGCATCCCATCCATCCCCGTAATCATGGGCAGAGCAGGCGATTCCGTGCCGCCGTGCCCGCCAGCGCGATCGCCGCGATCATCGCGCCGGGATGCGCCAGATTCTTGCCGGCAATTCCGAAGGCGGTGCCATGATCGGGCGCCGTGCGGACAATCGGCAGGCCCAAGGTCATATTGACGCCCTCATCAAAATGCAGTGTCTTCAACGGGATGAGTGCCTGATCATGATAAAGGCACAAAGCGCAATCATATTGCTCGCGTGCCCGGGGATGAAACATCGTATCGGCCGCTAGCGGCCCGACGATATCGATGCCCTCACTCTGCAGGATCTCGACCGCGGGTATGATCAGGTCGATCTCCTCGCGGCCGATTGCTCCGCTTTCGCCGGCATGAGGATTGAACCCGGCAATCGCGAGCCGCGGACGCTCGATCGCGAAATTCTTTACTAGGCCGCGTTCGGTAGCACGGGCCTTAGCCAGGATGAGATCGATCGTGAGAAAATCGGATACGTCGCGCAGCGGCATATGTGTTGTGATCGGAACGCAACGAAGCGTTGGCCCAGCGAGCAGCATCACCGCGTTACTTGATGCAATACCGCAGCGCTCAGCGATGAATTCAGTCTGGCCAGGATGCGTGAATCCGATCGCGTAGAGTTGCACCTTGGCGACGGGCGCGGTGACAAGGCCACCGACCATCGCCGAACGGGCCAGCCCGGCCGCCATTTCGAGCGAATCGAGCGAACAGCGCGCGCCGCTCAGATCGGGTTGGCCGGGCACGATCGGGCCGGTGTCTTCGATCTGGATGATCGGTAGGGCGTCGTCGAAGCACCCGATCGCATCGTCTGGTGAATAGATGCGCCGGATCGGTCCATCCCAGATCACTTCGATAGAGCGCCTGTCGCCCACCGCAAAAAACGGCATCAAGTCATGTTCGCGGCGAAGGTTCCAGGCCTTGGCAACGATCTCCGGCCCAATACCGGCAGGATCGCCCAGGGCGACGGCGAGCGGACTTATGCCCATCGGGATCCAGTGCGGTGCATCATCGATATTCGATGACAGCATCGCGCCGCAAATCGCGCAGATAACGTCGCGCACGGCGATTCACGCGATCTTCTTCGATCTGGGACTGGATCTGATCGAAAGATGGCCCTGAGGCTGCCTGTGGATCGTCGCGTCCGCACAGAACGAGTGATCGGACGCCATCGCTCAGAGACCCGAACGGACGCGTCGCCTGACCAATTTGGAGGCTCAACATCATATCCTGCAATGGCGCCGGTAGATCGCGAACCTTGATCGAATCATTGTCGACCACATCGGCGCCCAGAGCGTGGGCGGCCTCTGCGACCTTGCCGCAACCCTGGATCGCCGCCATGGCTTTGGCGAAACTCTCAACCTGAGGCGTAGCCTGCTCCTGGGTCAGCCCCTTGGGAAAAACCAGGCTCACCTGTTTGAGCGACAGAACGGCGTCGCGCGCGTCGGCGGTCAACACCTGGCGCTTGTCGACGAGGACGATGATCGAATAGCCACCGGATACCGCGATCGGCGGGCTGATCTGTCCGCTGCTCATCTGCTGGGCATTGGTGGCAAGCTGCTCGGGTAATTGTTCGGCACGCACCCAGCCGAGATCACCGCCAACAGCGGCCGTCGAGGCTTCGGAAAACTGCCGCGCATATGCCGCGAACGAGCCACCCTTGCGCAACTGATCGATGATCCTGTTCGCGTTCGCTTGCGCCTCCGGCATCGATTCCGGCGTGGCCGAGAGGAAGATCTCGCCGATGCGATATTCCGTCGCGCCCTTCGCCGCGTTGAGCCGGTTCATGATCGCCCGGACTTCTTCCTCGCTCACGTTGATGAAGGGTTCGACCTTGCGGCTGAGTACGCGCCGCCACGAAACCTCGCCCTGAATCTGCCGTTTCAGCGACGTCTCAGATGAACCCTGAGACGTCAGATATTTTGCGAATTCTTTCGGACTCTTCTTGAAGTTTCCTGCCACGCGCTGGAATGTCTGGTCGATCTCGGCATCGCTGATATCGATCTTTTGCGCGGCGGCTTCCTGGATCTGGAGGGTCTCGTCAATCAGGTTGCGCAGCACCTGCAGGCGCAACCGCTCCTTTTCGTCATCAGGAACTTTGCCGCCGTTGGCCGCGACGACGAGCGCCAGCCGTTGATCAACATCGGTTGCCGTGATGATCGAACCATTCACGATCGCCGTCGCCTTGCGGACGTTGGGATCGGACTGCCCGAAGATGGTGAGGTCTTTCGGCAGATCGAGCTGGTTATTGGGATTTTCATCGTCCGGAACGGTCTGCGAAAGGATCGGCGCGGCGATCGTTACGGCCATCGCCGCGACTGCCGTCAACAGCCATTTGCCATTGTTCTTGGTATTCACATTCACCGTATTCGGATCCTCAATCCCAGAGCATGCGGGGGCATT
This sequence comes from Sphingomonas sp. YR710, assembly GCF_900101455.1. Classification (GTDB taxonomy): domain Bacteria; phylum Pseudomonadota; class Alphaproteobacteria; order Sphingomonadales; family Sphingomonadaceae; genus Rhizorhabdus. The sequence continues at coordinate 22,299 of NZ_FMZJ01000004.1, read as the reverse complement.
CGCATGGGTCAACTGAACCTACGCTTAGCGGCCCAAATTCTTGAGCGCCAGCCGCAACAGGAAAGTGTTGCCGCTCCTGGCATCGCCGGTCGTCTGATAATCCCGGCGCCAGGTGACACCCAACTGGATACAATCGTCGTCATAAAGCAGCCCGATCCTGTGCCGTACCGGCTGAAATCCATCGGCAATTGACAGCGGATCTTCGCTCTTGCCGGTCAGATCGATCACGGTCGATCCATATAGGGACCAATATCGCGCAAATTGGATGCGCCCGCCCAGGCGCACTTCCTCACGATCGCGAAGATCCTCAATGCTTGTATCGATATCGCGATTCAGGCGAAAATAGCCGACGGTAAGATAGGTCTTCCGGCTACCGACCGTAGCATCGATTTCGTTGCGGCGGATCGCCAGATTATCCTTGTCGAGCCGGAAACGGTGGGTCAATTCGAGAAACCGACCATATTGGATAGTGGTCCTGCCGACAATGTCCGATAATCGATCGGCCAGGCCGGTACCGACAGGCAACAGCGATGGCTTGCTCGAAAGGCGGTAGCTCTGGCCGATCTGGGTATTGACGGCAACGCCCGGCACGTCGACCGCCCATTCGAGCCCGTACGTGATACGGCTGCCATCTTCCCAGCGGTCATAACCCGAGAAGCGGTTGAGCGCGAACAGGTTCGAATCTTCGAGATCGATCGAGCGCGAATCCTCGTTCGGTATGCTCAGGTTGCGAGTTTTCGGCGAAGCGACGATTTGCACGCGCGGGGTGACACGCTGAGATCCCCTGAGAAAACCACCGATGAACGGCCAGCGCATATCGGCGGCGATCGCAACGATGCCGCGGCTCTGCCAACCGGCGTTGCCGCGATAACTGACTGTCGCTGTGTCGGCTATTGAATCGGTATGATAGACATCGGCGCGCCCGTAGCCAGTGAAAGTCAATTCCTGGCCGAGCGGCGTGTAGTGCCGCAGATCCCACTCGATCGCGGTAAAAGCACGTTGCGTATCCTGCCCGGCGGTTCGGATCAGGTTGAGGCTGTTGGCCTGGACCTGCACGATGCCCCCCAACAACGGGTCCGTCAGGCGAAGGCGATAGTCGATTGCGGGTAAGGCAAATGCCTGTTGCCCTTGCACGTCGCCGCTTCGCAGGGTTTGCACAGCCCAGCCCGCGATTGACAAATAGCTGTCGCTGTTGATCCGTTCTGCCTTGAGTTGACTGCGCAGGCGGTCGTCGTTGGAAATGTCGTAACGGAGCATGAAGGTGCGATCGGTGGCGGCCCGGATCGATCCGCTAATCGTCCAGTCCGGACCGAACTGAAACCGCCCGTTGGCGTCGATATAGCCGCGAATATTCTTGTCGCCACTCGCCGCCGTAACGCCCGTCGTGGTCGGGACGACCTTTGAACCATATGTGACAGTACCGGTGGCCTGCCATGCGCCGTTATCGGATAGTTGCCGATATTGGGCGGACAGCGTCGGCAGAACCTTGCTGAAGATGCTGGGAGTGAGCGTCAGATCGCGATTGGGTGCCAGCTTGAAATAATAAGGCAGCGCGAACTTGAAGCCGTTCGTATGGTTGTAGCGGACATCGGCCAGTAGCAGTCCGGAACCGCCGCCAGTGCCGTCGGGATGCGACAATCCCGGCAACCAGATGAGCGGCGCACCGAACATGCTGATCCGCGCGCCTTCGTAGCTGATTCGATGCTTTGCCGGATCATGAACCACGCGGTTAGCGCTGATTTTCCAGATCGGATCCTTCGGGCAGCCGTGGCTGTCGACAACAGCGCACGGCGTATAGGCTGCGGTCGTTAACGTCGAGATGCCGTTCACACGCGTGCCATGAACCGCGGCGAGCCGGCCGCCGTCATTGAGCACCAGCAACAGGTTTTCCACGACACCGTCGCGTAATGAATCGGTCAGCTCGACCGAATCGCCATACACCGTGTCATTGCCGGAATTGACGACCGCGACATTGCCTGTCGCTCGGACTACGCCTGTCTTCTGGTTCCATTCGACCCGATCAGCCCGCAGCCGATCACCCTGTCGCGCCATGCGGACATTGCCGGTGGCCGTGACGATTTCGCCATTGTCGTCATAAGACAATGTATCGGCGGCGAAGGTCACCTCTTCCTCGTTGGCCGGCAGGGGGGCATCCCCCAATGACGGCCGGCCGACAGCAGGATCAAGCAGATTCTGTGCATAGATCGGCATCGCTGCGGTCAGCGAAAGTGGCAATGAGGCCAGCAGGGTTAAAAATCGCTTGTTCACATAACCCCATGATGTGGCCGTCGACGCCGCGCTGCCTATCGCATCCAAGCGGCGGGGCTGCAATCCTCATGGAGGCTGGCATTCGAAAAGGCGCACCAGGATCGAGACGATAGCGAATTTCGTGACCGAAACCTGTGCATACGATCAAGGCCTTTTGCAACTGACGCAACTCGCGCCTAGATGGGACGGAGCCACCACGGAGACCCCTCTTAATGCGTATCAGTTTCGCACCCAATCGCCCGACCGGAAGCCAAAGCCTTGTTATCCCGATAGCGCCGGGCACGATCGGGGGTGCGGCACTGAATGTTCTGCCATCAGCCACCCAGGAAGTTGCGCGGCGCGCGGCGCTCGGCCATCGTTTCGATGGCGAGACCGGAGCTGTTGTCGAACTGTTTGGCGAGGCCGATGGGATCAGGCGGGTCCTGCTCGTCGGCATCGGCGCGAAGGCAGATTATGAACGCGCCGGGGCGGCCATTGTCGCACGGCTGTTGACGTCGGGCGAGGTAAGCGCCGTCATCGACCTGTCGAGCGTGGGCGCTGCAGCCGATTCCGCCGCCGCTGCACTGGCGTTTGGCGCTATGTTGCGCAGCTGGCGCCACGATACCTATCGTACCAAGCTGGATGCGAAGCAGCGGCCCTCGCTGGCCGATATCGTGCTTGTGGGAACCAGCCCCAAAGCGGAAGCCGCATGGGAGGCACGCAAAGCGGTGGCCGAGGGGGTCATGTTCGCGCGTGAGCTTGTCGCCGAGCCTTCGAACATCCTCTATCCGGAAAGCTTCGTCGAGCGCTGCCTTGCCCTCAAGGATATCGGAATCGCGATCGATATTCTGGACGGTGCGGCCATGTCGGCGCTCGGCATGGGGGCGCTTATGGGCGTCGCGCAAGGATCCGCCCGCGAGCCACGGATGCTTGTCATGCGCTGGGATGGAACCGGAGGCACGGCGGAGCCGATTGCCTTCGTCGGCAAGGGCGTGACGTTCGATACTGGCGGTATCTCGCTGAAGCCGCCGGGCGGAATGGAAGACATGAAGTGGGACATGGGCGGGGCCGCCGCGGTTGCCGGCACGATGAAGGCCCTCGCGCTGCGTAATGCCAAGGCCCATGTCATCGGCGTCTGTGGCCTCGTTGAGAATATGCCGGACGGGAAAGCGCAGCGGCCAGGCGATATCGTCACATCGATGTCGGGGCAGACGATCGAAGTGATCAACACCGATGCCGAGGGCAGGCTGGTGCTGTGTGATGCGCTTACCTGGGTGCAGCGAAGCTGGAAGCCCAAGACCATCATCGATCTGGCGACCCTGACCGGTGCGATGATCGTGGCGCTCGGCCATGAATATGGCGGTCTGTTCAGCAATGACGACGAACTGGCCACGCAACTGACAGCCGCCGGAGCCGAGACCGGTGATAAGGTGTGGCGGATGCCGCTTGCCGACAGTTTCGATAAGCTGATCGATTCCCCGATTGCGGACATGAAGAATGTCGGACCGCGCGACGGCGGATCGATTACGGCCGCGCAATTCATCAAGCGCTTCATCGAAGATGGCGTGCGCTGGGCGCACCTCGATATTGCCGGCATGGTGTGGGCATCGAAGCCCGGCGCAACCTGGGACAAGGGCGCGACCGGCTATGGCGTCCGCCTGCTCGATCGCTTCATCGCCGATAATTTCGAAGCCTGACGACACCAGGACTGGAGGCGGGGCCCCGCGTGCAGGTCGATTTCTATCATCTCACGCGCGTGCCCATCGATCGCGTGCTGCCGCGCATCGCCGAAAAGGTGCTGGCGGGCGGCGCACGGTTGCTGATCGTCGCCGGGGAGATTGGGCTCGCCGAGCGGATCGATCAGGCGTTATGGGCTTATAGCGCGGATAGTTTCCTCGCCCATGCTCGTGCCGGCGGTGAGAATGATTCTGGTCAGCCGATATTGATTGCCACGGATGTGGTGCCCGCAAACGGTGCGCGGAACGTCGCGCTGGCCGACGGCAATTGGCGTGACACCGTGCTCGAATTCGATCGCGCGTTCCACTTCTTTGATGAAGACAATATCGTCGCGGCGCGCGCAGCCTGGCGATCGCTTTCCGCGCGCGAAGGCATCGAACCGCGTTATTGGCGGCAGGACGACGCCGGTAAATGGGAACGTGTGGCCTGAATGGCGCCGCTTTGGCACCCGGGCATGGGGAGAAGATGACTGCGATGAATGCTCACGCCAATATCGGCCGCTTTCCAGAGCGACAGACCTTCGTGTCGCATCTCGAATGCTCGCTGACGGGCAAGGTTTATGCCGCTGATACGATACACGGCCTTTCGGAGGCCGGCCGTCCGTTGCTCGTGCGTTACGATCTCGATGCGGCCGGCAAGGTTTTCGACAGGGCCGCTCTGCGTGATCGCCCGCGGGATTTGTGGCGCTATCGCGAACTGCTGCCGGTGCGGCGTGCCGATAATATCATCAGTCTGGGCGAACAGGAGACGCCGATCATCGCGCTGCCGACGACGGGGCGACGGATCGGTGTTGCCGAACTGATGGTGAAGGATGAGGGGCGGCTGCCCACGGGATCGTTCAAGGCACGCGGGCTGGTGATGGCATTGTCTATGGCGAAGGAGCTTGGCATCCGCCAGGTGGCAATGCCGACCAACGGCAATGCCGGTGCAGCGGCGGCGGCCTATGCGAGCCGGGCAGGGATCGAGGCCATCATCTTCTGCCCCGACGATACGCCCGAGATCAACGTGCGCGAGATCGCCGCACAGGGCGCGCGAGTCTATCGGGTCAACGGGCTGATCGACGAATGCGGCGCACTGGTGGCAGCCGGCGCAAAGGCCAATGGCTGGTTCGATCTGTCGACGCTGAAGGAGCCCTACCGGATCGAAGGAAAGAAGACGATGGGCCTCGAACTGGCCGAGCAGTTCGACTGGTGCCTGCCGGATGCGATCTTCTATCCGACCGGCGGCGGTACCGGGCTGATCGGCATGTGGAAGGCGTTCGACGAACTCGAGCAGCTTGGCTTCATCGGCCCGGAGCGGCCGAAAATGTTCGCGGTGCAGGCCGATGGCTGTGCCCCCATCGTCAAGGCATTCGATGCTGGCGAGCGCCATGCAGAACGCTGGGAAGGTGCCCACACGATCGCATCGGGCATCCGGGTACCCAAAGCGGTCGGCGATTTCCTGATCCTCGATGCCGTCCGCGCAAGCGGGGGGCGGGCCGTGGCCGTATCGGACGACGCCATTATTGCAGCGGTCGATCGGGTCGGGCGCGAGGAAGGGCTGTTATTGTGCCCGGAAGGCGGCGCGACCGTAGCTGCGGCCGAAGCGGCTTTACGCGCGGGCGATGTGCAACCCCACGATCGGATTCTGCTCTTCAATTGTGCGACGGGACTTAAATACCCGATGCCGGATCGATCAGGCCGAATCGACCTGCAAGGCGCGATCGACTACGCTTCACTATAGGACGGGAACCTTGGCGATCAGGCCGTACGCCTAACGGTTTGGATCGTTTTCCGAATCATAGCGCGGATCGTCTCCTTCATCGCGATACGGACCTTCAGGTCGATAGGGACCATCCTCATCAAGAGCCGCGCCCGCGCGTGAAAGCAGCGGATCGATTATATCGGGCAACGTGGGATGATCGCCGGCGCGCGGGAGCGGGTGAATTGGCGCACCGCCCATGAAATCATGCCATATCGCGGCGGGCAGCTTGCCGCCGCTCAGTCCGGGCACTGGGCGATTATCGTCGCGCCCGACCCAGACGCCGACCACAAGATCACCGGCAAAACCGATGAAGAAACCGTCGCGATTGTCCTGCGTCGTTCCGGTCTTTCCGAATGTCGGTTGCGAAAGGGCCGCCATTCGCCCGGTGCCGATATTCGCCGCCTGCCAGAGCATGTCGAGCATGGGCTCCCATTCCCGCTGACGATCGAATTGCCGGGGACTATCCGGCGGGATCGGTATGCCATGAGGCTTGACCGGATAGGCTCCGCGCGCGACCGCTGCGTAGGCCGATGTCAATTCCATCAGGGTCATCGTCCCGGCGCCGAGGGAAAGGCTCGGCGAGTCAGGCAGCGGGGAGGTCACGCCAAGTTCTCGGGCCATCGCAATCACCTTGTCCCGCCCTACGCCTTCGCCGATACGCACTGCCGCCACGTTGCTTGAGACCGCGAAGGCATCGCGCAGCGAGATTGGCCCGCGATATTGACCATCGGCATTTGTGGGCCGCCAGCCGCCAACGTCGAGGGGGAGGTCATCGACGATATCGTCGGTACGCGCGCCGCCACGCAGGGCCGCCAGATACACGAAAAGCTTGAACGTTGATCCGGACTGCCTATTGGCCCGAATGGCCCGGTTAAAACTGCTTGCCTGATAGTTGCGCCCGCCCACCATCGCGACGACCGTGCCATCCGGGCGCATCGCGATGAGCGCCACCTGCGCCGCGCCGAGGGCCGCACGCGCGATGGCGGCATTGGCGCGATTTTGCAGCACGGGATCGAGCGTCGTCTTCAGAGTTCCGCTTTTTGGGTGGTCGGGCTGTGCGCCGATCACCCAGTCGGCAAAGTAGCTGCCTTCAGTCGCTTTATCGTGCCCTTCTCGAAGATGGAGGTGAGGTGTTGCGGCGGCTTCAGTTCTTGTGATGAAGCCGGCGTCGGCCATGGCAGTCATTACCGTCCGCGCCCGTGCCTGCGCTGCGGCCAAATCGTTGGTCGGCGCCAGCCGGGACGGCGCCTTGACCAATCCGGCGAGCAACGCTGCCTGATCGAGTGTAAGATCCTGCGGCCGCCGATCGAAATAACGCCGCGCAGCGGATGTGATCCCATAGGCACCGCTACCGAAATAGGCCGTCGACAAATAGCGCGACAAAATCTCGTTCTTGCTCAGCCATAACTCGATCCACGGTGCGAGCATCAACTCGCGGAGCTTGCGCCCGACCGTGCGATCGTCGTTGAGGAAGGTGAACTTGGCATATTGCTGCGTGATGGTAGAGCCGCCTTCGACGACATGACCTGCTCGGATATTGTGCCATTCGGCACGTGCTATGCCGCGCGGGTCTATCCCGAAATGCGAATAGAAACGGCGGTCTTCGATTGCCAGGAATGCCTGCCTGACATGAAGGGGGAGGTTGCTTGCGTCGACAGGGTCACCATTGATCCCGCCGACTCTGGAGATCGGTGACCCGTCCGACGCAACCAGCAAGAGCCCGCTCCCGCTCATATTATCGTGCAGCCGCCATGGTGGCGCGACGATCATCAGCCAAAGCACAATGAGCCCGAAAATCGCGCCTCCGAGTACGATGGCGAGCCTCAGCCCTTCGCCTCTCGCCGGCTGCGCAGGCTTGATCGACGAGGACGGAACGATGGTGCTGATATCCTATACCCTTAGTATGAGCCGAGGCACCAACGTAGCGATGCCTATTTGGTTCACGCTGGAAATCCCTCCACTCTAAACGCTGCGGGCCGGGGCCGAATTGATAATGCGATCGATTAGGAATCGAAGTGATATGGCTGCAAGGCGGGGCAGCAGAGGAGCCAATATGTCCGGACGATGCGGATGGGCGGGAAGTGATCCGCTATACGTTGCTTATCATGACGAAGAATGGGGCGTGCCTGAATGGGACAGCCGAGCGCTTTGGGAAAAACTGATGCTCGATGGCTTTCAGGCCGGGCTCGCGTGGATCACGATCTTGCGGAAACGGGATGCGTTCCGCACGGCCTTTGCCGGGTTCCAACCCGAACGCATTACCCGCTTTGGCGAATCTGATATCGCGCGGCTGATGGCCGATCCCGGCATCGTTCGTTCGCGGGCAAAGATCGAGGCGGTCGTCGGCAATGCGCGCGCCTATCTGGATATGCGGGACAAGGGAGAGGATTTCGCAGGCACTATATGGTCGATCTCGGGCGGGATCCCCATTGTAAACCACTGGAAGACTCTGGCGGAAGTGCCCACGCAGACACCGTTATCCGTGGAGATATGCAAAGTGCTGAAAGCCCGCGGCTTCAAATTTGTGGGCCCGACGATCGTCTATGCGTGGATGCAGGCATGCGGCATCGTGAACGATCATGTTACGACGTGTTATCGCCACAGTCAGCTAGGCGAGGGGCCCCGGTGAAGCTCCAGGATGGCAGGCAACATCTGCGGTAAATTCTTTTCGATCGGATCACCCGTTGCCGGGGCGATTCAGGCCCACGTAAGACGGGTCGCTACGATCGCGTCGCCCATCCGCTTTCGTCACGTCGATGCCGATAACGGGATCGACGCGCTGCCAGTCGAGCACCATCTTGCGCCGAGCAATACGCCATTTTCCATCGATACGCTCCATCCGATCGATGTATCGCACGGCAGCGATGAGATCGCGCGTATTGCCGTTTTCGTCGACAGGCCAACGATGGCTGGCGACGAGATAATGCTCCGCCCAGGCCGCGTCGCCATCGAGTTCGACGAGCTGGTTGCCGGTGTTGTGCGTTGTCGCAATGAAGTTAGCTGACATCGACATGGCATGCGCCATATACTCGTCCAGGTTCCAGACGCCGTGGCCATAGTCTGCAATGGCATGTTCGTGGAAGCAGGCTCGTAGCGCTTCGTAATCCACGCGATCGCACGCGCGGCAATAACGAATTTGGACCTCTTTGATGGCCGCTTCAGCGAGCAATTCATCGATCGTTGTGGTCATAGCGCTCCTCCCAATAGCCCTTGCTTCGCTTCCCGAAGTGAGGAAGCGCCAAGGCCTTTATCTGCGACACCGTGCATTGAGCATGCGGCCTTTGGCGAGGTAATCGAATAGAGGAATTCAAAGCAATGATTTACCTCGTCCCCCGAAGACGAAGCCTGCGTGTTTCAGGCGGCGGTGGCGAGCCCGGTGGTCGGCCGACACTGCTCGGTCGAAACGATGCGGTTGAGGCTTGTTCTGCGCTTCTTGTATAGCTGGTCGATCCCGCTTCCGGCAATCGGACGGCTGAACAGATAGCCTTGCACATCCGAGCAGCCAGCAGCGGTCAAAGAATCGAGCTGATCCGATGTTTCGACGCCTTCTGCGATCACCGCGAGCTTCAGTGCGCGCGCCAGCTTGACGATCGCGCTGACAACCGCCTCGGCTTCGGCATCAACGCCGAGATTGGCAATGAACGAACGATCGATCTTGATCTTGCTGATGGGATAGCGCTGCAGATAGCTCAGGCTGGAATAGCCCGTGCCGAAATCGTCGAGCGTGAGCGAAAAGCCCAAATTGCGCAATTGCCGCAGGCTGTGTTGCGTGTCGGGATCGTCGCGCAGCAAGACTCCCTCGGTCAGCTCGAGTTCGAACCTGCGCGGATCGACCTTCATCTCCTCCACCAGTTCGCCGATGGTAGCCACGAAGTCCTTCATGCGTATCTGGTTCGCCGAAACGTTGACCGCCACCTTCAGATTCGGCCAACGGCGACTGTCGGCAAAAGCGCGCCGGAGCGTGAACAGTCCGAGCGCCATGATCAGGCTGCTTTGCTCGGCGATCGGGACGAAAAAGGCGGGGGAGATTTCGCCGCGAGTGGGGTGTTGCCAGCGAACCAGCGCCTCTACGCCGGTCATCAAGCCACGCCCGTTGACCTGGGGTTGATACACCATCTGCAGTTCGTCCCTGGCCAGGGCGTCGCGCAGATCGGCCTCGAGCGAGCGGCGGGTCTTCACGGCTGCATCCATCTCCTCCTCGAAGAAGCAGAAATGTCCTTTCGCCTCACGCTTGCTGCGATAGAGCGCAAGATCGGCCTGACGTAGCAGCTCGCCGGCATCGACATCGGCATTCTGGGTAATGGAAATTCCAACCGAACAGCCGACGAAGACGCGACCTGCGCTGAGGTTGAAAGGCTCTGCCATTACCTGACACAGGCGTGCGGCAAGCGTCGCGGCCGAGGCGGAAGACGCATCGCTCTGGACGATGGCGAATTCGTCGCCGGATAGCCGGGCAAATGTTTCCGATGATCGGCACTGCTGGGCCATGCGGTGCGCTGCGGCCTGAATCAGTTCGTCGCCGACATTATGGCCGAACGTATCGTTGATCTCCTTGAAACGATCGAGATCGATGCAATGAACCGCAAGCGGGCGGCCGTTGCGCTTCATCTGATCGAGGGCGTGGCCAAGCCGGTCGAAGAACAATGTGCGGTTCGGAAGCCCGGTGAGCGCATCATGATAGGCCATGTGCGCGGCGCGTGCCTCACTGGCGATCAATCCCTGCGCCATGCGCCGGCTGCGGCGATATAGAATGCCAACGAACACCGCCAGGAAAGCGACAATGTTCACGATCGGCAAGGCAATCTGGTCGAGCAGCTTCCGCCCCGGATTTTCCGGAGACCATTCGAGTGTGGCGACATAATCGCCGTGAATATCGATCAGCGGAGCATGCGCCAGAGGCTTTTCGAACATCTTGTTTCCCCGATGGACGTGGACATTCCGCAGCAGGAAGCGATCCGCGAAGGCCTTGAGGAAATCATCATCGATATACATCGCGGTCAGGGCGATCGGCGCGCGATCGCCGCGCGGCCGGGCTGTACCAAAGTCCGGTTCGATCAGAGTCGCAACGACAACGGCTAGTTGCCCATGGACCCGGCCGATTGTGCTCGACTGAATAGGTTTTGCGAGCACGCCGTTCGGCGGTGGAACGGCAGGAAGCCTGCCTCGCTTCTTTTCCTGTGCGCGGACCTTGCCGATCAGCGAACGAGCATAAGCCGCGTAAGGTGCAATGCGGCCATTCGGTACCACCGTTCCGCCGCTGGCCGCGAAGATCGGCGAATCCCGGCCGTCCAGAACGAACACGTCGTCAAAACCGCTCGTCTTGTTCAGATAGGTGCCGATATTATCGGTGGCCCAATGGAGATCGAAGCTGTTGTCGAGATGGCGAACGGCATCGTCCCATACGAGCTGGGGAAGGACCGAACTGGCAATCTCGTCAACCCGCCCGGCGATGCCATTATTGACGATCGATTCCTCACGCTGCTTCGCTGCGATGTCGAATTCACCGACCAGAGCGATACCGACCGCGACCAGCAAGCCGATGACGAAAATCGCTAAAACGGCAAGTGGCCAGAAGAAATTTGCCCCGAGATCCTTTCCCTGCCGCATCGTCCGATCGCATCACCTTTATGGACTTTTTGAAGGATGACGATGACGAAACAGTGCCACTATCCTTCAGTCGGCCTTCGGTCTTAATGCGCAAGTACGGCCAAAAAACTAAAGCTTGTGGTTAACGGAACGTCAGATCCGGCTGCCGCGCAGCGCTGATAGATCTTCTCCCAGTTGAAATATCTGTCGGTGGTACAGAGGTTGACCCGCTGCGCGGCGCACACGAGTGCCGCAGCCGCCAATCAACCTCGCTGGGTTCGGGCACTCAGCATTCGGAACCCGGGTTAACCATTTTTAGCGCGATCGATCGGGCCTTAACTGGCCTTTTCGAAGTCGATGACGATGCGGCCCTCGATTTCGCCGCGATGCATGCGATCGAAGATGTCGTTGATATTCTCCAGCGTATCGGTTGCGACTGTGGCGCGAACCTTGCCGTCAGCTGCAAAATCGAGCGCTTCCTGCAGATCGAGCCGGGTGCCGACGATCGATCCGCGAATGGTGATGCCGTTCAGCACTGTATCGAAGATCGACAAGGGAAAATCGCCCGGCGGCAGGCCATTGAGCGACACGGTGCCGCCCCGGCGCACCATCCCCATGGCCTGCTGAAACGCGATCGGGCTGACAGCCGTGACGAGCACGCCCTGGGCGCCGCCTATCTCCTTCTTGATGAAGGCCGCCGGGTCGGTGTTGCGCGCGTTGACGGTCAACGCTGCACCAAGTTCGGTGGCAAGCCTGAGCTTCGCGTCGTCGATGTCGACTGCAACCACATTGAGCCCCATCGCCTTGGCGTATTGGACTGCCATATGCCCCAGCCCGCCTATCCCCGAGATCGCAACCCAGTCGCCTGGCTTCGTGTCGGTGACCTTGAGGCCCTTATAAACCGTCACGCCCGCGCACAGCACCGGCGCGATTTCGACAAAGCCGACATGAGCGGGCAGGTGGCCGACATAATTTGGGTCGGCGATCACATATTCGGCGAAGCTGCCATTGACCGAGTAGCCGGTGTTCTGTTGCTCATCGCACAACGTCTCCCAGCCACCCAGGCAATGCACGCAATGGCCGCAGGCGGTATAAAGCCAAGGAACGCCGACGCGGTCCCCTTCCTTCACATTGGTCACGCCGGCACCGACCGCGACGACATGACCCACGCCCTCATGGCCCGGAATGAAGGGCGGATTGGGTTTGACTGGCCAGTCGCCCTCAGCGGCGTGCAAATCGGTGTGACATACGCCCGTCGCCGCAATCTTGACGAGGATCTGACCTGGGCCGGGCATGCGCACCGCCACTTCCTCGATGGCGAGCGGCTTGCCGAATTCGCGAACGACCGCGGCCTTCATTGTCTTTTCCATGGTCATGTCTCTCTATCTGCCGAAGGGGATCGAAATCGGTTCGCCGCGTCGGGCGGCCGTCCGTCGATGAGCTCCCGTGGCCCGCCACGATGCGGCACCATCCCGGCGACCTTGATGGCCGTTCGGCGCGGTCCTCCCTATGCGGATTGTTACTTAGAAATGTTCCGGATGCGGGCCCAGAATACCACGCGGGGCGCTCGGCGCTCCGAGGTGTGGTCTTTCACACCGTCGCGTCCGACGAAAATCATCCGCTTTTGATCGGCGATTCTAGAAGAACAATGACAGCGTCACGTTGAAGCGAGGTGCGTGCCCCGAACTGCCGCCCATGGTGCGCCGGGCGTCTGCAAGCTGCATGTCCATAAGCGCATGGCCATATAGGATCGCGCGGACCCCGAAGCCTGCGGAACTGATATGGTCGGTGATCTTGGGGCTTGGCCCGGCGGCAAGCATTGTCGTCCGCGCCCAATCGCCAAAACCGTAAAGCACGGCGCTGTCGGCCAATTTTCCGAAATTCAAAGGCGCGCGATACTGCGCCTCGCCCAGCAATCCCAAGCCGCGGTCCCCGGCGACGACCGAAGGATCGTAACCACGCCCGAGCTGTGGTCCGCCAAAGGATATCAACTCGCCGGACAGGAGCCGATCCGCGGTATATTGTCCCTGAACGTTGAATTGTAAGCTCAGGCGCGGGGCGAGGCCCTGGGTCCGCTGGAGGCTGTAGGTCAGCTTCGTGAAGCCCGGCCTGAACCCCTGCACCGACGCCAGTGGATCCGAGCGCTCGATCGCACCGAACAGGCTCAGCCCGTGCGATACCGCCACGGTAACCGTGGTGGAGCCCTTCAACCAGTCGGCTTGCTGCCAGGTCAGGCCGGCTTGTGCCACCGTCGTGCGATCGTCGATCAGCGGTTGTCCGAGGGCGTCAGTCTTACTGCGGTTCAATGTCACGTCGGTATCGAGATAGACCGAATTGGCACGACTGCGCAGCAACGGCACGCGCAGCCGGCTGTTGATCGAGATCACCCGGCTCCGGATATCCAGCGTAGAAACCGCGCCACCGGGTCTCGCATGAGCCAGCAGCCCGCCCAGCGTGAGAACGGCGCCGCGATGGCCGACCGGCGTAGCATAACGCAGGCTGGCGGATCGGAGCTCGGTGAGTTTGCCTCCGGCGGCCGACAGGTCGATGTCGAGCGCGCCCGGGCGCGCGAACGGCTGGTTCAGGGTTGCGCCGACGCCATAGGAAGTCGGCCCCAGCGTCTCGGATCCGGTATTGCCGAAGCTTGCCCGATAGGCATTCGGGAGTTTCGCAGCGGTCACCAATATCTCCGAACTCCCCGGATCGGCACCCTGCCGCAGCACGCTGTTGGCCGAAAGGCCGGGCGTGTCGTTGATCAGCAGGAGCCGGTCCTCGAGATCGCGAAACTGCGCAGGCCGCTGACCGATCACGGGCTTCAGGAATTTTTCGACGTGGTTGCGCGATGGCTGATTCGGTGCCTCGACGAAGGCGGCGCCGATAAAGCCTTCGAGTACCCGGACTTCGAGCACGCCATTCTTGACCTGTTGGGGCGAGATGAACACCCGCGTCAGGAAGAACCCCTTAGCCCGATACAGGTCCTCCAGCTTCTGCGCCGCCTGCCGGAGGTCATCGAGGACGATCGTTCGCCCCTCAAGGCGGGTGAAGAAAGCTTTGAGCGTGGCGTCCGAGAAATGCGTCGCACCGACGATGCGGATCGATCGGACCGAAAACTCAACCTCGTCGACTGCACGAGGCACCGCCGACCTTTCGGGATTTTGGATCCGGAATTCATAGTCGGCAGGGGGCAATGGCAGCGGCTGCACCCGCTGGCGGGATATGTCGCCCTGTGGCGGCAATATGATCGCGCTCCCCGCCGCGGCGATGGCGGTCTGGCTGGCGGCCCCGGACAGGGCTGCCAGCATCGGCAAGAGGCGGCGGGTCACTTGTCTTCCATCACGACGCGCGTGGAGACGATATGCTTCTTCATTCGGCCGAGGTGGAACTGAACGATCGGATCGTCCGGGAATGCACCACCAAGCTGTTCGAAAGCGGCGACAGACCCGGCATCTTCCGCCTCGAGCAAGGTGTAGGCCTGCGCATAGGCCTGGATCAGTTCGGCGGGGGCGTCATCCGGCACGGGACTGAACAGGCTCGTCGCGGTGAGCTTGCCCTTCAGTACGATGTCACCGATCCGCCGGAATGCCAGCGCGGGGCAGCGCTTCACCACCTCGTCGGTGCAGCAGATGCGCGTTCCGAAATATTTGTTCACGCCTTCGGTGCGGGCGGCGGTGTTGACCGTGTCGCCAAGCGCTGTGAAGTCCATCCGCGATTGCGAACCGAAATTGCCGATCGTCGCTTCGCCGGTGTGGACGCCGATGCGGGTCACGCCGATCGGAATGCCGGCGGCATTGCGCTCCTTGCGAAATTTTTCGGCATAGCTGTCCAGTTCGAGCGCGCAGCGCACCGCCCGTTCGGCATGGTCGGGTTGGGTGATCGGCGCGTTGAAGATCGACATGATGGCGTCGCCGATGAACTTGTCGATCGTTCCTTCATATTTCAGAATGATATCGCACGCGCCGTCGAGATATTCGTTGAGCGTCTTGGACAGGTCTTCGGACGAAAGCCCCTCGGATAATGTCGTGAAGCCTGCGATATCGGTGAAGATGAAGGTCGCCTCGCGCCGACTGCCCGAAATCGATACATAACTTGGATCGGCAATCAGCTGGTTGACGACCGCGGGTGAGACATAGCGCGAAAATGTGCCCTGCACGAATTCGCGCTGCTTGCGCTCGCCCCGACCGATGAAAACGTCCATCATCCAGATCGACAAAGCAAAGCCGATCGTGGCGCTCACCATCGGCAACATCGGCAGGCCGTAGCCATATCCGACCACGCCGCCCGCCCAATAGGCCGCGATCAGCACCGATCCCACCGCGACATTGAAGGCGATGCCGCGCTTGAATAACGACACCAGGACGCCGAGGGCGGCCGCCAGCAACGTGATTCCGAAGGCCGGAATCGCCGCCATGCGCGGCGGTTGCCGGCCTTCGAGGATCTGCGTGACGCCATGCGCCTGAACATAGATTCCCGGCATATTGCCCTGATCGCCGTCGTCGATGATCGCCAGCGGGGTGCGATGCCGATCGGTCATCGACACGATCGCGCCGACCAGCACGATCTTGTCCTTGAAAAAGCTGGCCGGGAGGAAGGGGACGACACTGGCCGAGAATGTCGGAAATGGCGGTGTTTCCGCATCGGGACGACTGCGCCAGGCGATTTCGACCGGCTCCATCGGTCCCTCGCGACCGGCAAGTTCCAGCGCCTTGCGGACAAAACCTGCCGGATGGTGCGGCGTATCTTTGCGCCGGTTCCGAGCAGCGGGCTCACCGCCGGGATTGATCCTGCGCACGGTCTGGTCGAATGGATCGGTGAGAAGATTGGCTTCCGCGCGCTTTTCAACCGGGACGAAGGCATCCAGATAGGCCAGCTGCGTATCATTCACGATCGATGGAGCCGACGTGTAGCTGAAGAATAACGGAGTCTTGATGGTCGCGATCGCGCGCTTGAGCTTGTCGTCCTTGGTCGGCTCGGTCGGCTGATCGACGATGATATCGACGCCGATCACTTTGGCCCCCTTTGTCGACAATTGCCCGATAAGATCGGCGAGGAAACCCCGATCGACCGGAGAACGATAGGGAAAGGCGGCCAGTGTCGTCTCGTCGATCGCCACCACCACGACATCCTTCGACGGCTCCGCCGGAGGCTGCATCGCCGCGATCCGGATATCGGCGGCTTTGTTTTCGAGATTGGTCAGCAGCGACACATAGCGTACCGCGACGAAGGCCAGCAAGGCAGCCGTCAGGGTAATCGCAATGGCGGAAAGCGACAGGCGAAGCGATTTGTTCAAGAGATAGGTCCTTGGTCAGCCTGTTGCGCGGGGCGCTGATTGGGAGTGGCGGCTGTTTTCGTTGGGTCGATGGCCATCGCAGGCGGCTTGAGCATGCCGGCCTCGATCCGGCGCAGATAGGCGTCGACCTGCTGCACGCAGGCGCGCTCCAGCATCCACGAACTGAGGATCATCGGATCCGTCACCTCACGCGGGATCACCTGCAGGCTGATCGCATTCTCCTGGCCTTCCACCTCGATCAGGAACGTGCTGACACCGTCCAGCTTTGACAGGGCTGGTGCCTCCATATGGTCCGTCCCGGCTTTCCAAACGAAATCCGCGCGCCACGACCGATCGATGGGAAAGACCTTGAATGGTTGGGCCGCACTCGCATCTGGCCGCCACCAGACGGGTCGATCACCTTCGCGCACGCAGCGGGGGCCTGGCCGGCTGATATCGACCAGCCATGGGTCGGGGAGGGGAGCCGCATTGGCGCCGGCCCTGATCGCACCGACCGATTTCGCCCTGTCGTTGCGGGTCGAGATTAAAGCGGCGAGCGCGGCCTGCGGATTCTGCAGGGCGGTGCCGGCGCGCATGACCGGGCCATGATAGGTGCCGCGCAGACTGACCGAACGGCCGTCGGGGGCAATCGCCGTGACGCGTTCGCCCTCCTTCAGATCAATAACGCTCTCGCCCTTGATCGCCATGCCGGGTTTGAGCCCGGCCCCGCGCGCGTCGACCACCACGAACTGTGTCGCCGCGGCCGGCGCGATCGTGATCAGCAGCAAGAGCGGGAATATCAGACGAACAGGCGCTTTCATGATCAGTTCCTGACCTCCAATGGCTTGATCGCGCCGTCACCCATGATGACGAAGGCTGCCCAGAAAAAGGGATGCGCGGTTCGGGCGTCGCCGAGCATGTCGAGCTGCGCCTTGCGCAATGCGTCGTCGATTGTGAGATCGGGCGCCGCGCCCATCGCGCCGAACATCGACGACATCAGCCGGGTCGTCGCCGCCGACGGCACCTGCCAGTGGCTTACCACCAGGCTGCGCGCGCCCGCATGAAAGAAGGAGGCGGCCAGGCCGGAAAGCGATTCCCCGCCGAAATTCTTGCCATTGGCCGCCGTATTGCAGGCGGAGAGAACGACCAGATCGGCCTTGATCGACAGCTTGGCAATTTCGCTGGAGTCGAGAAGCCCATCATCATTCGGTGACAGGGCTGGCTGGAGCGGCGGCGTCAGTACCAGCCCGGGCGCCGACTGGCAGCGTAATTCTCCGGGCAACAATCCGTGCGTCGCAAAATAGATGATCCGGTAATCTTCGAGATTCTCGTGGCGCAGCGCGGCTTCATTGGCATCCCGGCCGAGCCGGACGTCCACATTGGTCGACCGCAACGATCGCGCCACGCTGTCGATTTCGGTGGCCGTATCGGGCAGGGAGGCGAGCGATTGCAGCAATTGCGGCGGCGTCACGCCGCCACCGAGGCACGCACCGCTGAACGACGCCATCGCGCTGCGCTGGGCCAGGGCGGATTGCGGCGGCCCCAGCACCGGATTGCCGTAGGCCAGCAACAGCCGAGGTTGGTTGCCGGTCAGCCGGCTCGACCGCAAAGTGACGAACGACCCCGTGGACGGCGCATAAGCGAGCGGCAACTCGCGTACGAGCCAATGGGCCTTGCCATAGTCTCCGGCCCCTGCGGGTTTCGTCACCAGCAGGCCGAACGGCAGGCTCGCCAGCGATCCGGACGGCACGATAACCAATCGGTCAACCTGCCCCAGTTCGTTCTGGATGCCCCCGAACAGATCGCGGTAGAGTTGGTGGGCAGTATCGAGATCGAACTCGCTGACCGAACGACCCTGAATTTCCAGACCGCGCCGCAACCGCGCGACTGCGGACTGCAATTCCGCCGCCCCGGCTGGAACCGGCGCGATGATCACGCCTTCGCGTCGCACCATTTGGACGAAGGAACGATCCCGTCCGATCAGGAACGTGACCAATCCCTCATGCTCCCGCAATCGGCCGCGGACTGCGTCGAGCGTTGGCAAGCTGGTCTCCGCAAGTTGCGTAAAGCCGGGAAAACGGCGCGCAATCTCGGCTTGTACTGTCGTGCGGGCACGGTCGAAGTCCGCAATGTTCTTTGTGAGGGCCTCCTCGGTCTCGGCGCTTCGTTCCTCCATCCGCAGCGATTGTTGGTCGGCCAGCCGGATTCGCGCAGAAGCTTCCTCCTGGCTTACGTCGTCGAGTCGATGCACCAGCTTTGCGAGGTCCGGCGTGTCTGCGGACAGGCGCGCGGACGCCATTGTGATGGTGCGATCGATCAGCGGAACGCGGACCAGTTGAAAGGCATCGAATGCCTCGGCGAAAAGGCCGAGCCGCGCCGCCGGATCATTGATCGTTGCGGCATATTCAACGATCGACGCGGCAAAGGGCGTGAGGTCGTCAGCGGTGAAGGCAATGCTGTCGCGGGGCAGTCGCCGGGCCGCCCTGATGGCTTCGCGATAGGTAATGATCGCGGACGTAAACATCCCTTCAACCTGGTAGGCGCGCGCCAGGGTCGTTCTCACCTTGAGCGTGCCCGGCCCCTCGCCGAAGATCTGCTGCCGCTCCGCAAGCGCGCCTTTCAGATAGGCTTCGGCGGCAGACAGCCGTCCCTGGGCGCTGCTGACTTCGCCAAGGGTCAGAAGAATGTCGGATTTCCACCAACGGGGCTCGCCACTGACCCTGTCGACGATCAGCAAGGCTTCGCCCGCGCTCGCGAAGGCACCGGTAATCTGATCGTTGCGCAGCATCATCGCGGCTTCGAAGTTCAGCGCATGGGCAAGCTCCGCCTCCGCCGTGGCTTCCGTGCCGCCGC
This sequence comes from Sphingomonas sp. YR710, assembly GCF_900101455.1. GTDB lineage: Bacteria > Pseudomonadota > Alphaproteobacteria > Sphingomonadales > Sphingomonadaceae > Rhizorhabdus. Next base: position 2,867 of record NZ_FMZJ01000004.1, on the reverse strand, counting down.
CGAGCAGGCTATCGGCAGAACTGTTCCGGGTCGCGATCGATCGCCACGCTTCAGTCGCAGCCTTCGCGAAGCCCAGCGCGGCAGCGAAGTCACCGCGATTGGCTGCAAGGAACCCCTGATAGGCGGTCAGCCTGGCACGGTCCGACGCCCGGACCGATTGTTCGGCGATCGGCGCGGCGCGCCTGAGAAGCGCTTCGGCTTCATCTTCACGCCCCTGATTGCTGACCGAGAGCGCCAGATCGAGGAGGATTTCGTTCGTCGCGACGTCATTTTCGCCGGACAGCCGCGTCTGCAGTTCCAGCGCGGAGCGAAATCCCGATTCCGCGGCCGCATGCTGAAGCTGGCTCGATGCGACGCGCGCGTTCATCAATGACGTTTTGATCGTTTCGAGATCGGTTGCGCTCGCCATGGTCACCGGGCGCGACCACAAGGCTTTGGCCTCAACGGTCAATTGTGACTGCGAGATGCCCTCGCGGGGTGCGTCCATCAGAGCTCGCAGCACAGGATAGGCAGTCGCCGGTGCTTCGACGACCTGCAACAGACTTCCACGAAGGCGCGCCATCACGAGCGTCGGCCCGCCATCGCTTTTCTGCCGGCAAGCCAGAGCCAGTATGGGATTTGCGGTGTTGGAAAGCCGGCGCTCGGCCTCGCAATCCAGGCGCGAACCGATCTCGGCATGAGACTTGCTCGCTGCGAACGCTTTCGACAGCGCGGCCGCTTCATCGCGGGATGACGCTTCGTTGGTTGGAACGATCGTATAAACGACTTTGCCAAACGGCTTGCCGGCACATACGAGATCCGCGTCGGCGGGTATTGTGGCGGCCGGGCGGACGCCCGCCCGGGTCTCGCTCTGGCAAGTTTCACCGGCCAGCGTGGTTGCCGCAATCTTTACTGGCACCGCTGCTTGCGCAATCGCCGCAGCATTGATCAGCATATAGATCAAGACTGCCGAAAGATGACGCAAGACCAATATCCTCTTTGTGTCGGAAGGAGCGACGCCATCCTGTCAGTATGCAAACATGGTTTTTAATGTGTGAACGGGCGCAGCTCTAAAATCCCGAGGCGCCGCTCAGAGAATAGCGAATGTCGATTCCGGCCGCACCTTTGGGACGTGGCGGCAGATCGAAACTGACCGAAATATTCGCGTTGAGTTGCTTGATCATCATGCTCTGCCGCTGCGCCTGGGACGCCGCGGGTCTGGCCTGCTCCGGCGCGGCGGCGCGTAAGATCGGATCTCCGGCATCGGCACTGTCGGCAGGCGTCGGCGGTGGCGTGGTGGGCACCGGCGACGGTGGCGTCGGAGCGACAGGAGTCGCGGCCACGGCAACGACAGCGACGCCGCCGCCTGAACTGCCGGAGCCACTGGACGAAGCTGCGCCACCGCCAGAAGCCGGTGCGGCGGCCGGAGCCGACGGTGCCGCTGCCGTGCCACCCGAACTGGCCGGTGGAGCGGACGAAGCGCTGGATGCGCTCCCGCCACCCGATGCCGCCGGGGCTGCATCTCCGGCCGGAGCGCTGCTGTCGCTCGACGATGAACTGCTACTGCTCGACGAGGCGCCACTATCGTTCGAGGTCGAACTCGAAGAGGAACTGGCCGAGCTGCTGCTCGCGCTCGAAGCCGGCGTGGGAGCAGGGGTGGCTGCCGGTGCAGGCGCCGGCGCGGAAACGCTCGGCGCCGCTGGCGTCGGGACCGAGATCGAAGCAACGGTTGTCACGACCGAGCGGGTGGTTGAGCCGACGATTTCGACCGGCGCCTGCTCTATTGTGAGAGCGCTCCCGTTCCTGGCATCCTGCGCAAAGGTATAATTTGTCGCGCTGAGCCCTCCGCCTGTGATCGCATATATACCTGGAAGACTGTCTGCCGTTGCATCCGATGCGAAAGCCAGCGTTCCCGACGTGGCGCTCGCAAGCCCGTCACCGCCAACGAAGCCGCTGACGGAGCCAGAAAGGGCAGGGTTGCCCTTACCGGCAGACCGCGTTGCCCGATCCGCGACATAGAGAAGCAACGCACGCTTGATCTCGCCGATCGCGCCGGCCGCCGAGGTCGGCAGTAGGTAATTTGCAAGGAGGGTGTTCGACCCGGCCGATAGATCGCTGCTGGCGAGACTGGCGGTAATGGTGATCCCATTGCCGGCGTTGGCGCTGGCAAAGGTGCCGCTGGTCTGCGTGGCGGTGATGGTCTCGCCGTTGATCAGTCCGCTGATCTGATAGTTGGACGACGCTAACGTCGCAGCGCTCGTTCCGTCATAGACGCGCGACACCGCGCCGGTCAGGCTGGCGGTCAGCTGCTTGCGCGTGATCTCGCCGATCGCGCCGGCCGCCGAGGTCGGTAGCGCATAGTTGGCCAGCAGGATGTTCGACCCCGCCGAGAGGTCGCTGCTGGCGAGGCTGGCGGTAATCGTAATCCCGCTGCCGGCATTGGCGCTGGTGAAGGTGCCGCTGGTCTGCGTCGCGGTGATGGTCTCGCCGTCGACCAGTCCGCTGATCTGATAGTTGGACGACGCCAGCGTCGCCGCGGTCGTGCCGTCATAGGTGCGCGACACCGCGCCGGTCAGGCTGGCGGTCAGCTGCTTGCGCGTGATCTCGCCGATGGCGCCGGCCGCCGAGGTCGGCAGCAGGTAGTTGGCGAGCAGGGTGTTCGCGCCAGCCGAGAGGTCGCTGCTGGCGAGGCTGGCGGTGATGCTAATCCCGCTGCCGGCATTGGCGCTGGCAAAGGTCCCGCTGGTCTGGGTCGCGGTGATGGTCTCGCGGTCGACCAGTCCGCCGATCTGGTAGTTGGACGACGCCAGCGTCGCCGCGGTCGTGCCGTCATAGGTGCGCGACACCGCGCCGGTCAGGCTGGCGGTCAGCTGCTTGCGCGTGATCTC
>NZ_FMZJ01000020.1 GCF_900101455.1 Sphingomonas sp. YR710 | reverse complement strand
TCCCCCCGCTCAAAGCCAGGGACGTGTTCAAACATGGGTCAATTCTCGGTGGAAATTACTGGCCTTCCCGGGTCACTTCTCAGCGGCAATCAACAAGATAAGGCAAAAGTGTGTCTCCTGTCTCAATAAATTCTGCCATTTGGAGGGATTGAAAGAAATGAAAAAAATTATAGTCTCAATATCTATTTTTTTCTTACTTTTTATGAGCGCATCCAACGCGGATGCGGGCGCAGTATTTACCGTTCGGACGGTTATGACTGGGAATTCAAGCATCGGTAACGATCAAGTGTGGATCCGGGCAGATATCACCGCGACCGGAATCGCTCCTGAATGTTACTATGCCGGATTAGCCTATTTTTACGTTAATAATAACGGCACTATTGATAAAAATAAAGCAATGTCTTTGGCTACGACGGCGCAGGTCGCCAAAATTCCTGTGAGCGTGGAATATTGGATTGCTGCGAGCACTTCTGATTTTTGGGGCTTTGGCACGACCAAATGCGTGATTGATAGAATTGGCTTGGGACAATAACCATCAAGCCGACTTTCAGAACTGTAGTTTTAATCCTCCTGCTCCATATTCCTATTTCTTGATTTCTGTACTGCGTGCATTGAGGTCGTGCTCGGGTTTCTCGGCGGCTGCATCCCATTTACGGCTAAGCACGCCGCTGCCCATTCCGTAGACACTGCAGGTCCGCTGACGTAAGGTTCTCCAATGAGTTGAGTATCAGACCGCAACATCAAGGCTGGACGCGGGGGTGCTTCTAGCCGAGCAATCCTGAGCGCCGATGAAGCAGGCCAGCCTCTTGCCGCGCAGCATGAGGGCGACCGAGGGCGGGATCGTTTTGTCCGTAATATCTGGAGCAAAGGCAACCGAGGCCACCCGCCCTTCGGCGTCAACGGTGAGCCGCAGCCGCAATGGAGCGTTTATTCCGATACCGGCCACATTGAACATACGGCGGATGGTCGCGATGACCGAGGGCGCCAGTCGGACCTCCGTTGACGCAGTGCTGACTGCGGTCGAGGGGCGAGCGGTCCACACCGGCGGCGGATCGCGCCATTGCGGCGCGGCACCAGCATAAGGGTCATAGCCGCTGCCCCCGCCGCGCGCCACCTTCGGCGCGGCCGGCGTTGCGGCGGCGGCTGTTGCAGGCGCACTCTTCGCCTCGTCCCGGTGCACGACCCGCATTTTGGCAACGGTCCATTCTGGCGCGGCCGGCGCGGTGACCTCGTTGGCAGGCTGTTGTTCATCATCTGACGTGGGGGTATCGGCCGCAGGCTGTTCAACCTGCGGCTGCGCGTCGCCGTCGCCGATATCGATTAGCGTCATTCGCTCGCCCTCGGCCCTCGCCAGTCCCGGCCCCACATCCGACAGGCGATAGAGTAGGAACAGGATTAGCGCTACATGGACCGCCAGCGTCGCCAGCGTAGACAGGACCATCCGCAGGCGTGTGCCACCGATCAGCCAGACTATTTGATCCAAAATGGATCTATTTTCTGTGCGTAGATTGCCCCGACCACGCCCGTGATCGCCCGGATTCCAGCCATCTACGCGAACAAATGCCATAGCCTCCCGTTGCTATTCCCAAAAAAGGTCGCCGTCATCCCCTGACGGACGCGAAGATCGAGAATCACCGCGTGACAGGCGCGCTTCGGGGCCGCTACCATGTCCAAGAACGGGGAGCTTCTGCATGAATAGCCTATTGCCAATGCTGCAGAAACAGGATTACCAAACCGGTGAAAATTCGATCGATCTCTCTATCCGGATGCCATTAACTGCCAAGCTATTGTAACGCGGGGCAACGCCGGGAAGGTCGGTCGGATATCGCGGGGTAGTAGCGCGAACGGTCATGATGGTCGAACACAGTTTAAGTCTTTTCGGTCAATTCGCGGTGATATCGAAAATGCTATTGTCTTAATTCATCAATTGATAGGTTGGGTGGGGTATGTTCATCAATTTTGTTAAGAACATTGTCATCATAATTTCCATTATGTGTTCAACATCGGCTTATGCTGGTTCCGCGGGGCCGGGTTATGTTGTGGATGTTCTTACATTTAACAATGGGGTCGTTCTCTTTAATTTGACAGCAGCTCAAAGTGGTAAGCCTGCATGCGCTACGATCGCAAATAGATGGGCAGTAAATGCCGCCACCCCAGCAGGGCAGGCGATGCTCAGCTCCTTATTGTCCGCCAATGTCACGCATAAGCTGATTAATATCGTTGGTACGGGAGAGTGCGGAGTATGGAGCGATACAGAGTCCGTGCTATATGTTCATTTCCCCTGAATAACCCTTCTATTCTACGGTCGTAGGTTGATGATATCCGGATTATACCCACAAAATGGGTGAAATTCGCATGTAATAGTCATTTGGCTCTGGTCTGAGCCCCGCGTTTTCCTCCAGCTTTGCAAGTTGTTCATCCACATCGAAGAAACCCGGTTGCGCCCTCACCGCCTTTCGCCTGCTTCAGCAGGAACAGTGAATCTTCTCCGCGATATTCTCGCGAGGCTTATTGAGTGAAAAAGTAAGCAACCGTCTCGCGGGTTGGCGCGTCCGCGCCGCAGCTGCCCTGGCCGTGTACAGACAATGTTTTGCCCGCCGCATAAGCGGTTATCGCGATCGACAACAACCCCTTCGCATTGTCCGTTGTCGGTGAGGGGATGGCCCAGGCATCGTCAGTCGCACAGGCCGGCTTGGCCGTCCGCGACCCTGCCATGTAGAACACAAATGGTCCGCCGAAGCTATCGCCGCCGATCGTGGTGATCTTCCCGGCTTGGTCGCTGGCGGCTGCGGGCGCGGCGATACAGAGCGGTGCGATCACTTGGAACATATCCCACAATTTCGACAACATTCTTAAGTCCCCCGTCATCCCCAACACGTATAATCAGACGCACACTAGCTATAGCGAGTAATATAATGCTTCAAAACCATATTTTGCGGAGTTACAATCTAAATCCGAGTATTCTTTGTCGGGACGAAGCTTGTAAGGAAGTGTACCTGCCAGATTACAGGCATCCAGCTCAAGCGAGCCCGGCTTTGGCAGTCCAGTTGCCAAGGTCGGGTTACCGGCGGCCGGCCGTCCAATTCGCGGCGTGATTCCATCCTGAGCTGCGCGGTCCCCGATATCGATCCGCGTGATCCGATCACCATCGGCCTTGGCGGGTTCGGGGTGCGGCATCGGATAAGCGATAGAGCAGGAATAGGATCCAGGCTGCGTGAACTGCGAAAGCCGCCAGCATCGACGCGACCATCCGCAAGCACGTGCCCCCGATCAGCCAGACTATTTGATCCGATATGGATCTATTTTCGCCGCGTATTTTCGTTTGATCGCGTGCCTGATTACCCGGATTCCAGTCGTCTACGCGAACAAGTGCCAGTGAGGCTTGTTACAATCGCGAAAAATGTTCCTCGTCATCCCCGTGCAGGCCAGGAAATTCGATAATCGCCGCGTGACAGGCGCACTTCGGGGCCGCTATCATGCCCTTGAATCAGGGGGATTATGCGGCGTGGACAGTCTGTTACGCACGCTTCACGAACAGGAGTTACTGAACGGCAGCGATCTGGCGCGCGCCGAGCAGGTGCGTGCGCGGACCGGCGGGCGGCTGGCCGAGACGCTGGTGCGGCTCGGGCTGGTGGCCGAGGACGATATCGCCCGTGCTTTTCGCGATACGACCGGGCTCGATCGGATTGGCCGGGGTGATCTGCAGGCCGATGGCGAATTACTCGCAACGTTCAATCCGCGCTTCCTCAGTCGCCATGCCGTGGTGCCGTTAGGCGCTGGCGAGGACGGGCTGGCGGTCGCGATGGCCGATCCCGAAGATGCGCCAGCGATCGAGGCGCTGCGCTTCGCGAGCGGCCGCACTGTCCTGCCGCGGATCGCGACCTTTTCCGACGTTCAGGACGTGCTCGGCAGCGCAGCGATCGATCATGGCGATCTGGGCGGGATCGCCGCCGATTATGGTAGCGGGGCCGAGGATGATATCGACCGGCTGCTCGAGGATTCGTCCGATGCGCCTGTGATCCGGCTGGTGCAGTCGCTGCTGGCTGGCGCGGTCAGCCGAGGCGCATCGGACGTGCATATCGAGCCGATGGCGCGGCACCTGATGATCCGGTACCGGATCGACGGCCAGTTGATCGAAGCCGAACGCTATCCCGATGCCTTCGCGGGCCCGGTGGCATCGCGGATCAAGATCATGGCGTCGCTCGATATCGCCGAATCGCGCCTGCCGCAGGATGGGCGGCTGCGGTTGACGGTGCGCGGCCGCGAAGTCGATGTGCGCGTGTCGACATCGCCGACGGCATGGGGCGAAAGCATCGTGCTGCGGCTGCTCGGGCGGACGACTGTGCCGCTCGATCTCGATCGGCTGGGGCTGCCCGATGGTGCGCTGGCGGCGCTCGGCCGGGCGCTGCGCCAGCCGCATGGCATCATCCTGCTGACGGGGCCAACCGGCAGCGGCAAGACGACCACGCTCTATGCCGCGATCAGCAGGCTGCGGCGGCCGGAGGTCAAGATATTGACGGTGGAGGATCCGGTCGAGGTGTTGCTCGACGGGATCAACCAGGTGCAGGTGCGGCCCGATATCGGGCTTGGCTATCCCGAGACATTGCGCGCCTTCCTGCGCCAGGATCCGGATATCCTGATGATCGGCGAAATCCGTGACCGCGAGACCGCCGACATCGCGATGCGCGCCGCGCTGACCGGTCATCTGGTGCTGTCGACGCTCCACACCAATAGCGCGCTGGGCGCCTTCACCCGATTGTCCGATATCGGCATCGAGCCCTATCTGACCGCCTCGACGGTGATCGCGACGATCGCCCAGCGGCTGATCCGTGCGTTGTGCACCGAATGCCGCGCGCCGCGATCCCCGGTTGAGGCCGAGCGGCTGGTGTTTGCTGCAGCGAGCATGGCGGTGGTGGACGAGCTGTTCGATCCAGTGGGTTGTAGCGCATGCCACCAAAGCGGCTATGCGGGCCGGATTCCGTTGATCGAGGTTGTCGAGGTGGACGAGGCGTTGCGTAGGCTGATCCGCGCCGGCAATGCCGAGACGCTAGCGTCGGCCCGCGATCCGCGCGAGACGCTCCATGGCCATGGGCTGAGCCTTGTCGCGCGCGGCGTGACGACGATCGCGGAAGTCGAACGGGCGGTGCAAGCCGGATGACGGCATGGCGTTGCCTTGTCCTGTCGGCGGCCGGAGCGTCGGAATGGCGCACGCTGGAGGCGCCGAGCCGGGAGGCGGCGGTTACAAGGCTGATGGCCGATGGTTTCACACCGCTCGATCTGCACAGCGGTAGCCGGAGTCTTTCGGAAATCCTCCAGCAGCCGGTGACCGTGTCGCGCGGATTGCCGGTGACCGAGCAGGCGTTGATCCTGCGGCAACTGGCGACTTTGGTGCGATCGGGGGTTCCGATCGATCGGTCGCTCGATCTGCTGCGCGAACAGAATCCCCGGGCGGTCTCGCGCCGGATGCTTGCGGCGGCGCTCGTCCGGGTGCGGGGCGGCGGGAGTCTCGCGGTGGCGTTCGAGGAGACGCGCGCTTTCCCGACTTATGTGTCGGGGGTGCTGCGCGCGGCCGAGCGCAGCGGTCGGCTCGGCGATGCGCTGACTTCGCTCGCTGAACGGCTGGAGCTGGCGGCAACGACGCGGCGCCAACTGGTGACCGCGCTCAGCTACCCAGCCGCTGTGCTGGTCGCGACGATCGCGGCGCTGACATTGGTGCTGACGATGGTGGTGCCGCAGTTCGAGCCTTTGTTCGAAGGGCAGGAGGCGCGGCTGCCCTTCCTGACGCAGATGGTGCTGATCATGTCGCATATCGTGCAGGACCATGCGTGGGCGGCATTGCTGGCGATGAGCGCGCTGATCGGCGCGGTCGTCCTGATCCGCCGCAGCGGTATGGCCGGGCACTGGATCGCGCCGGTGCGGCGTTTCATTCCTTTGCTGTCGTTGCGCGATCAATATCTGTCAGCGCAATTCGCCGGTGTGCTCGGCACTTTGATCCTCAATGGACTGACGGTGGTCGATGCCTTGCCGCTGGTGCGGGGCACGCTCGCCAGCGGGCGCTGGCAGAATTTCCTGCTGGCCGCAGAGCGCGAGATCAGAGCCGGGCATCGGCTGTCCGCAGCCCTGGCCCGTGGCGGCCTGTTGCCCTCGACGGTGGTGCGGCTGATCGAAGTCGGCGAACAGGGCGGCAAGGTCGGTGAGACGGCCACCCAGGCCGGCAATATCATGGCCGAAGCGGTGCGTGCGCGGATCGACCGGATGGTGGCGCTCGCCAATCCGGTGACGATCATCCTGCTCGGCGGGCTAGTGGGCATGCTGGTCGCCGGGGTCATGTTGGGTATCTTTGCGATGGGAGATTTCGCCGAATGAACCGCCGAACCAATGGCATGGCCAGGGAGCGGGAGGCCGGCTTCACCTTGATGGAGATGCTGGTCGTGCTGGTGGTGATCGGCCTGATCGCCGCCGTCGCGGTGCCGCAGGTGATGAAGCTGCTTGAGAGCGCCAAGCATAAAGCGGCGCGGATTCAGCTCGAAACGCTGGGCAACAGCCTCAACGCCTATCAGCTTGATATGGGTGGTTACCCGACGACGGCGCAGGGGCTCATTGTGTTGTGGAAACCGGCGGGCGACCTGCCCGACTGGAATGGACCTTATGTACGGCGCGAGCATCAGATCATCGATCCATGGAACCGGCCGTTCATCTATCGGTCGCCGGGGACGGGCCACCCCTATGACCTGATCAGCCTGGGTGCGGACGGCAAGGAGGGCGGGCGTGGCGACGATGCCGATTTGTCCGCGGCGGAGTGATTTAATAATCCAAAACTTCGCATCAAATCATCGTTAGCACCATCGAACAATTGTTGCCGAGGGTAGAGGGATTTTATGAGGTTAAAAAATTTCTCTCGGGATGTGTCTGTATTAATACTATTAGCACCGGCATCGCAGCCTGCGATTGGCGCGCCTACCGATTTGAGCTGGACTCGAATAACCGAAGTCGACGGCGGATGGACGGGAGCCTATATGCAGATCACATATGCTAACGGTCAACGGCTGTTCCGGCAATCGCCCCAATGTCATCGCAGTGAAGATGAGATAATCCCTGCGGCCTCACTCGCGTGAATCGTGCGAAAGGCACACTGTACCGTCTGATTTGGAGCGACGATGAGGAGGGCGTGCGTGACCGAATTGTTATACTTGCGACTCAGAGTCTGGAAAACAGACAGAACTGACAATCCATGGTGTATTGTTCCACGATCTACGCTGCAAAATGTCTCACACGCCGGCTTTACTCTGATCGAAATGCTTGTTGTGCTGACGGTAATCGGCCTGCTGGCTGCGACCATGGCGCCGTCGGCATTCCGCCGTCCGGCCTATCTGACGCGTGAGCGGATTGCCGCTGAACTTGAGCAGCGGATCGCACAGGGTTTTGCCAGCGCACGGGCAAGTGGTGAGCCGGCGACCGTCAACCTCAAGGGCAAGACCGACGCGGATACGCCGAGCTTCGTGTCGACAATAGGCGGCGCGCAGGCGCCCATTCTCTATCCCGACGGATCAAGCAATGGCGGGACGGTCAGCCTTGCGGGGCGGCCGCTGATCCTGATCGGCTGGATCGATGGAAGAGTGCGCCGTGCGGCAAGCTGAATTCGGCTTCACTCTTGTCGAGGTGCTGGTGGCGCTGGTGATGGCGACTTTCCTGCTGATGATCATTCTCGACGGCGCATCGAGTGCGCGGCGGCAAAGCCAATATGCCACGGCCCATCAAGCAGCCGTGCGGCTGGGCGAGGCAATCCTGGCACGGAGTGGCAGCGATCCCACCGTCCGGCCGGGGCATGGCAGCGAGGCGGGGCTCGACTGGACCACGAGCCGTCATGCGTTGGCAACCGATCGGCGCGGCCTTTATGCGCTGGTTGTGACGCAGGTCGATGTCAGCAAGGACGGGCGCCGCCTCGAAAGCTTCACGACGCGCCGCCTCGAGCGGATTGCAACGCCATGATCCGCCACAATGGTTTCACCCTGGTCGAATTGCTCGCGGCGATGGCCGCCGGCAGCCTCCTGCTGGTAGGGCTTGGCGCCGCGACGGCCTCTTTGACCCGCGAGGCGCGCCAGACGGTCGTCGAAAAGGATGGCGCAAAGGTCGCGAACGCTGCAGCGGTGCTCGAAAAGCTGATTGGCTCGCTGCAGCCAGGCCAGGCCAATGTGTCGACGATCCATATTCAGGAAAGCTCGCTGACGGGCGATATCGATCCGCCCGCCGCGCTTGGGCCGGTCGGGCCGTTGCACATGGCGCTGAAGGTTCAGGATGAGCGCGATGGCGCCGTATTGATGCTGACCTTCACGCCCGTAGAGTATGATGTGACGTTGCCGCCTGCGGTCCTTGCTCCGATCAAAGTGGCTGGCGGCTTCCAGTCGATCCGTTTCGATACGCCGGGGCAGGCCAAGACCGCCTATCGCTCGGCGGACGGCCCGATCACCATCGCTTTTGCGGCGAGAAATGATGAGACACGGATTTTGGCTTTCCGACCCAAAGTGACCACCGGGGGCGATTGCCGGTTCGATCCGATTTCGCTGGCATGCCGATGATGCCCGCCATAACCGGTTTTCTGCGGTGGTGGGGCCAGGAACTGGTCGATACCTTTCATGCGCTCGATCCCCGCAAACGGCCCACTGCGCGCGCCGTCCGCATCCTGATCGAGCCCGATTGCGTGGCGGTCGAACGGCGTCAGGGCGACGAACCCGAGCGCTTCGTCGAAACATGCCCGTTCGACAGCTTCGGTGCCGCCGAATTTGCCGATCTGGGCGCGCTGATTCAAGACGCACGTCCGCGCCTTCTGCTGCTGGTGCCCGACATCTTCACGACGTCGGTCGTTCTGCCGCTGGCCGCGCGATCCCGCATTGATGCAGCGGTTGCGCTGCAGATCGGGGAGATTGCACCGCTGCGGCCCGAGCATCTGATATGGACGATCGTCGATCGCGAAATCCGCGATGACCAGATCCACGTCCGGCTCGCCATGGCGAAAAAAGAGCGCATCGAGACCATAATCGATCGCTTTGCCGCGCATGATTTGCCGACGCCCCTCATTTGCGCGGCTGACGACGGGGAAGGGACGCCATTTCCGCAAGTCGGTGCGTTCGGCTGGGGCGGGCTCGATTTCGGCCGGCACGGGCTCCTGCTGATCTCCGCATTGCTGCTCGGCAGCATCCCGCTGACGACCTTTACCGGCAGCGCGATCCTGAACGTTCGCGCCGCGTGGCGGGCAGAAGCACTGGAACAGCCAGTGCGCGAGATCCGCTCCGCCGAACATCTCGCGAAGCGGCTGGAGGAGCGACGGCGCCTGCTCGAACCACTCTACCGCCAGCCGCCGGTGGCCACGATCCTCAACGAACTGGCAAGGAAGCTGCCGCCCGATGACTGGATCCGTTCGATCGAGCGCAAACCCGATGGCAGGCTCGCTTTGACCGTGGTGGCCGGTGACGAGGCGGCTCTCGATACCGCGCTGCGCTCCAGTAAGCGGTTGCCCGGCATGCGGGTCTCCGATCGGACGCCCAATGGCGACAAGACCGTCGACCTGACCTATGTGACCGACACTCCATGATCGACGCGCTTTCGCCATTTTCCCGCCGGATCATCGCCATCGCGCTGTTGCTGCTGGCGATAGTGACGTTGTTGAACCTGATTATCGTGCCGCTATGGCAAGCCTGCGCCGGCAATATCGCCGAACTGTCGATCGCGCGCGCGCGCATCGCGCGGATGGAGGCGATTGCCGCAACGCAGCCCCCCGAGCAGGGCGATTCCGTGCCGGCAACGGCGATGATCATATCGCCGTCGCGCGAAGGCGCTATCGCCACGCTCACAGGCTCGATCGGCGCTAGCGCATCACGCACCAAGGTGACGGGGCCCTCGATCACGCCGGCACCGCCCGCCGGCGCGCCTGCGAAGGTCGCGGTTGATATCGATGCGTCGGGCTCCGAAGTCGATCTGGTCGCTTTCCTTGCCGATATCGAAGCCGCCTCCCCGGCGATCCGGCTGCAGAGTTGGTCGGTGGAGGCGCCGCTGGTCGTCGGTACGCCGGCTCATGTTCGGGGGCGTGCGGTTGCTGTCTGGGCAGCGCGGCCATGAACGAAACCGTGCCTTCGCTCATCACCCGCGACAGGCTGATCCTTGCCTGCTCGGCGGCCGCGGCGCTGATCATCCCAACCTGGCTGCTTGCGGACGACAGCCCCGCGTCCGAGCCGCCGCTGGCTGGCCGACCGACCCCCTTCGGCAGGGCCGAGATCGAGCAACCCGCCGACGCGCTGGCGGCTCCCTTGTTCAACCCCGATCGCACCGCGCCCGAGGAGATGGAAGGCGATGGCAATATGGTGGCGGACGCGGCGGCGTCGGCCACGCCCCCGGCACCGCCGCCCTCGCTGGTCGGCCTGATCGTCGGGCGCGGAACGCCGGGGCTCGCTCTGGTGCGCGGGAGCGACGGCCAGACCAAATTGCTCCATGCCGGTGAAACCATCGACGGCTGGCGGATCGGCGCGATCAGCGCGAGCGGAGCCACCTTCGACATGAATGGCCGGCAGGAGCATGTGGGGCTGAACTTCGGCAAGGCGGCATCTCCATCGCTGCCGTCGGCCGAGCCGCCCGCCGTCTCGCCGCCATTCGCTAACCCGCATCCCGATCAGCCGCCAGCAGGACCGACACAATGAAACCCTTACCTCACGCGCTGGCCGGTTTGTTGGCGGGAAGCACGGCAATCGCATCGTTCGCACAGATACCGGCGGGGTTTTTACCGCCCGTGGGCGCGACCGATGCCAAGGCCACCGTCGCCAACGCGCATGTCACCTACGACGTGCGCAACGGCTATACTTTGGCCTTCGTCGATGCCGATATTCGCCGTGTGGCCGATGCCCTGCTCGGATCGATGCTCGGTGTCGATTATAGCGTCGATCCGGCGGTGACCGGCAATGTGACGCTGCGCACCGCCAAGCCCGTCACGCGTGAATCCTTGCTGCCGTTGCTCGAAAATGCGCTGCGCTCGGTCAATGCCGCGATCGTCGTCAGCGGTGGTAGTTACCGGGTTGTACCGCGCGCCGATGCGCGCCTCGCGGGTGCCCTCGCCAGCGGCGGCGGCGACGCGGCGCCCGTGGCGGGATACGCGACCGAGATCGTCACGCTCAAAAATGCCAGCGCGAAGGAGATGGCGCGGCTGATCGAACAGTTCCTGGGCAAGGATTCGGTTGCCGGCACCGACCCGGCCCGTAACCAGATATTGATCAGCGGCAGCCAGAGCGAGCGCGAGGCCGCGCGCGCGATGATCGCCCGCTTCGATGTCGATGCGCTCGCGGGCATGAATTTCCAGACCTACCGATTGGAAAATGTCGACCCCGATACGATGCTCGATGAATTGCAATCGATCTTCCAGCCGCCGTTCGATATCATCGGCACGCGGGTCCGCCTGGTGCCGCTGCCTCGCTTACGCTCGATCATCGCGATCGGCGCCGATCCGGCTGATTTTGCGCGGCTTGATCCGTGGATCAGGCGGCTCGATGCCGGCTCGGGCGGTAAGCCCAAACTTTACAGCTACTCGGTCCAGAACGGCCGCGCGCGCGATCTGGCCAACGCGTTGCAGCGTGTCTTCGGCGGCGGCGGGGGCAGTGATGAGAGCGAGGGCCAGGGCAAACGCTCCTCGTCATCGCTCGGGGCGAATGGCGGTGCGGGTCTCGGCTCGATATCCGGCGCATCGATCGGCGGATCGTCCGCCAAAGGTGCCGGAGAGTCCGGGCAGACAATCGCCCCTCAGGCAGCGCAATCGGCGCGCGGAAGCAGCAGCAGTGACTATGGCTCATATGGGGGCGGCAAGGGCCCGCGCATCGTGCCGAGCGACGAGAATAATTCGCTGCTGATCTATGCGACCGGCGAGCAATATGAACTGGTCCGCGAAGTGCTCGAAAAGATCGACCGGCCGGTCGCGCAGGTGCTGATCGAGGCGACCCTGGCCGAGGTGACGCTGACCAAGGGTTTCGAACTGGGGGTCGACTGGACCTTCCTGAACGGCAAATCGACCTTCGATCTGCGCAATGCCGCGACAGCGGCACCGGCCGCGCTGTTTCCGGGCTTCTCCTACGCATTTGCCGGCACCAACGCCAAGGTGGTGCTCAACACGCTGCAATCGAAGACCGACGTGAAGGTGCTCTCCGCGCCGCGACTGATCGTGCTCAACAACCAGACGGCCACCCTGCAGGTCGGCGATCAGGTGCCGATCGTCACGCAGCAGGCGCAAAGCGTGTCGTCGGCGGGGGCACCTGTCGTCAACAATATCGAATTGCACGATACCGGCGTGATCCTGAAGGTCACGCCTCGAGTCAACGAAAGCGGCGCGGTCACGCTCGATATCGCACAGGAGGTGAGCGACGTTGCCGAGACTACCACTTCGGGCATCAACTCGCCGACGATCCAGCAGCGGCGGCTGGCGACGACGGTGTCCACCCGTTCCGGCCAGATGATTGCGCTCGGCGGCCTGATCCGCGAACGCGCGACGATCCAGAAATCGGGGATTCCGTTGCTCAGCCAGATCCCCGTTCTCGGCGCCGCCTTCGGCAATCAGAACCGGACGGCGACACGGACCGAACTGGTTATCCTGATTACGCCGACGGTGATCCGGACGCCCGATGATGTGCGGGCGGTCGTCGATGATGTCATCAGCGGTCTGGATCGCACCAGACCCTTGATCGATCGCGCGAAAGCGAGGCAGGCCGGTGCGCCGATCCCGCCCAGAAGGTGAGCAGGGCTTCGTCCTGATCACCGCCTTGTGGCTGCTGCTGCTGTGTGGGGCCGTGGTGGCGTTGATGATGCTGCGCGGGGCCGGCAAGGCTGAGGCGAGTCATGCGGCGGCCGTGCAGGTTCAGGCGCGGCTCGATCTCGACGCGGCGATGCAGACTATCGCTGCCGACATCCTCTTCAGCGGCGATCAGAGCCAGTGGGCGCGCGCGCCGGCCCAAGGCACCGTTGATATTGACGGCCGCAGCATCTCCGCCGAGGTGAGCAGCGAAGCCGGCAGGCTCGATCTGAACGATGGGGATCCTGCCGTCATCGATCGCGCGCTGCAGGGGCTGGGCGTGGCGGCGGCCAGACGGACGTTGCTTCAGGGGCGGTTGCAGCAACTTCGGAACCAGAATCGCCGGATCGCGAGCCAGGCGATGCTGGATCATGTGCTGGCAGGCGTGGCCAAAAGTTCAGATGTCTGCCTGGATCGTTATGTCACGCTTTATTCGGGACTGACCCGGCCCGACGAAGCTGCGATGCCAGCGCTCCTCGCGCAGGCGCTTGCCGTGCCGCAGGGTGGTGGCGAAGCGCCCACGGTGTTGCAGCCTGGCACGGCGATCCGGGTCCGCTTGCGCACTGCGCAGGGCTCATCGCTGCTCGCCGTCATCCGCGTCGTGGGAACGCTTGGGCGCACCTATGATGTAATGCGTTGGACGCCAGGGCCGAAGTGTTGAGTGGCGCTATTGCAGATAGATGAAATCGATCGTGCAACCGCTATTGTTGCCGAACACAGTCACCTTCTGTCCAGATGATTTGGCAGTCATCAGGATTGACAGCACAGACTGGGCATTAATGTTGCGGGTTGTCGCATCGGAGCCTCCAATGTTCCAATGGAGGAACGTGCCAGCGGCGCAACTGCCACCGGCGACGTCGATCTGGAAGGGGAGGTTGCTCGGCATATACGTGCCTTCGATCGCGATAACGTGGCCTGACACGGACCAATCAAAAGCCAGTGATGGCGACGCGCACAGAAGCCCGATCAAGAGCGCACAGAATTTGCCAAATTTCGCCAACATTTGCGATTTCCCTTTCGTCAGCCCTTCGGGCCTGAAAAGTCCGAATTTTATGCTGCGGGCTTCGTTACGACCCACGACAGAAGCGACATCTGCCCCCTCTCCAGAGTCAGATCAACAAATAACGCGGCCATCGTTGATCCCGATCGGCAGCAAAAATATCGGATTCGGATGTAATATTTTCTGCAGACGGATTGCGCTTTTGCCAAATTGGCCCGAGGTTCAGGCAGAGTGGTGGGCATCCGTAAATCATCGGGGGGAGTGCAATGATCCTCAAGCGGGCGGCGTTTCTTTACGGCTTGCGCCTTGCCGCGGCGATAATTCCCTCGGGCGGCGCCTATGCAACCGAGACGGTTACCTACAGCTATGATGCGCTGGGGCGGCTGACACAGTCGTCGACCAGCGGCACCGTGAACAATGGACTCGTGGCGACGACCACCTACGATGCGGCCGATAATCGGGCGACACATGTGGTGACGGGATCAGCGAATTCCGGGCCGCCTATGCGGGTCGTAGTCCTTCCGATCGCAGGCTTCACGATCATCCCGCTGGCGTCGCAGGTGCAGTAGCGCGAGTATTCGCGCTCCGATAGGACGTGGGTGTGCGAGGTTTATCATAGGCTTGTTTTGAAGTTGGGGGTTGGTATGTCGTCACTTCGCAGAATATTGCTGGCCGTTGCAGCTATAATCTCATCGGCACCCGCTTTGGCCGATACGAGCATGCAGGCCGTTCCAACGGGTTGGCTCCTGCAGAATTACGTCGGAAATAATGTTGTCGCTTATTACACAGGATCACCCTGTGCATCTGGTTCGCTAAATTTCAATTCTAGCGCCACCGTGGACGACAAGAATCGATTTTGGTCGCTCGTATTATCGGCGAAGAGCACGGGTAAGCTGGTGGGTGTTTGGTACGAAACGACCAGCGGTAATTGCTATATTACATCATTTTACGCGCCCAATTAATGAAAGTTATTCCGGCCACGAGGACCTTTGCATCGATCCAATGGTCGTTCTTTGAGCGAGCGGGAGCAGTGACATGATGATGGCAGCAAATCTCGCATTTCTTCTGCTGACGGCCTCGCCGTCGGCAGCACCTGATACACCGGCATCCACATCGGATACGCCCTGCCGGATCGAAGCCGTGTCACCCCCTAAGCTGACCCAGAAGGAGCTGTTTTTGTTCTGTCCGGACGTGAGCGTCCGGCTGGGAACATCCAGCAGCTTCAACGCCGCTTATAACGCGAAGCTCGGGCGCTTTCTGGTGACAAACCAAACGCCCAGCGGTGAACAAGTTTTGCTCGTGAAGCCGGGCGGCCAGAATGATGTGTTGATCGAGGATCTGACCGCGGACATGGGCATGGCCGTCAAATCACAGGGAGAGCGGCCACCAACATCAATCAAAGTCGATGTGACGGAGTTTGCTGCCAGCGGTCGGGTATCGGTCACGCGTGCGACCCAGGGAGCACGGACCACCGACATGGTGGCTCCGGTGAAACTGCATCTGACGAGCGATGCGGCGCATCTGAAAGTGACGCGCGGCGAGTGATGTCCTGACGATGGCCCATGGGAACGGGCCTGTAGGGGTAATAAATGATGATTGATGAGATGTCCGTCGGCCTTCGTCCGCGACTCAGGCTGATCTGGTTGGCGATCCGGCCGTTGCTGGCGCTATTCGGAGTGCTCCTGCTCGTGTCGCAGGCTGGTGCGATCACGCCAGTTGCGGCTCCACCCATGCGGCAGGCGGTGGACGCAAATGGTGTCGACATCGCGCGGGGCTCGCTGAATATTACTGCAACTGACGTGTCGATTGGCCCGGCCGGCGATGGCATGTCCTATACGCGCTATTGGCAGGATGGCAGCGGCTGGCGGGACAATCTCGAAGCGACGTTGGACGGCGGCGCCGCCGTCAGAGTTAGCGTGGGTGGATCTTCCGACTACTTTGACTACGACAGCGGCACCGCATCCTATGTTGCGCGGCAGGGCAATGGCGCGAAGCTCGTCTACAGCGGAGGAAGTTATACCTACACGACTAACAATGGCACAGTGGCTGTATTCGGTTCCGGTGCTGGCTATGATGGCTATCAAGCCAATTTGGGTATAGTTTCGAGTATTACGTTTCCAAATGGCGTCACATGGAATTATGCGTACAAAGTCTTTGGATATTGCACGACGGGAACCGATGATCATGGTCATTGCACCACAGCTTTAGCCTATTCGATCCGGTTGCAATCGGTTACCAACACGCTCGGCTATCAGATCAAGCTGAGCTATGCGGCGAACACGATCGACGATCCCAGCAATCTCGTCTGGTGGCACCAGATCGTTCAGGTAACCGCGATCAACAACGCTGTCGAATATTGCATCGCCAGCGCCGACACCTGCTCGCTCACCAATGCATGGCCGACCGTCACCTATTCGCAACCATATGACTATGCGGGCAGCGGTACCTTCACCGTCACCGATGCGTTGAGCAACGTCACACGCTACACGATCACCAGCGGCCATATTACCGGTATCAAGAGGCCGAGTTCATCGACCGATAATGTGACGATCGCATACGGGACCGATGGCAAAGTATCTTCGGTAACGAAGGACGGGATCACCTGGAACTACGCATGGAGTGATTCCGGGACGGCGCGGACCATGACGATGTCCGGGCCGCTATCCACTGCGCGCACCGTCATTTCCGATGCGTGGAACTATGATTGGCTGGTACGCAGCGACACCGATGCCTATGCCCACACCACCGGCTATCTCTATGACAGCTTTGGGCGAACGACACGGTCTACGGCGCCGGAGGGCAATTATACGACGTACACCTTTGACGCGCGCGGCAACGTGACGGCAACGTCAACCGTGTCCAAGACGCCGGGCACTCCAGCCAATATCGGGACAAGCGCCGCCTACACTTCAACCTGCAGCAATCCGCTAACCTGCAACAAGCCGACGAGCACGACGGATGCGCTTGGCAAGACGACCGATTACACTTACGACAGCACCCACGGCGGCGTGCTGACGGTGACTGCGCCGCCCGCGACATCGGGCGGCATCCGCCCGCAGACGCGGTATAGCTACACCGGGCTCTATGCCTGGTACAAAAACAGCACGGGATCGCTGGCGGCAGCACCGGGTCCGGTCTATCGTCTCACGAGCACCTCGGCTTGCCAGACGACCGCGGCATCATCATGTCCCGGAACGACCGACGAGACCCGCACGACGATCGCCTATGAGGCAGGATCGGGCAGCGTGGGCAGCAACCTCAATGCGCTCTCGTCCTCGTCGGGGTCGGGCATTACGCCTTCGATGACGACCAAAAGCGTGACGTATGATCTCTTCGGCAACACGGTGACGGCGACCGATCCCTTGAGCAATGTATCCTATACGTTCTACGACGCCGACCGGCGCGTGACGGGCGCCATCAGCCCCGATCCGGATGGCGGAGGCGCGCTGAAGCGCCGCGCGACGCGACTGACCTACAACGCCGACAGTCAGGTCATTACGGCCGAACAGGGCACTACGAACGGTACGGCGCTCAGCGATCTTACCGGCATGACGGTTTTGCAGACCCTGAACACGACATATGACAGCGCGGCCCGCAAGGTGAAGGACGCGCTGGTCGTCGGCGGTGTGACACAGGCGCTTTCCGAATATAGCTATGATGGTGCGGGTAGGCCCGATTGCAGCGCCGTGCGCATGAATAGCGGCCTATTCGGATCAACGACATCAGCCTGCACGCAGACTACGGCCGGCAGCTTCGGGCCGGATCGGATCACAAAGACGGTCTATGACAATGATAGCCGGACGGTTAAGGTGCAGAGTGGCTATGGCACAGGGCTTGTGCGCGACGAGTTAACGAACACGTACACGGCAAATGGCAAGACGGCGACGGCGGCGGACGCCAAGGGTAATATGACGGGCTACGCCTATGACGGCTTCGACCGGGCTTGGCGGACCTGTTTCCAGGCAACGGCTGCTACCTGCGCTGCATCACCGACCGACTATGAGGAACTGACCTATGATGCGGGCTCTCGGGTCACTGCGCGGCGCCGACGTGATGGGGTTCAATATTTCCTTGTGTACGACGATCTAAACCGTCTGACCGGCAGGGCTTACTACGCGGGTAACAACAACGCCAATGTCAGCTACGCCTATGATCTGCTGGGCCGATTGACGAGTACGGGACGAGGTAACGGAGTCTATGGCATCAACAGCGCCGCTATCTACGATGCACTCGGTCGTAAGGTTTACGAGACGACCGCTTATAACGGCGTCAACAGATCGCATAACTACAGTTATTATGCAGATGGTCATCGCGCCACGATGACGTGGTATAATGATACCATGGCGAGCTTTGATGGTTCCCTCTCCTATGCCTACGACAATCTCGGCGAGATGACTGGCATCCTCGAAAGCGGATCGAGCAGCTTGGTAGCGTTCTACTATGACGACCTGGGACGAAGAACGGCAATCGGTCGTCCCAGCGGTGCCGCAACCTATTACGGCTATGATGCGATGTCGCGGCTGAACGCGCTGTCCCAGGATCTGGCAGGGACGGCGCAAGACTACGGCGTCAATTTCACCTACAGCCCTGCCAGCCAGATCTACCAGCGCACGAGCTATACGGACAGCTACGCCTGGACGCAGAATTACAACGTGAACCGCACCTACACGGCGAACGGTCTCAATCAGTACACGCAGATCGCCTCGTCAGGGACGATCAATCCGACCTATGATGCGCGCGGGAATCTCACCAACGCCGGGAGCAAGACCTACGCCTACAGCACCGACAACGAGTTGACCGGTGCGGATAGCGACCGCTTCGATTATGATGCGTTCGATCGACTGGCCTACAGCAGCAACACCCATACCCGTTTCGATTATGACGGCTCGATGCTCGTGGCCGAATATGACGACGGCGGCAATCTGCTGCGCCGCTACGTCCATGGTCCCGGCACCGACGAACCGCTCGTTTGGTATGAAGGCTCGGGCACGAGTGACAAGCGTTGGCTGCATGCTGACGAGCGAGGATCGATCATCGCGGTGACGAACAGTTCTGGCGCGTCGATTGCGACCAACAGCTATGATCCTTATGGCATTCCGGCGACGACGAATCTTGGACGGTTTCAATATGCTGGCCAGGTTTGGTTGCCAGAGTTAGGGATGTATTATTACAAGGCGCGCATCTACTCGCCGACGCTGGGGCGCTTCCTGCAGACCGATCCGATCGGGTATGCCGATAATATGAACCTGTATGCCTATGTCCGAAATGACCCAATGAATGCCACGGATCCAACCGGATTAGAGGAAAATCCGAACGTTAAGCCCATTGATCCGAACCCGCCGCCACCGGAAATAATCGTGGAGTGCGATCGAGCTTGTGTGGATGCTCGGAATACGAAGATTTTCATTGCGGAACTTACAATTGGCGACGCATTGGATCGGCTGGCCGAAGATCTTTACCGCGTTCCTGACTTTAGTGGCGGCGGTGGCGGCGATCCACCTCCGCCGCAAAAACAGCAGACCCCAGCGGACGCTTGTGCGCAAGTTGCGCAAGAGTCTGGCTCGGTAACGACCTTTGGCCTGACAGGTACGGCTATCGTAGGGGGCGGCGTCACGGGTAGTGTTGGTCACTTCCACAACAACACGACCGGCTCTTACGGAGAATTTTTCTCGCTCGGCGGCGGCGGTGGCCTGGACATTGGTGGCGGCCTATTCGCTGGTCATTATGACAGCATTCAGAACTTGGCCGGCTTCTCGGTCACCGCGAACGGGACGTTCGGCGCCGTAAGTCTGTCGGCTACGCTCACGGCGTCAACACCAATGACGAATGGTACCGTTGCGGCGGGAGCTCCTGGTGCTGGGGGCTCTGTCTCGGCGACCGGCACGCGCCTTTTCAACTGCCATATTGGGCATTGAGCATGGGCCGCGTCCAACTTGCGATCGTGTGCGCAATTCCTGTGCTAACGATATTGTTCATTCAGATAGCGTATCGGAAGCATAACGAACCGAGTGATATATCTGGCTGCTATAGCGCCAGCGACGCAACTTTCGAGGTCCGGAACGGATCGCTGCTGACGGCAGGCAAGCCGATTGCGACTGCCCATCTGCAGTACTTCAAGCAGCAGCCGTATTTGGCTGTTGATCCGGGGATCGATATAATCGGTTCTCCGGCTCGGCTAGTGACCAAGGAACGCGGTTTTCCTGAAAATTATCCTATGGTGATAAAGCCTGGTCAGATGGAAGTGATCATCACATCCACTGATAATCTACAGCACACTTTCATTCATCACTCATGTGGCGGCAGCTAGTCATCTGGAACTGAAGTAAGCTTCATTGTATAAGCTCTTGTATGCAGGCAGGGGCTGAGGTGATGGCAGGCAGACAAGCAGACGTGGTTGTTTTGAGCGGGGAAGATCGACGTTTTCTTGAAGCTCAGGTCCGCCGCCACAAAGCGCCGCGTTCGCTGTCGGATCGATGCCGAATGGTTCTGCTGTGTGCAGAGGGTCTGCAGAGCAAGGAAGTTGCCGAACGTCTCGGTGTCCACGAGCACACAGTTGGCAAATGGCGCCGCCGGTTCGTGCAGGATGGCATTGAAGGGCTGACTGACGAATATCGTGCGGGTCGGCCACGAACAGTATCTGACACACAAGTGGCCCAGATAATCGAGCGCACGCTGAGCACGACCCCAAAGGACGCCACACATTGGTCGATCCGCTCCATGGCAGCCGAGTCTGGGCTATCGCACACCACCATCCGCCGGATCTGGGGCGCGTTTGGCCTGCAGCCGCACCGGTCAGAGGCATTCAAGCTGTCTACGGATCCGCTGTTCGTCGACAAAGTGCAGGATATAGCTGGCCTTTATATGTCGCCACCGAACCGGGGTTACGGTGACACGTGCAATAACCCCTTTACTCGTTCGCCGATCTCGATATCTTGACGTCTATGGCCCGACTCCCCCGCATCGTCCTCCCCGGCATCCCGCACCACATCACCCAGCGCGGCAATCGCCGCGAGCGGGTGTTCTTCGAGGAGGGCGACTATGCGCTGTATCTCGATCTGCTGGCCGACGCGGCGGCACATGCGCAGGTGGCGATCTGGGCCTATTGCCTGATGCCGAACCATGTTCATATCATCGCGGTGCCCGGCGACGAGGATGGGCTGCGCCGAACCTTTCGCTACGTCCACCGCCACTATACCGGCTATATCAATGCGCGAATGCGGGTGACTGGCCATCTGTGGCAGGGGCGCTTCAGTTCGGTCGCGATGGATGAGCCGCATCTGGTGACCGCCTTGCGCTATGTGGCGCTCAATCCTGTGCGGGCGAAGCTCGTCGAGCAGGCGGAGGATTGGCCCTGGTCGAGCACGGCTGCGCTGATCGCCGGCATGGACGACCGCTTCGTCACGGTTGCGCCGGCGGTGGACCGGGTCGGCGATTTTTCCGCCTTCCTGAGCGAGCCCTTCGACGAAGCGATGACCTATGCCACCTTGCGCAAGGCCGAGAGCGTCGGCCGTCCGGTCGGATCGAAGGAATGGCTCGCCGTTATGGAGGCCCGCACCGGCCTGACGCTCGCGCCGCGAAAGCGGGGGCCGGCGCCAAGAGAAAGATGAACGGAAGTTCTGGCGCAACGCGGTCGCTAGGCGGTGCTGAGGAGAACCCTGCGGTTCGATCGGGGCGATGCAGGGTCACGATGGCTCCGTTTGGCAACGGTTTGTCCGAAATTCTGCTCACTTGGTCGCATTGGGGTGTTTCGGGGAACATGAAACGTGCGCGAAACGGAATAAAGGTAATATTTTCATATATTTATGCGATAGCTTGCTATCCCTCCTCCGCTACCAAGGTTTTTGGCGATCTCGGGGAACCCCGGCCGAACGTGAGCCCTGCTAGGCCTGGACGGATGGATCTTCCCGCGAAAAATCGCGCCGATTGTCCGCAAGCTGATAGATTATCGTGGCAGGCAGTCGTCCTTGTTGCGTCTGCTATTCAGAGCGATATCCCTGCTGGAATTATTTCGCTTTGCCTTATGGCAACCGGAACACCCCCTCGACCACCGTCACGCATGTCCCGCCCAGCACCGCCCGATCGCCATCGAGCATGCACGACAGATAGCCGCCGCGCGCCGAGGCCTGGAAGGCGGTGAAGCTGGTGCGGCCCAGCCGCTCGGCCCAATAGGTGGTGAGCAGGCAGTGCGCCGATCCGGTGACCGGATCCTCGTCGATCCCGGCACCGGGGGCGAAGACCCGGCTGGCAATATCGGTATCCTCGCCCGGCGCGGTTGCGATCAGCAGCAGGTCGCCAAGCGGCTTCAGTGCGCGAAAGTCGGGATCGAGCGCGCGAATTTCCGCCATTGTTTCGTAGATCAGCAGCGCATAGCCGCCGTCGCGCCAGCGGGTTTCGATCGGCCTTCCGCCGACACCCGCCAATAACTCGGCAGGCAGGGGCTTCGGATCGGTGTTCCATGCCGGCAGGGCCAACCGATAGCCATCGCCGTCGCGCGCCACTTCGAGAATGCCGGCCTTGCGGGTCATGAAGCGCACAGTGTCGATCGCAGGATCGGCGGACAACAGCGAGTGGCCGGTCGCGAGCGTGGCGTGGCCGCACAACGCGACCTCGACAGCGGGTGTGAACCAGCGCAATTCATAGTCCGCCTCGGGCCCAGCCCAGGGAATGATGAACGCGGTTTCCGCCAGATTATTCTCGGCCGCGATCGCCAGCAGCGTGGCGTCGGGCAGCCAGGCATCGAGCGGCATCACCGCGGCGGGGTTGCCGGCAAACGGCCGATCGGCAAAGGCGTCGATTTGCTGGAAGGGGATTTTCATATGCTCTGGTCCAGATCCTTGTCGATATGTCCCGCCGGATCGGGGTGGATGATGATTTCCACGCCGGGAAAGACGATCCCCAATTTGGCTTCGATTTCATCCATCACGCGATGCGCCGCGCCGACCGTCATCGCCGGATCGACCCAAGCGTGGAACTGCACGAAGTCGCGGTCGCCCGAGGTGCGGGTGCGCAGGTCGTGGATGCCCTGCAATTCGGGATGGGTGTTGGCCACTTCGAGGAAGGCGCAGCGGCGATCCTCCGGCCACTCCTTGTCCATCAGCTGATCGATCGCCTCGTGCGAGGCCTGGAGCGCGCGGTACAGCAGGTAGGCGGCGATCCCGATGCCGAACAGTGCGTCGGCGCCGCGCAACCCTAACAAATGATCGAGCACAAGCGCGGCGATGACTGCGATGTTGAGCAGGAGGTCGCTCTGATAGTGGACCTGATCGGTGCGGATCGCGATCGATCCGGTCCGCGCGATCACCCGCCGCTGATAGGATAACAGCGCGAGTGTCAGCAGCAGCGCAAGGATCGAGACAAGGATGCCCGATTCGGCGCCGGTGGTGGATGCGCCGGTCAGAACCTGCTGAAGCGCATGGACGGCGATGCCGAACGCCGCCAGGCTGATCAGGATCACCTGGAACAAGGCGGCGATCGCCTCGGCCTTGCCATGTCCGAACCGGTGCTGGTGATCGGCCGGCCGCGCGGCCAGATGAACGCTGTATAGCGTCACCACCGATGCCATCATGTCGAGCCCGGTATCGGCGAGCGATCCCAGCATCGCCGCCGAACCGGTATCCCAGAAGGCATAGGTCTTGAACGCGAACAGGATCGCGGCGACGGAGACCGACGCCGAAGCCGCGCGGATATTGGATGCGCCGTTCACGCGGGCCGCCACGTCATGGATAGAGCAGCCCTTCGTTCCAGCCATCCGCCGTTCGGGTGAACAGCCGGCGCTCGTGCAGCCGGTGCGCGCGATCCTGCCAGAATTCGATCCGATCCGGCACCACCCGGAAGCCGGACCAATGCGGCGGTCGGGGCACATCCTTCCCGTCGAATCGCGCCTGCATCGCTTCGAATCGTCGTTCGAAGGTCGCGCGATCGGGCAGCGGGCGGGATTGATCCGAGGCCCAGGCGCCGATCTGCGAGTCACGGGCGCGGCTGGCGAAATAGGCGTCGCCCTCCGCATCGGTGACCGGGGAGACGCTTCCTTCGATCCGCACCTGACGGCGCAGCGATTTCCAATGGAATAGCAAGGCTACGGCGGGATTGGCGGCGATGTCCTGCGCCTTTCGGCCTTCCAGATTGGTGTAGAAGACGAATCCGCGCGCGTCATGCCCCTTCAGCAGCACCATGCGCACCGACGGCCGCCCGTCTGCGTCCACGGTTGCGAGCGCCATCGCGTTCGAATCGTTGGTTTCGGAATCACGGGCTTCGGCGAACCAGCCGGTGAAGAGATCGAAGGGGGACATGGTCATGGCTTGGCTCTGCACAGAAGTGGAGACATCCGAAAGGCGTTTCCGCCGATTCCAGATATATACATTAAACCACGGCTTCCACCCGGTCGGATACTTCGCTGGTCATTGACATTGCGATTATCCGCAGGGCGCTTTCCACTTGCCGGTGATCGGCGATCGCGCCGACGCACACACGCACGCCCGAAATCAGATCGGGGTCGACAACCGGGGCCGAGGGCGGCGTAACCTCGACGCCCGCGCGCAATGCCCGCGCTGCCATGCGTTCGGCGGCCAGTTCAGGCATCGGCAGCCAGATATGCGGGCAACGCGGGTCGGCAGGCAATTCCATCACGTCGCCCAGCATGCGTCGGGCAATTGCGCCGCGCTGCTGCATTTCCGCCTGCATCTCTGAGACGATCTCCGCCGCCGATCCGTCCTCGATCCACTGGCTGGCAATCATCGCGCCCATCGTCGCCGGAGCATATATGCGCGCCCGGATCAGCCGCAGGACGCGTTCGAGATGATCGGCATCGGGCACCAGCAGATATCCGGTGCGCAGGCCCGGGGCGAGCGCCTTCGACGTGCCGTTGATATAGAAGCTTCGCTCGGGCGCATGGAGGCTGAGCGGGGGCGGGCTATTGCCCAGCGCGAAGGCCGAATAGATGTCGTCCTCGATGATCCACAGGCCATATTTGCGGGCGATGCCGGCGATATCGGCGCGGCGGGCGGCGCTCATCGTCCGGCCGGTGGGATTTTGGAGGGTCGGCAAGGTGTAAAGCACCCGCGCGCCCTGCGCCGCGGCGCGCTCCAGCGCATCGGGCAGCAGCCCTTCCTGATCCATCGCCAGCCCGCGAACCTTGTAGCCGCCGGCCTGCGCGATCGATCGGATGCCGAAATAGGTCGCCGCTTCGGTGACGATCGTATCGCCGGGCCGGCATAATGTGTCGACCGCCAGGGTCATCGCCTGCTGGGCGCCGGTCGTCACGATCAACCGCTTCGGATCGGCGGCGTCCATCCCGCTCGTCTGCCGCAGCCAGATTGCGCCGAGCCGCCGATGCGTATCGTGGCCCGCGGCGGGCGCATAGGTGAGCTGATCGGTCAGATCGGCCCGGTTGCGCAGCTTGGTGAGCGTGGCGGAAAAGCGGCGGGCGCTGGGGGCAAGCGGCGGGATATTCTGGCCCATCAGGATCGGGCCGGCCGGCAGGGCGGCCGCTTCGGCCACGAAACTGCCGCGCCCGACCTGCGCGGTCAGCAGCCCCTGCCGGGCCGCCTCGGCATAGCTCGCCGTCACCGTGCCGATGCCGATACCCAATCGGTGTGCCAATTCGCGGTGGGGTGGCAATTTCGTACCTGGGCTCAATCGACCTTCGGCAATATCGCGCCGCAATGCGCTGACCAGCCGGCCCGTCACCGTATCGGCATCGTCCAGCAAGGCGGGGGTCCACATTCGATCGAGATCCTTCGGCGGTGCGCGCATCAATTGTCATGGTGACAATATTGGTTTTGACTTGTGACACATTGCCGTACATTTCGGCATTGTCAATATAGCGAATGAGTCGGGTCATGAGAGAATTTCGGTCCATATCTATCGCCACCTTCCTGCTGCTCGGGTTCGCAGGTGTCGCACTTGCCGCGGGAATTCGCGAAGATCGGGCGGCGGTCCGGCAGCATGGTCGAGATGCGATTGTCACAGCTGAATATGCGCTGGCTATGGATCTGGGCCGATGACGCCGGACATATTGGTGGCCCTGACCTCGTTCTGCGTGGTGTCGACCGTGACGCCGGGGCCGAATAACATGATGCTGCTCTCGTCGGGCGCGACCTTCGGCTTCCGGCGTACCCTGCCGCACATCTTCGGCATCAGTATCGGCTGCGTGGTGATGGTGCTGCTGTTCGGGCTCGGGCTCGCGGGGATCGTCGCGCGGGCGCCG
This sequence comes from Sphingomonas sp. YR710, assembly GCF_900101455.1. Classification (GTDB taxonomy): domain Bacteria; phylum Pseudomonadota; class Alphaproteobacteria; order Sphingomonadales; family Sphingomonadaceae; genus Rhizorhabdus. The sequence continues at coordinate 42,531 of NZ_FMZJ01000020.1, read as the reverse complement.
TGGCTTTATACCGTGCTGCACATCGTATCGTCGGCCTATCTGCTCTATCTGGCGTGGCGGATCGCGACCTCGTCCGGTGTCGGTGGCGGTGGGGAGCGCGCGAAGCCGTTGACCTTCCTCGACGCGGCGGCCTTCCAATGGGTCAACCCCAAGGCCTGGGCGATGACGCTGGGCGCCGCGACGAGTTTCTCGCGGCCCGAGCATCTCATCACCGACGTGACGATCGTGGCGTTCATCCTCGCGATATGCGGCATTCCCTGCATCATGCTGTGGGCGGGGGGCGGCCTGGCCGTTCGCCATCTGATCGCGCGACCGTCGCTGTTGCGCGGCTTCAACATCGGCATGGCATTGCTGCTTGTCGCATCGCTGCTGCCAGGGTTGATCGGGACGGTGAAAGGCTGACCATGCAGATCGCAATCCTGACGTTCGACGGCTTCAACGAACTCGATTCGTTTGTCGCCTCGGCGATCCTGAACCGGATGCGTGCGAAGGGCTGGCAGGCGCACATCACTTGTCCGACCGAACAGGTGACGTCGATGAACGGTGTCACGATCGAGCGTCAAATGGCGCTGGCCTTCGCGGCGGAGGCCGATGCCGTCATCATTGGCAGCGGCGCAAAGACGCGCGAGATCGTCGAGGATGCCGGCCTGATGGCGCAGATCCGCCTCGATCCCGCGCGGCAACTGATCGGCGCACAATGTTCGGGGACGCTGATCCTTGCGAAGCTGGGCCTGATCGGATCGCTGCCGGCCTGCACCGATCTGACGACCAAACCCTGGATGATTGCGGCCGGTGTCGACGTCATCGACGCGCCCTTTGTCGCGAACGGCAATGTGGCGACGGCCGGCGGCTGCCTGTCCTCGCAATATCTGGCCGCGTGGATGCTGATGCGCGGCGCCTCCCGCGCGGACGCCGAAGCAGCGATCCACTATGTCGCCCCGGTCGGACAGAAGGCCGACTATGTCGATCGCGCTATCGCAATTGTATCTCCGTTCGCGGGATAGAACTGGCCATTGTTCCGGAATCGTTTCTGCGAATAATATTGCACCGCACAACCGGATGCTGCATTCCTTTCGGTTATGATTCAGGCCGCCCTTCACCATAAGACCGCCTATAAATATGATCGCCCGGTCCTGCTGGGGCCGCAGGTCATTCGCTTGCGTCCGGCGGCGCACAGCCGGACGGCGGTGAACAATTATTCGCTGCGCATCACGCCCGAAAATCACTTCATCAACTGGCAGCAGGATCCGCACGGCAACTGGCTGGCGCGGATCGTGTTTCCGGAGCGGAGCAACGAATTTTCGGTGACGGTCGATCTGATCGCCGATCTGGTGGTGGTCAATCCGTTCGACTTCTTCGTCGAAAGCTATGCCGAGCAATTCCCGTTCACTTATGCGCCCGATCTCGAGACCGATCTGGCGGCCTATTTCGATCTGGAGCCGCAGGGGCCTTTGTTCGAGGCGTTCCTGGCGCAGTTCGAGGGCGTCACCACCCGGACGATCGATTTTCTCGTCGACCTCAATGTCGCGGTCAACCAGCGCGTCGGCTATGTCATCCGCATGGAGCCTGGTGTGCAGACGCCCGAACAGACTCTCGACGTCGGTACCGGCAGCTGTCGCGATTCGGCCTGGTTGCTGGTGCAGGTCGCTCGTCGGCTGGGTTTTGCCGCACGCTTCGTGTCGGGCTATTCGATCCAGCTTACGCCGGATATCGTCCCGATCGACGGGCCGAAGGGTGTCGCGCAGGATGTGTGCGATCTCCATGCCTGGGCCGAACTCTATGTCCCCGGCGCGGGCTGGGTGGCGCTCGATGCGACGTCGGGCATGTTCGCGGGCGAAGGCCATATTCCGCTGGCGGCGACCCCGCATTATCGATCGGCCACGCCGATCGAAGGCGCGGTGCTCGAGCCGAGCCATGTCGATTTTCACTTCGAGATGACGGTACAGCGGATCGCCGAGGCGGTGCGCATCACCAAGCCGTTCACCGACGCCCGCTGGGAAGCGCTGAATGCGCTCGGTGAGAAGGTCGATGCCGATCTGCGCGCGCAGGATGTACGGCTGACGACCGGTGGCGAGCCGACCTTCGTGGCGCTCGACGATCCCGAAGCTGACGAATGGAATGGCGGCGCCGTCGGCCCGACCAAGGCGCTCTATGCCGACCGGCTGATCCGCAAGCTGCGCGATCGTTTTGCGCCCGGCGGCATGCTCCACCATGGCCAGGGCAAATGGTATCCGGGCGAAAGCCTGCCGCGCTGGGGCTATTCGATCTACTGGCGGCGCGATGGCGTGCCGGTATGGCGCGACGCGAGCCTGATCGCGGGCGGAGATGGCCGGCTTAAGGTGACGGAAACCGATGCGTCCGACTTCCTGACCGAAATCGCCGAATCCCTGGGTGTCGGCGGCGATATGGTCCAGGCCGCTTATGAAGACGGCATCGAATGGGCGGTGAAGGAAGCGCAGCTTCCCGAAAATGTCGATCCGACCGATCCCAAGATCGACGATCCCGAACAGCGCGAGCGGATGGTGCGCGCATTCGAACGCGGTCTGAGCAAGGCCGTCGGCTATGTGCTGCCGATCCAGCGCTGGAACGCCCAGCAGCAGCGGGTGGGGCGCGGTGGCTGGCGGTCCGAACGCTGGCGGGTACGGCGCGGCAAACTGTTCGTTGTGCCTGGTGATTCGGCGCTCGGCTATCGATTGCCGCTCGGCTCGCTGCCGTTCGTGCCGCCGTCGGATTATCCGTATCTGCATGCCCGCGACACAACCGAACCGCGCGAGCCGCTGCCCGACTTCTACCAGCAGACCACCGAATCGCGTCAGGCGCGGCCGGAGCCGATCGCGGTGCCCGCGTCGGGCCATGTGGCGCAGGGCCGGCAGGAGCAGTTCGCGATCGAAGGCGCGGTGCGCACCGCGATGACCAGCGAGGCGCGCGGCGATCATATCGCGGTGTTCCTGCCGCCGACCGAACGGCTCGAAGATTATCTGGAACTGGTCGCCGAAATCGAGACGACTGCCGCACGTACGCGCATCCCGGTACGCATCGAAGGCTATGGCCCGCCGCCCGATCCGCGATTGCAGGTGCTCAAGGTCACGCCCGATCCGGGTGTGATCGAGGTCAATGTCCATCCCGCATCGAGTTGGGCCGAGACCGTCGACATCACCACCGGTGTTTACGATCTGGCGCGTGAGACCGGCCTCACCGCCGACAAGTTCATGGTCGATGGCCGCGCGATCGGGACCGGTGGCGGCAATCATCTCGTGCTCGGCGGTCAGTCGGTCAACGATTCGCCCTTCATCCGTCGGCCGGACATGCTCAAGAGCTTCGTGCTCTACTGGCAGCGGCATCCTGCGCTCAGCTATTTGTTCTCGGGACTCTTCATCGGCCCGACGAGTCAGGCGCCGCGGATCGACGAGGCGCGGCATGACGGGCTGTACGAACTCGAAATCGCGATGGCGCAGGTGCCGGCCCCCGGTGAAGGCGATGCACCGCCCCCCTGGGTGGTCGATCGGCTGTTTCGCAACCTGCTGGTCGATGTGACCGGCAACACCCATCGGACCGAGATCTGCATCGATAAGATGTTCTCGCCTGACGGGCCCACCGGGCGGCTTGGCCTGCTCGAATTCCGTGGCTTTGAAATGCCCCCCGAAGCGAAGATGAGCCTTGCCCAGCAATTGCTGGTGCGTGCGCTGACCGCCTGGTTCTGGCGCGAGCCGCAAAGAGGCGGGCTGGTGCGCTGGGGCACGGCGCTTCACGATCGTTTCCTGTTGCCGCATTTCGTGTGGGCGGATTTTCTGGAGGTGCTCGGCGATCTGCGCCATGCCGGATATGAATTCGACCCGGCATGGTTCGAGGCGCAACGGCAGTTCCGCTTTCCGATCCATGGCAGTGTCTCGGCGGGAGGCGTCACGCTGGAAATCGCTCATGCGCTGGAGCCGTGGCATGTGCTCGGCGAAACCGGCGCCATCGGTGGTACCGTCCGCCATGTCGACAGTTCGACCGAGCGGCTCCAGGTCAAGGCGTCCGGGCTGGTGCCCGGCCGGCATATCGTGGCCGTCAACGGCCGTGCGGTGCCGATGACGCCAACCGGCGTGCCGGGCGAAGCGATTGGCGGCGTGCGCTACAAGGCTTGGAAACCGGCCAACTGCCTGCATCCGCAGTTGGAGCCCAATGCGCCGTTGACCTTCGATCTGCTCGACAAATGGAACGGGCGGTCGCTTGGCGGCTGCGTCTATCATGTCGCGCATCCGGGCGGCCGCAACTATGATACGATGCCGGTCAATGATCTGGAGGCAGAGGCACGGCGGCGGGCCCGTTTCCAGGGCCATGGCCATACGCCGGGGCCGGTCGATATGCCGTTGATGGAGAGGGCCAGTGAATTTCCGATGACCTTAGATCTTCGCGCACCACCGAATCTGTAGCATCGCCATGTCGGGGGAATTGATGGCGGAACTGCCAGGAATGCCCAGCCTTGGTGAAGGCTGGATGCAATCCTATATCGCGGCGGCTGGCGCGGCGGATACGCTGAGGGGCGATGTCGGCCGTGGCGCCAGATGGTGGCACCGACTGTTCGACGGGATTGGACAGCTTACTGACGGTCGTCTGGACATCCTGCAGGCGCGGATGGCCCGGCAGGTCGAGGAACTCGGCACGGCCTTTCGTCTTCCTGGTGAGAGCCAGGAGCGGCCCTGGCCGTTGTCGGCGGTGCCGGTGCTGATCGGCGAGGACGAATGGAGCGAAATCGCGGTCGGGATCGCGCAGCGCGCCGAACTGCTCGAACGGCTGCTCGATGACATTTTCGGGGAGCAACGGTTGGTCGCGAGTGGGGCCCTGCCGGCGGCGTTGGTAACCGGGAGCCGCGCTTATTGGCGATCGCAGATCGGGATCAAGCCGCCGGGTGGCCATCGCCTCCACATCTATGCTGCCGATCTTGGCCGCGATCCCGATGGCGAGTGGCGCATTCTCGACGACCATGTTCGCGCGCCGGTGGGGGCGGGGTACGCGCTTGAAAATCGGCTCGCCGCGAGCCGGGTGATGGGCTCTCTCCAGACCAAATTGCATGTCGAACGGCTAGCGCCCTTCTTTTCTTCGTTCCGCGAGGGGCTGTCGGCGGCGTGTCGCCGGGCGGAACCGCGGATCGGGCTGCTGACGCCGGGGCGCTATAACCAGAGCTATCCCGAACAGGCTCATCTCGCGCGCTATCTGGGCCTGCTGCTTGTCGAGGGGAGTGACCTCGCGGTCCGTGAAGACGGCTTGTTCGTGCGCACGATCGAAGGACTCAAGCGGGTCGACGCCTTGTGGCGCCGCATCGATTCGCGCTTTCTCGATCCGCTGGCGTTCGATGCCGGATCGGGCATTGGCGTTCCTGGCTTGATGGACGTGATGGCCGCCGGGCAGGCGGTGATCGCCAATGCGCCGGGCGCCGGTGTGGTAGAAGCCAATGCGATGGCGGCCTTCTTTCCGATGCTGTCGCGGCGCCTGCTCGGCGAACCGCTCAGGATGCCCAATATCGCGACCTGGTGGTGCGGTCAGGACCGGCCGCGCGCCGAGGTCGAGGCGCGGCTCGACGAAATGCTGATCGCGCCGGCATTCAGCGAAACACCGATTGGCCTGCCGGGCGGACGGCCGATCATGGGATCTGCGCTGACGCTCGCAGGACGAACTGCATTGCTGGCGGATATGCGTCGGCGCCCGCAGGATTATGTAGGGCAGGAGGTCGTCCATCTGTCGACCACCCCGTCGGTGCAGGATGGCATGCTGGTGCCGCGGCCGTTCACGATCCGCGTATTCGCGGCGCGCGATGCCAGCGGCGCGTGGACGGTGATGCCGGGCGGGTTCGCGCGGCTCGGTGATCAATCCGATTCGCGCGCGACGGTGATGGGCGAAGGCGCGTTTTCGGCCGACGTCTGCGTGGTCAATCGCAGGCCGGTCGAGCCCGTGTCGCTGCTGCCGCAGAAGGTGCCGATCCGACGTAACCCCGGCACGTTGCCCAGCCGGGCGGCCGACAATCTCTATTGGCTAGGGCGTTATCTCGAGCGCGGCGAATCGACCTTGCGGCTGGTCCGCGCGACGCTGGGCGGCAGCATTGTCGCCGATGGCGGGGCGGCTTTATTTCCGCTTACGCTCGATCGGCTTGGGGCGCTGCTGATCTCCTCGGGCGCGGCGAGCGTCGAGCCGCCCGCAGATGTTGAGGACGACGACGATGACGAAGTCGGTGAAGCCGGTGGCGAGACTCACGATCTGAGGGATCTGGCTTTGGCCGGCCTCGATGGCGACGGCCCCGCCAGCGTCACCAGCATGATGCGCAGCGCGCGGGCGATCGCCGCCGGTATCCGCGATCGCCTGTCGGCAGACGTGTGGCGACTGATCGACATGCCCTTGCCCCCGGCCGTCTCGGAAGATGCCGAGGCGACCCTGGCCCGCGCGGTGGCGCTGCAGGAACGTTTTTCGGCGCTGGCGGGCCTGGCGGCGGAAAATATGGGACGAACGGCGGGCTGGCGCTTTCACGATATGGGCCGCCGCATCGAACGCGCGCAGACGGTGTGCCGCCTGCTGCGCAGCTTCGCGCGCAAGGACGCTTCGGCGGACGATCTGACGACTTTGCTCGATCTCAACGACAGCCAGATCAGTTATCGCGCGCGCTACCTGACCGGGCTCGCGCTCGAACCCGTGCGAGATCTGATCGCGCTTGATCCGTTCAATCCGCGGTCGCTCGCCTACCAGATGGATCGTATCCGCGCGCATCTCGATGCGCTGCCTTCGCTGCGCGACGACGGTATATCCGAAGCGCATGTGCTGAGTTCGTTCAAGATCGCTTCGGACATCCGGCTCGCCAATGCCGAGACGCTGACCGCAGCCGCGGTTCTGAGCCTCGAAAACATGCTGGGGGAACTTTCGAATGCGATCAGCACCCGATTCTTCCTGCAAGGAAGCGAGACGCTGCGCATGGCCGGCATGACGCTGGCCTGATAGACGGGCGCCATGCTGTACAATATTCGCCATCGGTCGCGGTTTCGCTACACCTATCCCGTGGCGTTCGCGCGCTGCAACCTGCGGCTCAAGCCGGTCGAATGGGCTGGGCAGACGCTCGAGGAATATGAACTTTCGATCATGCCTTTCGCGCGGACGACGGCGACGAAGCCGATCGGCTATCTCGGCAATGTGACGCGCATGGTGATGGATCGCCCGGCGCGCGAACTCACGATTGAGAGCCATTTTCGCATAAGGGTCGAACGCGAGACGCCGAAGGTGCAGCCTGATGATCTGACCATCGCCGAGGTGGCGTCGCTCACGCGGACAACGGCAAGTATCGATGCCGAAAGCCCCGCCAATTATGTCTATCCTTCGCCATCGATCCCGTTGATTCCGGAGATCACGGCTTGGTGCGCCGAAGATTTGGACGGATCGCGTGGTATCGTCGAGGCCGGACTCGCGCTGGCGACGCGAATTTACAAGGACTTCGCTTATGACGGCAGCGCGACGACGGCCGATACACCCCCGGCCGAAGCGTTCGAGAAGCGTCATGGCGTGTGCCAGGATTTTGCCCAGATCATGATTGCCGGCCTGCGCGGCTTCGGACTGCCGGCCGCTTATGTGTCGGGCTATTTACGGACCGTGCCGCCGCCCGGCAAAGAGCGACTCGTGGGCGCGGATGCTACTCATGCCTGGGTCGCTATCTGGTGCGGGCCCGCACGGGGCTGGCTGGGATTCGATCCAACAAATGCCTGTATGGTGGGATCGGATCATATCATCACCGCGATGGGGCGCGATTATTCCGATGTCGCGCCGATCGACGGCATTTTCACGGGCCGTGACGGTCAGAAAATCGATGTCTCCGTCGATGTCGAACCGATCGGGGGCTGACGCGATAAGAGCTTGGTAACCAATTTGGCCTAGTGACGCTCTCAACTGCCATGGATCAAGAGTCGTGGGCGCTGATGCTCCAGCCCTCTCGATATCCCGCTCGGAGAGTCTCCTGATATGCTGCACTGGTTCGAAAAGTCCGCGCCCATCCGCACCAAGTTCAACGTTCTGCTGGGCATTCTGAGCATGTTGTCGGTCGTCGGATTGGCGGCAACACTTGCCGCGCTGCTTTGGCCGGGGGCGGTCGGAGGAACGACGCTTATCATTTCCGCAAGTCTCGCGACGGTCGGCACCATTGTCATCCTCTTCGTCAGCGGGCGGCTGATTTGTAGCCCGTTCGTCGAGACCGTTGAGCGCATGGAAGGTCTGGCGGCTGGCGACCTCGATAGTGAGATACTCTACACCGATCATACCGACTGTGTCGGTCGTATGACGCAGGCCATGGCGGCATTTCTGGAAAATGCCAGGCGACTTGCATCTGCCGAAGCGGACAAGGATCAGCAGGCGATCCTGAACGTCAACAGCCTCGGCGCTGCGATCGAGGGGCTTGCCCGCAGGGATCTTACCGCCCGGGTTACCGCCGAAATGACGGGCCCGTATGCGAAGCTCAAGACTGATTTCAACGCCGCGCTCGACGCGGTTGCGGATACGATCATGGCGGTCTCCAATTCCACGGTTGGCATCAAGAACGGTGCGGATCAGATCAGCGCGGCTTCAACCGAACTGTCACGCCGGACCGAGCAGCAGGCATCGAGCGTCCAGGAAAATGCCGCGGCGATGGAGCAAATCACCGCCACTGTCCGGTCGACCGCGCAGGCCGCCGCGCAGGCAAACAGCGTTGTCAGCAGCGCCAAGGCCGATGCGGAGAGCAGCGGCAAGGTCGTCCAGAAGACAGTGACCGCGATGGGCGATATCGAACGCTCCTCGAACGAAATTTCCGACATCGTAACCCTGATCGATGGCATTGCCTTCCAGACCAATCTGCTGGCGCTCAACGCCGGTGTCGAAGCTGCAAGGGCGGGTGATGCGGGCAAGGGCTTTGCCGTCGTCGCCAACGAGGTCCGGGCGCTGGCGCTGCGGTCGGCCGAGGCGGCCCAGAACGTCAAAACGCGCATTCAGGCGAGCACCGAACAAGTCGGCATCGGGGTCGCACTCGTTGACGAGACCGGGGCATCGCTCAAGCGTATCGTCGGACGGGTCAACGAGATCAGCGAACTTGTGGCGTCTATCGCGCGTGCGGCCGATGAGCAGGCGTCGGGCCTTGGTCAGGTCAGCGCCGTTGTCGTCGACATCGACCGCCTCACCCAGCAAAATGCCGCGATGGTGGAGGAAGCGACTGCTGCGGCGCGGGCGCTCGCCGATGAAGCCGACGATCTGCAGCGTGAAGTGGCACGGTTCCGCCTCGCCGATGGCGGACGCAGCGCGGGAAGAGCCGTCGCCGGGGTCAATCCCGTGCATGCGCTCCAGGCGGCCGTGTCGGGGCGGCTTCCGAGGAAGGCGCGCTGATCAGCGCCTGCCCGCGGCCTTGGCGATCAAACCGTTCACATAATCGATCTTGGCTGTGATCGCCGGGGACAGATGAAACGGATATAGATCGCGCTGGCCCATGCTGCGATTGATGGTGTTCAGCGCGAACGAGAAGGGCACCATCTGGGCGGCGAGCTGGTCGGTTGAGGCGGTGTAGGGATCGAAGGCGATCGCCGCGGCCGGATGGCTTTCCGGCCCCGGAAACGGCGCCATGCGCATGCTGAACCCGCCGATTGTCGCGAGCGTGTCCACCATGTGCAGATAATGGGCGAAGGTTTCGGCGAAATCTTCCCATGGATGCGACGTCGCATAGACGCTGACATATTCATTGGTCCAAACTGTTCCGCTGCCGGCATAATGGTTGGCGAGAGCCTGTGCATAATCGACCGAATCGTCGCCAAAAATTGCACGGCAGGCCTCCAGTTCGTCAGGGTCGTTTTCAATCAGGCGCGACCAGTAGTGATGGCCCACTTCGTGCCGGAAATGGCCGAGCACGGTGCGATAGGGTTCGCCCATGGTACGCCTTATCCGCTCGCGTTCGACATCGTCTGCCTCGATCAGGTTCAGGGTGATCACGCCGCCGTCATGGCCGGTGAGGACCTTGGCTCGGCCGGCCGTTTCAGCTGAAGGGTCGTACAGGAAATCGAATGCCAGCCCCTGGATGTGTTGTTGCTCTTCCGCCTTGGTCTCGAGCGGCAGGCCCAGTCGGATCAACGTGTGGAACATTCTGCGCTTGGCGGCTTCGATAATGGCCCACCGCTCGGGCACCGTCGCGACCGTGAGATCCGGAATCGTGCGATTGTGGCGGCAGGCTCGGCAGAACGGGGTATCGTCATGGATCGATACCAGCCAGTTGCAGATCTCATGGGCATCGTTGTTCGCGCAGACTTTCAATTCATGGGGATTGCCGTTCGCATCCCGCCACGTGGTCGCGCCATCGCCGAGGAACAGCAATTGGACCAAACCGGGATCATAGCCTAAAGTGAACGCGCAGGCGGGGCAGACCCGCACCTCGAAATGGTTCAACCGGCGGCAATTTGGGCACTCGAAGGGCGCCATGATCGGATGTCTCGCTCATCTGTGTGGAAATCGCTCGCAAGAACGCTGCCGATCGTGGCAAGTGCCGCCATGATGAACGATTTTCTCCCTTGCACGAGGCGAGGGGCGTACACATCTGATCTGTTGCATCTTTGCAACAGTGGGCAGCGATCACTTTCTGGACGAAAACGACGAACATGGCCGATCTTTATTCGAAACTGGGGATCAAGCGCGGCGCGGACGAGGCCGAGATCAAAAAGGCCTATCGCAAGCTCGCGAAGGAACTTCATCCCGATCGCAATCAGGATAACCCCAAGGCCACCGAGCGTTTCGCCGAAGTGACGGCGGCCTATGACCTATTGAGCGATCGCGACAAGCGCGCACAATATGATCGCGGTGAACTCGATGATCAGGGCAATCCGCGCGGCCCGTTCGGCTTTGGCGGGCGCGGCGGCGGTGGCGGAGGCTTCCATCCGGGGGCGGGCCCCGGCGGGGCGAACTTCGAATTCGGCGGCGAGGGCGCCGATTTCGGCGACATTTTCGAAGGCATATTCGGCCGCAGCCGTGGCGGCGGCGCGCGGCCGGGCGGCTTTGGCGGGTTCGGTGGCCAAGGCGGCGGTCGAGCGCCTAAAGGCTCGGACGTGGCCTATCGGCTCGCCGTGCCGTTTGAAGACGCCGCGGCGATGAAGCCCCAGCGGGTCACCTTGTCCAGCGGCAAGACCGTCGACGTGAAACTCCCCAACGGCGTTGAGAGTGGGACGCAGATGCGGTTGGGCGGACAGGGCGATGAAGGGCCGGGTGGGCGCGGCGACGCCATCATCACGATTGACGTCCGGCCCCATCGCTTCTTCAAGCGCGACGAGGATGATGTTCGGCTCGATCTACCGGTCGGGCTCGATGAGGCAGTGAATGGCGCACGGGTGAAAGTCCCGACGGTGGATGGCGCGGTAATGCTAACGATCCCGGCGGGAACAACCTCTGGCAAGACGTTGCGGCTGAAGGGCAAGGGCTTCCACCGCAAGGATGGGACGCGCGGCGATCAGCTGGTCATGGTCATGATCGATGTCCCCGCCGACGACGCCGAACTCAAGGCATTTGTCGAGAAGTGGCAGTCGGTCGGCGCACGCAACCCACGGGCGAATCTGGGCGTTTGACTGTCGGCGCGCAGTGCGCAGGAGCTGAGAGCCTTTCCGGGCTAGATTGAAGGCATCGTGATCGCATCTGGAAGCTTGCTGAATTGGAGTGCGGAACAGCAAAATTTCCTTGCTGCGTACAAGCCTCCTGCCGCCCTCCAGCGAGCTCCCAGAGCAAGCTCCGTCGCGGGGCAACAATCCGGCCTCGAATCGCGTTAGGGCCGGTATGAAAGATGTATCGCCCGAGGCCCGACGCCTCCGCCCGTTCGAAAAGCATCTCAACCAGATGCGGCCCGGCGGCCGAATCTATACCGTCGTCGTGCGTGCGGCGTTGGGTGTCTATGCCGATGGCTTCATCCACGCCGGCAATATCGCATATCTCGCCCTGCTGACGATGTTTCCGTTCTTCATCGTCATGGCGGCTCTTGCCCAGTTGCTCGGGCGGCAGCCCGACGTCATGCACGCTCTGGCGGGCATGCTGGGAACGATGCCGCCGTCGGTCACCGAGCTGGTCGCGCAGCCGATCCATGATGTGCTGGCGGGGCGGCATGGCAACCTGCTGTGGCTGGGGGCGCTGGTCGGCCTGTGGACCACCGCCAGCTTCGTCGAGACGATTCGCGATATCCTGCACCGCGCCTATGGGACAAAACCCTCGTTGAGCTTCTGGCAATATCGGCTTGGTGCGATAGCGATCATCATCGGGTCGGTCGTGCTGGCGATGGCGGCGTTCAGCGCACAGGTCATGCTCACCGCAGTCGAACAGTTCGTCTGGCGGATCTTACCCTTCTCACGAGATTTGCAGCCTGTGATCAGCGTGTCGCGTCTGGGGCCGCTGGCCATGCTGATCGGAGCGCTTTACGCAATGTTCGTGACGTTAACCCCGCTCAAATACCGGATAGCGCCCTGTCCGAAGTGGCCGGGCGCCATGTTCACCGCTTGCTGGTGGATCGCGGTGACAATGGCTTTGCCGCCGGCGGTGGCGGTTTTCGGTGGATATGGGCGCACTTATGGCAGCCTCGCGGGCGTGATCGTCACCCTGTTTTTTTTCTGGCTGATCGGCCTTGGTCTTGTTTTCGGTGCGCATCTCAATGCGGCTCTAGCCGAAGACCCCGAACCTTCTGTAAGGAGTGCCGCGGCGCAGACATGAGGGAGGTTTCGTGGCCGGCTTGATGGAAGGAAAGCGGGGGCTGATCATGGGCCTGGCCAATGATCGCTCATTGGCGTGGGGGATCGCCAAGGCGTTGCATGCGCATGGAGCGGAACTGGCGTTCAGTTACCAGGGAGAGGCCCAGCGCAAGCGGGTCGAACCGCTGGCGACCGAACTCGGATCCGATTTTCTGATGGAGTGCGACGTCGGCGATATGGCTGCGCTCGACACGACATTCACGGCCCTGGCCGCGCGCTGGCCGACGATCGATTTTCTGGTTCATGCCATCGGCTTTTCGGACAAGAACGAATTGCGCGGGCTGTTCGTCGATACCAGCTTGGAAAATTTCCTGCTGACGATGAACATCTCGGCCTATAGCATGGTCGCCGTGACGAAGCGCGCGCGCGCGATGATGCCCGAAGGGGGATCGGTCCTGACGCTCAGCTATTATGGCGCGGAAAAGGTCGTGCCGCATTATAACGTGATGGGTGTCGCCAAGGCGGCGCTGGAAGCCAGCGTCAAATATCTGGCGATGGACCTTGGTCCCGAAAATATTCGGGTCAACGCGATTTCGGCCGGGCCGATCCAGACGCTTGCCGCGCGCGGCATCGGCGATTTCAATTATATCCTGAAATGGAATCAGCTCAATTCGCCGCTTCGCCGCAACGTGACGATCGAAGATGTCGGCGGTGCCGGTGTCTATCTTCTGTCGAACCTTTCGTCGGGCGTTACCGGGGAAATCCACCATGTCGACGCTGGCTACAATGTGATCGGAATGAAGGCGGAAGATGCTCCGGACATTGCGTTAGCCTGATGGAACCACAGGATGACATTGCGGCGCCAAGCCCGGAAATTTCGGCGTCCGGCAAAAAGCTTCACGCCGCCGGAGCCGGTCTGGGCCTGGTTGGGCTCATACTGGGTTTCGGCCTGTTTGCTTTCTCGTTCATCATCGGATTCTACCTCTGGGGTGTCGAGCATAGCTTCAAATGGTTCGCCGGTGCGGTGGCGATCGGCTATTCGGTGAATTTCGTGTTACGCCGACTGTCGCTGCGGTGATGGTGTCATGAGTTTCAACAGTTTCGGGCACGTGTTTCGCTTTTCCACATGGGGTGAAAGCCATGGCCCGGCGATCGGCGCGATAGTCGACGGTTGCCCGCCCGGGCTTGCGCTCAGCGAGGCGGACGTTCAGCCGTGGCTCGACAAAAGGCGCCCGGGAACATCGCGCTTCACAACCCAGCGACAGGAGCCCGATCAGGTCCGCATCCTGTCAGGCGTGTTCGACGGCCAGACGACCGGGACACCGATCTCGCTGATGATCGAAAACGTCGATCAGAGGTCGAAGGATTATTCGGACGTCGCGAACGCCTATCGGCCAGGCCATGCCGATTATGCCTATGATGCAAAATATGGCTTTCGCGACTATCGTGGTGGCGGTCGATCATCCGCACGTGAAACGGCGTCGCGTGTCGCTGCAGGCGCTGTCGCGCGGCTCGTTATCCCCGAAGTGCGAATCCGCGCCTATCTCGTCGAGGTTGGCGGTGATGCGATCGACCGAGCCGCCTATGATGATGGTGCGATCGACGAGAATCCGTTCTTCTGCCCGGATCGTGCCGCCGCCCTGCGCTGGGAGGCTATCATCGATCAGGCCCGCAAAGCCGGCTCTTCGGTGGGCGCCGTGGTCGAGTGTGTTGCCGAAGGCGTGCCGGCCGGTTGGGGTGCTCCGCTTTATGCCAAGCTCGACAGCGAACTGGCCTCGGGGATGATGAGCATCAACGCCGTTAAGGGGGTTGAGATCGGCGACGGCTTTGCTGCAGCGCGGCTGACCGGCGAGACCAACGCCGATCCGATGCGGCCGGGCAACGACGGAAAACCGGTGTTTCTCGCCAACCATGCCGGCGGAATCGCGGGCGGCATCGCGACGGGCCAACCGGTGATCGTCCGCGTGGCGCTGAAGCCGACCTCGTCGATATTGACGCCGGTGGAGACGATCGGGCGCGATGGCGCGGCTACCGATATCCGGACGAAGGGGCGTCATGACCCGTGCGTCGGTGTGCGCGCCGCGCCGGTGGTTGAGGCGATGATGGCGCTCGTGCTCGCGGATCAGAAGCTGCTAAATCGCGCGCAGATCGGCTGAACCGTGCGTGTGGCCCGGCGCATCGTGGTGCGGGGGCGGGTGCAAGGTGTCTGGTATCGCGGCTGGACCCAGCAGCAGGCGCGGGCGATCGGCCTCGACGGGTGGGTGCGCAATCGACAGGATGGCTCGGTCGAAATTGCTGTGGCCGGGATGGAAGCGGACGTGACCGACCTGATCGCGCGGTGCCATCAGGGGCCGCAGGGCGCGCGCGTCGATCATGTCGAGGTCGAGCCCTATTCCGGCGATTTGACGAATGACTTCGTCATTAACCCAACATCGTAAAAGGCTCGCAACTATTTGAGGCGATTCTCGTTGATAAGGGACCAACACAAGGGACGATCAATGAGGAGCCCGACGATGAAGAAGTTAATCGTAGCGGTGTTGCTAGTCGTCGCACCAGCGGGTGCTTTTGCGCAGATGCTGCCGGCGGATCTGCAGAGTGTCGATCGAGACGAGGCGTACAACGTAAACACCGCGAATGGCGTTAGCGCCGATCATACGGTGCGGCCACATCTGATCGGCGATATCAAGCCGCGCACCGTTCGCGTTGCAGGCCGTACGGTCGTGCTGGTCGACAACACGACCGCTTCCGCCCAACCCGCTCATCCGGGCAGCTAATCCACCCTAATTCGCGAATGGATCGCGGACCAGGATGGTATCTTCGCGCTCGGGGCTCGTGGAAACAAGCGCGACCGGGCACTGAATCAGCTCTTCGACCCGCCGGATATATTTGATCGCCTGCGCCGGAAGATCGGCCCAGCTCCGCGCACCTGCCGTCGATTCGCTCCATCCTTCGATCGTCTCATAGACGGGCGTCGCGCGCGCCTGATCCTGCGGATGCGGCGGCAGGTAATCATATGTCTTGCCGTCCAGTTCATAGGCGGTGCAGATCTTCAGCTCGTCGAAGCCGTCGAGCACGTCGAGTTTGGTCAGCGCAATACCGGTGATGCCCGATACGGCCGCCGATTGACGCACCAGCACCGCATCGAACCAGCCGCAACGCCGCTTGCGGCCCGTGACCGTCCCGAACTCATGTCCGCGTACGCCCAGCCTCTCGCCTATATCGTCGGTGAGTTCCGACGGGAAGGGGCCCTGTCCGACGCGAGTCGTATAAGCCTTGACGATGCCGAGGACGAAGCCGGCGGCTGCCGGCCCCAGCCCCGATCCTCCGGCCGCGGTACCCGCGATCGTGTTCGACGAGGTGACGAACGGATAGGTGCCGTGATCGATGTCTAGCAGCACGCCCTGCGCACCTTCGAACAGGATCCGATCGCCGCGCTTGTGGGCTTCGTTGAGCGTCAGCCACACGGGCTTGGCAAAGGGCAGGATATAGTCGGCTATCTCGGCGAGTTGCGCTTTCAATTCGTCGCGGTCGATCGGCTGCTCGCCGAACCCCGCGCGCAAGGCATCATGATGCGCGCAGATCCGATCGAGTTGCAGCTCGAGATCGTCGAGATGCGCGAGATCGCAGACGCGGATCGCGCGACGACCGACCTTGTCTTCATAAGCCGGCCCGATGCCGCGGCGGGTCGTGCCGATCTTGCCCGATCCCGAGGCATCTTCGCGCAAGCCATCAAGGTCGCGGTGCAATGGGAGGATCAGCGGGCAGGTCTCGGCGATCATCAGATTGTCAGGGGTAATTGTCACGCCCTGGCCGGCCAGCTTGGCGACCTCCTCGCGGAAATGCCACGGATCGAGCACGACGCCGTTGCCGATCACCGAGAGCGTGCCTCGCACGATGCCCGAAGGCAGCAGGCTGAGTTTGTAGGTCTGGTTGCCGACGACGAGGGTGTGGCCGGCATTGTGGCCGCCCTGGAAGCGCACGACGACATCAGCGCGCTCGGCGAGCCAGTCGACGATCTTGCCTTTGCCTTCATCGCCCCATTGGGCGCCGATCACGGTTACATTGGCCATGGTCTATCCGTTGTTCAAAGAGGCTGCGGCTGATCGCCGCGGAAGATATGAGTACAGCCGAGCGCCGAGGCATCGTCATCGGCGGCAAGCGCGGCGATCGTCGTCCAGTCGTCGGCGCGCAGCTTCGCTGCGACGGCGGGATCGGTGCCGAGCGGCAAGAAGATATGCTTGCGGTCGACGACGCCGAGCCCGACGTCAACAAGCGGGTCGATATAGATCGAAAAGCCGACCGCCGTCTCTTCGCGGCCGTCGGGATGGACGATCGTGTAACTGCCGCCCCGGCCGATCTCGCCCGAGAGGCCGTGGCCGAACAGCGAAAAGCCGATCCATGTCTGATATTCGAAGCCGTGCCGTTCGGTGGGGTCGAGTGTGAGCGCGACATCGGTGCCGATCGCGGCGGCGATCTTCTCGATGGATTCCAGCCTTGCGTCGAGCGCCTTGGCGCCATCGATCGCGCGCAGCCGCTCCAGAGCGGGGGCAACCGGCCCCGCGGCGGCGATGAACGGGAGATAGGCCTCGGCGCCCAGGCTGGCGAGCCCGCCGGCATCCTTGGCATCGAGCATGTCGCGAACGGCTTCGAGCCGTCCCGGCGGCAATGGCATCGCGCCCGCGGCCAGCGTTTCGACCAGATCGGGGAGGGTCAGATCGACGGTGATGCCGGTGACGCCTGCAACTTTCAGAGACTCGATCGCGACCGCCAGGATCTCGATCACCGCCGCAAGGCTGTCGGTGCCGATGAGCTCGGCGCCCGCCTGGGTCAGTTCGCGCTCGGGCCGCAGCTGGGTGGCGCGCAGCTTGAGCACCGGCCCGCCATAAGCAAGCCGCAGCGGCCGCGGCCGATGCCCCATGCGGGTGACGGCGATGCGGCCGACCTGCGCGGTGATATCGGGCCGGAGCGCGAGGGTGCGCTGCGATACCGGATCGACGAACCGCAGCAGATCCTGCGCGCGCGATGTCTTGAGTCGGCCGACGAGCCCTTCTTCGAACTCGGCGAGCGGCGGCGTTACCCGTGCATAGCCATGCCGCCCGATCGCCACGATCACCCGATGCAACAGGCGCGACCCGGCTTCCGCCTGCGGGGGCAGCCGATCGCGAAGTCCTTCGGGGAGCAGGCCGGGAGTTATGGTCATGCGCACAGGCTCATAGCGTTGTTTTCGGGGAGTGCCAGCTTTTGGGGTTTAGGGTTTCCGTTTTAGAACCCGTCGCACCAGCGAAGGCTGGTGCCCATGTCTATTTTTACGCACGATGGCCATATGAAATGTGGGTACGTCTACATCATGTCGAACGGCGTTTCGGGTACGCTGTATATCGGTGTCACGGCCGACATCGCAGCTCGTGTCTTTCAGCACAAAAATGGAACCGGTTCCGATTTCTGCCGGCGTCATGGCTTGACGCGCCTTGTCTATGTTGAGTGCCATGATCGTATCGACGAGGCCATTGTTCGTGAAAAGGCGATGAAGGCCTGGAAGCGAGCATGGAAGCTTAACCTGATCGAGAAGGCCAATCCCGACTGGCACGATCTTTATAACGAGATCAACGCCTAGCCAGGAGAGACATGGGCCCCAGCCTTCGCTGGGGCGACGTGAAGTTCCGAATTCTCAGAACGCCAGCGCCTTCGCCGCCTTCACGCCGGGCAGCTGCGCGATCTTGGCCTTCAGCGCGTCGTCCACCGATGTGTCGACCGACAGCAGCACCACGGCCTCACCGCCCGCCGAACGGCGGCCGAGATGGAAGGTGCCGATGTTGACGCCGGCTTCGCCCAAAGTCGAACCCAGCCGGCCGATGAAGCCGGGGGCGTCGACATTGACGATATAGACCATCGTTCCCGCCAGATCGGCCTCCACCTTCACGCCGAAGATCTCGACGAGCCGGGGTTCGGCATTGGCAAACAGGGTGCCGGCCACCGACTTGTCACCGGCTGCCGTCTTCACCGTGACGCGTATCAGCGTGCTGTAATCGCCCTCGCGATCATGGCGCACCTCGCGGACATCGAGCCCGCGCTCCTTGGCGAGGAACGGCGCATTGACCATGTTCACCGTGTCCGAATAGACGCCCATCAGCCCGGCGAGAACGGCGCCTGTGATAGGCTTCTGGTTGAGCTCGGCGGCGGCGCCCTCGACCTCGATCGCGACCGCCTTGATCGCATCGCCTTCGAGCTGCCCGACCAGAGCACCGAGCCGTTCGGCGAGTGCCATGTAGGGCTTCAGCTTCGGCGCTTCCTCGGCCGACAAGGACGGCATGTTGAGCGCGTTGGTGACGCCGCCGCTCAGCAGGAAATCAGACATCTGTTCGGCGACCTGGATGGCGACATTGACCTGCGCTTCGTTGGTCGACGCGCCGAGGTGCGGCGTGGAGATGAAGTTCGGGGTACCGAATAATGGCGATTCCTTGGCCGGTTCGGTGACGAACACGTCGAGCGCGGCGCCCGCGACATGGCCCGAATCGAGTGCTGCCTTCAGCGCCGCCTCATCGACCAGCCCGCCGCGCGCGCAGTTGATGATGCGCACGCCCTTCTTGCACTTGGCAATATTTTCGGCCGACAGGATATTGCGCGTGCTGTCGGTCAGCGGTGTATGAAGCGTGATGAAGTCGGCGCGCGCCAGCAGTTCGTCGAGCGTCACCTTCTCGACACCCATCTCGACGGCGCGTTCCGGGGTCAGGAACGGATCGTAAGCCACGACCTTCATCTTCAGGCCCAAGGCGCGATCGGCGACGATCGAGCCGATATTGCCCGCGCCGATCAGGCCCAAAGTCTTGCTGGTGACCTCGACGCCCATGAAGCGGTTCTTCTCCCACTTGCCGGCCTGGGTCGAGCGGTCGGCTTCGGGCAGGTCGCGGGCGAGGGCGAACATCAGGGCAATGGCATGTTCGGCAGTCGTGATCGAATTGCCGAACGGGGTGTTCATCACCACCACGCCCTTGGCGCTGGCGGCCGGGATATCGACATTGTCGACGCCGATGCCGGCGCGGCCGACCACCTTGAGGTTGGTCGCGGCGGCGAGCACGTCCTTGGTGACCTTGGTCGCGGAGCGGATCGCAAGGCCGTCATAATCGCTGATGATCGCGATCAGCTCTTCCTTGGTCTTGCCGGTGATCTCGTCGACCTGAATCCCGCGCTGGCGGAAGATCTGGGCGGCGAGCGGATCCATCTGATCGGAAATGAGGACTTTAGGCATAAGGAGATTCCTTGAAATTTATTCCGTCACCCCCGCGAAGGCGGGGACCCATATCCTCAAAGGCTCGCGTCTCTTGCGGTTCGGAGGCTATGGGTTCCCGCCTTCGCGGGAATGGCGTCGAATTTGGAAAAAAGGCGGTTAAGCGCGCGCCTGCGACCAGGCCCAGTCGAGCCACGGTCCGAGCGCCTCGATATCGGCGGTCTCGACGGTGCCGCCGCACCAGATCCGCAGACCCGGGGGCGCATCGCGATAACCGGCAACATCGTAAGCCGCATCCTCGACCTCGAGCAGCCCGGCGATCTTCTTGACGAGCGCGAGCTGCGCTTCCTCATCGAGACCATGGACCGCCTCGGCCGCGAATTTCAGGCACACCGAGGTGTTCGAGCGCGAGGCCGGATCGGCTGCGAGATGGTCGATCCACGGCGTCTTCTGCACCCACGCATCGACCGCCGCGGCATTGGCATCGGCCCGTGCAACCAGCGCCTTGAGCCCGCCGAGCGACTTCGCCCATTCGAGCGAATAGATATAGTCCTCGATCGCCAGCAGCGACGGCGTGTTGATCGTTTCGCCCTTGAAGATGCCTTCGATCAGCTTGCCGCCCTTCGTCATGCGGAAGATCTTCGGCAGCGGCCAGGCTGGGCTGTAGCTTTCGAGCCGTTCGACCGCGCGCGGCCCGAGCACGAGCATGCCGTGCGCGCCTTCGCTGCCCAGCACCTTCTGCCAGGAGAAGGTGACGACATCGAGCTTGTCCCACGGAATGTCCTGCGCGAAGCAGGCCGAGGTGGCATCGGCGATCGTCAGGCCCTCGCGGTCGTCGCGGATCCAGTCGCCATTCGGCACGCGCACGCCGGAGGTGGTGCCGTTCCAAGTGAAGACGATATCGGTCGACTGATCGAGCGCGGCCAGATCGGGAAGCGCGCCATATGGCGCCTTGACCACGTCGGCGTCGATCTTGAGCTGCTTGACCACGTCGGTGACCCAGCCTTCGCCGAAGCTCTCCCACGCGACCATCGTCGCCTTGCGGGCGCCCAGCAGGCTCCACAACGCCATCTCCACCGCGCCGGTATCCGAACCAGGCACGATGCCGATGCGGTGCGTCGCGGGAATACCCAAGATGTCGCGGGTGAGATCGACCGCATGGACGATCCGCGCCTTGCCCAGCTTCGAACGGTGCGAGCGTCCGAGCGAACCGGTGGCGAGCTTTTCGGGGGACCAGCCGGGCGGTTTCGCACAGGGGCCGGAAGAGAAATGGGGTCGTACCGGCTTGGAGGCCGGGCGTTCAAATTCAGTCATTTAAGACTCTCCTCACAGAGAGCACGCGCCGCGTTGGGACGGCGTGGCCCGCCGGCGCTCATAAAGATGTGCGGGCTCGTGTCAATGCGGGCGGGCCGGTGATGGGGCTGGCCTGACGCTCACAAACGCATCGAAACGCCTATTTCCAGCCCCGATCGCGCGCATCTTTTTCTTGGGCGGCATCAAGCGGAGCGCCGGCCGCCATGTCCTGGACGACCTGCAGGATCGCGGGATTTGCCGATCCGGCCTGTCGATAGTCGGTTTTGGCGCCGCGCGATTCGTCGGCGATCAACAGCCGAAGCTGCCAGCGATCATTCTGGCGGCATCCGATGCCGGTGGCCTTCTCGTCGGCAAATGTGCGGCAATAATTACCGGATT
The DNA here is from genome assembly GCF_900101455.1 of Sphingomonas sp. YR710. Classification (GTDB taxonomy): domain Bacteria; phylum Pseudomonadota; class Alphaproteobacteria; order Sphingomonadales; family Sphingomonadaceae; genus Rhizorhabdus. Next base: position 20,934 of record NZ_FMZJ01000020.1, on the reverse strand, counting down.
TCTCCCGGAAACTGACACCCATCACATATCCGCTGCCGGGCCCCGCCGACGCCAGTTGCGTATCGAGCGCATGGGCAAGGCCGGCCTGCGCGACGATGGCGCCGTCGCGCTCGGTGACGGCGGGGCCGCCGGCACGCGGAATCAGCTGGCCGGCGATCACGCCGACGGCGAGCGTCGCCGCGATCGCGCCCCAGCGCCGATAAGCGGGTAGGCGGGTCGCCGGCTTGCGCGCGGGAAAGACGATGACGTTCGGGCGGCGATCGAGCATGTCTGTCAGCCGCTCGGGCAGTGGTTCATGCACCACCGGGGCGAAATGTTCGGCGATCCGCGCGCGCAAGGCGCGGTGCTTCGCCACCTGCTCGGCGAGGCCGGGATCCTCCTCCATCGCCCGTTCGAACCGCAAGGCCTCGATCGGCCCGAGTTCGCCATCGACATAAGCGATGATCCGCTCTTCGGTTGCCTGCTCGTTCATGCCGCCTCTCCCAGCATCGTCATCAGCGCCTGCCGCCCGCGCGCCAACCGTGAGGTGACGGTACCCATCGGCAGGTCCAGCACCTCCGCTGCTTCCTTATAGGCGAGCCCCTCGACCAGGATCAGTGCGATCACTTCGCGCTGTTCGTCGGGAAGCGCCGCCATCGCCTTGTCGACATTTCCGAGGTCGACCCGCGCTTCGATCCGTCGCGCATCATCATCGCCGACAGTCGCGCCGGCTTCCTCGGCGACGAAGGTTTCGGAGCGTCGCTTCCGGGCGCGGCTTTCGTCGATCCAGCAATTGCGCATGATCCTGTACATCCACGAATCCAGTCTTGTCCCGGGCTGCCATTGTCCTTCTGCCTTCAGCGCGCGTTCAAGCGCCATCTGGCACAGATCGTCGGCATCGGTCGCATCGCGCGCCAGCGACCGGGCAAAACGGCGCAGGCGCGGCAACAGGTCCAGCAGATCGCGTTCGAACGGGCTCAATCTTCGCCTTTCACGTCACGCGATCCTCTGCCGACAGGGATGAAACGAATGCCCTTGCTCGTTTAATCCCACATGAAGCGATCGACACGAAAATTGTTGATCGCCAAGCTATGGCAAAGGACAGGAGAAGAATGCGGCGCTTGCGATCAGCATTGGCAATGGCGGCGGCGATGCTGGCGGCGGCGGCATCGGCGCAGTTGCTGCCACAGGTTGGCGGGGTGGTGGGCCAGGTCGATCAACTCCGCCGCGATGTCGGTGGTGTCGTTGGTGGCATTACGGAGCAGGCCGTCGGCGCGGTGGCAGGTCTCGCGCAGGATCGGCTGTCGCGGATTGTCGATCTGGTTCGCCGGTATCCCGCCGATCTGGAATTTGACAGTCGCGGCAATGTGGCGGTGCGCGGCGAGCTGATCCTGCTCGAGCCTGATCCGAAGGCGATCGCTTCGGCGACGTCCGAGGGCTTTGCTATCATCGACGATGTGCGACTAGACGGCCTCGATATCCGAACGGTACGTCTGCGGGTGCCCGCCTCCATGTCGCTGCGGACGGCCGAGCGCAGGTTGGCGAAGCTGGCCCCTGGTGCCGTCATCCAGTCCAACCCGCTTTACGAACCGAGCGGCAGTGTCAGCCGCGCGACGGTCGAAGCGGGCGCCGCCGCCGGCGAAGGTCGAGCGGTGGCGATCGGGCTGATCGACGGGGGCGTCGCCCCGCACCCGACCCTGCCGCCGGTCGCGCAACGCGGATTCACCAAAGGTGCGCCTTTTGCGAGCGCTCATGCGACCGCGATTGCGTCGATCATGATCGGCCATGGTGCGATGCACGGCGTAGCGCCCGGCGCGAGCCTCTATGCGGCCGACATTTACGGAAGGGATCCGCGTGGCGGCAATGCGCTGGCGATCGCGCAGGCGATGGGCTGGCTGCTCCAGAGCGGCGTTGCGGTGATCAATGTCAGCCTGACTGGCCCCGACAATCCGTTGCTCGCCCGCGCGGTCTCGGTTGCTGCTGCGAAGGGCGTGTTGATGGTCGCCGCCGTCGGCAATGACGGCCCGGCCGCGCCGCCGGCCTTTCCGGCCTCTTACCCCCAGGTGATCGCGGTGACCGGGGTGGATGGCAAGGGCAGGGCGCTGATCGAGGCCGGCCGCGCGTCCCATCTCGATTTCGCCGCGCCCGGCGCGAATCTGATGGCGGCCCGCCCCGGTGGCGGTCTCGGCACTGTGCGCGGAACATCCTTCGCCGCGCCGTTCGTGGCGGCCCGCTTGGCCATGTTGTCGCCCGAAGCGCGACGGACACGCGCGGCCGCGGTCGCGGCACTCGCCGGAGAGGCGGTTCGCCCGTCGCGCGGTGGCGGGGCCGGTCTCTATGGCCGGGGCATCATCTGCGGCACCTGCGCGATCGCTTCACAATGAAGTCGTGCGACAATGGCGGATTTTCGGCATTTGTTTCGTTAATCCAAGTCTATCGAAATTTTTTCGTCACAATCGGGATGAAATCCTGACCGCTCTCGTTGTCCCCATGTGCGGCTGAAAGATCGCCGTAAGCATGGAAGGATAAGAGCGATGAAAAAGTTTCTCTTTGGTACGCCCGTGATTGCGCTCGCGATCGCATTGTCACCGGCGTCGGCGCAGCTTCTGGGCGGCGGTGGCGGCCTGGGTGGCGGTCTCGTCGGCGGTATTGGTGGTGGCCTCGGCGGCATCACCGGCGGTGCGGGCGGGATGATGGGCGGGGCTGGCAATATCGGCAGCTCGATCGGATCGACCACCGGCTCGCTAAATGGCGCGGCCTCCGGTTCGGCCTCGCATCACGTCGATCGCAAGAGCGGCAAGGCTTCGGCCAGCGGCAACGCCGCCGGCAATCTCGCCGGGACGGCCGGTGCGGCCGGCAACAGCCTGGCCGGGAGCGGTTCGGGTTCGGCTGGCGGTAGCGCCAACGCCCAGCTGGTCGGCACCGATACGGTGCGCCAGACGGTGCAGGGCACCACGTCCGCAGCGCGTTCGACAGTGGCCGGAACGGCCGGAACGGCGCGTTCGGCTGCAGGCGGTGCCGTGAATGGCGCATCCGGCACGGCTTCGGGCGGCGGCTCGTTTGCTGGCAACGCCGCCGCCAACGGCTCGGGCGGCCTGACCTCGCTGGCGCTGGCGGGCTCGTCGGCGGCCAATGGCGCCGGCAGCTTCGGCCTGTCGCCCGGCATGCCTGTCCAGGATGCGCGCGGCAAGGTGATCGGCACGGTGCAGGATGTCCGCACGACTGCGAATGGCACCGTCCAGTCGGTGGTGATGAAGGTCGGCGATTCGACCGCAACCCTGCCGGCCGCCAATTTCTCGGGTTCGGGCAACGCGCTCGTGTCGGGCATGGGCAAGGCGGACGTCAAGAAGGTCGCCAAACAGCAGGCCAATGGCCAGGCGAGCGGCAAGGCGAAGGGCCAGGCGAGCGGCAGCGGTAACGCCGTCGCGAGCTAAGGTTCGCACCGCCGAAGCGATGAAGATGCCTCGGCGCATGCCGGGGCATATTTTCGTGCGCGGTTGACCGGGGATTCGCGAGCGATCAGGGTGGCGCCATGCGTCGTGCCGCACTCGCCGTCCTGATTTCGTCGATCGCGCTTGCGGGCTGCGTCGGCCCGTCGAAGACCGCCCATCGCCCCCGTCCGCATTATGTGCCGCCGGCAGAAACACCCGAGCGGTTGCGCGCCTGTCTGGCGACGCTGGGTGCCGAAGGCTCGCGCTATGAGTCGCTGCCCGATCGGCAATTCCCCGGCGGCTGCTCGGCGACATCGTCGGTCAAGCTGGTCGCGATCGGCATTCCTGTCACCAATTTGGGGGCGCTCAAATGCGGCCTGGCGGTGCCGTTCGCGCGCTGGGTGCGGCAGGACGTTCGGAGCGCCGCCGCACGCTGGCTGGGCACTGACGTTACGAAGATCGAAAGCTTCGGCACGTTCGCCTGTCGGCCCAAAAATGGTCAGGCCGGCAACGAATTGTCCGAGCATGGCCGCGCCAATGCGGTCGATATCGGTGCGTTCGTGTTGCGCAACGGCCGCCGGATCACCGTTAAGGACGGGTGGAATGGCGATGACGAGCGGGTTCGCAATTTCCTGCGGGCGCTGCACAGCGCCGCATGTGCGCGCTTCTCGGTCGTGCTTGGGCCCGATGCGAATGCCTTCCACGCCGATCACCTGCACTTTGACATGGGCATGGGTCCATATTGCAAGTAATATCACCGTTTTTTTGCGCCGTGCGTCCACGCGGCGGTAACAGTTTCGAGGTAGTGAAGCGGCTATGGCTGACCGGAAAGTTCCCAAGCGTATGTTTCCTCGCGCGAAGGAGGATGCCGCGGTCGCCAAGACGGCCACCGCAACACCGCAAACGGTGGATGCCAGTTATAAACTGGCCTTTCAGGATACCGATTTCCTTCTGCGCGACGATCTGCGTCCGGTGCGCTTTCAGCTTGAGCTGATGAAGGCCGAACTGATGCTGGAGGAGGCCAATATCGGCTCGACCTTCGTCTTCTACGGATCGGCCCGGATTCCCGAGCGCACGAAGGCGGAGGCCTTGGTCGCGGCAGCCGGCACCGATCGCCAGCGGCTGATCGCGGAGCGCCAGCTCGTCAAGAGCCGTTATTATGACGAAGCTCGCAAGCTCGCGCGGATCTCCAGCCAGTGTGGCCTCGATCAGGATGGGAAAAGGCAGTTCGTCGTCTGCTCGGGCGGTGGGCCGTCGATCATGGAAGCCGCGAACCGGGGCGCCGCCGACGTCGGCCAGGAGTCGATCGGGCTCAACATCGTGCTGCCGTTCGAACAGACGCCCAATGCTTTTGTGACGCCGCATCTGAGCTTCCACTTCCATTATTTCGCGCTGCGCAAGATGCACTTCCTGCTGCGCGCCCGCGCGGTCGCGGCCTTCCCCGGCGGCTTCGGCACGTTCGATGAGCTGTTCGAGCTGCTGACGCTCGTGCAGACCGGCAAGATGGCGCAGCTGCCGATCTTCCTGTTCGGCCGTGAATTCTGGGAACGGGTCGTCAATTTCGACGCGCTGGTTGAGGAAGGCGTGATCGCGCAGCACGACCTCAACCTGTTCCGCTTCGTCGAGACGGCGGAGGAGGCGTGGGACAAGCTCAACCATTATTATGCGACGCGCGATCGCGTCCACCTTCACCGCGATCCGCCGCCAAAGGCGGCGTGACCATCAGGCGCAAGAGCAAAAAAAGCGTTTATATACCTTGCAAACACCCCCGCTACCCCAAGGTAGAGTTCAGCGGCATCGTTTAGCAAAGGCTCCAAGCTCGTTTGCGCCCCGTTTTTGGCCTAATACGCGATGCTCTCGCGCACCGATTGCGGACGTTCCGCACTAGGTATAGCGTTTGATGATGCTCAACACCGTTGGCCTTCTGCTCATAGGAATCGCGTTGGGCTCAGGAACTGCGCTTCCAGCGCAGACGCCTTCTGGCAAAGGCGAAGACCTGAGCGACCAGATTATAACAGGGGCATGGGGCGATCCTGCAAAGTGTAACTCCAGCAATGCCAAGCCAGTGGCTTTCATGGACGCGGCACTTGGGAATGGAATAGCTAAGGGCGAGTGCGTGTCGATCACCGCTTATTGGGCGGGCAGAGCCATCTTCGTAAGCACGGCGGACGCAAATGTCCGGAAGGCGACCGTGACAGCCGGCTTAACAGGCCGGAGGGTTGGCATCTATGCGGACGAGCGAACCCTGATTAAGACACCTCGCAGGCCGAAGCCGTTTAAGATAATCGGGACCTACGCTTCCTGCGCGACTGAGTGGCCCGGTGCTATGATGGTGCTCGGCTATTGCCATTTCTCGGATGGGCCATTTCTGAAAATCTCGCAGGTCCTTCCTGCCAAACGGCGTGATATCCGCTAACCGATGCTTCGCACCAGAAGCAAGCCGTCGCGTAAACGCCAAAAAAACCCCGGCTCAGCCGGGGTTTTTCATATCGCCGAAGGCCGAAGCCTTACTTCTTTGCAGGTTCAGCCGCGTCCTTGCCAGCCGCCGGAGCCGCAGGAGCAGCATCCGCGGCGGGCGCCGCCGGCATCGGCTGCGGTGAATCGCTCTGCTTGTTGAGATAGGCGATCACATTGGCGCGATCTTCGGGCTTGGAAAGGCCGGCGAAGGTCATCTTGGTGCCGGGTGCGAACTTCTTCGGGCTGGTCAGCCAGGCGTTGAGCTTGTCGAAGTCCCACTTGCCGCCGACCGCCTTGAGCGCGTCGGAGAAAGCGAAGCCGCCGGCGCCCTGGCCGACACCTTCACCCAGCACGCCATAGAGATTCGGGCCGAGCGCGTTCGGGCCGCCCTTATCGGCATTGTGGCAGGCGCCGCACTTCTTGAACACGTCGGCGCCCTTGGCCGGATCGGCACTCGCCAGATAGAAGGCGATCGGTTTCTCCGCCGCAGCCGGACCGGCCGCGCTGTCGTCCTCGACGCCTTCAACCGTATAGCCCATTTTTTCGGGCCGCTCGGCTTTGAAATATTCCCCACTCAGGATCGAAAGGCCAAGTGCGGCGATGCCGCCTGCCAGCGCCCAGCCGGCAATCGTGTTTGCGCGATCGTCCATGTGCCCCTCGAAACTCCATTCAGCCGCGCGCCACCGCGCAGAAAAGCGCGCTCCCTTTAGAATCGGTTGTCGGCTATCGCAAGCGGCTCGATCGAATAAGGGCGAAGCAGGTTGCGATAGTTGGCTCATCCGCCTAAGCGCTGGCCCCCATCATGCAGAATTTTCCCGTCCCCGCACAGGCGCTCGTCGCCGAAATGGCTGCCGCCGCGGCGGCCGAACCCGCCCGCGCCGTGGCTTTTCAGGGCGCGCCGGGCGCCAATTCGCATCGCGCCGCGCTCGAAGCCTTTCCTGATTGCCTGCCCTTGCCCTGCTTCAGTTTCGAAGATGCGCTCGATGCGGTGCGCGATGGTCTGGCCGACTGTGCGATCATCCCGATCGAAAATTCGCTGAACGGTCGCGTCGCCGACATGCATTTCCTGCTCCCCGAGTCGGGGCTGAAGATCACCGGCGAACATTTTCTGACGATCCGCTATGCGCTGATGGCGCTGCCGGGCGATATGCCGATCCGCGAGGCGATGAGTCACCCGCAGGCGTTGGGGCAGTGCCGGCACTGGCTGCGCGAACGAGGCATCCGGCCGATCGCCTATGCCGATACCGCCGGCGCCGCGGCTTTGGTCGCCGAAATGGGGCAGCCCGAGGTCGCGGCGCTTGCACCGAGGATGGCCGCCGAACTGTATGGGCTGCGGATCGTGCAGGATGATCTCGCCGATTCGGAAGACAATATCACCCGCTTCGTCGTTCTCGCCCGTGCTGCGGGGGCGGTGTTGCCGGGGGCGGGGCCGATGATGACGACCTTCATCTTTGAGGTGAAGAACGTCCCTGCAGCCTTGTACAAGGCGCTCGGCGGTTTCGCGACCAACGGCGTCAATATGACGAAGCTCGAAAGCTACCAGCGCGGTTCGCGTTTTGCCGCGACCGAATTCTACGCCGATATCGAAGGGCATCCCGACGATGCGAACGTCCGTCGGGCGCTCGAGGAGCTGGAGTTTCACACCAAATGGGTGCGCCTGCTGGGTACCTATCCGCGGGCTCGCGCGCGGGGATGATATAGAACCTCCCGAGCTTGCTCGGGAAAGATCGCAGGGGTTACGCGCCTTCGGCCCAGCGGCTGAGCAGGCTATGGGCGATGGCAAAGGGCGGCGGGGCGAGGAAGGTCGCATCGGCATCCTCGCGCAACGCCGCCGCCACTTCGCCGCGATCGACCCATAGAGCGCCTTCGAGCTCGTTGCCGTCGAGCACGATCTCCTTGCTGGCGACCGAAGCGATACAGGCGATCATCAGCTGTGACGGGAAGGGCCAGGGCTGGCTGCAGATATAGCGCACCGCCTGCGTCACCACGCCGGCTTCCTCGTTAAGCTCGCGGGCAACCGCTTCCTCGATCGATTCGCCGACCTCGAGGAAACCGGCAAGCGCCGAGAAACGCCGCGCCGGCCAGCTATGCTGCCGGCCGACCAGCACATGATCGCCATGTTCGGCCAGCATGATCACCACGGGATCGGTACGCGGAAAATGTTCGGTGCCGCAGCCGCCCTGCTCGCGATCGCATAATCGTGCCCAGCCCGAAAGATGAGCACGTGTCGCCCGTCCGCACCGCGCGCAAAAGCGATGGCGGCTGTGCCAATCGACCAGGCCGCGTCCGACCGCATAGGTGGCGGCCTCCGCGGGTTGCAACTGGTTGAGCACGACATTCACCGCAAAACTGCGGTGGCTCGGATCCTCGCGTGTATCGGTCAGCGCGACGAAACGGGGTTTGTCATCGATCAGCCCGAGCAGTGCCAGTTCCACTTCGGGCGGGGCCTCGGCCAGCGATCCCCAGCTCAATGTGCCATCTTCCTCGGCACGCGGGATCAGGCCGTCCAGCCGCATCAGGCGCGCGCTGAGCTTCGACGCCTGTTCGTCGAACCAGGCCGGATTGTTGCGTTCATGATCGACACGGATCAGCAGAGAGCCGGTGAACCCTGGGGCAGCGAAGCGTGTCATCCTGACTCCTGTATCAATCCGGAGGCTGCGATAGCGCGTGACGCCGCGCGTGCGAAGAGGGTCGGCAAGCCGGCCTCGCCGATTCCGGCGATCGGCCACCATTCGCCATCCGGCACCGTATCGCCTGTCGCGGTCGTTCCCATCACGCGAAGGTCGAGCGAAAAATGGGTGAAGACATGGGGGACGGTTCCCAGATCGCGCCATACCGCCGCGATCGGCGCACCGCACAGCGCCGGATCGGTCGTCGCCCAGTCGTTGCTCGGCAAAGCACGCATGCCGCCCAGAAGACCTTTGTCGGGGCGCCGAACCAGCAGGACATGGTCGCCACGTTCGATCCAGAAGGCGGTTCCGAAGCGATGTGGCTTGGGAGTCTTCGGCGCCTTCAACGGAAAGGATTCGGGCGTTCCGAGTCTGCGGCCGATGCAGGACTCGGCCAGCGGGCAGATCAGGCATTGCGGCGATCGCGTTGTGCAGACGCCCGAGCCCAGATCCATCATCGCCTGTGCGAAATCGCCGGCCCGATCATCGGGCGTGATGCTGTCGGCGAGACGGTACAGTTCGGCTTTGCCCGCTGGCAATGGCGTCTCCAGTGCGAACAGCCGCGCCGTCACCCGCGCGACATTCGCATCGACCACGACGGCCCGCCGCCCGAACGCGATCGCCGCAACCGCGGCGGCGGTATAGTCGCCCAGGCCGGGCAGGGCGCGCAGGCCCGCCTCGTCGTCGGGAAAGCGGCCTTCATGGTCATGGGCCACCGTCCGCGCGCAGGCGATCAGATTGCGCGCGCGCGCATAATAGCCAAGGCCCGCCCATGCGGTCATAACATCGGCGTCGTCGGCCGCCGCCAGCGCCTCGACCGTCGGCCACCGTGCCATGAATGCCGCGAAATAGGGCTTAACCGCCGCGACGGTCGTCTGCTGGAGCATGATTTCGGACATCCACACCGCATAAGGATCGGGTGCGGGATCGCCTGGCCCTGCGCGCCACGGCAGATGACGGCGATGGCGATCATACCAGCCGAGCAAAATTTGCGGGATCATCGCAGGGTTATCGACGGGCATGGGCCGCCTATGGCATGAAGCGCGCGATGAGCGAAACGGGTAAGACGAAGCCGCGTGCGGCAAAGAAGCAAAAGCCGGCGGTGCACGAACGGCCGCGCGGCGGTGCCGCGCGCGCGGTTGCCGATATGGTGCCCGAGGTCGGCCGTGCGGCCTTTCGCCGCTTCGGTTTCGTCCAGAGCGCGGTGGTCAGCCGCTGGGCTGAAATCGTTGGGGATCGCTATGCGAGCGTTTCCTCCCCCGAATCGATTCGCTTCCCGCAGGGGCGGCAGGCCGAAGGCACGCTCACGCTGCGGGTCGATGGCGCGCACGGCACGATGATGCAGCATGTTTCCCCGATGATCATCGAACGGGTCAATCGATTCTTCGGCTATCCCGCGGTCGCCCGCATCGCGATTCGGGCGGAGGCGGCACGTGCTCCTGCGCCGGCGCCGCGGGTCGCTCCACCCTCGATCAAGATGGCGCCGATCGATCTGGGTGAAAGCCTGCGGACGATCGGTGATCCCGAATTGCGGGCCTGCCTGGCCTCGCTCGCCGGCGCGCTGTCCGGCACGCAGGGCGCACCAATCCTGCCCAAGGGAGACAAGGACTAGTGATATCGGCCATGATACGGGCTGGCGGGTTGGCATTTTTGATTGCCGCCGCCGCAATGCCGGCCGCTGCCGCGACGAAGCATCCGCTGGCGAAGCCCGCCGCGCGGCAGGACTGGTTGCACGTAGCAGGCCAGACTGCGGAAGGCGCGATCGTGATCGGCAATCCGGCGGCCAGGGTGAAGCTTGTCGAATATCTGTCGCTGACCTGCCCGCATTGTGCCGTGATGTCCGGTGAATCGATGGAGCCGCTCAAGCGCGATTATATCGCCCGGGGATTGGTCAGTTTCGAAGTGCGGCACGCGGTGCGCGATGGCTATGATTTCGTGGCGTCGCTGCTCAGCCGCTGTGGGCCGCGCAGCGATTATCTCAATGCAATCGAAGCGTTGTTCGCGACCCAGAGCGAATGGGAGTCGAAGGGGATGGCCGCCAGCGCCAGCCCCGATTTCGAGGCCAAGTCCGCCGCGGATAAGATGGCATTCGTTGCCCATGCCGCCGGCTTCGACAGCTTCTTTGCGAAACGCGGCATGATCCCTCGGGCCTACGCCGCCTGCCTCGCGGATAACGCTGCCCAGAAGCAGCTCGGTCAGATGGCCGACAATGCATGGAATCGCGACAAGATACCGGGCACGCCTGCGTTCGCAATCAATGGCATGCCGCTCGGCAGCCTCACCAGTTGGGCCGATCTCGAGGCCAAGCTGAAAGCCAATCTAAAACCTTGAGTTGGATATTTTTTTCTATCCTCCCCCTGGCGGGGGAGGATGAGAATGGTGGAGCCGCCCAAGATCGCCCTTTGCCGCGCGCGGGCAAAGCCTTATCAGTCTCGCAATCCGGCCTTTGCGGCTGTCAGGAGAATGTTGGATTATGAACAACTATCTGGGCTTGGCGGTGATCGGCCTCGCGCTTGCGACGGCTGCTTGCAAGAAGAGCGAGTCCGATGCCAACGCGGTTCCCAACGCAACCGCCGCGGTCAGCACCGAACCGGCTTATTCGGGCAAGGACTGGACCGAGACGGTTGCCAAAACGTCCGAGGGCGGCTTTCGCATGGGCAATCCCGATGCGCCGGTGAAGCTGGTCGAATATGCGTCGCTCACCTGCCCGCACTGCCGCGATTTCACGCGGACCGGGGCTGAGACGCTGCGCGAGAAATATGTGAAGACCGGCAAGATCAGCTGGGAATATCGCAATTTCGTGCTCAACCCGCTCGATGTGGCGGTGACGATGGTCGTGCGCTGCCAGGGGGCGGAGCCGTTCTTCCCGCTGGTCGAGGCGGTCTATGGCTCGCAGGAAAAGTGGGTCGGCCAGTTCAATTCGATCGATGAGAAGAAGCTGCAGGCGATCGGCACCCTGCCGCAGGTCGATCAGTTCAAGCAGCTCGTCCAGCTCAGCGGCCTTGTCGACTTCTTCAAGTCGCATGGCGTGCCGGAAGACAAGATCTATGCCTGCCTGAGCGACAAGAGCGCGCTCGATCAGTTGCTGAAGCTCCGCTCCTATGGCGCCGATACCGACAAGGTCGATGGCACGCCCAACTTCTTCCTGAACGGGGACAAGCAGGCGGAAGTCTATGATTGGTCGGGCCTCGAGGCCAAGCTGCGTGAACGGGTGCGCTGATATGATCGCGGGCGGCTCGGCAGGCTGAGCCGCCCATGCGCATCCGCAAACTGCGCCTGTCGGGCTTCAAGAGTTTCGTCGAACCGGCGGAACTGATCATCGAGCCGGGGCTGACCGGCGTCGTCGGGCCCAATGGCTGCGGCAAATCGAACCTGCTCGAGGCGATCCGCTGGGTGATGGGCGAAAGCTCGCCCAAGTCGCTGCGCGGCGGCGGGATGGAAGACGTGATCTTCGCGGGCACCACGACGCGCGCCGCGCGCGATTTTGCCGAAGTCACGCTCTTCACCGAACGCCCCGATGCCCCGCCCGATCAGGATCGCGAGATCGAGGTCACCCGCCGGATCGAACGCGGCGCCGGCTCCGCTTATCGGATGAACGGCCGCGACGTCCGCGCCAAGGATGTCGGCCTGATGTTCGCCGATGCGGCGACCGGCGCGCATTCGCCCGCGCTCGTCAGCCAGGGGCGCATCGCGGCCGTCATCGCCGCCAAGCCCGCCGAGCGGCGCCAGATGCTCGAGGAAGCGGCGGGCATCGCCGGGCTGCATGTGCGCCGCAAGGATGCCGAGCAGAAATTGCGCGCGACCGAGGTCAATCTCGGCCGGCTCGATGATCTGCTCGCGGATATGGAATCGCGGACCGTGTCGCTCCGGCGTCAGGCGCGTGCGGCCGAACGCTATCGCGCGCTCAGCGATCAGATCCGGATAGCCGAGGCTCGGCTGATCTTCTCGCGCTGGCGGGATGCCGCCGCCGCCGCCGCGGTCGCCAAAAAGGACGCCGAGGCGGCGGACGCGGCCGTGAACGTGGCGGCAGAGGCGCAGCGCGCGGCCGCCGCGCATCAGATGCAGGCGGCGCAGTCGGTCGCCGATGCGCGATCGGCGGCCCAGTCTGCCCGCGATCGCGCATCGGGGCTCGGCCATCGCCTGGCCACGCTGAAGGCGGAGCTGGACGGGGCCCGCCGCCGGATCGCCGAACTCGGTGCGCAGCGCGACACGCTGGCGCGCGATCGCGCACGCGAGGACCGGCTGGCGGTCGATGCCGCCGCGGCGCTGGCGGCACTGACCGAAGAGGAACGCGAGCTTGGCCGGCGGATTGCCGATGCCGGCGTGCGGCAGACCGCAATCGACACGACGGTGCGGCAGGCCGAGACCGCCTTGCGCGAGGCAGAACTGGCGGTCGCGAAGGCGCAGGCGGCTTTCGCGGCCGAACAGGCCGATCTGCGGGTGGCGCAGGCCAATGTCTCGGCGACGCGCGCGCGCGCCGAACGGGCGCGGGCCGAAACCGAACGGGTTGCCCGCGAGCGCGCGGGACTGGGCGACGATGCGCCGCTTTTGGCGCGCCGCGCGGCCGCTATTGCCGCCAGGGCCACGGCCGAAAAGGCGATTGCCGAAGCGCAGTCCGAGATCGCCCGGGCTGAGGAAATGCGGTCGACCGCCGCCATACGGCGCGAGGAGGCCGAGGCCGCGGGCGGCACGGCGCGTGCCGCACTGGCCACGCTCGAGTCCGAGACGGCATCGCTTGAAAAGGCGCTGCGCCGGGCGACCGATGCCACCAAAGCGATCGATCGTGTTCGCGTCGATTCTGGCTATGAACATGCGCTGGCGGCGGCGCTTGGCGATGATCTTGATGCGGCGATCGGCGGCAGCGGCCCGCTCCGGTGGAGCGGGGCGGAAGCGCTCGACGATCCGCCGCTTCCGCCTGGTGTCGTTCGGCTCGCCGATCATGTCGCCGGCCCCCCGGAACTGGCGCGGCGACTGGTGCAGATCGGCGTGGTCGATCGCGACGATGGTGCCGCGCTGCGCGCCGGGCAACGGATCGTCACGCGCGATGGCCAGATGCGGCGCTGGGACGGATTTGTCGCCACCAATGTCGGCGCGGCCGCAGCCGAGCGGCTGGTGCGGGTCAACCGGCTGGCCGAACTGCAGGCGCTGCTGCCCGCCGCCCGTGCCACGCTCGACACCGCCTTGCGCGATCTTGCGGCCGCCAATGCGGCGGTGGCGCAGGCGCGGGCGGCGGTCGATGCCGGGCGGGCGGCGCTGGGCAAGGCCGAGCCGGCGTTGCGCGGGGCGATGCGTGATGAGGATCAGGCGGTGGTCGCGATCGAACGGCTTGCCGCGCAACGCGATGCCTATGTCGAGCGCGAGGCGCGGGCGGCGGCCGAGGCGCGCGAAGCGGGCGATGGCCTGTCGGCGGCGATGGCGGCGATGCTGGCACTTCCCGATGGCGAGGCGGCGCGCGCCGAGGTCGAACGGCTCCGCAACGTCAACGAAGCGGCACGGGCGACCTTGTTCGAGGCACGCGGGCAGGCGATGGCGATCACCCAGGCGGCCTCCGCCGATGCGCAGCGCCAGCAGGCGGCGCGCGCCGAGGCGAAGAGCTGGCGCGCGCGCGCCGGCGATGCCGCGAGCCGTATCGCCGAGATGGATCAGCGCCACCTGGCGATCGAAAGCGAAAGCGCGCGCATCGTCGGGCTTCCCGACGAACTGGCCGCGCTGATCGAGAGTGTCGGCGCCGATGCGGCGCGCGCCGATGCGGAAGCGGCGGAAACCCGCGCGGCCGAGCTGGCGGCGGAGACTCATCAACGCACCAGCGATGCCGCGCTTGCCCAGGCCGGCGAGAAACTAGCGGCGGCACGCGAACATCGTGCCGGCGCGCAGGCGCGCCACGAAAATCAGGAATTGCGCCGGGTCGAGATGGGGCGGATCTCGGGCGAGCGCTTCGAATGCCCCGCTGTGCTGCTGCCTGAGCGGGTTGGCTTCGCGAAGGAGGATGTCGGCGAAGCCGGCGCCGAATCGTCGCGGCTCGAACGGCTGAACGCTGATCGCGAACGGCTGGGACCGGTCAACCTCGTCGCCGAGAGCGAATTGCAGGAACTCGAGAAGACCCAGCTCACCAGCGTCGCCGAACGCGACGAACTGCAGCAGGCGATCAACCGGCTGCGCGGATCGATCGGCAGCCTCAACCGCGAGGGCCGTGCGCGGCTGCTGACCGCGTTCGAGGCTGTCGATCGCCATTTCCGTCGGCTCTTCACCACGTTGTTCGCCGGCGGCGAGGCGCATCTCGCGTTGATCGACAGCGACGATCCGCTGGAGGCGGGGCTCGAGATCATGGCGCAGCCGCCGGGCAAGAAACTCGGTTCGCTCACCCTTCTGTCGGGCGGTGAACAAGCGCTCACCGCGGTCGCTTTGATCTTCGGCCTGTTCCTCACCAACCCGGCGCCGATCTGCGTGCTCGACGAGGTCGATGCCCCGCTTGATGACGCCAACATCGAACGCTTCTGCGATCTGCTCGAAGTGATGACGCAGGAGACCGAGACCCGCTATCTGGTCGTCACCCACAATGCCGTAACGATGAGCCGGATGCACCGGCTGTTCGGGGTGACGATGATCGAGCGCGGTATCAGCCGGCTGGTCTCGGTCGATCTCGGCGCGGCCGAGCGGCTACTGGCGGCCGAGTGAGCGCCGGGCCGATTATCGTTCGGGCGACGTTCATGCCGGCTGAAACATAATGGTAAGCTGCGAAATATGGCGATAGATTGCTGCGCGGAACAATTTTGCTCGCCGCAGCATATTCAACAAGATCAGGATTATGGAGAACAACATGACGAACACGCCGCCCGCACCGGAGGCCATAGCGACGAAGCCCGCGGACGGTTCCGATGCAGCACCCGGCGGGGTCAATGTGCGCAAGATCGCCACCGTCGGCGCGGCGATCGGCATCGGGTCGGCGGCGATCGCAGCAGCCTTGCTGTACGCCAATCGTTCGAACAAGAAGAAATAGACAATCGAGATGCTGGAGGAGCTCGCGGAGGGGTGTCTTTGAGATGCTGTATTTTCGCTGAGCCGACGACGCTCGACCAACGTACATCGTTCGGCATCCCAGTGACGAATGACGACTTCGGAGAATCCCGGCCGCTCCGGCTGATCAGCATTCCCGCGACGGATCGGCTTGCGATCATTGGTGGACGGCCGTGGCGACTTGGGCCAAGCTACTACGCTCTGCTTCCGCATAGTTATGGTTTAAGGAGCCGGGGTGGTGGTCGTCTTACTCCGCCACCGCTTCACCCGAACCACCGAACTCCGCCGGAAAATCCTTCAGCTTGGGGAGGCCGTCCTTCATCGGCAGGACCGTCTCGGCATAGTTGATGTGCACGCCGGGTACGAATGCGAGAGTCGGTAGCGTCGCAGCAAACACATCGATCAAACCGAGGCCGGGATGGTTGGTCATCAGATGGCCGCCACACCTCGCGCAATATTTGCGCTCGCTCATCGGGTTCTTAATGAACGTCGCGAGATCATCTTCTCCTGACGTTACGCGCACGGCATCGGGCTTCCACAAAGTAAAAGCGTTGATGGGCCCGCCCGACCAGGATCGACACGAGCTGCAATGGCAGTAGCCCATGCCTTCGGGCTCCTCGCTCGTCTGGATTGTCACCGCCCCGCAGAAACAAGAGCCCTGATGTGTCATCGGATTCCTCTCTCAGATCGTCGATGAGAAAAAGCTGGGCCGAATCATCGCGGAGCGCAATGTCTGCAAGCGGGCGCTTGCGACGCGGCCTTGCGGCACGCTGAACCGCCACGTGCTTTCGCGTCTTGTGTGGTCGCGGTCACGGGGGTCGGCTACTCTGCCAGGATTGTTTCCGCCGGACAAAAGACTGGATCACCGCATGAGCACTCTGGGAACCCGCGCACATCAGATGTTTCCGGTTCTCACCGCAGTTCAGATCGAGATGGCGCGCCGCTTCGCCAGTGGCACTGCCCGGCGATTTGCTCCGGGGGAGACGCTCTATGCCATTGGTGAAGAGGGCGCGCCGGCCTGGCTGGTGCTGGAAGGCACGATAGAGGTGGTACGGCGCGATGGGCTCAACCATGAGGCACCCGTTACGAGCCATGGTCCCGGACAATTGAGCGGCGAAGTGAACCAGCTTGCCGGACGTGCCTCCCTCGCGGCCGGGCGAGCCGGTACCGGAGGCTGTACTGCGCTACCCTTCGACCCAGCCCATCTGAGAGCGTTGATGGTCGGATCGGCGGACGTGGGTGAGATCGTGATGCGGGCGTTGATCCTGCGCCGCGTCGGTTTGATCGAGGAAGGCGGGGCCGGCACCATCTTGATCGGCGTGCCCGGCAGTGCAGACATTGTCCGGCTTCAGGGCTTCCTGACCCGTAACGGCTATCCCAACCTCGTCCTCGACGCATCCACCGACGATGAAGGACGGGCTTTGGTCGAGCGGATTGGCGTTCTGCCCGATGAGCTCCCCCTCGTGGTCTGCCCGAGCGGGACACTGTTAAGGCGGCCAAGGGACGAGGAACTGGCAGGCTGCCTGGGCATAACGCCTGTTCTGGATCAGGATGCCGTATATGACGTTGCCATCGTGGGCGCTGGACCGGCCGGGCTGGCTGCCGCGGTCTATGCCGCTTCCGAAGGCCTGTCCGTGATTGTCCTCGATGAACGCGCAATGGGTGGTCAGGCGGGGGCCTCCGCGCGGATCGAGAATTATCTGGGCTTTCCGACCGGCATTTCGGGGCAGGCGCTGGCGGGTCGCGCCTTCAGCCAGGCCCTGAAATTTGGGGCGGAAATCGTCGTTCCGGTCAAGGTGGAAAGGCTCGACTGCAAGTTGGACACGCTCGCACTGAATCTGTCGGGCGATCGTCGCATTCAGGCGCAGGCGCTCGTAATCGCATCGGGAGCACGCTACCGTCGGCCCGACATACCAAACCTCGGGGAATTTGAAGGGGCCGGCGTTTCTTACTGGGCATCGCCGATCGAGGCCCGGCTCTGCGCGGGCGAAGAAATAGCGCTCGTCGGCGGCGGAAATTCGGCGGGCCAGGCGATCGTGTTCCTCGCCCCCCAGGTGAAGCGCCTGCACCTCTTCGTCCGGCGCGACCTGTCAGAGACGATGTCGCGCTATCTGATCGACCGCATCACAGCACTTCCCAATGTCGAAATCCATGTCGGTTCCGAAGTCGTCGCGCTGGAAGGCGATCGCGCAACCGGGCTCACCGCAGCGACGTTTCGCGACCTCAAAGACGGCGCACAGCATCGCTGCCCGCTCCGCCACCTGTTCCTGTTCATCGGCGCCGATCCTAACGCCGATTGGCTGGAGGGGTGTGCGCAAACCGATGCCAGGGGTTTCGTTATCACCGGGACGGGACCTCTATCGCTGGAAACGAGTCGGCCGGGCGTTTTCGCAATTGGCGATGTCCGTGCGGGATCGACCAAGCGCGTCGCCGCGGCCGTCGGCGAGGGCGCAGCGGTGGTCGCCCAGATTCATGCTATGATTTCCGCACGCTCGGCAAAGGAGGAAATATGATAGGCTGTCGCCATAGCATGACGATCAACGACGTCACGCCCAGTGCGCGCGGCTGCGAAGAATGCCTGAAGGTCGGCAGCCCATGGGTTCATTTGCGCCTGTGCCGAACCTGCGGTCATGTCGGGTGCTGCGACCAATCACCCCTGCGCCACGCCACCGCCCATTTCCACGCGACACATCACCCGATCATCGAGGGCTATGACCCGCCAGAGGGTTGGGGCTGGTGTTACGTGGATGAGGCCATGATCGACCTGCCCGACCAGACGGCCCAGTTGACGCCGATCCCACGATATGTGTGAAAGGGATGCATGACTCCGCGGGGGTGAACGGCGGCCAGATCGCTCGCACGTCCATGTCGGACGTTCCGCCAACCGCGCCTGCCGACGAAGGTCGGTCGTTTACGTGCGAACCGTCCAGTGACGGAAGGTGGGAAAAGCTGCCACTCACGCGGTCGGACACCGCCCCGGAGGCAGTGCCCCTCAATTGCAACCATTGTGGACGGGACGACGCGGCGCTGATAGCTGCCGCCTTATGAAACCTACCAATGAGACTTTGGAAGAACTTGGCTGGAAGACCTATTTCAGCGAGCAGGTCTCGGAGGACGAAGCCCGGCGATGCCATCCCCTCCGCGTGATGGCGGTCCATCGTGGCAAGATCGCGGTGGCAGGGGCGGGCGGGCGGGGCTTCATCGCACCTAATATTCCCGGCGCCGGTTCGGCGGACAGTCATCCGACGGTCGGCGACTGGCTGCTTGTCGACGGCACGCTACAGCCCGTGCGCGTACTTCACCGGATGAATCTGTTTAAGCGGCGCGCGCCGGGTGACCGCCGCAAGGAGCAAATGATTGCCGCCAATGTCGACACGTTGTTCATCGTTGCCTCTTGCAACCAGGATTTCAGCGTAGCGCGGCTGGAGCGCTATCTGGTGCTGGCGCGCGAGGTGGGTGTGAATCCGGTCGTTGTTCTTACAAAGACCGACCTGACGGACACCCCGGAGGTTTTCGCGGCAGCGGCGCGCGGGATCGAGCCGGGGTTGCTCGTCGAAGCCATCGACGGGCGCGATCTCGCCAGTGTGGCCTGCCTTGCGGGATGGTGCGCCAAGGGTGAAACCGTCGCCCTTCTCGGTTCCTCGGGCGTCGGAAAATCGACACTTGTCAATACCTTGCGGGGTTCGAACAGCATTGCCACGCAGGCGATCCGCACAGGTGACGACACGGGGCGTCACACGACAACTGTGCGCGAAATGCATCGGCTCGACGGCGGCGGCTGGTTGCTTGATACGCCCGGCATGCGCGAATTGCAGCTGTTCGACTCAGCTACCGGCATAGCCGAGGTTTTCGACGACTTTGCACTGGTGGCGCAAGATTGCCGATTTTCAGACTGTGCACATGGGGTCGAACCGGGTTGCGCGATCCGGGCGGCGATCGCGATGGGCTCGCTGACCACCGTCCGTTTCGATCGCTGGCGCAAACTGGCGGCAGAGGACGGCATCAACGCCGCACAGGTTAGAGCGCGGCGGCCCCGATAGCGGGGATTTGAAGCGTGAGGCTGCTTGTTTCAGCATGGTCTTAGGTCCGTGTGCCCAAAGAAATCGCGACGCCCCCCTCCTGACCCATTCGGACGGTTTACCTGCTGTTCTCGGCTGAAATATGATCGCATTCTGCTTCAGTACTGGTTATCCTGAGTCCTGAATGGAACTGGTCGACCCGTGCTGCTTTGGTGGACCTTTGTCGTCGTAAACACTGTCGCTGCGTCGTGCGCGTCGGGGCGTGTTCCGTACAAAACAATGCCACGGGCGATCCGCTCGCACGTACGAAGCCGCGAACGCAAAGGAGGAAACATTGGCATGACCTATGTTCAAGGATTTCTGATCCCGTCGCACGACAAGGCAGGCTACGCAAAGATGGCGGCAGAAGCTGCGCCGATCTTTCAGGATCACGGCGCACGCCGAATCGTCGAGACCTGGGCTGTGGACGTGCCCGACGGCAAGCGCACCGACATGAAGCGCGCAGTCGCGCTGGAAGACGGTGAGAGTGTCGTGTTCTCGTGGATCTTCTACGACGACAAGGCGGCATTCGATAGCGCCCATGAAGGGATCATGAAAGACGAGCGCATGAAGATGCCCGAAAGCCCGATGCCGTTCGACGGAAAGCGGATGGTCTTCGGCGGGTTCGAAGTCGTCTACGACAGTGGCGACGGCGGCGCATTCGGATTCGTGGACGGCATGGTCGCCGCAGTGCCGAGCGATAAGCGCGAAGACTTCGCCGCCTTCGCTGAGGGCCACGGCGCGCTGTTCAAGGAAAAGGGCGCGCTTCGTATCGTTGACGGGTGGGGTGCCGACGTGCCGGCGGGCAAGGTGACGGATTTTCGTCGGGCAGTCGACCTGGCGGAAGATGAGACGGTTGTGTTCGGTTGGATCGAATGGCCCGATAAAGCGACCCGCGACGCTGCGTGGGCCGCACTGATGAGCGATCCACGAATGGCCAGCAACAAGCCGACGTGGAATGGGCCGACCGCGATTTTCGGCGGCTTTGCGCCAGTGTTCGATACCGCGCACGCATAAGGGAAAGAAGATTGCGATCTGCGGAAAGCCGTCGTTTTTGCCTGCCGCCGCGCTTGATCGCATCGTCTCCTAAAGTGCCCCGCCTTTTAGCGGACGCCAGCCAAAGGCGGCCGTTCCAGCCAGTATCTGGGAACGACTGAACCTCGAAAAACCTGCCGTTCACGATGACACGCTGGGGGCCGCAGCACGCGATTGGATCTCATCCTGGGCGCCTTAGAGCGCACTGTGAATAGCTTGAATCGAGGGTGGATTCCCAAAGCGGCCTGGATGTGATTCAAGCTTTGGGCTGGGTTTGGAGGCCAGCCCTTA
>NZ_FMZJ01000019.1 GCF_900101455.1 Sphingomonas sp. YR710 | reverse complement strand
TTACAATGACGATCGCTCCAATGGTATCCTCACTCACATTTTCAGGCGGGCGCCTATAGTAACGTATGTCCCGATGATGTCATACGCCGACCGGAGCGTCGGATAGGCAAGGCCCGGGCTGGTGCTCGTGGGAATGATCGGGTTGCCATCCGTCATGTCCGCGTTCCCCAGGAAATTGAAGACTGCCTGGCCGGGCGCGTTCTGTTGCTTGGACGACAGAAGCCGCGTCGCCAGGCTCTCGACCGTCAGCTTTCCCGAGCCGATGGGTAGCTGGTATCGCAATTCGAAATCAATCCCGCCGGTTTTGAAGTTTCGCAGGTTGATAAGGACTGCTGTTGGTCCATTGTTCGGATCCGGATTGGCCGCTCCCAATGGTCGGATGATCTGGTTGCAGACCGGCGAACTGTAATTGCTGGCCGCGCAAATATCCATGACTTGCTGGCCTGTGAATGGCGCACCGCTGACGGGTGGCCAAAACTACCATTTGAGCGGCAGGTGCAAGATGCCTCGCATGAAGGAATCCGGATCGAATTGCACGTCTTCGGCCGGAATCGCCAGTTCGAGGTTGGGGAAGCGGCGGAGCAGCGATTCGATGGTTAGCCGGATCTGCAGCCTTGCCAGGTGCTGGCCGACACAGGCATGGGCACCGCCGGTGAACGAGAAGTGCTGAGCCGGCTTGACGCGGTGAAAATCAATCGTGTCGGCATCGGGCCAGATATCGTTGTCGCGATTGACGATGGCGAATTCGATCAGCACATGATCGCCTTTCTTCACCACCTGGCCGTTGCTGAAGGTCACGTCTTCCTTGGCCCAGAAACCGAAAGCACGTCCGGGCTTGAAGCTGGGAATCCAGCGCCACAACTCGTTCAGCGCGGCGTTCATGTTGTCGGGATTTTGCTTGATGTCGCGCCAGAGCTCGGGGTGAGACATCAGGGTAAAGACGGTTGTGCCCAGCTGCCACAGCGTGGTCTTGAAGCCGCCATGCCATAGCGCCATAGCCAGGCTGACGAGTTCGTCCTCCTCGAACTTGTCGCCTTCGTCGCGTGCGTTGATCAGCACGCTCAGCAAGTCGTCCGTGGATTTCTCGCGCCGCTCGGCGATCAATGCGCGGATGAAGGTCAGCGTCTTTTCGCGGGCATCGAGCTTCATCTCGGGGGTGCTTGAGGCATCCGACGAGATATCGATCCACTTCTTGAATTCGAATGCCTTGTCGGACGGGATGCCAAGAATACCGGCCAGTACGAGCACCGGAAACTTGTGCGCGTACATGGCAATGAAGTCCGCGCCAGCCCCCTGCCTCTCGAAGGCGTCGAGCAGTTCGTCGACCATGCCCTGAGCCCAAGCACCGAGTGCCTTAATGCGATCGGGGGAAAAGGCCCCTGCCGCGAGCTGCCGGATCCGGGTGTGTTCGGGCGGGTCCATGTTGAGCAGCAGCGAAGAAATCTTGATGTTTTCGGTATTGTGCAATCCTGGGATCGCGTGCGTCAGCCCTTCGGTGCGGCTGAACTTTCGGAAATCATAAGCGATCTTGGCATCGGCGGCACTGGTGATGAGCCAGCTCGGCTCGCCAAACGGCAGTTGCACGCGCACGACGCCCTGCTTGCGAATGTCTTTGTAACGGGGATCAACATCCAGCCGAGTTGGCTCCGCGAAGGGATATTGAAGAATTCCGTGTGCCATAAATTTGAGCCTCGTCCCTGAATTGTCGTCTTCCGCTCGGATAAAGGTCATTTGCGGGCTGGCCCCACCTCGGCGGTCAAGGCCAGATCGCCAGGCTGATCGCTAATCCTCTCCGAATTCACACGTATCTTCTGCCCACGATGAACTTCCTTGTCCGAAATCAATCTTCCGGGAATGTCGTATCGGCGTTTTCGTCGGGCCGGGTGATGGGCGTGCCGTGCAACACGCATCACCGTCGCGACCGCAACCTCCAAGGAATCGGGGTTCGCAATTTGACAGCCGTCAATTTTGACGACCGAAACATAACACATACTAAGTGAGAAGCGGGGGGTAGATTGCAGTGCCTTTAACGTAGCGTCTCCGAATATTTCCTGGACAAAGTTCCTGGATAGCAACGCCTTCCATCAACTGACCTGGCAGTTTGTCGGGCAGCAATTTGGCTGGCGGCCCCCGAGGTTGCGAGCTCCGGCTCCGTGTTCAGAAGATGGCAGCGCACAAAGGAGAATGAGGATGCTGTACAAGTCTATTTCCGCCGACGGGCATATCAACGAGCCGCCCGAGCTGTGGATCAAGAACTTGCCCGCCAAGTTCAGGGATCGCGGGCCCCGCCTGATCGAAACCCCCAAGACCAAGGGCCACGCGTGGATCATGGAAGGCCAGACCAGGCCTTCGCCGATGGGCTTCAGCTCGATGTATTCGCGCGGCGCCAAGCGCTTCGATCGCGGATCGCTGATCGACAGCTTCAAGCAGATCCGCGATCGCGGCGTCCGCTATGAGGATCTGTTTCCCGGTTCATGGGATCCGGCTGAGCGCGTCAAGGAGATCATAGAGGACGAAACCGACGCCGAAGTGATCTACAACGGCGTGCAGACCGTGTGGAACGGCATCAAGCTATGCCCCGACAAGGAGCTCAGCCTGGCCTGCTACAAGGTCTATAACGACTGGATGGTCGAGTTTCAGGAATATGATCCCAAGCGGTTCATCTGCAACGCGACGCTGCCCACCACCGGTCTCAAGGACTGCATGGAAGAACTACGCCGCTGTGCGGACATGGGTTTGCGCACGGCGCAGCTCGAATCCTATCCGAGCGGCTCTTTCAGTGAGCCGACTCCGGAGGATGACAAATTCTGGGCGATGTGTGTTGAAATGGACTTCCCGATCAACATCCACACCCAGTTCTTCTTCCCCAGCGGCGACCTTGGCTCCAAGCTTTCGGCCGAAGGTGTGGCCGATCAGAAGAAGCGTGCCGACAAGCGCGGCATTGATGTTGCCGCTGGCACCTTTCAGGTGGTCCTGACCAAGCTGATCAGCTCGGGTGTGTTCGAACGATTCCCGAATCTGAAGCTCATCGGGTCGGAGGTCGAGTGCGCCTGGTTGCCTTATTATCTGGAAAAATTCGACGAATCGGTTCTATGCAATCGCCGCACATGGAAACTTCCCCTGCTGCCCAGCGAATATTTCCGCCGCAATGTCTGGCTTGTTTTCATTGTTGACGAGGTCGGGATGGAAAACCGCCATCTGATCGGTGTGGACAAGATCATGTGGGGTCCGGACTTCCCGCACTCTTCGAGCAACTTCCCGCTGGACTACCAACTGGGCCGCGAGATTCTTGATCGCGTCGGCGCGACGCAGAGCGAGATCGAGCGGATCATGTGGAAGACCTGCGCGGACATCTACAAGTTGCCGTACGACGCGCCAGCGGAACTCAGCCTCGCCGCATGAATATGCGGGGTCGGGCCGGCCCTTGTTGTGGACTGACCCGACCAGCCCTGAAGCCGGGTGGATTCGTTGCCAAAGCTCGATGACGCACTCGTGGCGGCATGAAGATCCGAACGCGAACGACATTATTTCGTGACGGCCCACAAAAAGGCCCGATGCTGAAGTTGGAAGGTGAAGCACATGGCGGACAAGATTACATATAACCTCATTTCCGCGGACTCGCACATCCTTGAGCCTGCGGACCTGTTCGAGAAGCGGCTGCCAGCGAAACTGCGCGGGAGGGCACCCAAGCTGAAACCGTATGATGGCGGGAGCGCCTGGTTCGTCGGCGATCTGGATCCGGTCCCGCTCCCGCCCACGATGCGTACCGGATCGGGCTATCGCCTGAGCCTGATGCCTGATGTCTCGGCCGTCAGCTATGAAGACGTGCTTCCGGCTCTGCTCGATCCCGGCGAACGCCTCAAGGCGCAGGCAGCGGATAGTGTCGACGCCGAAATTCTCTATCCGACGCCGGTGCTGTGGGATGCCATCAAACTGCTGGATGATGACGAACTCAAGCTGGCCTGCGTCAAAGCCTATAACGACTGGATCTCGGGCTTCTGCGCTTTCGCGCCGGACCGGCTGATCGGTCTGGGCAAGATTCCAACCACCTCGGTCGCGGACGCGGTAACCGAAGTGCGGCGCTGCGCGGGCGATCTAAAGCTGCGCGGGTTTGTGCTTGATGCATTTCCGAGCGGTGCCAAGACTGCCGGTAGCCCGGAGGATGAACCGTTCTGGGAAGCGGTCAACGAAATAGGGTTGCCGGTGAGCATGCATATCGGTGTCGGTCCAACAGCCAATACCTCGCCGGAAACCGGCCCGGCGCCGGGCATGCGCCCCCAGATGGCCCAGATTGTCCTGCCACTCGTCGCCTCGGGCGTATTTGATCGTTACCCCAATGTTCGGATCGTGCTGGCGCATGCCGATGCCGGCTGGAGCATGCACTGGCTCGAATATACCGACATGTATTTCCTGCGTCACCGGCACCTGAACCACTATACGCTTCAGAATCAAGATGCGCTGCCGAGTGAATATATCCGAAGCCGCGTCTGGTTCACGTTCCATCATGACCGCACTGCCGTCTGGAATCGCCACAACATCGGGCCGGCACATCTTATCTGGGCCAGCCATTTCCCGTATGAGGATTCCAATTGGCCCGACAACCGTCAGCAGTCCGCCCGCGTGACCGCCGAAGCACCGGCGGATGTCCGCGCGAATCTGGTGGCCGGCAATGTGGCGCGGCTCTATCGCCTGCCCGGTTACGAGCAGGGCTTCGACGAGGTTGCACTAAAGGAATTCGTCCCGCTGGTTCATTATTGAACCGACTCGGCGAGAATAATGTGCGATCGGAGCGGTAGCGCCGAGGATAGAGGAGTGAACCGCTATGACATATGATCTTTTGATCAAGGGTGGGACCATCGTCGATGGTACCGGCAAACCGCGCTACAAGGGCAACGTCGCGATCACGGACGGACGCATCGCCGCAGTCGGTGACGTCGACGGCGATGCAACCCGCGTGATCGATGCCGATGGCCAGATCGTCGCGCCCGGCTTCATCGATTGCCACACCCACTATGACGCGCAGATGTTCTGGGATTCCACGATCGACCCAGCCACCTGGCATGGCATTACCTCGATCGTCATCGGCAATTGCGGCTTCGCGCTCGCCCCCGTGCGTCCGGACGACAAGGACTATGCCGTCGGCCTGTTCAGCGCGACCGAGGAGGTTCCGAGGGACGTCCTCGAACAGACCGTGCCGCTCAATTGGGAAACCTTCCCTCAGTATATGGACCGCCTGGAAAAGGTCGACTGCGGCGTCAATGTGCTGGCGCTGTTCGGCCACGCGGTCGTTCGCCGCTATGTGATGGGCGAGGATTCGATCAAGCGCGCCGCGACGTCGCCGGAAATCGCCGAAATGGTTCGCCTCGCCGAAGAGGCCATGGATGTCGGCGCCTGGGGCGTGACCACCAGCTTCTCGCCACATCATATCGACGGCTCGGGCGGGCACGTGCCTTCCTATTTCGCCGCTTATGACGAAACCGAAGCGCTGGCCATGGCCGTGGGCCGCAAGGGCAAGCGCAGCTTCGCGCTCAACCCGGCCAGCAAGCGCGAAGGTATTTCGCCCGAAGACAAGGCGATGATGTCGAACCTGGCCAAGGCATCGGGCATAACGATTTCGTGGAACGATTTCGGCGCGAGTGCTGTCGACTGGCTGGCCACGATCGAATTCATGGAAGAAGAAATCCGCCAGGGTCGCGATGTACGCGTGGTTGCGCGCTGCCAGCCGGCCGAATCACGCTTTACCGCGGGCCAGATCTCGCCGCTTTATTCGGGCGATGCCGACTGGCGCGCGTTTTGCGGGCTCGATCGCGATGCACAGATCGAGGCGATCTCACAGCCGGCCTGGCGCGAGCGGCTGGCCAAATACTGGCGGAACGTGCCTTATCTCAACGTCGCCATCGTTGAGAAGGTCGCCAATCCGGAACTCAAGCCACTCCTCGGCCGCTATCTCACAGACATCGCCGCCGAGCGCGGCATCGATCCTATCGAACTGATGTTCGATATCGCCCTGCAGGACGGCATGGGGACGATCTTCCTGTTGCGCGGCCGTCCCAAGGACGATGAATCGGTTGCGGAGCGTATCCTCAAGAGCCCCTCGACGCTGATCGGCGTTTCGGATGGTGGCGCCCACCTCCAGACCTTCGCGGGTGCCGATTTCCCGACCTATTTTCTCCAGCATTGGGTGCGCGAGAAGGGCACTTTCACGCTGGAAGAAGGCGTGGCGGCACTGACCTCGGAAGTCGCGGAGTTCATGGGATTGACGGATCGCGGCGTTCTGGAAGTTGGCAAGGCCGGCGACGTGGTCATCTTCGATGCCGACACGGTCCAGCCTGAAGCGCTTGAAACGGAGCAGTTCCCGGGTGGAACGGCAATTCGCCTGGCCAAGCGCGCCCGGGGCGTTCCCTATGTCATCGTCAACGGCAAGCCGATCATTGACGGTGGCAAACGAACCGGTGCGGTTCCGGGGCGCCTGCTGCGGGCCTGATCGGAGAGAAGGGCCTTTCGTTTCGACTTTGGGCGGGAGGGATTTAGGCGACTTTGCGATGGCCCGGTCGGTGAACCTGTTGTCAGGCAGCTTCACCCTCCGCTTGGCCTGCGCCACGAAGCCAATGCCTATCGCCACGAGGCAGAACAACAGCCACGGGGCGAGCGAGCTCCCCCTTCGCCGCGGCCAAATTTTATGCGAATGCGTTCAGCTGGTAAAAGCGAACCGCCTGCGGGCATCTATTACGGCATTGTACCGAAATCCCTGATCTATCCTGAGCGCATGCTCACAAACTTCATGACAGTCATGTTCGACGGCAAGGCGTCACCCGCGCGGCGTCTCTGCAACGAAGGGATCGCCGAATCGCATAGCAGCGTTCAGGCCGACGCGGCTTCTATTTCGGCGCGAGTCGGCATCGATGTCGCCGCCCCTTCCTTCTGGACCGCCAACGCGGCGGCATGGACGGCCAGCCTGATGGAATCGGCAAACGATCGGCCTTCCGACAGCGCGGCGGCGAGCACCCCGCAAAAACAGTCTCCGGCGCCGACCGTATCGACCACGTTTACCGAGGGCGCGGGAATGGAAGTGATATCGTCGTTTCTTATGGCGACGATGCCGGTTCCACCGAGGGTGATGATGATCGTCTGCCGTGCGTCGCGAAGCAGCGCACAAGCGGCTTTGCCGATGGCATGCGGGTCGTTTGGCAGAATATGGCCGAGATAGAATTCAAGCTCCGTTTCGTTCAGGATGAGGATGTCGACGTCCTCGAAAAGCCCAGCTCCCGCCGCAAGCGCCGGTGCCGTATTCAGGATAGTGATCGCTCCTGCATCACGAGAGTCCCTGAGGAATCGGCCTATGGCAGGAACCGGCAACTCCAGTTGCGCGAGCGCGACGGCACGCCCGCTGGCTCCCGATCCGATCGCCTGCGCCGGCCCCGGCGCTGCGACGAGGGCATTGGCGCCCGGAACGACGACAATCTGATTTTCGCCACAGTCGTCGACACAGATCAAGGCAAGCCCGGTCGGTCCCGTCAAAGTTGCGAGCAGCGTGAGATCGACTCCGCAATTGCCCAGAAATTCGCGCATCGTCGTGCCATGCTGATCATCACCGATCGCGCCGATCAGGCGCGTGGAGGCCCCGTACCGCGCACTGGCGACCGCCTGGTTTGCCCCCTTGCCGCCGGGCAGGAAGGCAAAGCCCCGCGCCGCCACGGTTTCGCCGGGCAGCGGCAGGCTGTCGACCCGCAGCACCATGTCCATATTGACGCTACCGAAAACCGTGACGCTCATTGTGCCGCCCAATACCCAGAATCTTCGGGAGTCAATTCGTCTGCCTCGCGAACAGAGCGAACAGAGCGAACGATCATGGTTATCGCCAGTACCCCAACGACAACTATCGTTGCAGCACTATATGATTCGAGATGATCGAAGCCCAAGTCCATAAGCATCGGTACGACACCCTGAACGAGGATAACCACGGCGTAGATCGCACGGGTGACGCTACCCTAACGACGCAGGTCGAAGGAGCAGGAGATAAATGGGGCAAACCCGTATATTCCGCACCGAGCCCCATATCCGGCAATACGCCTGTCGACATATCACGGTGCCACGTGAGCCGGGCACCCAGGGAAAGTCCCAGATGCCGGCCGATTTGGTTCAGCCCCGCGGCTTGCCGCACGCTCAGCAGCCCATCAGCGGCATTGGGCCATCACCGGCCCGTGCCTTTGCGCCAGCAGGTCGAGATATTCATCCAGCGAGCGGGCGCGGATCCTGGGAAGGCTGGTCCAGGTGACGCCAAGCTCCGCCAGCCGGCCGATACGCTCGACGATCTGGTCGTTGGTGAAATCGGGCGGCGGGGCGTCGGCGCGGGGCCGATGGTCCTCCCCCAGCCCCAGCGGGACCGCGCGAATGTTGAACTGCAGCGCCTGCGTGCGGCCCAGCTCTTCGCCCAGTTCGTCGGCCCTGTCCCGAAATTGCGGAAGAGTTTCCAGTTCGACCTGTGTCGGATGCCAGCCTTCGCCGAAGCGCACCGCGCGGCGTAGAGCCGCGTCGGAGTTGCCGCCCACCCAGAGCGGAAACGGGGTCTGCAACGGGCCCGGTTCGAAGGCGACGGCGTCGATCGTCAGATAGCGGCCCTGGAACTTCGGGCGCTTCTCGGTCCAGAGCAGCTGCATCACCTGGATATATTCGTCGGCCAGGCGGCCGCGCTGGTTGTGCGGCACGCCCATGGCCTTGAACTGCGCTTCGCCCAGGCCCAGGCCCACCGTCAGCATCGCCCGGCCGCCGCTGAGGACGTCGAGCGTCGAGATCGCCTTGGCCAGCTCCACCGGGTGATGCAATGGCAGGATCAGGATCGACGTGTTCACCCGCACGCGTTCGGTGGCCCCGGCAATGAAGGCGATAGCCGCCATGGCGTTGGGCCAATAGCCCCCCATGGCATCGATATAGTTCAGGTCGAAGATCAAATGCTCGGAGACGGTGATGCTGTCGAAGCCGATCGTCTCCAGGCCGCGGCAGGCGCGCTGGAAGTCCGGCGCCTTCATCTCCTTCATCCACGGATCTGTGATTGGCGGGAAGTGGGTCACGCCCGGCAGATCGATCGAGAACCTCACGGCTTGTTCCTCCCTCCGCCCCGCTTTGGGGTGCATATTGACATGCCCGACGCGAATTTTCGGCCGGGGCCGTTTACGCCTTGCAGCCGATCCAATCGGTCAGCGCGCGAGCAACGCCAGCGTGCCTTCGACACAGTCGCGGGCGCGCTGGTGGGGGCCGTCCCCGGCCAATGCCCGCGCCAGCATCGGTATCTCGATCCCGATCGGCACGTCCGCCGGCAGGGCGGCGATGATGTCGGCAAGAGCCAATTGGCCGGCGCCGGGGACCTGGCGTTCGGTCACCGCCTCATTCAGATAATCGGAATTGGAAGGCACCAGCGGGGCGTCGCAAATTTGCGCATAGCCGATAAGCGAGGGATCGAGCGCGGCGACATCGGCGGCGCTGCCGCCCGAGCGGATCAGGTGCATGCAATCGATCATGAGACGGACGTTGGCGGCGTCCAATCGCCGGACGACGTCGAGCGCCGCCGGCAGATCGGGAATGGCCCGGGTCGGCACGAATTCCAACATGATGTGGACGCTGCGCTTGCCCGCCATCTCTGTCAGAGCCGCCATCTGATCGAACGAGCGATCCGCGTCCGTTTCCAGGCTCACGCCGCCGAGGCGCGTAATGCCCAGTTCGCATAAAAGGTCGAGGTCGGCCTCCAGGTCACGGACATCGCGACCGGGGAAAATGCCGAAGCCTTGCCCCAGGCCAATGGAGACGCCCCGTTCGGCCATCGCTTCCTTCAGCGCGCGGCGCGGCTCCGGCTCCCGCAGCGACCAGACCGGATAGCCTTCCGGATTTATCGGCAAGGGACTAAGTCCGAGCGCGATAAAGGAGCAGCCGAGATCGGCGGCCAGATGGACGAGTGGCACGGGCGCCAGTCCGAAGGTGGTCAGGCTCTCGATGCCGAGCCGGTGCCGGATATCTGTCTCCAAAGCCATGTCAGACGGCATTTGGAGAGACGTGGACCTTCGTCTCTGCATTGGATCTGCGCAGCAGATCGAACGCATCCGGCAGGGCATCAAGACCTACGGTTCTCGTTACGATGATCTTCGGGTCGGCGTGGCCGCTGAGCAGTGCGTCGGCGGCACGTTGGAAGTCCCTGGCGGAGTAGCCGATCGGGAAGGTGAGGCGAACGCCTTTGAACCCGGCTATCGCCGGTATCACGGCATCGGGAGAGGTGCAGAAGCCGAGCGACACGACATAGCCCAATATGCGCACATGCCCGATGGCCTGACCGAGCAGACCGGGCGCTCCCGCGCATTCGAACACGATGTCAGGCGGGCCGCCCAATATCCCCGCGACACGCTGCTGTTCATCCTCGCCGGTTTGCACATAAGCGTCAGCACCCATGGTGAGCGCCATTTCGGCACGCCTTTCGGACCGTGACGCGACCACGATCCGCCCGGCACCCAGCCGCCGCGCCCAGTAGAGGGTGGTGAGAGCGACCGTTCCGCCGCCGAGGATCAGGACACGGTCGCCGGGCCGCATCTTGCCCATGCGTACCCCGTAGAGGCCGACCGCGAAGGGCTCGACAAGGGCGCCGTCGGTTGCGGAATAGCTGCCGGGAAGCTTCACCGCGCTGCCCGAAGCGAGGCTGTGATATTCCGCAAAACCGCCCATGCCGGTCTTCATTCCGCGGCACAAAGCAACATTGCCGACATCGCATGCGTCGCAATGGCCGCAGCCCAGGGTCAGCCGATAAGCGACGAGATCGCCTTTGGCGAACCCATCGACCTCCTTGCCAAGGTCGATGATCTCGCCCGCATATTCGTGACCGGGAACAGTGCCCGGCCTGTAGTCCCAGCCATGGCCGGACGTCATGTGGAGATCCGTGCCGCAAATGCCGCAGCGATCGACTTTGATGAGGAGGTCCCGGGCACCGGGCACGGGCATATCCCGGTCCTCGATACGCATCGGCTGGCCATCGCCGGGATAGACGGCGGCCTTCATGCTAGCGCCCTTTTGGGCCGGAGATCGTAGCGGTCGACATAGCTGCCGAACCGTTCGCGGACTTCGTCTTCGGTCAGGCCGAAATCGGCGATGTCGTAGCGGTGGCGGCCATGGCTGCGTTCCGGATCGTCCTTGCCGCGCTGCCGCATCGCGTTCTCCACCTCGTCCGACAGCTCAAGGCCGCAGAAATCATATATGCGTTTCACGGTGCCGATGGGATCGTGATGAAGGTCTGACTGGATTATATCCATGACCTGCCCGGGAAAGCCGCGCCGGACCCGCTCGCAATCCTCGACAGCCTTCGCCCATTTCTCGGTTTCGCGATGGGCTGTGATTCGTCCCTGCAGCGCACCGTCACCATCCCGGAGCGGTGCGTATAGCTGGCAAAGCAAAGCGGTGAGCGACGGGATCGCCCTCGCCGGATCGCGGTGGGTCTGGATGACAAGCGCATCGGGGAAGATCTTGAACAGAAGATCGAGATTGGAAATGTGACCAGGGTTCTTCAGCAACCACCTTTTGTCGGGCTCGCCGCTGCCAATCAACTGGATGACGCGGTGGAGATGCTGGTAGGCGGGCCATTCGCTCTGGCTCTGCCACCAGGCGTCGTAGGTCGGGGCGGGCCAGCCGGAGGCCCACATATTGCTGACGAAACTGTGCGCGAGGACGGTAAGACACTCGTCCACGTCCTCTGCGGCGCGGGCATGCGCCGCTTTGGCCCCGGGGCTGAGCTTGTCCCGCCGCGCGATTTGTTCGACTGCTTCGCGGAATTGCGGATAGCTTTCCCAGGTGTCACGCGGTGGACGCGGCATCGGCGCATTGAGCAGCCACCCCTCCAGCCCCTGAAACTGGGGATCGACCGCAAGCAGCTTATGAAGCGCGGTCGTGCCGGTCCGGGGAAGGCCGGTGATGACGATGGGACGACGGATCGCCATGCGCTCAAAACCCGGATGCGCAGCCATAGACTGAACGGCGCGCGCCCGGCCGGACAGCATCTCGATCAATCGCGTCCATGCCTGCTGGCGGCCAACCGCATTGAAGCGCGCATCATTGTCGATGGACTGCAAAAGGATGCGCAGGCCCCAGCGATAATCATCCCCGCCGAAGTCGGACGAGCCGACCCGCTTCGCCACCAGTTCGTGCAACCGATCGCCCGCGTCGACGAAATGCGTCGGCGGCGCAAAGAGCACCTCATCGGTCATTACCAGCGCCGCCGCCGCTGCGCCGCACGTACCCGTGTCCGCAATTCCTCGGCGCGCTCATCCTCCGAGACGTCCGGCGTGTCGGCAGGCAGATGCTTGCGGACGTCGGCGAATTTCACGCGCGTGATCGTCGGCGTCGGATGGCTGTCGCAATCATACCAGCGGCCATAGATCGTCCCTTCCGTGAATCCCGCGGGGTCGAGCCAGTTTGGCACGCCGGGATCCCGAAGCGAGATGACCGCGTAGAAGCGGCCATCGGAGGCGATCTTCGCGAAATGTCCGTTGGTGTGGCTCAACCGATAGACATATTCGATGGCGTTGAAATAGGGATCGTTGAGCTGGAAATTCCAATATTCCCGAACCTTCGGCAGGTCGGTTTCGAGGATCAGCGCCTCATCCTCGTCGAACTGGAACACGGCAGGCAGATAGAGCTGCCGCGAAAGGCTGCCCTGATATGATACGGGCTCGAAGTGGTTGACGCCGACGCTCGCCTTGATGTCGTTCTGCATTTTCATGAAGATTCGGGCATAACGCGCGGGGAAGCCGGCCATCAACTTGATCCGCGCCAGGATCTGATCGACGTCGAGCTTCGGCTTCAACGGCACCCTGTCCAGGCATTCGATGGAGATGCGGGGGTCGACCTCCTTCTCCCAGTCATAGGAGCGATACCGGACGAGGAAGATGTCGACTTCCGGGTGAAATTGGATCCAGTCGCCCTTGTGGTCCGCCGGCTTCGGTCTGGCGCTGAAGATTACATCGAGGCTGCCGTCCGCTGCGATGTCGAGGTCGCGCTGGTCGAGATGGACGGCATCGCGCTGTTCGGAAAGGTCGTCGATCAGGCCGACGAGCCCTTTGCGTGCGGTGAAGGTGATCAGCTTCACCGTCCCGCAATTGCCCGACACACGGTAGGTCAGGTCGCCGCGGATCGGCGCATAGAAGTAGATGTCGTCGGGATTCGGTTGCAGCGTATAAACGGGGTTCCATAGCGGCGCCCAGTCGGGATGCTCGGCATCGGCGTGGAAATAGGCAAAATAGCTGTAGGACAGACTGCACAGCGTCTGCCGGTACATATCGGCCCGGAACTGCGGGTCATCGGGGTGCCAGCTATTGGCGAGTTCCGCGACGGCCTTTTCAATATCCGGCAGATATTCGAGCAAGGTTGGGCCGATCGGCTGCGTCACGACATCACTCTCCATCCTTGTTTTTGTTATAGCCATGGTCTCGGCACCGTCAGTCGTCAGGAATGCCCGGAAGGACAGGGCCGCCGTTCACCGCGATCGTCTGGCCCGAAACGAAGGATGCGGCGTCGCTTGCCAGAAAGACGATCATGTTCGCGATCTCGTCGGGGGTTCCCGTCCGATGGAGCGGGTTTCCGCTCAACGCGCGCGGGTCCAGCTTAGCCACCTGCCAGGCTGCGAGGGCGCGCTCCGAAGCGATGGCGCCGGGTGCGACGCAATTGACGCGAATGCCGTATTTTCCCCATTCGGCTGCCGACACCCGCGTAAACATCTGCAGGGCCGCCTTCGCTGCTGAATAATGCGCGCCACCTTTGACGCCGGTGATGCCCGCGCCCGACGAGATGTTCACGATCGCACCACTTTTCTCCGCGATCATGTGCCGGCCCACTTCTCGCGTGCAAATATAGGCGGACCGAAGGTTGAGATCGAAGATCGAATCCCACCCCTTGGTTGGGATCTGCTCGAGGGGTGCCATGCGCGTGCCACCAGCATTATTGACGAGAACGTCGATCTTGCCAAATTCCGCCTTGGCGCGCCCGACCAGGTGAATGATCGCGTCCTCGTTCTTCACATCGGTAGGAATCGCGATGCATTGCGAACTGCTCTCCTCGCGAATGCGGGCGGCGGCGGCCTCAAGCTCATCGGCACTACGCGACGCGATCACCACGTTTGCGCCCAACCGGGCCAATTGCCGCGCGGTGGCATAACCGATGCCGGTACCTCCGCCGGTGACGATCACGCTCCGGCCGCTGAAATCCAATTGGTCCGTAATCATCTACGCGCCAGCCCCTTCAACAATCTTCTCCACCGACCATGACACGCTGCAGGACCCGGCGGCCAGCGCCCTCAAGCGAACCGCGCGCATGCTGGCACGCGATATTGTCCCAGATCACGAGGTCGCCCTGGTGCCAGACATGCTCGTGAATGTTTTGAGGCGCGTAGGCATGGTCAAAGACATCCGCCAGCAAGGCCCGGCTATCTTCCCACGCCATGCCGAGCAGCCGCGTCGTTTGCATCTCATTCACCGCGAGATAGGGCCGGTTGCTGTGCGGATGAATCCGAACAGCGGGTCGCTCGTCTCGCCGGATCGCTGGGGGATCGCGGATCTCGAAGGCG
Source organism: Sphingomonas sp. YR710 (assembly GCF_900101455.1). Classification (GTDB taxonomy): domain Bacteria; phylum Pseudomonadota; class Alphaproteobacteria; order Sphingomonadales; family Sphingomonadaceae; genus Rhizorhabdus. The sequence goes on along the minus strand of NZ_FMZJ01000019.1, from coordinate 56,547 downwards.
CGGACGCCCACGCTATCATAGGTCGACTTGATCATCTCGGCATCGTGCGCTTGCAGCTGGTCACGCAGCGCAGGAGGCAATGTTTGATAGCATTGCTCGACGTCAACGAAGCGCGTGGAGGAGGCGCCATCTACGACGTCGACCGCGTGGAGAGAAAGCGCCTCGAACGGGTTTTCGGTGTAGGCGCCATCCGAATGAAACGGATATTCCGCAGTGGCCGAAATATGCGACATATCCGTCGTGATGAAGCCAGTAGCGTTCTGACGGTTCAGCATCAGCGGCCCCAACAGGGCCAGCAAATTCTCTTGGGCTGATCGCGAGAGTACCTGCCTGCGCGCGATTATCAGATGATGTTCCCGAAACAGGCTGACGAAGCGCTCGGCGACCGGGCCCGACAAGGGTTGGCTCAGGTCATGGTCGATCTCGGCGCCGAAGGGCTCCACGGAACGCCAGCGAAACCCATTATCGATTTGCCATTCAGCCATGTCCTTCTCCACGTGGTCTCGAACGGCCACTTTCAAACAATTAGCCCAAGAGCAGTATTTGCCTACCCCTGCACTGTCAATCAACGCACCAAATAGAGATCTTTTGTCATCTGCGGCAATTGCGGCTTATGCCTTTTCAGCGGCGGTACACGGCTCAATGCCGACCGCACTTAGCCAGCACGAACATGTCCGAAGCTTGCGCCCGCTGCACGACCTATGGCATCGCGGGAAAATGGCGACGCAGCAGACGATCCGCGTGGGAATTCTTAATGATTCCGCTGCCAACGCGGCCACTGCGAGCACCGATTTGACCGGATGGCTGCGGCGCGAGATCGATGCCGTCCGGGCGAGCGGGCGGCTCGATGCAGAGGTCGAGATCATTCAGGCCTACGGGCTCGGCTTGCCCTGGGGCTCGTTCGAGGCCGTCGAGCGCGCGTTCGACGAACTCGATCGGCAGGGCGTAGTGCTGATCGTCGGCCCGGCGATCGGCGACAACGCGCTTCTCGCGACGCCGCTGGTCGACCGCGCCAAAATACCCACGATCAACTGGGCCGGCGCCGAGCGCGCGCGCGGCGACTATATGTTCCACCTCCAGGTCGGCTCGCACGAGGATGAATCGCTGCTGATCGCGCGCCAATTGGTCGCGGCCGGCGCAAGGCGCGTCGCTGTGGTCTTCGATCTGTCGCCGATCGGCGAACGCCATCTCGAATATCTGAAGGTCGAGGGAAGGATTATCGGGCTGGAGATCGCTGCCACCGAGGGCATAAACCCGCTGGCCGCCGATGCCGAGGAAGCCGTCCAGCGGGCGCTCGCCGGCAGGCCGGAGGGATTCGTCTACTTCGGCCTCGGGCTGTCGGCGCCTGCGGTAGCGCGGGCGCTCGCTGCGAGCGGGTGGTCCGGACCGCGGATCATGAACGCCGCCGGCATGCGCGGCCATGACCCCGCGACCGCCGCGAAGATCGACGGCTGGATTTATCCGGACCTCTACTCAGACCACAACCACACGCTCGCGGCGAACCTCGACCCCGCCGCGCCTGTGTTTCGTTCGGCAGTCGGCCACGATATAGGCCGGCTGGTCGCCGAAGGCCTGGCGCGTAGTCCGGATTTGACCCGCGACGGGGTCCGACTCGGGCTGGAGCAGGTCAAGTGGCTTCCAGCCGCCGAGGGCAAGGAAGGTACGCTGCTGGGCTTCGGCGTCCGCGACCGGGGCGCCCTGCACGGTCGCTATTTGGTGATGCGCCAGTGGCGGGAAGGCAAGAGCGTTGAGGTATAGATTTGCGCTCCGCTCCCCGGCGACCTCTGGTTGCGATTTACAGAGTTCGCGGGACCGGTGCGCTTCCTCAGGGAAGGAAACCCCGAGGAAGCGCCGCGTACAGGGTGGAAATTGCCAGTCCATCCCCTACGTCAATAGCCGATCATGATCGGCGGCCCTCGCCTACCTCGGCGCGCAAGCGCTAGATATTCGTTTCGTGACCACAATGGTGCGAATATCCGATTTTCGTTACGATCCACTGAACCAATCCTACCGGACGCACTCATAACCTGCCCACCGCACATCGCCTGCCCGCCATCGTCGCTGCCCATGGCATGCTGATTGTGGAAGACGACATCTTGGCAGCTATCGCCGGCACATGGAAGCATGCGCCGCAAGCTCGCCCGTGCCCGCAAGCACGTCGGCGATCAACGCAGCGAACTCGGCGTGATGCCGCAGGGCCAGCCGGTGGGCGGATTCACCTTGTGGTGTAACCTGCCCGAAGGATTGGACAGCGCCACGCTGGCGAGGGCATGCCTCGCCCTCAATCGCATTCTGGCTCCGGGCAACGGGTTCAGCCCAACCCAGAATGCTACCAATGTCGCCCAGACCGCCGAGCACACCCTCCCGGTGATTGGGGTCGCAACGGAAGGTGGCTTGGCGCCTCCCTCACGCTCCACGCCTATGGGAGCGCGATGTAGCAATGGCGAATTTTAAAACCGGCTCTAAAAAAAGCACGATATAATTCAGATAAGAGGGGCGATCTTCGACATGCATATCGGATTTGTGGGATTGGGCCAGATCGGCACCGAGATGGTGAAACGCCTGCGGGCGGGCGGCTTTCCCGTCACCATCTATCCGCGCGGTAGCGGCCTTGCCGAGGCCAGAGCCGCCGGCGTAGCCGAATGCGCCGATTACGCACGACTCGCGGCGCAGAGCGATGCGCTGATCCTCATCGTGTTCAACGATGAGCAGATGCGGGATATTCTGTTCGGGCAAGGCGCGCTGGCGGCGATGCGCCCCGGAACGGTGCTCACGATTCACGTCACCGGCTCGCCTGCACTGCGCAGGGAAATTCAGGAGAAGGCGCCGGATGGTGTCGATGTCCTGGACACGACCTTCAGCGGCTCGGTTCCCGCCACCCGCAACGGCACTCTGACGCTGATGGTCGGCGGGACGGAAGCGGCGCTCGAACGGATGCGCCCGGCCTACGAAAGCTATGCCACGAACATTTTCCATGTCGGCGAACTGGGCGATGCGCAGGTGCTCAAGCTGCTCAACAACCTCGTTCTCGCCGCGAATATGATGAACGCGGCCGAATTGTTGAAGGTCGGTGAAAGCTACGGCCTGAATCCCCGCACCGTTGCGAAAGTGCTGCAAACCTGCAGCGGCGCGAGCCTCGCGCTCGGCATTTTCGAGCGGCGGGACGCCGCCGACGCCATGGAAAATGCGCGCAAATATATGTCCAAGGATGTCGAGGAAGCGGTCATGGCGGCAAAGGATGCCAGGCTGGATCTCGGCGCGTTCGGACAGACGATCGATTACTGGCTGGCCAAATAGCGCTTGGCCGGCGCGCATTCGCTCGGCACAGACCCGAGCCCGGTCACTTGGCCACCCACCGCACTCGCCAAAAGCGGCCTGATCGCCTCTCACCACCTTGGGGCGATCACACATTCATGCGCCGCCGGAAAACCGGCTTTCGTTCGGGGCTAATCGCGGTTTTGGTTGACGAATTTCGACTGATACAGCACGCGTCGAACGTAAGGCGAGGCAGCCTTGCCCATTGCAGATGGGGCGACATAATGAACATTGGAGTCGGCAAGCAGCATTGGCAATTGGCACAGATCAACGTCGGCCGCTTGGTCGCTCCCAGCCATGATCCAAGGGTACGCCCCTTTTTCGACGCATTGGATCGGGTGAACGCCATTGCCGATGCGGCTCCAGGCTTCGTCTGGCGTCTGCAAAGCGAAGCCGGAAACGCTACCGACATTCAGCCCACGTCGGATCCACTTTTCATCGTCAATCTGTCAGTGTGGAGCGACGCTGAAGCGCTGTTCGAGTTCGTCTACCAGAGTGCACATACGCCGGAGATGGCCCGCCGACGGGAGTATTTCGACCGCTTCGAAGGTGCATATCAAGCGCTCTGGTGGGTGCCAGCAGGACATCGACCGAGCGTTGATGAGGGGCTATCTCGCTTGTGGCGGCTCGATCGCTACGGCCCTTCCGTTCATGCTTTTACCTTCAAGGCACGTTTCGCCTGTCCGGGTCTGGCAGGCGCGCCCGTAGACATGCAGCCTGATCCGTGGTGCTTCGGCCGGGCGTAAATGCGCAGCATTTTCACTGACCGTGATGCTTGAGATCTTCGAACGGCGCAGCCGTTTTGGAATATAATCGGGATCCCAATTCCCACCGGCTATATTTTCAAGGAGGCAGCAAAGAGCCCTATCGATGGCGGCTGTTGCGCTCCTGCCACCCCAGAACCAAACCTTCCCCACCACCCCAACCTCCATTCGTCTTGGGTGCGCTTGCTTAATAATATCAGCAGTATCACATGGGCATCGGGCCGGCGGCGCGGCCCGGTGTCACCTCAATCGGAAGCCCCAGCCGCACATATCAAGACTTCGACCTCACGCCCTGGCCGATCATCGCCATGGCCTCATCCCGCGGCAGGCCACGCAATTGCTGCCATCGTTCGGTCCATCCACCGATGCAATGGATCGGCTCGCGGCCAAGATGATCAAGCCCTTGCTGCGCGACATCGTCCGGTTCGGACATGACCAATCCTGCCGCCGCATCGGGCCTGAATCCGGAGCGGGCAAGATTTGGTGTGTTGGTGAGCCCAAGGATCAGTCCGAGAACATGGACATTGTGCGGTTTGAGTTCGACCCAGAGGCCTTCCGCGAAATTGAATTGATAGGCTTTTGCGGCGGAATAGACGACTTGCCGCGGCGCGCCGGCGTGGCAGGAGTTCGAGCCGACGATGATGATGCCGCCGCGGCCGCGCTCGCGCATCCCCGCGCCGAAAAGATAGCTAAGCTGGGTCGGCGCGGTAACGTTCAGCGCGATCATCATCTCGGCGCGGCCGGGCTTGCGCTCGAGGAACGGGCTCAACGAATTTTCGGCACCGGCATTGCAGATCAGCATGCCGATTTCGATGTCCTGCGTGGCGGCCTTGACCTGCTCCAGCATGCCGACAGCACAGAAGTTGAGCGGCAGTTCGCGCACCTCGACGCCGAATGCGCTCCGCAATTCAGCGGCCAGCGCGTGAATCGGATCGGGTTTGCGCGCTGCGATTACGATGTTGACCCCATGGGCCGCGAGCTTGCGCGCGAACGACGCCCCCACCCCTTCCGATCCACCGGCAATGAAGGCCCATGGCCCATATCGGGATAAGTCCATCTCTCTCTCCTGTTCATCGGCGCGCGCATCTTTGGGCTACGCCTGAGCTTACGGGCGCCGACGCTGGCTGCAATAGGGCCAGGGGGTTTTCACGAACCGGGCCTTGCGATCGACGCTAGGCACATCCGCCCGACTGCGGCATGAAGCGGCGATGGATGATACGTCGTCACCGCGATCGCCGCTTACGCTCCCGATCTTCCGATCCGTCTGGCTCGCCAGCATGGCTTCGAATTTCGGCAGCCTGATCCAATCGGTCGGTGCTTCGTGGATGATGGCCTCGCTCACCGCTTCGCCGCAGATGATCGCGCTGGTACAGGCTTCCACCAGCCTGCCGATCATGCTGCTGTCGCTTTGGGCCGGTGCCGTCGCCGACAGTCTCGATCGCCGCAAGGTGATGCTGATGGCGCAAGGCTTCATGCTTGTCGTCTCGGTGATCCTCTCGCTGGGCGCATGGTACGGCATGCTGACGCCGTGGCTGCTGCTGCTGTTCACCTTCCTGATCGGCTGCGGCACCGCGCTCAACGGGCCGGCCTGGCAGGCCTCGGTCGGGGAGATGGTGCCGCGCTCGGCGCTGCCCAGTGCGGTTGCATTGAACAGCATGGGCTTCAACATCGCGCGCAGCATCGGCCCGGCCATCGGCGGCATGATCGTTGCGGCGGCCGGTTCGGCGGCCGCTTTCCTGACCAACGCGGCCAGCTATGTCGGGCTGATCGTCGTGCTGACGCGCTGGCGCCGTGTTGCGCCGCCGCGCCTGCTGCCGCGCGAACGCATCGGCGACGCGATGGTCGCGGGGGTGCGTTATGCAGCGATGTCTCCATCGATCCTCGTTGTGCTCGGACGAGCCTCGCTGTTCGGCCTTGCGGCCAGTGCGGTGCCGGCGATGATGCCGCTCGTCGCCCGCGATATCATCGTCGGCGGCCCGCTCACCTACGGCCTGCTGCTCGGCGGATTCGGGATCGGCGCGGTTGGCGGTGCCTTGATGAGCGGGCGGCTGCGCAGTCGTGTGTCGGTCGAAATGGTCGTCAGACTGGCAACGATCGCCCTCGCCATCGGTGAAGCCGGCACCGCCACGAGCCGCTTGTTGCCGCTGACCGTCATTGCCCTCACCGTCGCCGGTGCGGGATGGGTGCTCGCGCTTTCGACCTTCAACGTCAGCGTGCAGATGGCCTCGCCGCGATGGGTCGTGGCGCGCGCACTCTCACTCTACCAGATGGCGACCTTTGGCGGCATGGCCATTGGCAGCTGGATTTGTGGCCTCATCGCCGATCATCACGGCCCGGTCATTGCGCTGTACGTCGCCACCGCGGTGCAAATCTGTGGGCTTGTCCCCGGCCTGCGCTGGCCTTTCGCCAAGGTTAGCGCCATCAATCTGGACCCGCAGGACCATTGGCGCGAGCCGGACACCGACGTCCCCGTCGAACCGCGGAGCGGGCCGATCGTCATCACGATCGAGCATCGCGTACCGCCGGCCAATATCATGCCGTTCCTCGCGGCGATGGGCGAACGCCGCCGGATCCGCCGCCGCGACGGGGCCAGGGGCTGGAGCCTGCTGCGCGACCTGGGCGATTCCGAACTGTGGATCGAGCGCTACCATGTCCCGACCTGGCTCGAATATGTCCGCCACAACCAGCGGCGCACCCACGCCGATACCGCCAACACCGAGACATTGACGGCATTGCGATCGGCGGTGCCGGTGGTGCATCGGATGATCGAACGCCAAACCGGATCGCTTCCGGCCACCCGCGCGCTCGATCCGCACGAGATGGCAGAACCCATGACCGATCCCACCCGATCGAGCTGAAGCGAGAGACGCAATCCATGCAGGCCAGCCAATTACAAGCGCTTCTCATCCAGCGCCTCATCCGCAATGACGGTGGAAGCCAGCGCGCCTGGCGGATCGCCATTGGCCCGATCCGGCTCCACGATTCCGCCACCCACCCGCATTGCAACTGGTCTGTCGCGCCATCCGGCAATGCCCGGCAAAATGCCGCGATCGAGCGGCTGCTCGATAGCGTGCGCCTCGATCATCCGATCATCGCCGCCGGCTGAACCCCGCGCGCCTATCGCAATTCGGTCCGCATCATCCACCAGTCGGGCCGCGCGCCGGCAATATGGTTCGCCGCGGCCTCGCACGCCGCCGCGCTGTCGAACAGCGCAAAGCAGGTCGCCCCCGATCCCGACATCCGCGCCAGCAGGACGCCGGGCCGATCGGCCAGCAAACCGACGACATCGCCAATAACCGGGCACAGTCCCCGCGCGAGCGGCTCCAGATCGTTGCGCCCGGCCAGAGCCGCCGCCAACGGATCGCCATCGGCCAGCGGACCGCGATCGATCCGGTCCCAGGCCGCGAAAACCGGACCGGTTGCCAATGGCACGCGCGGATTGACGAGCAGCAGCGGCATGCCCGAAAGCGCCGCCGACGGCACCGGCCGCAAATCGTCCCCGCGCCCGTCGCCACGCAGCGTTCGCGAAACAACGCAGGCCGGCACATCGGCCCCCAATTGGCGGGCAACCGCATCGACGCGCGGATCCTCGATCGGCACATCCCATAAGCGGCACAGCAGCCGGATGACCGCCGCCGCGTCCGCCGAACCGCCCCCGATCCCTGCCGCAACCGGCAAATTCTTGGTCAGCCCGATCGCGGCCGGCACCGGCCGATCGAGCGCTGCGCCCAGCATGCGCGCGCCGCGCATCACCAGATTGTCATCGCGGCTTTCGCCCGCGAGCGCACCGGCAAAGTCGCCCGTCAGCGTGAGGCCGGGTGCGCCATCGTCGTCGATACTGATCGCATCGCCGTCGCGGGCGAAGGCGAAGATCGTCTCGATCTCATGATAGCCATCCTCGCGCCGCCGGCGGACGTGCAGCGCGAGATTGATCTTGGCAAAGGCAGGTTCGAACATGAACCGCCGATGCGATCAATAACCGCGCCCGTCCAGCCCGTCCTGCAATTTGTGCTGCAATTTTTCGCTTTGATCCTTATCGGCCCGCACCAGTGCCGCGCGCCATGCATAACGCGCCTCGAGCCGCCGGCCGCTCGACCAATAGGCATCGCCCAGATGATCGTGCATCACCGGTTCCGCCGGATCGGCCGCCACCGCCCGCTCGAGCGCGGCAACCGCACCAGCATAATTGCCGCGTTTGTAATAGAGCCAGCCCAGCGAATCGCTGATCGCGGCATCGGAAGGGTCAAGCGCGCTCGCCCGCTCGATGCAGACCTGCGCCTCGGCCAGATCGTCGCCATGTTCGAGCATGCCATAACCGAGATAGTTGAGCACGATCGCCTGGCCCGGATCGATGCGATTGGCTTCGCGCAGCAAATCCTTCGCGGCCGGCCATTGGCCGGCGCGATCGAGCGCCCCCGCCTTCAGGAAAAGATGCGACCAGTTGGGTTGGCCATGGGCATTGTCATAGTCGATCGCCTTCTGAAAGGCGGCGGCGGCCTCGACCGACTGGCCGAGATCGTTGAGGATCGAACCGACCTCGACGAAATTGGCAGCATCGGCATCGGGCCGATCAGCCATTTTCCGGGCCTCGGCCAGCGCCATGCGGGATTCGCCTTTCGCGACCAATATTTCGGTGCGCACCTGACGGGCTGCTTCGAATAGCGGATTGTCTTCCGGCACCCGGCCCAGCAGGGTCAGTGCAGCATCCTGATAGCCGTTGGTCGACAACAGATCCGCGGTCGCGATCGTCGCCGCGGCGTTGCTCGGCGCAAGATAGGTCGCGAGCCGGGCGAGTTGCAGCGACACCGGCGACTTGCCATCGCCCTTTACGTCGATCGCGAGTTGCGCCAGCAATTCGGAAATGCCGAGCGCCGGCGTATCGATCGCCCCGTCGAGCGCCTTCCCCGCATCGAGGCGTGCGCGCGCCGCCGCCAGTTCAGGGGCGCGGCCTTCCAGCAGACTCCGCGCCGCCGCCGGATCGCGCTTCGACAAAAGGGCCGCCACCGCCAGTTGCAGGCGGAGCGCGCGCACATCCTGCTGCGCCACCAGCGCACGCAGATCGGCCAGCGCCGCCGCCTCTCCGCCCGCAACCATGCCGATCAGGATATGATGTTCGCGCGCATAGGTGCCCGCGAGCTGCGACTTGTCGCCACTGTCGATGATCTGCAGCGGATTGCCCTTGCCCGATCCCACCGCGATCCACGCGCGCACCACCGGGAGCAGGAAGGTAAAGACATCTTCCTTGCCGATCCGATCGCACAGGGCATTGGCATGCGCCCAGTCCCGGCCGGCGACCGCCTGCGACAGCAACAGCAACGCACCGTCCGACGGCAACGCACCGAGCCGATCGAGCTGCTGCGCCGCCTGCCCGGCCAGGCCGAAATTCCCGGCCGTGAGCGCCTGCCGATAGGTGCGCATCGCCAGCCGCCGGTCGCCCGGCGTGGCCGCCATGAGCTGTGCATAGCTGTTCGCGGCGGTGTCCGGCAGGCCGGCGGCATCGGCCAGCCGCGCGTGGACATATTCGCGCATCTCGGACCGCGTATCGCCCACCATCGCCGACGCAGTGACGGACCATGGCGTGAGCGCAGCTATGACCAAGGCGATATAGGGCGGCTTCATGCGAATCCTCGGCGTTCGTGCTGCTGACGAGACGAGGTTTAACGCAAAGTTCACCATCGGAGCCAGCGTCGATACGGCCGTTAACCCACTTTGATGGTTAAGCGGGATGAGGTGGCGGTCAGATCGCCAAGCGTGCGACCTGGCTCAATCTCCCGGCATGAAGCTGCAAATGCAACGGGTGCGGATGGCGATGATGGGTGGTTAGCGGTCATTGAGAGCCGTTAGACGGTCAAAAAAAAGTGGGTGGCGCGCCACACAGCCCCAGCTTATCGTTGGGTATGTTGTCCAATAGAGAACGTGCCGAAGGCGGATTATCCGCGATATTGCTGATGACGCGCTTTCTCCACATCATATCGCTTATTTCAATACCGCTGATATTATTCTCTGCTATTGTCAACCGCGACAAATTCGATGTCGCCTTTCAAATCACCGAAGCGATGCTCATCTTCCTATTAGTGCATTTTTTCTTTTGGCTTATGGAGCGGTTGTTTCGTCATCTAGCTTCGTAGGCAGGCGGAGCGAATGACCGCCATGGGTCATCTAGCGCAACGGCCCGTTAATGCCAGTCATTCCCGCGCAAGCGAGAATCTAGCTCACCGCAAACACCCTGCTTGTTGATCGATAAATTCCCGCTTGGGCGGGAATGTCGAGGTGCGGGTTAGATTTGATGCAAATAGCTCCGGATCGCGCGTGGGCGATCCATTCAAGTCAATGCAAAACGCCGCTGATCGCGCTGCGCAGCACATCCGCCTCGAACGGCTTCACGAACCACCCTAGCACGCCCAGCCGATTGGCAAGATTGCGTTTCTGCTCGGCGCCCTCGGTGCTCAGCACGAGGATGGGCAAATCCTGCTGTTCCGTTCGGGTCCGAAGCTGCTCGATCAGGCCAAATCCGTCGAGGCGCGGCATGTTGATATCGGTGATCAGCAGGTCGGGGCGATCGTTGGACGCGAGCCATTCCAGCGCCTCGACGCCATCTTCGGCTTCATGCACGACATGGCCTTCACGCACCAGAAAACACCGCAGCAACAAGCGCATGGTGCGCGAATCTTCAACGATGAGAATTGTTGCGGCCATCATATATTCCCCGGAGTTCGCCCGTAGTAGAACCGCCACGGTTAATAAGCCGTGGTCAGCCGGCAAATTTCTTGCCGACTGCCGGGGAAGTCAGAGAAAGTGGCGCCCGCTTGTCACATATTCGGGTAGTTCGGCCCGCCGCCGCCCTCCGGGGTCACCCAGTTGATGTTCTGGGTGGGGTCCTTGATGTCGCAGGTCTTGCAGTGGACGCAGTTCTGCGCGTTGATCTGCAGTTTCGGATCGCCGGTATCGCGCCCGACGATCTCATACACGCCGGCCGGACAATAACGCTGCTCGGGCGCATCGTAATACGGCAGGTTGATGTCGATCGGAACGCTCGAATCCTTGAGCTGCAGGTGAATCGGCTGATCTTCCTCATGATTGGTGTTCGACAGGAACACCGAGGACAGACGATCGAAGCTGATCTTGTTGTCGGGCTTCGGATATTCGATCCTGGGTGCGATATCGGCGCGCCACATGCCCTCATTGTCCTTGTGATGCTTGAGCGTGAACGGCAGGCCGATCTTCAGGTAACGCATCCACATGTCGGCGCCCGCGATCAGCGTGCCGGCGAGCGGACCGAATTTCGCGACCGCCGGCTCAGCATTGCGGACGATCTTCAGTTCCTTGGCGATCCAGCTTTGGTTGAGCGCCTCCGGATAGCTCGTCAGCTCGTCGCCCTGGCGATCGGCCACCACCGCGGCAAATGCCGCTTCGGCCGCCAGCATGCCCGATTTCATCGCGGTATGGCTGCCCTTGATGCGCGGCACGTTGACGAAGCCCGCCGAGCAACCGATCAGCGCACCGCCGGGGAAGGTGAGCTTGGGGATCGACTGCCAGCCACCCTCGTTGATCGCGCGTGCGCCGTATGACACGCGGCGCCCGCCCTCCAGCACCGCACGGATCGCCGGATGCTGCTTCCAGCGCTGAAACTCCTCGAACGGATACATGTGCGGATTCTTGTAGCCGAGGCCGACCACGAACCCCAAGGCGACCTGGTTGTTCGCCTGATGATAGAGGAAGCCCCCGCCGACCTCGTCGGTCAGTGGCCAGCCCTGGGTGTGGATCACGCGGCCCGCGACGTGCTTGGCGGGATCGATGTCCCACAATTCCTTGATGCCGATGCCATAGGTCTGCGGCTGGCAATCGGCCTCGAGGTCGAACTTGCCCTTGAGCATTTTCGACAGATGGCCGCGCACGCCTTCGGCGAAGAAGGTGTAGCGCGCGTGCAGCTCCATGCCGGGCTGATAATCGGGCTTGTGCTCGCCATCGCGGGCGATGCCCATGTCGCCGGTGGCAACGCCCTTCACCGATCCATCGTCGTTGTACAGGATCTCGGCGGCGGCAAAGCCGGGGAAGATTTCGACGCCGAGATTTTCGGCCTGTCCCGCGAGCCAGCGGCACAGATTGCCGAGCGAAACGGTGTAGGTGCCCTTATTGTGCATGAACGGCGGCGTCATGATGTGCGGCATCGCGAAATGCTTGTTCTTCGTCAGGATCCAGTGGTGATTTTCCACCACCGGCACCGTCATCGGGCAATCGAGGTCGCGCCAGTCGGGGATCAGTTCGTCGAGCGCGATCGGGTCGACCACGGCGCCGGACAGGATATGCGCACCGACCTCCGATCCCTTTTCGAGGATGCACACGCCGATCTCCCGGCCCGCCTCATTTGCCAATTGTTTGAGGCGGATCGCTGCCGCCAGTCCCGCAGGCCCGGCGCCTACGATCACGACATCATATGTCATTGATTCGCGCGTCGACATCAACTCTTCCTCTTACGATGAACCGAACTGCTTCCAGTCGTCGTCTTAACAAAACGCTGTACCGGAAAGCCGCTGCCCGTACATTGACCATCCCGTCAACCCATTCCTTTATCAATATGCAATGCGGGTAGGGGAAATCATCGAACCGGCGGCGGAAATCGCCAGCCTGATGTCATGGTGGCATGAGGCGGGTATCGACACGTTCGTCAACGATGCGCCGCGCGACTGGCTTGCCCCGCCCGCACGGCCCGCCGCAGCCGTTCGAACACAGCCCCCTGCGCCGACGGCGGCTCCGGCCGGCCTTCCGGCCACACTCCCAGAATTTCACGAATGGCTGCGCACGAGCAGCGCGATCCCGGTTCCCGAAACGCTCCGCATCGCCCCTGCGGGCGATATCACGTCAGGGCTGATGATGCTCATCGATCAGCCCGAGGCGGACGATGCCGATGCCGGCCAGATCATGGCCGGCAAGATCGGCCGCCTGTTCGACAGGATGTTGGCCGCGATCGGCCGCGACCGTGCTTCGATCTATCTGGCGGCGATGGCCCCGGGCCGGCCGGCCGGCGGCTATATCGATGCGGCGATGGCCGCACAATTCACCCGGATCGCCCGCCACCAGGTCGCGCTCGCCAGGCCGCGCGCACTGCTGCTGATGGGCGAGGCGCCGTCGCGTGCGCTGCTCGACCTCGGCTTCGTCGAGGCGCGCGGCCGCGTTCACGAGATCGACCTCGATGGCACGAGCGTTCGCGCCATCGCGACCTTCCACCCTCGCACGCTGATCCAGCATCCGGCGCAAAAGGCGCGCGCCTGGTCGGATCTGCAGTTGCTCATGAAGACTTTGGAGACCCGATGATTCGTCGCCTGCTGATCACCGCCGCGCTCGTCGCCACGCCGACAGCCCTTTTTGCGCAGGCGGCACCGGTAGCCACCGCTCAGCAAGCCGTGCCCGCACAGCTGACACCGGATCAGCGCAGCGCCTATCGCAATATCTTCGCCGCGATCCGCGCCGGCGATTGGACGACGGCGACCAGCGGCCTCGATGCGCTGCCGAACGGGCCCCTCACCGCGGTCGCCCGTGCCGAACTCATTCTCGCCAAGGGTTCGCCCAAGGCCGATGATGCCACGCTCGCCGATCTGCTCACCAACGGCCGCGACCTGCCCGAAGCGCCGCAGATCGCCCGCGTCGCGCAGGCGCGCAACCTGGCTTTGCCCGCCTTGCCGGTGGCCCGCGATCTCGTCCGCATGGCCGGGCCGCCCAAGCGCCAGAACGCTCGCGCACTGCGCAACGACAATGCTGCGGCGGCATTGGCCCAGCAGGTCAACCCGCTGATCAGGAACGATCAGCCCACCGACGCCGAAGCGCTCGTCACCGCCCGCCTCGCCGATCTTCTGCCCGAAGCGCAGACGCAATTTCTGCAGCGGGTCGCCTGGTCCTATTATCTGACCGGGGATGATACGAACGCGATCCGCGTTGCCACGCAGGCGCGCGCCGGTTCCGGCGACTGGGCGGTTCAAGCGGATTGGGTGCTCGGGCTCGCGGCATGGCGGGCAAAGGATTGCGATCGCGCCGCAACCGCTTTCGATGCCGTATCCGCCCGCGCCCGCGATTCCGAGATGATGGCGGCCGGGCTCTACTGGACCGCGCGCGCCGACATGCAGTGCCGGCGGCCCGACCGCATCGAACCCCGCCTGCGCAGCGCCGCACGGCTGCACGAGACCTTTTACGGCATGCTGTCGCAGGCGGCCCTTGGTATTTCCGACACGCCGGACAATGGCACGCGGCTGACCGCGCTCGACTGGTCGACGATCGGCGCGCTGCCGAACATCCGCCGCGCCGCCGCGCTCGCCGAGATCGATGAGACGGCACTCGCCGATCAGCTGCTGCGCTATCAGGCACGGATCGGGCTCGCGCAGGATCATGAATCGCTGATCCACCTCGCCGCCCGGCTCAACCTGCCTTCGACTCAGATCTGGCTCGCGCAGAACGGCCCGTCGGGCTCACGCCTGTCGGCCAGCGCGCGCTATCCCACCCCCGCCTGGACGCCGGCGAGCGGCTGGCAGGTCGATCGATCGCTGATCTTCGCCCATGCGCTCCAGGAATCGCAGTTCCGCCCCGATGCGACCAGCTCAGCCGGCGCGCGCGGCGTGATGCAGCTGATGCCCGGCACCGCGCAGATGGTCGCGCGCCATCAGGGCCGCACGATCGATGCGGCGATGCTCTCGCAGCCTGCCGCCAGCATGGAACTGGGACAGCAATATCTGCGCGAGCTCGCCGGTAATTCGGGGACGGCAGGCCTGCTGCCCAAGGTGATCGCCGCCTATAATGCCGGTCCCAATTCGGTAGCGAACTGGAATGCGCGCGGCCGCAACCTCGCCGATCCGCTGCTGTTCATCGAATCGATCCCGTTCACCGAGACCCGTGCTTATGTGACGATCGTGCTGCGCAATTACTGGATGTATCAGAAGCAGGCCGGCGCAAAGCCAGGCAGCCTGACCGCGATCGCGCAAGGGCTGTGGCCGAAATTCCCGGGCCTGCCGGGGCGCGAGGCGGTCCGGTTGTCAGCTTTGGGCGGGGTTGCCAGCGCGGATTAAATTTGATCCTGGCTATGCCGGTTTTATCACCAACAGCATTAGACGATCAGTTGCGAACGTGACGCGATCCTGACACGCTTGGATCATGCCAACTTTGTTTGTCGAAGCCGACGAGCCGTTGCTCATTTTCCCGTCCACTGCGGCAGCAGAGCATTATCTTGAGGTTCAAGATGTACGGGCCGGCATCTATCCGAGAGCCTCTGGTCCGTTGGGGGATGTCCATGACGTTATCGCGCGGGGCAGCCGCGTCGTTATTCAGCAATCTGCTGCTCCTCCGAAACCCAATGACCTCAAGTTGCTGCTGTCGAGATATTTGGAGACGCTTGGCGAGCCCGCCTCAAAAGAGGCTGATCTAGCTACCCTCGTTGCGCTAGTAGAAGCTCATGAGGAAGCATTCTGGTCTGAACACGATCCTTATGGAGGCCGATTTTCAACACGCGTCCCCTTGTGGGGCTGTTTGGCAGTGATCTTGGCGTTGACCAGCGTAATCCATCTTAGCTGGCGCTACGTGGCGAACGGCAACTAACCACCACTAAACGGTGACAACCGCTCTTGGTGTATCGTGATCTCAATACCCGCAGTTCCCGTTCTCCGGCATAGCATTCATGCGTCGGCATATTAAGGTGACGGGATCGAGCACCTGGATTAGCGGGTGCCGGCAATCCCGCGACGCCATCACCGAGTAGCGGACAGTCCACCCCTAGAATTTATCTTCCGCTTCACCATTTGCCGGTTATGAGCCTGTCGCCTGCATATCCCTGGAACACCGCCATGCCGATCGACCAAAGCCTGCCCTTCCACCCCGTCCGCATCGCGGTGCTAACTGTCTCGGACACGCGCGACCTCGCGCAGGATAAATCGGGCGATACGTTGGTCGCGCGGATCGAGGGGGCCGGCCATATCCTCGCCGATCGGGCGATCGTGGTCGACGATGCCGATCTGATCGTTGCGCGGCTCCATCGCTGGATCGACGATCCGGCGGTCGATTGCGTGATCACCACCGGCGGAACCGGCGTCACCGGCCGCGATGTGACGCCCGAGGCGCTGGCGCGGGTGTGGGACAAGGAAATTCCCGGCTTCGGCGAACTGTTCCGCTGGCTGAGCTACGCCAAGATCGGCACCTCGACAATCCAGTCGCGCGCAACCGCCGGCGTCGCACGCGGCACCTATCTGTTCGCTTTGCCGGGCTCGACCGGCGCGGTGAAGGATGGTTGGGACGATATCCTCGTCAGCCAGCTCGACAGCCGCCATCGCCCCTGCAACTTCGTCGAATTGTTCCCGAGGTTGATGGAAAAATGATCCCGTTGCTGCTGGCGGCCGCGCTGGTGGTCGTCAATGTCGACGAACCGGGCTGGGCCCGATTTTCGCGCAGTTCGCTGCTGCCCCCCGGCGAGACCCGGATCACAGTCGGCACGCTCGGCTATGACCGCGAGCATCGCAAGCTCGATTATTGGCTGCGTCGCAACGACGCCGGCCAGACATACTGGACAGACAGCCGGAAGTGTCCACAGGCCCGCGACATATTGAGCGCGATGCGGTTCATCGAGCGCGAACCGCAATCCGGCGCAATCGCCTTTTTCCCCGAAAGCATCGACTACACGCTCGATACGCCCGGCTCGGCCGGGCAGGGGGCGACGCATATGGCATCGGGCCCCGATACTTCGCTGGCCAAATGGGTCGATACGGCGATGGTCGCGTTGGCGCCTTGCTGGTCCCCCACCCCACCCACGCGCCCGGCTCCGTAAGACCTCCGGCCCCGACGGCGCTTGCTATTGCATCGGATATCGAGAAGGGACAAATTCGCTCAACCCTTAGCGCCGACCGGAAACGATGCCCGCCGCCAGACCCGACCATGTCCCCGATGCCGCGCCAGCCCTGTTGCGTGTCGCGGCAATTCGGCCATTGCTCGCGATAATGGCCGCGTCCGGCCTGACGCCCGATCCGATCCTGCGCCGCGCAGGGCTGCCGGCCGATCTGCTCGATCAGCACGAAGGCGCGATGGTCCGGCTGTCCGACTATTTCCGGATTTGCGAGCAGATGGCGCTGCAGGGCAATGACGAAAGCTGCCATGTCTCGCTACGCCCGCTGATGGTCGGCACCTCCGAACTGGTGCAATCGCGCCTGCGCGGCTGCACCAGCATGGCGGGCGTGATGGAGGTGGTCGCCAACAGCTACAATATCATCCACGGTAATCGCTACAATCAGATCCAGCGGCGCGGATCGACGATCACTTACGCGATCGACGATACCAATTTCCCGTATGCGCTCGATCATGACGACGCCTTCATCATCCTGTCGCTCGAATGTTTGCTGATCTATGTTCATGTCCTGCTGCTGTCGCTGGTGCCGGGCGAACAATCGCTGCCGCTGCGGCTGATCCGCACACGCGGCACCGCCGATCCGGCCAAGGCGAGCCATCTCGATTTCTGGAAGGTGCCGATCAGGCGCGGCAGCCCGATCTTCGCGCTCGAATATGACGGTACGGTCGATGAGATTGGCGTCATGCCCACCAGCAGCCCGGTGCTGGCCGCGCGGACGATCTATGGCGGCGTCGCCGACATGCTCGACAGGATCGCGCCGCCCAGGCGCAGCCCGGCCGCGATCGTCGAACGGGTCGAACGCGAAATCGCCGCCGGGCGACAGGATCAGGCCGAGGTGGCCGCCGCCCTCGGCATGAGCGTCGCCTCGCTGCGTCGCCGGCTTGCCGATGCCGGGCTGCCATTTCGCGACGTACGCGCAAATATGCTCAACAGCATTGCCTGCGCCGCGCTCGACAATGGCCAGCCGATCGCAGATATCGCAGATATGCTGGGATTTTCCGACGGCCGCAGCTTCGCGCGCGCCTTCCGCCAATGGAATGGCATCGCGCCCGGCGCGTGGCGCCAGATCGCCGACTGAGCGAATTTGTCCCTTCAAATCTGATCGGAAGCGTCGTCGACAACGATGCCCGTCGCCCTATCCTGAACACCAAGCTGGCCCAATCAGAGGTCATGTTCACCAGGGTGCGGGATAGCCATTGATGGGCTTCGATCGTCTTTTCCTTTTCGGGACCGCCGTGCTGGCGCTGACCGGCGCATCGGCGCGTGCGCAGGCACCGATTCCCGTCGACGCGACGACCTATGCCCGGGCCGCCGATCATTATGTCACGATCGATGGCGCGAGGCTGCGAATCCGCGACGAAGGCGATCGCAAGGCGCCACCGATCATTCTGGTCCACGGGTTCAGCTTCAGCCTCGAAAGCTGGGACGACTGGGCCGCCGATCTGGCGCGCGATCATCGCGTGATCCGCTACGATCTTGCCGGCCATGGCCTCAGCGCGCCCGATCCCAAGGGCCGCTACGGAACGCTGGACCGGGTCCACGAACTGCGCGGGCTGATGAACCGACTGCACATCCGCAAGGCCGTGATCGCCGGCAACAGCTTTGGCGGGCTCGTCGCGTGGAATTTTGCGGCACTCTATCCGGAACGGGTCAATCGCCTGATCCTCGTCGACAGCGCCGCCTTCTCGATCAACGGCGTCACCGAACGGCCGGTGGCCGTGCCGGCGATGATGCGCCTCTATCTGCAGGCGCCAAGTCCCGCTGCGGTTGCCGGATCGGCGGGAGCAATCTTCGCGCATCCCGAAAGGCTCAGCGCCGAACGGCTCGCCTTGATGCGGGCAATGATCGCGCGCAACGGCCCGGCGCTGATCGCGCACCTCGAACAATTCACCTTGCCCGAGCCGCGCCCGGCACTGGCCCGGATCACAGCGCCTACGCTGATCCTGTGGGGCCGCGCCGATCGCGTCGTCCCGGTCGCGCAGGCCGCCGATCTGTCCGCGGCGATCAGGGCCTCGCAGCTCATCATCTACGACGATGTCGGCCACGCCCCGCAGGAGGAGGCAAGCAGCCGGTCGATCGCCGACGTCCGTACGTTTCTGAATAACAAATAAGAGAGGCTGTCATGACCAAGAGAATCGCATTGCTTCATCTGCTTGCGGCCGGCGCCGCACCGTTCGCGCTCGCGACCCCGCGGATCGCTTCGGCCCAAGTCCCGGCGGCTAAGACCGTCGCTACGCCGGCCGAAGCCACCGACGCCGACAACAAGGGCGAAATCGTCGTCACCGCCCGCCGCCGCGAGGAAAGCCTGATCTCGGTGCCGATCTCGGTGACGGCGATCAGCGGCGACGCGCTCGGCAAGCAGGGCGCCGTCGATATCACCACCTTGCAGGATCGCACCCCGAACCTGACCTTGCAGATCGCCCGCGGTTCGAACAGCACCTTGATCGCGTTCATCCGCGGCGTCGGCCAGCAGGATCCTTTGTGGGGCTTCGAACCCGGCGTCGGCCTTTATGTCGACGATGTCTATGTCGCCCGTCCGCAGGGCGCGGTGCTCGACATCTTCGACGTCCAGCGGGTCGAGGTGCTGCGCGGGCCGCAGGGCACGCTCTATGGCCGCAACACGATCGGCGGCGCGATCAAATATGTGACGAAGAAGCTCGGTCACGAATTCGAAGGCGATGTGAAGGGATCGTACGGATCCTATAATCAGCGCGACCTGATCGGCAAGGTGACGGTGCCCGTGACCGACACGCTCTCGGTTGGCGGCGCAGTCGCTTATTACAAGCGCGACGGCTACGGCAAAAACCTGACCACCGGCAAGGATCAGTATGACAAGGACGTGCTGGCGCTGCGCCTGGCGGCCGAATTCACCCCCAGCGACACGATGTTCTTCCGGCTGGCCGGCGATCGCACGGTCGATACGTCGAATCCGCGCCACGGCACCCGCCTGGTCGGCAATGGCGTCGATCCGGTCTACGCGACGACCGCCAGCGTCTATGACACGCGCGCCGGCGCAGGCGATCATAACCGGGTCGTCAGCGAAGGCGTCTCGCTCACCGGTGAGATCAAGCTCAACGACACTTTGACGTTCAAGACGATCAGCGCCTATCGCAAGGGCCATACCGACACGATCATCGACTTCGACAATACGGCGCTGCCGACGCTCGATATCCCCGCTTATTATCGCGATCACCAATATACGCAGGAATTGCAGCTGCTCTATCAGGGCGAACGGCTGCAGGGCGTGGCGGGCCTCTATTATCTGAACGGGGTTTCGGCGGGTGCATTCGATACGGTGCTGGGCCTGCTCAACACCACGATCCTGACCTCCGGATCGGTCAAGACCAAAAGCTATGCCGCCTTCACCGATCTCAGCTACGATCTGACCGACACGTTCAAGCTCTCGCTGGGCGCCCGATATACCAGGGATGACAAGACCGGTACGGTGCTGCGCCAGAACTATACCGGCATCCGATCGCCGGTGTTCGGCAATGCTTCGGCCATCCCCGGGCTGGTGCGGACCAATTATACCAACAGCCGCACCTTCGATCAGTTCACGCCGCGCGTCTCGCTCAGCTACCAGCCGAACCGCGATCTCAATGTCTATGCCTCGTACAGCAAGGGCTTCAAATCGGGCGGGTTCGACATGCGCGGCGATGCCCTGTTCACGCCGACCACGGTCAACGGCTACAAGCCCGAGACCGTCGACGCCTATGAAGTGGGGATGAAGGGCGCGTTCATCGATCGCACCCTGTTCCTGAACCTCGCCGGCTATTATTCGAACTACAAGAACCAGCAGGTGACGATCCAGGTGCCGAACGTGCTCGCGGGCGGCATCGCCAGCTTCGTCGACAATGCCGGCAAGGCCGAGATTTACGGCCTCGAAATGGAGGCCCGCGCTGTCCCGTCGCGCGACTTTCAGGCGACGCTCTCGGTTGGCTATACCCACGCCAAGTACAAGAAGTACCTGACCTTTATAGCGGGCGGCACGACGCCGGTGGACGTCGCCAGCCAGCGCGTTTTCCAGAACACGCCGAAATGGACGGTCGCGGCGAGCGCGACATGGTCAACCGACCTGGCAGGCGGGCGCTTCTCGGTAACCCCGGCCGTGTCGATGCGATCGGACGTATCCTTGTTCGAAATACCGAGCCCGGTGCTCGATCAGGACGGCTATTTCCTGGTCGACACCTCGGCCAACTGGGTGGCGCCGGGCGAGCGCTGGTCGCTTGGGGTTCACGCGCGCAACCTGACCAACAAGCGTTATCGGGTGGGCGGATATAATTTCCCCGGCGCGGCATTCGGCAATTCGCTGATCGGCTATTACGGCCCGCCGCGCACGGTGACCGGCACGGTGGAGTTCAAATTCTGATATCTCGCCTTTTCGTCATTCCCGCGGAAGCGGGAACCCACGGTTACGGAACGCTGGAATCGAACCGGTTCGCCGTCCATGGGTCCCCGCTTTCGCGGGGATGACGTGTTTTTCTAGCGCATGCACTCGGGGGGAATCAGTAAGCCCATGACCAATTCCCCCACCCGCACCGCGAACCATGCCGGCGTGATGGCGATGTTGCTGCTCGTCTATACGCTGAACTTCATCGATCGACAGATCATCGGCATCCTGGCCGTGCCGATCAAGGCGGACCTGCTGCTGTCCGACGCACAGCTCGGGCTGATGGGGGGCCTCGCGTTCGCGATGTTCTATACCGGGCTCGGCATTCCGATCGCGATGCTGGCCGATCGCAAGGATCGCAGCAAGATCATGGCGGTCTCGCTGTTCGTGTGGAGCCTGATGACTGCCCTGTGCGGCCTCACCCAGAATTTCTGGCAATTATTCGCGGCCCGGCTGGGGGTGGGAGTCGGCGAGGCCGGCGGCGTGGCCCCGGCCTATACGCTGATATCCGATCTGTTCCCGCCCGAACGCCGAGCGCGTGCGCTGGCGCTCTATGCCTTCGGCATCCCGATCGGCAGCGCGACCGGCATCGTGTTCGGCGGCGTCATCGCGACCTTGATCGACTGGCGCTATGCTTTCGTGATCGTCGGCGGGCTGGGGCTGATCGTCGCGCCATTGTTCCGCCGCGTGGTGCGCGATCCGCGATCGGCCCGGCCGCCGCATGTCGCGACCAGCCTGCGGCAGGTGTTCGCGACATTGATGACGAAACCGAGCTTCTGGTTGCTCTGCCTGGGCGCCGCCTGTTCGTCGATGATGGGCTATGGCCTGTTCTTCTGGCTGCCGAGCTTCTTCGTGCGCAGTTTCGGGATCAGCCTGCTCGACGCATCGCTCGGCTATGGCGCGATCCTGCTGGTCGGCGGGCTTTTTGGAATCTGGATGGGGGGCTTCCTATCGGACAGGCTCGCCCGCCGATCGAAGGCGGCTTATGCGCTGGTGCCCGCCGCGGCATTCATCGGCACCCTGCCCTTCTATGCGGTCGGCATCTCGTCCGAAACATTGTGGGTTGCGTTGCTTCTAATGCTCGTTCCCACCGCGCTCGGCCTTGTCTGGCTCGGCCCGGTGACCGCGGCCGTGCAGGGGCTGGTGCCGCATGCGATGCGATCGACGACGTCGGCGATCTTCCTGTTCGTCAACAATCTGATCGGCATCGGCATCGGCACACCGGCGATCGGGTGGCTTTCCGATCATCTCAAGAGCCGCCTGGGCGACGATTCGCTGCGCTATGCGATCCTGGCGGGCACCGGCTTTTACGTCCTCGCCGCCTTATTCCTCGCGCTGGCCGCGATCCGGCTGCCGAGGGACTGGCATAAGGTGGAACCCGAGGGCCCGATCAGAACAGCGTAAATTGTTGCCCCGGCGCCCTGAACAGATCGGTGCGCAGCACCAGCCGCTCGCTGTTCAGCCCGCGCCGGCGACAGGCGAGCGCAAAGCGCTTCTTCAGCGTGGCGGCATATTCCCCGGTCGGCCGGAACCGATCGAAGAAATCGCCCGCATTGTCGCGCCCGCCGCGCATCCCGTTGATCAGCATCATCACCTTCGCCGCGCGATCGGAATAATGCTCGGCCAGCCACTCGCGAAACAAGGGTGCCACCTCGTGCGGCAGCCGTACGACGATCGAAAAGGCCGCCTTCGCCCCGGCATCGGCCGCCGCGTCGACAATCGCCTCGATTTCATGGTCATTGATCGCCGGCACGATCGGCGAAACGCTGACGCAGGCCGGGATGCCGGCATCGACCAAAGTCCGGATCGCCGCGATCCGCCGGGCCGGCGTCGACGCGCGCGGCTCCATGATCCGGGCGGTATCGCGGTCGAGCGTCGTTACCGACATCATCACCGACACCAGCCCCTTCTCCGCCATCGGCGCCAATATATCGATATCGCGCAGGATCCGCGCCGACTTGGTGGTGATCATCACCGGATGGTCGTGCTCGGCCAGCACCTGCAGCACGCCGCGCGTGATCTCATAGCGTTCCTCGATCGGCTGATAGGGATCGGTGTTGGTGCCGATCGCGATCGGCTCGCATCTATAGGATCGCTTCCCCAGCTCGGCGCGCAGCAGATCGGCCGCAATCGGCTTGGCGAACAGCTTGGTTTCGAAATCGAGGCCCGGCGACAGGTTGTGATAGGCATGGGTCGGCCGCGCGAAGCAATAGATGCAGCCATGCTCGCAGCCCCGATAAGCGTTGATCGAGCGATCGAACGGAACGTCGGGCGATTTGTTGCGCGTCAGGATCGTCCGCGGCGTTTCGATCGTCACCGTCGTGCGGAGCGGCGGACCGCCGCCGTCTATCGCCTCCCGATCGTCGAGCCAGTCGCCATCGGCCTCGCGCGCGCGATCATCGAAACGCGTGCTGAGTGCCGCGCTGGGCGCTCCTCGACCCTTTACCGGTGGCATGATGGCGCCTCGTTCCGTTGCTGAAAACGGAACATAACAGGAACTATCGATGCTTCAAGCGTCATCGATCGCGATGTTGCAATTCCAGCGGCTGGATCAAGTTCCCGCTCTCGGCCGGCAACACCCCCGATTTACGGTGCTCGGCTACCCAGTCGACGATCGCCCGTCCGGTGGCGTTGAGCAGCGGGTGGGTGCGCGAGGTGCGCATCCATTCGGGCCGCTCGCTCTGCGCGCCATAAGCTGTGTCATAGCCGAGGTTGATCAGCAGATAGGCCAGGGTCGCGATGATCAGCCCCTTGATCGCACCGAAGCCGAAGCCGAGCGCACGATCGAGCGGGCCGAGGATCGACGATCGCGTCCGGCGGCCGAGCGAACCCGCGATCAGCTTGCCCCCGACATAGACGACCGCGAAGATCAGCACGAAAGCGAGCACGGCCGCTCCGCCATGGGTACCCACCACATGGGTCAGCATATCGGCCAGCGGCGTATGGAACAGCTTGAGCGCGGCAACCGCCGCCGCCCAGGCGAACAGCGACAATATCTCCGTGACGAAGCCGCGCATCAGGCCAAATACCGCGCCGCCGAAGATCAGCAGCAGCACGCAAACGTCGAGAGCGGTCAATCCATGCATCACCCGGCGCTACCCCCGGCCGAGCAGATGGTCAACGAGCGTGCCGAGCGTCGCGAAACGCGACTGGCGGATTTCCGGCTGCTTGACCTCCGCCGAGCCGGGCAGCCAAGCTTTGGCAAAGCCGAGCTTCGCCGATTCCTTGAGGCGTAATCCGGCATGCGCCACGGGGCGGATTTCGCCGGACAAAGCGACCTCGCCGAAGGTCACGCAATCGGTGGGCACCGGCCGCTCGGCCAGCGCCGAAACCAACGCCGCCGCCACTGCCAGATCGGCGGCCGGATCGACGACCCGGTAGCCGCCGGCAATGTTCAGATAGACTTCCGCCGTCGAGAAACTCAGCCCGCACCGCGCCTCGAGCACCGCGAGGATCATCGCGAGCCGCCCCGAATCCCAGCCGACCACCGCGCGCCGGGGTGTCGCGCCGCTCTGCAGCCGCACGACCAGAGCCTGGATCTCGACAAGCACCGGTCGCGTGCCTTCCATCGCCGGGAAGACGGTAGCGCCGCTCATCCCCTCGCCGCGCGCCGTAAGGAACAACGCGCTCGGGTTGGCGACTTCCTCCAGCCCGCCTTCGGCCATCGCGAACACGCCGATCTCGTCGGTGCCGCCGAAACGGTTCTTCACCGCGCGCAGGATGCGATATTGGTGGCTGCGCTCGCCTTCGAAGCTCAGCACCGTATCGACCATATGTTCGAGCACGCGCGGCCCCGCGATCGCGCCATCCTTGGTGACATGGCCGACCAGCACAACGGCGGTGCCGCGTTCCTTGGCGAAGCGGATCAGTTCCTGCGCCGAGGCGCGCACCTGGCTGACCGTGCCGGGCGCACCCTCGATCAGGTCGCTGTGCATCGTCTGGATGGAGTCGATCACCACCATCGCTGGCGCATCGCGCTCCAAGGTGGTGAGGATATCGCGCACCGACGTCGCCGAGGCGAGCTTGACCGGGGAATGGCCGAGCCCCAGCCGCCGCGCGCGCAACCGCACCTGATCGGCGGCCTCCTCGCCCGAAATATAGGCAACGCTCATCCCGTCGAGCGCCATCTTCGCCGCCGCTTGCAGCAGCAGGGTCGATTTGCCGATCCCCGGATCGCCACCGATCAGCGTCGCCGATCCGGGCACCAGCCCGCCGCCCAGCGCACGATCGAATTCGGCGATTCCGGTGGTCGAACGCTTCGGCAGCGGAATTTCGGCATCGAGCCCGACCAAAGCGATCGTCCGCCCGCCGGTGCGCAGATCGTGCCGCGCCGAAAAGACCGTGACGTTCGACGCCTCTTCGACAAGCGCGTTCCACTCGCCACAATCGACACACTGCCCCTGCCACTTGGTCGTGGCCGACCCGCAGGCCTGACAGACATAGCGCTTCTGCGGCTTCGCCATCTTTGCTCCAATACGAACGAAGCAAGAACATAGCGTTCAGGGACGACCACCGCAACGACCGAAATTCGCGGCCTGATCGGTGACTTCGAGCCTTGGGGTTGTCGGTTCCACCCGAGCCGAAACCACTCTGGATTATCTTTGTTTGCCGTGATGTGCGGGTCGCCGGAGCATTCCATCCGACTCGAAATCTCGGCTTTATATTGTCCACAACGGGCGTTTTTTTGCCTGTCCGCTTTTGGGAACGATAAAGCGAGAGCGGACGCGGGTGCGCCACTAAGAAGGAAAGGCGCCCGGCGGGATTGCAGCTTTACCTATCGCGGTAATGGAAAGCAGATAGAATGTTTCGCCTTCTTTGGCAGGCGGCAAGTAGCTTGCTTCGTCCTTCACGGCAGCAAGAGCCTCTTCGAGAGCCATTGGCACCGCCGCATTCGCTTGCCCCCAAGCCGCCACCTTAAGGGTTGTCGGGCAACCACCTGCCACGAGGGATGTCAGAAAGGCGATACTGTCACAGATGCTTCTCGTTGGCGGCCCCGAAGGTATCTCCCATAACGCCCGCCAGTCCTCGTGGCAGTCTTCCAAAAGGCCCGTCTCAATATCTCCTAATTGCACCGGTCTGTCACCTTCACACGCACAATCGGTAGCGCATTCCGGATGACCTGCACGGCCGAGCGCAGGAAGAGCGCCGCGATGATTGCGCCGACCAGAATGTCCGGCCAGGGCGACGCCGTAACCGCGACCAGCCCCGCCGCGATCAGGACGCCGACGTTGGAAATCACATCGTTCCGCGAGCATTCGAACGTGCTCGCCATGTTCACATCCAGCGCACGGAACCGCCAGAGCAGCCGAAGGCAGGTGACGTTGGCCGCCAGCGCGATGGCGCCGAACAGGAGCATCGTCATCGAGGAGGGCGGAATGCCGCTCCGCAGCTTGATTGCAACGTCGGCGGCAATGCCCAGGCCGAATGCGAGGATGATGATGCCCTTGACGAGCGCCGCCCCGCCCTTCCAGCGATCGCTCCGTGACAATGCGAACAGGCTCAGCCCATAGACGAAGGCATCGCCGGCCATATCGACGCTGTCGGCCATCAGCGCGGCCGATCCGGCGACCAGACCCGCGGCGAATTCGGCGATGAACATGACGGCATTGATCACCAGCACGATCTGCAGCGTGCGGCGCTGCCCGGCCTGCCGCGCCAGCCGCTCCAGCTCCTTGCCTTTCCCGGAACAGCAATCGTCCGCCATATCGCCGCCTTTCACCGAACAATCTCTGCCAGACGCGCCGTTTGCGCAAGCGCAGGACGACAGGCCCGGACGATCGATCCCCGCTTCGGAAGCGATTTGCGTAATTTCGCTGGCTCCCTTCCGAAAAATCTGAAAAATCATGAATATGCGGGAGAAGGAACTGCGACTGGCGCTGGTCTGCTACGGCGGAATCAGCCTGGCCGTCTATATGCACGGAATCACCAAGGAACTGTGGCGGCTGGCCCGTGCCAGCAGGGCCTTCCATGCCGGCGACAACCCCGTCGGCCCGCACACCAGCGAGGCGATCTACCGCGATTTGCTCGAACGGATCGAGCGCGAGACCGGGCTGAAGCTGCGCGCGCTGATCGATATCATTGCGGGATCGAGCGCCGGCGGGATCAACGGCCTGTTCCTGGGCCAGGCCATTGCATCGGGCCAGTCGCTGGAGCCCCTTACCGAGCTTTGGCTGGAGATGGCCGATGTCGAGGTGCTGATCGATCCCGATGCCCGCCCCTTGTCGCGCTTCACCAAATTCTGGGCGCTGCCGATCGCATGGGCCCTCAGCCGGCGGCGCGGCGGCGCGATCGACCGGACAGTAGCCCCTGCCGCCCGCGCCGAGGTGCGCCGGAAATTATCGCATTTCGTGCGCGCGCGCTGGTTCGAGCCGCCGTTCGGCGGCCAGGGCTTCTGCAACCTGATCCTCGACGCCTTCGATGCGATGGCGCGCGCACCGGCCGGGCCACCGTTGCTGCCGGCCCGCCAGCCGATCGACGTCAGCGTCACCGTCACCGATTTCCACGGGCATAGCGAGCACCTCCGCCTCCACAGCCCCGCTGTCGCCGAGGAGCGCGAGCACCGGCTGACGATCAATTTCAGCGATCATGGCCGCGCCGAGCGCCTGCTTGGCGACACCGCCGAATTGACCTTCGCCGCGCGCGCAACGGCGAGTTTCCCCGGCGCCTTCCCCCCGTTCAACGTCGCCGAACTCGATGCCGCGCTGCGCCAGCGCAACCGCGCCTGGCCGGGCCGTAAGGCATTTCTCGACCGGATCTTTCCCAGAAGCAGAAGCAGGAGCAATCCCGAGGACATGATCCTGATCGATGGATCGGTGCTGGCCAATGCGCCCTTCCGCCCCGCGATCGATGCGCTGCGCAACCGTCCGGCGCGGCGCGAGGTCGATCGCCGGTTCGTCTATGTCGATCCCACCGCCAATATCGATGCCACCCGCCATCATCGCGATGGCGCCATCGCCGTACCCGGCTTCTTCACAACGATTTTCGGCGCGCTTTCCACCATCCCGCGCGAGCAGCCGATCCGCGACAATCTCGAAACGATCGAACAGCGCTCCTATCGGATCGAGCAGACCCGCCGGATCATCATGGCGATCCGCGGCGATGTCGACAGCGCGGTCGAAGCCGCGATGGGGCGTACGATGCTGCTCTATCGGCCGAGTGCCGAACGAGTCCGGAGCTGGCGGCAGCGCGCGCATGACAATGCCGCGCGGCAAGCGGGCTTCGCTTATGCGGGCTATGGCCATCTGAAGCTCGCGACGATCGCCGATGAGCTGTCTTCTATGATCATATTGCTCGCCGAGCTCGACGACCCGGCCGAAATCGCCGCAACCCGATCGGCCGTATCGTCGCATATCCGCCGTGCCGAAACCGGCGATCAGGATATACTCGATCCGGGCCGCTACAATGAGGCCTTCGTCGCCTTTTTGCGCATGCACGACCTGGGCTTTCGCATCCGGCGATTGCGCTTCCTGGCCGACCGGTTGACGGAGATGGAAACGGGCGACGGCAGCAGCAGCCCGGCCGCGCTGCAGGGTGCGCGCAATGCCATCTACACCTCGCTGGCGCCCTTTCTCGATTTCCAGATGCGCGACCATTATTCGAGTCCGGTCGCCGCCGCGACCCGATCGGCCGATATCGATATCGCCACGGCCATCGCCGCGATCGGCGCCGCGCGCAATCTGGAGGCGATCGACGAACAGACCGACATGCAAATCGCAGCGGCGCTTCCCGCACTGTCGCGGGCCGATCGGCGCACCTTTCTGCACGCCTATCTCGGCTTCACCTTCTATGACCTGGCGACATTGTCGCTGGTCCGCGCGCAGGGGCAGCAGGAATTTCAGACGATCAAGGTCGACCGAATCTCGCCGGACGATTGCGGTTCGATCCGCAAGGGCGGCGCCGAGGCGACGCTGAAAGGGATCGAGTTCAACAGCTTCGGCGGGTTTTTCAGCAAGGCCTATCGCGAGAATGATTATTTGTGGGGCCGGCTGCACGGCGCCGAACGGCTGATCGACATCATCCTGTCGACGCTGCCGGACGATGCGCCGATGGCAGCGCGCGACGTCCGGGAAATCAAACGGGCGATCTTTCGTGCGATTCTGGACGAAGAGCGGTCGCGGCTGACGACGGTGCCCGATCTGATCCCGACGATCGAGCGCGAGGTCGATGCGATGGCATCATGACCAAAATGGTGTAGGCGAGCCCGAACAGGCATTGGCTGATGGCTGGCAATGTGGAATGGTTGACCCTAATATGGCTTCGGGGAGATGCGCCTTATGCAATTTCTTAAGACGCTGTTCTGGGTCGTAGCGGCGGTCATTGCGGTGGTGTTCGCGCTCCGCAACTGGACACCGGTGACGATCAACCTGTGGGCGGGCCTGCAGGCCGACATCAAATTGCCGGTGCTGGTGCTGGGCGCCCTGCTGATCGGCTTCCTGCCGCCTTATGCTCTGCATCGGGGCACGAAATGGCATATGCGCCGACGGATAGAAACGATGGAGCGTAACATAGCGGTTCAAATTCCCACGGCCCCCGAAACGCAGGCGCCCGCCGCCGCCAGCCTTTCGACGGAGGCCTGATGCGCGGCCCCATCTTTGTCGCGATCGATACGCCCGACATCGCCAAAGCGAAGGATATTGCCGTCCAGGTCCGGAACCATGTCGGCGGCATCAAGCTCGGCCTCGAATTTTTTTCGGCTCATGGCCAGACCGGCATTCGCGAAATGGCCGCGCTCGGCCTGCCGATCTTTCTCGACCTCAAGCTGCACGACATTCCAAACACCGTCGCCAAGGCGGTCCAGGCACTGGCGGGGCTCAAGCCCGCGATCCTGACGGTCCATGCGGCCGGCGGTCGCGCAATGATGGAAGATGCCAAGGCGGCGGCCCCATTGGGGACAAAGGTGGTGGCCGTTACGGTCCTGACCAGCCTTGACGGTGACGATCTTGCCGCCATCGGCGTCGGCAGCGATCCGCATGCCCAGGTGGAGCGATTGACACGATTGGCCCGCGAGGCCGGCGTCGATGGCGTCGTCTGCTCGGGCAATGAAGTGGCCGCCGCGAAGCGGATCTGGCCGCAAGGTTTCTTCGTGGTGCCAGGTGTGCGGCCGGCCGACGGTGAAATCGGCGACCAGAAGCGCGTGATGACGCCGCGCAAGGCGCTCGATCAGGGCGCATCGATTCTGGTGATCGGTCGCCCGATCACCACCGCCGCCGATCCCGACGCCGCCGCCCGCGCCATCGGCGCCACCCTATAAGGTGGCGCCCGAAGGCGCCCCCATTGACGAAACCGGGACGCTGCTGCGGGAGGGCGGCGGCTTCGTGCTGCGGCGTGACCAGGGTGGAACCTTCACTCTGGAGCTGCGTCGTACCCCTGTCGATCTGGTCGAAAAGCGCGTCCGCATAACGGGATGGGAAACGCGGCCCGGACATGTGGATGTCGATGGAATACGAAGCTATCGATTCTAATATACTGATCATATTATATAATCTTGTGAGATATACGTATTCTCTATCCATTAGATAGAAAATCTATCTTCTCTTTCGTTTAAGTAGAGATAAGCTGCACCCCATCAACAAGGGGACGATATATGCTCAAGAGGCGAAAAATCATTCTGGCATCGCTGATGGCGGCGTTGATCGCGGCGCCGGTCGCATATGCCGGCGCGGCACCTGCGCAGTTGCTCAATGTTTCCTACGATCCCACCCGTGAACTCTATGTCGCGGTCAATGCAGCCTTTGCCAAAAGCTGGAAGGCCCAGACCGGGCAGGATGTCACCATCCGCCAGAGCCACGGCGGATCGGGCAAGCAGGCCCGTTCGGTGATCGATGGCCTCCCGGCCGATGTCGTCACCTTGGCACTCGCTTATGATATCGACGAGATCGCGCTGCGGGCAAAATTGCTGCCGGCCAATTGGCAATCGCGCTTGCCCAACAATAGCGCGCCTTATTATTCGACGATCGTGTTCCTCGTTCGCAAGGGCAATCCCAAGCAGATCCACGATTGGGACGATCTGGCGAAGCCCGGCGTGAAGGTGATTACCCCCAACCCGAAAACAAGCGGCGGCGCCCGCTGGAACTATCTGGCGGCGTGGGGCTATGCGCAGAAGACCTATGGGTCCCCGCTCAAGGCACGCGATTTCCTGGTGAAACTGTTCCGCAACGTCCCGGTGCTCGATTCCGGTGCGCGCGGATCGACTACCACCTTCGTCCAGCGCGGCCAGGGCGACGTGCTGATCGCGTGGGAAAATGAGGCCTATCTGGCGGTCAACCAGCTCGGCAAGGGCAAGTTCGATATCGTGACGCCCTCGGTGTCGATCCTTGCGGAGCCGCCCGTGGCCGTCGTTGACGCCAATGTCGACAAGAACGGCACACGCAAGGCTGCCGAAGCCTATCTGCGCTTCCTTTACACGCCGGCCGCGCAGCAGATCATCGCCAGGAACTATTATCGTCCGCGCGATCCGGCGGTGGCGGCGCAATATAAGGGGCAATTCCCGAACGTACCGTTGTTCACCATCGCCAATTTCGGCGGATGGCAGCGCGCGCAAACGGTTCATTTCAACGATGGCGGATTGTTCGACCAGATTCTCGAAGAGGCCAAGAAATAGCGCCGCTCTGAGGGGCGAGGGCTTCCCCTTGCCCCACCAATTCCCCCCAAAATCCGGGGTGACCTAAGTCGCCTCACCCAACATAGCATCTCGAACAGGGAGATCATCATGCGCAACCACCTCCTCGCGGGGGTCGCGATCCTCGCGCTCGCGCCCGCCGCCGCCATGGCCCAAGAAGCCCCGATTCCCGACAAGGTCCAGGCCTTCCCCGACAACACAAACACCATCGACACGGTGATCCAGGACGCCCCTGCCCCGGCCGCCGCTCCCGCGCCGACCGGCGACGCCGTCCTCGACCGTCTCAACGCGCTGGAAGCCAAGATTGCGCGGCTGGAGGCCCGGAACAGGGAACTCGAAGAGCAATCGGCAGCGACACAGGACCGGGTTGAAAAGGTCGAAGTCCGCTCGGCACGGGCGGTTCAGCCGGGGCCCGCCCCCACCTTCGCCGACGTCAACGGCAACTTCACCTTCAAGCCGCGCGGCACGCTCCAGATCGACTTCGCCGCCATTCGCGGTCGCGGCCCCGCCGGCTACGACTATAATAGCGGTACCGATATTCGCCGCGGGCGGTTCGGCTTCGACGGCACCTTCTTTAGAAATTACAAATATCGGATCGAGGCCGAATTCGTGAAGGGCACGGTCAACCTGCTCGATGCCTATGTGCAATATACGGGCGTGAAGAACTGGATATTCACGGTCGGCCAGCAAAAGGCGCCTTACGGACTGGAAGCCAACAGCACCGATGCGCTCAACAGCTTCCTCGAACGCGGCATGGCCAACAGCGCCTTCGGCGCGGTCGGTGCCGAACGCCGGGTCGGCGTCACCGCTGCTTATATAACCGACAAGATCAACGCGACCTTCGGCGTGTTCGGTTCGGGCGAGGCGGTGCAGCGCAATGCGCTTACCCCCGATGAAGGCTATGGGTTCAACGGCCGCATCGTTTACGAACCGATCAACGATAGCAATCGGCTCGTCCATGTTGGCGCATCGGCGTTCAAGGCGTTCAGCATCGGCGGCAACACGCTGACGCTTGGCGACCGACCTGGCTTCCGCGAGGATGGCGGCCTGCTCGTCAGCCTCACCCTGCCCGGCACCGCGACGTTCGGTTCACCCGAAACCGGCGTAAAAAATGCGACCTATTGGGGCCTCGAAGCGGCTGGCGTTTACGGCCCGTTTTCGGTTCAGGGCGAGTATAACAGGCTCCACGTCGACCAATATGGCAGCGCGCCCTCGGGCAATTTCGATGGTTATTATGTGTTCGGCAGCTTTTTCGTCACTGGCGAATCGCGCACCTTCAAAAGCGGCGTCGTCGATCGCGTGAAGCCGTTCAGCGATTTCAATCCGGCGGCGGGAAAATGGGGCGCCGTCGAACTTCTGGCACGGTATGACGTTCTCGATTTGACCGATCACAGCCTTTCACCGCTCGATCGCAAGGGGGACACATGGACGGGAGCGATCAACTGGTATCTCAACCCCAATCTGCGCGTGTTCGTGAACTATATTCGCTTCCACGGGCAGAATTCGCCGCTGGTGCGGACGCCCGCCACCCGCTTCGGCACGACGGCCAAGGGCGACGCGCTGGCCACCCGCCTGCAAGTCGATTTCTGATCCCATGAGCAGCGCCGCCATATCCTCGGGCCGCAAACGCCCGGCAGCATCCGTGCTGCCGGGCTTTGGCCTCACCATGACGATGACACTCGCCTGGCTCGTCATCATCGTTCTCGTCCCGTTGAGCGCGGTCTTCATCCGGTCTGCCGGCGAGGGCCCTGCGCACTTCTTCGAGGTCGCCTTTTCGGCGCGGGCGCTGGCCAGCTATCGCGTCACCTTCGGTGCATCAGCGATCGCCGCCGCGTTCAACGCCATATTCGGCCTGCTGATCACCTGGGTGCTCGTCCGCTACCATTTTCCCGGCCGGCGGCTGCTTTCCGCGGTGATCGACCTGCCATTCGCCTTGCCGACCGCAGTGGCCGGGATCGCGCTGACCGCCATCTATGCCGACACCGGCTGGATCGGCGAGCCGCTATCGAAGCTGGGCATCAGCATCGCCTATCACCCCCAAGGGATCGTGGTGGCGCTGCTGTTCATCGGCCTGCCCTTTGTCGTGCGAACCGTCGAACCGGTGCTCGCCGACATGAATCGCGAGGTCGAGGAAGCCGCGATGTCGCTCGGCGCCAACCGCGCGCAGGTGTTCGCCCGGGTTGTCCTCCCCGAAATCATGCCGGCGCTCGTCACCGGAACGGCGCTCGCCTTCGCCCGCGGCGTCGGCGAATATGGATCGGTGATCTTCATCGCCGGCAATATGCCGATGATCTCCGAAATCTCGCCGCTGCTGATCATCACCCAGCTCGAACAATATGATTATGAGGGCGCGTCGGCGATCGCCGTCGTGATGCTCATCATCTCCTTTTCCATGCTGTTCCTGATCAACCGCATCCAGGAGCGCAGCCGCCGGAGGATCGGGCTGTGACCCGCGATCCGCTCCAGGCACCGCGCTGGCTTTTTGCCGGCCTGTTGCTGCTGACCGTCGGCTATATTGCCTTGGTCCTGCTGCTGCCGCTCGCCGCCGTATTCGTCGAGGCGCTGCGCAACGGCTGGCAGGCGGCATTCGATGCGATCAGGGAAGCTGACGCGCTCGCGGCCATCCGCCTCACCCTGCTCGTCGCGGTGATCGCCGTGCCGCTGAACCTTGTGTTCGGCATCGCCGGCGCATGGCTGATCGCCAAGCATGATTTCCGTGGCAAGGATTTCCTGCTCACCCTGATCGACCTGCCCTTTTCGGTCTCACCGGTGGTGTCGGGCCTGATCTATGTGCTGCTCTACGGTGCGCATGGCTGGTTCGGCCCATGGTTGCAGGCGCATCATGTCGAAATCATCTTCGCGGTGCCTGGCATCGTGCTGGCAACGATCTTCGTGACCTTCCCGTTCGTCGCGCGCGAACTGG
This sequence comes from Sphingomonas sp. YR710, assembly GCF_900101455.1. Lineage (GTDB taxonomy): Bacteria > Pseudomonadota > Alphaproteobacteria > Sphingomonadales > Sphingomonadaceae > Rhizorhabdus. Next base: position 21,666 of record NZ_FMZJ01000019.1, on the reverse strand, counting down.
TGCCACTGATGGTCGCGCAAGGCCGCTCCGAGGAAGAAGCTGCGCTGTCGCTGGGTGCGAATGGCTGGCAAACCTTCACCCGCGTGACCCTTCCCAACATTCGCTGGGGCCTGCTCTACGGCGTCTTGCTCACCAATGCGCGCGCGATGGGCGAATTTGGCGCGGTATCGGTCGTCTCGGGCCATATTCGCGGCGAAACGAACACGATGCCGCTGCACGTCGAAGTGCTCTATAACGAGTATAATTTCGTGGCAGCCTTCGCAGTGGCGTCGCTTCTCGCTCTGCTGGCACTGGTAACGCTCGCCCTCAAATCCTATCTTGAATGGCGTCACGCCGATGCCCTCGCTGCTTCAGGACACTGATGACATGACCATCACCATAGACAATGTCGCCCGCCGCTTCGGCAATTTCCCGGCCCTCGAGGGGGTTAGCATCGATCTGCCAGAAGGCGAATTCGTGGCTTTGCTTGGCCCGTCCGGTTCGGGGAAGACCACCTTGCTACGCATCATTGCCGGGCTCGAACATGCGGATCGGGGCGTCATCAGCTTTGCGGGCGAGGATGTGACCGATGTGCCGGTGCAGGACCGCGGCATCGGCTTCGTATTCCAGCAATATGCCTTGTTCCGGCACATGACGGTGGCCAAGAACATTGCTTTCGGCCTCGACGTGCTGCCAGCGAAGAAGCGCCCGAAAAAGACCGAGATCGCATCACGCGTCACCGAACTGCTCGAACTCGTGCAATTGCCGGGGCTGGGCGATCGCTATCCTTCGCAATTGTCGGGCGGCCAGCGCCAGCGCGTTGCCCTCGCCAGGGCACTCGCGCGCAATCCGAAGATCCTGCTGCTCGATGAACCGTTCGGTGCGCTCGACGCCAAGGTCCGCCGCGAATTGCGCGGCGCGCTTCGGGCGATCCACGACAATCTGGGCATCACATCGATCTTCGTGACGCACGATCGCGAGGAAGCGTTCGCACTCGCCGATCGGGTGGCGATCCTCAATCAGGGCAAGATCGAGCAGTTTGCTCCTCCCGCCGAGATCGAACGCGCGCCGGCCAATGCCTTTGTCCGCGATTTTATCGAACTCGACGAACGACGGGCAAAGCCTGTCCTTTCCGTCGTCGGCCGCTGACTTCACTAATTCTCCCCGAGCAAGCAAGCTCGGGGAGAATTAGTTACCTCAAAGCTTGAGCTTGCCCCGCACCAGATCGGAATAATCCTTCTGAATCTGTCGTGAGAGATCGCCGACCTGGAAATTCCAGGGGCCGGCCGATCCGACTGGCACGATCTCGGCTGCGCTGCCCGTCAGGAAGAATTCCTGGAAGCTTTCAAGCTCCTCGGGCCAGATCGCCCGCTCGACGACCTCGATGCCGCGCTTTCGAGCCAGCTTGATCACGCTCTGGCGCGTGATTCCGTTCAGGAAGCACTCCGGCGTCGGCGTGTAGAGCACGCCGTCGCGGATGAAAAAGGCGTTGGCGCCGGTCGCCTCGGCAACCTGGCCGCGATAATCGAACATCAGCGCATCTTGGTATCCGCGCGCCTCGGCATGATGCTTCGACATCGTCGCGATCATATAGAGGCCCGCCGCCTTCGCCTGTACCGGCGCGGTAAACGGCGCCGGACGGCGCCAGGGCGCTATATCGAGACGCAGGCCGCTGGCGCCCGGATCGAGATAGGCACCCCAATACCACACGGCGATCGCCATGTGCGGCTTCGTGCGCTGTGCCGACACGCCCATCTGTTCGGATCCGCGCCATGCGACCGGGCGGACATAGGCGTCTTTCAGATTGTTCGCCGCCAGCGTCTCAATGCAGGCCGCGTCGATCTCCTCGACCGACCAGGGCAAATCGAAACCCAGCATCGATGCGCTGTTGCGCAACCGCTGGCTGTGCCAGCTCAGTTCGAAAATATTGCCGTCATAGGCGCGGACGCCCTCGAACACCGACGATGCATAATGAAGCGCATGCGTGAGAATATGCACATTGGCCTCGCGCCACGGCACCAATCTGCCGTCAAGCCATATCCAGCCATCGCGATCGTCATAATTCGGTTCGTCTGCCATCGTCCTACCTGTCAGGATTAATGCGTTGCGTTTCGTTAGGCGCGATGGCAAATTACGTCAACATGGCTGTCCAAAATTCTCCCGATGCCTATCGCGGCGCCTCCCCCCTTTTCCTGCGCGAACCGGAAATACGGCGCGGGGTGGAATTGCTGTATTTCGGCTATAGCCACCTCTACCGCGGCATCGACGAAGGGCTGGCCAAACAGGGCCTGGGGCGCGCCCATCATCGCTCGCTCTATTTCATCGCCCGGCAGCCCGACATCATGGTCAGCGAATTGCTGCGCCTGCTCGGCATCACCAAGCAATCGCTGGGCCGGGTGCTCGGCGACCTGACCGAACAAGGGCTGATCGAAACGCGCCCGGGCCGCGAGGATCGGCGGCAGCGCTTGCTTCGCGTAACGCCCGCGGGCGCGGCGCTGGAGGCCGAACTGTTCGAAGCTTTGCGCGAACGGCTATCGGTCGCTTATGCCCAGGCCGGCCAGGGCGCCGTCACGGGCTTCTGGAATGTCCTTGAGGGGCTCATTCCGCCCGAGGAGCGCCAGCGGATTGCCGACCTGCAACGACAAGGCTGATGGGAGGGGACATCGCATGACGAGCATCTATGATTTCAGTGCCAAAGCGATCGACGGCAGCGAAGTCCGGCTTGATCACTATCGCGGAAAGGCGCTGCTGATCGTCAACACCGCCAGCAAATGCGGCTTCACCCCGCAATATGAGGGGCTCGAAAAACTTCACGAGGAATTGTCCGACCGCGGGCTCGCCATACTCGGCTTCCCGTGCAACCAGTTCGGTCAGCAGGAGCCCGGCAGCGCCGAAGAGATCGCCAGCTTCTGCCGGCTGACCTACGACGTAAAATTTCCGATGTTCGCCAGGATCGACGTCAACGGCGCCGATGCCCATCCGCTCTACACATGGTTGAAAAGCCAGGCGAAAGGGCTGCTGGGGAGTGAGGGTATCAAGTGGAATTTCACGAAATTCCTCGTCGATCGTGACGGCAAGGTCATCGATCGCTACGCCCCGACGACCAAGCCCGAGGCCATCCGCGCAGATATCGAAAAGCTGCTGTAAACCGCCTCAGCCGCTGCGCGCGCGGTTCGACTCAACATTCATCATTACATGGCACAAAAAAAGGGGCCGATCCGAAGATCGACCCCGATTTTGCAGTCATCGAACGTTCGACGGGGCTGATTACATGCCCTTGGCGAACGTGATTTCCACGCGGCGGTTCTGCGGTTCACGCACACCGTCTGCGGTTTCGACCAGCGGGCGGCTTTCGCCGAACGCTTCGGTCGCCATCGCCGTATCCGGCACGCCCTTGCCAGCAAGGTAAGCCTTCACCGCATCGGCACGACGCTGCGAAAGGCCAACGTTGTAGCTGTCGCTACCCGACTTATCGGCGTGACCAGCAAGCTGGATCTTCGCCTGGCCGGTCGTGGCATAGGCATTCGCCGCGTTGTCGAGGATCGAAGCAGCCTCGGCGGTGATCGCCGACTTGTCCCAATCGAAGAACACGATGAACGGACCCGGAGCTTCAACCACTGGCGGCGGCGGAGGCGGCGGCGGAGGCGGAGGAGGCGGGGGCGGAGGAGGCGGCGGAGGCGGAGGCGGCGGCGGAGCCGCCGGTTCGCCGAAGTTGTACACCAGGCTGGCCAACAGGCTATGCGAACGCCAGCTCGTCTTGTAGCCGGTGCCGAGGCGATCGACGAGCTTGATGTTGTCGACACGGAAGTAACGATACTTCGCTCCGACATCGATATGGCTGGTAACCGGATAACGCACGCCCGCGATCGCCTGATACGCAAAGCGTGAGGACGAATCATCAAGGAATGGCGCACCAGAGACGTTATAGCTGGCCAACTTAACGCGAGCGATACCAGCACCACCGCCGATATAACCGGAGAAGCCCTCATCCGAGCCAAAATCCAGCAAGCCGTTGACCATGAAGCTCAGGGCAGAGTTCTTGCCCGAAGCATCATTATAGGTTCCCGGAGGTGCGCCAGCGCCGCCGATATTGGCAGGCGTGCGTGCAGCTGTCGTCGAATAGCTGGTGATACGGTCACGCTTGTAACCGACTTCACCTTCCATGCGGAACATACCGAAATCATAACCGACGATACCGTCGACATCATATCCGGTCTTGGCATTGGCCGTGGCGACGTTCGAGACGCCGGCAATGTCAAAATTCAGATCTTCCAGGATCATCCCGCCGCCTTCGACACCGGCGTACCAGGCTTTATCCTTAGCTAAGGCTGGCCCGGCCATCGCGGTCGAAGCGAGCACTGCCATCAAGGCAAGCTTGCGCATATCATTCCCCTTTCAAATTCGTCCCCGAAAGGAACTACTTCCACCTAACCCATTAACCCAAACACGTGCAAGCACGCATCTGTTCCTGTTCGGGGTAAATGGAGTGCCGATCGTTACTCGGCAGCACATGGAACCCCTCACAGACACGGCGTAAACGTGCGTTCTCGGAAAGGGTTTCTTCACATTTGAAAAAATTTCGGTCGTACCGCGAATATTCGGCTTTCCCTGTTGCATTCCACTGCTTCGTGGCATTTATGCAACAGTGGCGTCAGACTTCACCCCCTAGAATTTGCCGATAATTTTCAACGCCTACGATCCATTGGCATCCTCATCTCACGCCAGTGACGTTCCGGATGCGGACATCGCTGCGGCCCGGCGAGCGCACTACACCCCTGCGGCAAAAATGATGAGGCAAGGGAGTCGAGGCGTTTTTGCGAAAATACACACATTGTTACTTATACGTTTCAAAATGGCGATAATAACCAAACCGGAATGAGCTCCACCGCCCACAATTGTCCGTTCTCAAGCCAACGGTATCAGTATTTCATTCTGCCGCATTGGCCCGGGCCGCAAAGGTGAGTTATAGTAGGCGTGCTCAGCGGGCCCCACTACATTTCGGTCCCGACTTGAAATCCACCTCCGCAGCTCTGCTTCCCTGGCGGCAAACAGGCGGTCGTCCGGTTTTCCTGAAAACTTTACGGCAGCGACACGTCGCGACGGCAGGGTGATGGAACTGACACCATGGGGAAGGTCGGGCAGGCGGTCGCCAGTCATATCTTCCGGCAACAGGAAACGCACGATCCAGCCACCCTCTTTGGATGCCAGTGCCAGAACAGGTGCCGTCATCGGGATTTCGTCGCCGCCGCGCGTTTCACCGAACATATAGTCGGCCAGCAAGCCAAAACCGTTGCCGAGTGCCCGATCCCGCGATCCATGCTGTACCGTTTCGATCGCGAGCAGTTCCGGATATTGACGAATCTCGAATGCCCCCTCGCTCAGCAGCGCCTCATAGACAGCGGTCCGCGCCGATCGATCCTTGAGATAGACGTAGGCAGCCCCCGCAACGGTCGCAGCAGCGACACCTGCCAATATCTTGCCCCAGGCAATCTTCGCCATCTACACACTCCACGCAGTCCGCCCCCAATATGGATGCGCGTCTCCAAATTCAAACCGCGATTGTGACGCGACACCGGCGAGATGAAAGGCGAGCAGCCACGACTGCCAACGTCCGACAGGAGACATAGGGCTGCTGGCTAGCCGGCAGTCACTGCTTCCAATGGATCCCGGCAGGAAGAACCATCGCCCTGCCCCGAGCCCGATGCTGATATCAGGACGAATACGTAAATCTCGGCTTATCGCGGACTACTAGAGCCAAGTGGCGGCGAATGCCGATCCAGGCAAAATGACAGGCGAAACGATGAGCAGCGAGACCCTGCGCGAATGGCCCCGGTTCCTGAATATGCCGACTCGCTTTCTCTTCTTCACAGGCAAGGGGGGCGTCGGCAAAACCTCGGTCGCCTGCGCTGCAGCCTTGTCGCTCGCCGATCGCGGCCAAACCGTGCTGCTGGTCAGTACCGATCCGGCATCGAATCTCGACTCGATATTGAACGTACCGCTCGGCAATTTTCCGGTGGCCGTTCCCGGCACGCGATGCCTTGACGTTCTCAACATCGATCCGACCGTCGCCGCGGAAGCATATCGAGCGCGCGTACTCGCGCAGATGGAGCCCGGCACAAGCGATCGGGAAAAGGAAGCCGTTCGGGAGCAATTATCCGGCGCATGCACGACCGAGATCGCCGCGTTCGATGAATTTGCCGGCCGCCTCACCGACGATGATGGTCGCTACGATCATATCGTCTTCGACACGGCGCCGACGGGACACACCTTGCGATTGCTAAGCCTGCCGAAGGCATGGAGCGGATTTCTGGCAAGCAACGATCAGGGCGCGTCCTGTCTCGGGCCGCATTCCGGGCTCAAAATGCAGGAGGAACACTTCCGGGCCGCCATGACGGTGCTGTGCGATCCCGCTACCACGACCGTCATCCTCGTGACCCGCGCCGAATGCGCCGCGATCGCCGAGGCCGCGCGAACCTCGACCGAATTGCTATCGCTCGGCGTGGCCAACCAGCGCGTCGTCGTCAACGGCCTGTTCCGCGCCAGCGATCCTTCGGACACAATCGCGGCCTCGCTGGAGGATCAGGGAAGGCGGGCATTGGCCGATATGCCACCCGCACTCGGTGCGCTGCCGCGCGATGATATTCCGCTGCACCCCTTCGACATGATGGGCGTCGATGCCCTGCGGCAACTTTTGCAACCCCGCCCGCGATCGGCGGCGGGCGCGGATTCCGCCGATCCGATGCCCCAGCCCAACGATTTGCCAGGCCTCGACCGGCTGATCGATCAACTGGCAGGGGACGGCAAAGGACTGATCATGGTCATGGGGAAAGGCGGCGTCGGTAAGACCACGATCGCCGCGGCCATTGCCCTCGGCCTGGTTCAACGCGGCCATCACGTCCATCTCAGCACGACCGATCCGGCTGCACACCTTACGATGACGATCACCGGCGAAATACCCGGTCTCAGGGTCGACCGGATCGACCCTAAGCTCGAAACCGAGCGCTACATCACCAAGATCATGGCGCAGAGAAGCAACACGCTCGATGCGCAAGGCCGCGCACTGCTTCGCGAAGATCTGGCATCGCCATGTACCGAGGAAGTCGCCGTCTTCCACGCCTTCTCACACATCGTAGCCGAAGCCCGGAGCAAATTCGTCGTGCTCGATACCGCCCCCACCGGCCATAGCCTGCTGCTCATGGACGCGACGGGCGCCTATCATCGCCAGATGATGCGGCAATCAGCGTTGCAGGAACTCCCCGGCCATATCACGACACCGCTGATGCGGCTGCAGGATCCCGATTATACGCATATCCTGCTGGTAAGCCTGGCCGAAACCACGCCGGTAACGCAGGCCAGCCTGCTTCAGGATGACCTGCGGCGCGCGAAGATCGAACCCTATGCCTGGATCATCAACAAGAGCCTGTTAGCCGCGGGCGTACGCGACACGCTGCTACGGCAGCGGTGTCTCGGCGAGCAGCAGCAGATCAATCGCGTGCGCGGATCGCTGGCCCGCCGGCTGTTCTTCGTGCCGTGGCAGGCCAAGCCGCCCGTCGGCATACCCGCCCTCGAACAGCTTGCCCATGATTTTAGCGGTGACCCGAATGCGTGTTTGGACGTTCACCCCATATCGGCCTGATATCCACAAGGAGGACGCAATGAGCGATCATCTGTACAAAGTCATCGAACTGGTCGGCAGTTCGCCCGATGGCATCGAAGCGGCGATCCAGTCGGCGATCGGCGGCGCATCGAAATCGCTCTACAACCTTCGCTGGTTCGAAGTGCTGGAAACGCGCGGCCACATCGAAGACGGCCGGGTTGCGCACTATCAGGTGCGATTGAAAGTCGGATTCCGGATCGGCGCCGCCGACGGCTCCGGTGGCGACTTTGTCGAGCTCGGTGCAGCGCCGTTCAACGAAGGCCCCTGACCGGACCGGATCAGTCGATGGAGCGGGCGGCCAGGTCGCCCGCTTCGTCGCGCCGGATCGCCGCAGCCTTGCGTTCCGAATAGCGATCGACGAGCTGATCGACATGTCCGCGCGTAAGGATGGTGAACCGCACTAGTTCCTCCATCACGTCGACGATGCGATCATAATAATTCGACGGGCGCATGCGGCCGGCTTCATCGAATTCCCTGAATGCCATCGCGACGCTCGACTGGTTGGGGATGGTGAACATCCGCATCCAGCGGCCGAGCAGTCGCAACGTATTCACCGCGTTGAACGATTGTGAGCCGCCTGAAACCTGCATGACCGCGAGGGTCCGGCCCTGGGTCGGCCGCATACCGCCGAACTCGAGCGGCAGGTGATCGATCTGGGCCTTCATGATGCCGGTGATCTGGCCGTGCCGTTCCGGACTGCACCAGACCATGCCTTCGGACCAGAGCGCATGTTCGCGCAGTTCATGGACGGCGGGATGATCGTCGCCTTTCACCTGATCGGGCAATGGCAGGTCACGGGGATCGAAGATCCGAACCTCCGTCCCGAACAGGATCAGCAGACGTGCCGCCTCCTCGATCGCGAGCCGGCTGAACGCTCGCTCGCGCAATGATCCGTAGAGCAACAGAATGCGCGGCGGATGATCGTGCGCGCCGAGGCCGGCCGCAAGGTTCGGACGGATGATCGTGCGATCGAGCGCGGGCAGATGTTGGGGATCGGAAAGATGACGAAGACGTGACATCATCCGCGGGCCCGGCGCTCATACCAGGGGCGGCTCGCCTTCACGATCCTGACCACCGACAGCATCACCGGCACCTCGACCAGCACGCCCACCACCGTCGCCAGCGCGGCCCCCGAGTTCAGGCCGAACAGGCTGATCGCGGCGGCGACCGCCAGTTCGAAGAAATTCGAGGCGCCGATCAATGCGGCGGGTGCAGCGACACACCAGGCGACACCGAAGCTGCGGCTCAGCCAATAAGCGAGGCCGGCGTTGAAATAGACCTGGATAAGGATCGGCACCGCAATCAAGGCGATCACCAGCGGATGGGCAATGATTGCCTGGCCCTGAAAACCGAACAGCAACACCAGCGTCGTCAGCAATGCGGCCAGCGATACCGGCCCCAGCCGGGCCAGCATCCGGTCGAGTGCCGGCTGGCCGCCCGCCGACAGCATCATCCGGCGAAGAGCCTGCGCCACGATCACCGGCACCACGATATACAGCAGCACCGAGATCAGCAGCGTATCCCACGGAACCGTGATCGATGCGACACCCAGCAACAAGCCGACCAGCGGCGCGAAGGCGAATACCATGATGACGTCGTTCAACGCGACCTGGCTCAGCGTGTAGTTCGGATCGCCGTCACACAGGTTGGACCAGACGAACACCATCGCAGTGCAAGGTGCTGCCGCGAGCAGGATTAGCCCGGCGATATAGGAACCGATCTCGGCCTGCGGTAGCAGCGGCCGGAACAGCCAGCCCAGAAACAGCGTCCCCAGCAGAGCCATCGAAAAGGGCTTCACCGCCCAGTTGATGAACAGGGTGACACCAACGCCGCGCCAATGCCGGCCTACCGATCCCAGCGCGCCGAGATCGATCTTGAGCAGCATCGGGATGATCATCAGCCAGATCAGGACCGCCACCACCAGGTTGACCCGCGCGACCTCGGCCGACGCAATGACGGCGAACAGCCCCGGCAGCGCAAAACCAAGCGCGACGCCCGCGACGATGCACAGCGCAACCCAGAGACTGAGATTGCGTTCGAACGAGCTGATTGCCGGCTTTGCCGGAGTCGATGCCACTGTCATCTACCGATCCGATGGCCGGCGGCGTCGATCACCTGTTCGCCATCTTCCTTGGCGAAGGCGCCCTGCTGCGCATTCGGGAGAAGGCCGAGCACCTCTTCGGACGGGCGACACAGTTTGACGCCGAGCGGCGACACCACGATCGGCCGATTGATCAGGATCGGATGCGCGATCATCGCGTCGATCAGCCGATCGTCATCGAGCGTGACATCGCCCAGTCCCAGCTCCGCAAATGGCGTGCCCTTTTCCCGCAACAGCGCGCGCGGGGCGATGCCCATGCGACCTGTCAGCGACACGAGCATTTCCCGCGACGGCGGCGTCTTCAGATATTCGATCACATGCGGCTCGATGCCCGCATTGCGGATCATCGCCAGCGCATTACGCGACGTGCCGCATTCGGGGTTATGGTAGATGATAATATCGACGGACAAGGCATGGCTCCATCAGCAGCAGGGTGTGAGTTCGGCGATCAGCGGCGCGCACAGCTCCGGTCTGCCCCCGCAGCAATCCTGGACGAGAAACAGGGTCAGCGCCCTCAGCCGATCGAGATCGGCGCGATAATTAATCACGCGGCTGCGCCGCTCGGCGCGGATCAGCCCCGCCCGCGCGAGCGTCGCAAGATGCACCGACATCGTGTTCTGGGGCACATCCAGGCGGCGCGCCACCTCCCCCGCCGCCAGCCCATCGGGCTCGTGGCGGACCAACAGGCGAAATGCGTCGAGCCGGGTGCCCTGCGCCAGCGCACCGAGCGCCGAAATGGCCGAATCCGTATCCATATATCTGCTTTTATAGATATATGGATACGGATGACAAGCTTCCTTGGGCGATCGGCCCTTACGCCGGGTCCGAATTGAGCAAGGTTCCGCTCAAACGCGCAGGCGGCCCCCGTCGGGGAAATTCTGATCTACGGAAAAATGGTGCTGCCGGTGAGGATTGAACTCACGACCTCAGCCTTACCAAGATGATCGGCATGATCGCCGTTAGTGCGCTGAGTGTATAAAATCCACGATATTCCGCATGTCTTTAGGTATCCGAATACGCCACACTGCGCCAGATACGACCGACTCTGCGATATCGTGCGCTGACATTTTGCTGACAAAGCTCGCACTCAATGCTATTGTCAGCATTGACTGAGACGATGAGGCGATATGTCCAAGCTGACAAAATCCCGTGTAGATGGGCTGCCGGTGCCGAAGACCGGCCAACAATATCACTGGGACAGCGAACTGCGCGGGTTTGGAGTGCGAGTCCTCCCGTCCGGCCTCAAAGCGTTCATGCTACAATATCGAAACGAAGATGGGCGCAGCCGTCGGATCGTCCTCGGTCGATACGGCGTGTTGACGGTCGAGCAGGCGAGAAACGAAGCGCGCGCCAAGCTCGGAGAAATCGCGCGAGGCGGTGATCCTGTACGGGAACGCGGAACGGCGCGCGGGGCGCCCACGGTCACGGAAATCTGCGACTGGTATTTGGGCGAGGCCGAGAGCGGCCGCCTGCTGGGTCGTCGTCGTCGACCGATCAAGGCCTCCACGCTCAGGATGGATCGAAGCCGGATCGAGCGACATATCAAGCCGCTCATCGGAAGCCGAAAGGTTCGCTCCCTGTCGGCACCCGAGATCGCCTCCATGCAGGCCGATATTGCGACCGGCAAGTCATCGAAGAAGCGTGGCACGGGACGAGGACGAGATACGGTCGGGGGCGTCGGCGCCGGCTCGCGAACTATTTCCACGCTGCACGCCATTTTTGAGCATGCCGTCAGACTTGGTCGTATCGACAACAATCCAGCCCGTGGCGTCCGCCGTCTAGCCTCAAATCAGCGGACACGCCGGCTGAGCGCCGGCGAGTTAATCGTTTTTGGCGAAGCGATGCGGCAGGCGACCGCGCAGGGCGATCATCCCGGCGGCCTGGCTGCGGTGCGCCTCATCCTCCTGACGGGCTTTCGCCTGATGGAAGCCCAATCGCTTCAGCATAGCTGGATCGATCAGGACGCTGAGTGCGTGGTTTTTCCCGACACCAAAAGTGGCGGGCAGGTTCGTGTTGTCGGCAAGCCTGCGCTGCGGTTGCTGAAGGACCAGCCTGAACTCGCCGGAAACCCCTTTGTGTTTCCATCGGACAGGACTGACAGCCACTACAAGCAGGTGCCGGATCTCGTCGCCCGTCTATGCCATATCGCTCGACTTGACGGAGTGACGCCACATGTGTTCCGACATACCTTCGGAAGCGTGGCCGGCGAACTTGGATATTCCGAACTCACAATCGCCGGATTGCTTGGTCACGGCAAGCGCGGCGTGACTCAGGGGTATATTCATATCGACGAACTCCTGCGTTCGGCCGCTGACGCGGTTGCGACCAGAATTCAGGAACTGCTGGACGGGGAGCGGAGCAACATGACGGCGCTGGCAAATCCCAAGGTTGTCGGAGCGACCGCCCCGCGGTTCACGCGCCAGTCGGAGACTGATCTCGCGCGTCGAGCCGGCCAGGAGGCCGTGGTGGCGGACACTGAGAGTGAGAGTGGGGACCGGATTCCCGTGACGGGTTGAGGTTGGGAGAGAGGCTCCCGACGCCCGTCATGGAGACGACCCATGACTCAAATGGAGATTCTGGACGCCGCTCGTAACCGCGCGGGTGGCTACAAGGTGGATGTCAGTCGCGGCGAGCGGATCGGCCGTGTATCGTCGGAATGGTTTTCCCGGCCAGCGGATGAGCGCTACCTCTCCCTGTCGGACCTGTTCGCCGCCGTGCGAAACCGCACAGAGCGCAGTCGCACACGGACCGTCGAGAGCGCGGCGATCCGCGTAGAAGCGAGCCGAGACGATCCGGAACGACTGGCGCTGGTACTACCGGGGGCGAATGCGCCCATCGCGCCGACACATTGGAGTTTCGGCCAGCTCGCAAGCCTGATCGGCGCGCCGGCGGCGTATCTGCGCCAGCTTCCCGCGCCGCTCGCCGGCATCAACCTGCAATACGGCCTGACATCGCACCGCGCCGAGCAGGTGAAAACATTTGAGATCGAAGATGGGCGTGTTGAGCTGCGCGCCGTCACCGGCCCGGATTATGGCCGCATCTACGACCACGAACTGGTCGCCGCCGTGCAGCGTATCGCCGGCAACGGCACGGGCGACACGCGCTGGAAAGTGCCGGGCGTGCTCGATTGGTCGACCGGCGTCTATAATCCCCGCGTCGACGTCACCCAGGACACGACGACGCTCTATGCTTCGGATCGCGACGTTTTCCTCTTCCTGGTCGACGATCTCAACCCGATCGAGGCCGGCCGCCTCCCTGATGGCTCACCCGACTTCTATTTCCGCGGCTTCTATTGCTGGAATTCGGAGGTCGGTGCCAAGACGCTCGGCATGGCGAGCTTCTATCTCCGCGCCGTGTGCCAGAACCGCAATCTCTGGGGCGTCGAGGATTTCGAGCAAATCACGATCCGGCACTCGAAATATGCCGCCTCGCGCTTCGCCCACGAAGCCGCGCCAGCACTGACCCGCTTCGCCAATTCATCGCCGATGCCTTTCATCAACGACATCAAGGCCGCCCGTGCGCGGATCGTCGCGCGCTCCGATGAAGACCGCACCGATTTCCTGCGCAAGCGTGGCTTCGGCAAGGTCGAGACCACCAAGATCATCGAGACAGTGTTCGCCGAGGAAGGCCATAAACCCGAAAGCATTTTCGACTTCGTCCAGGGCATCACCGCGATGGCGCGCGACAAGACACACCAGGACGCGCGGCTCGACCTCGAAGCCAGGGCGAAGAAACTGCTCGACAGCACCGCCTGAGCCGGCTTCACGGCTTTCCGGTTCTACGCCTTTCCTGCTGTTCGGTTCTGCGGCTCGCCTCTCAGAGTAAGAGGGGGGCCGCAGCTTCGTGACGGGTTGGAGGCCGAGAGAGAGGCTTTCGGCCACCCGTCGCGGAGGTTATTCCGATGGCTGTTGTATCCAAGAAAATCACCCTGTCGTCATCGCGCGACATCCCCTTCAACCAGCTCGTCATTTCCCATGCGAACGTCCGGCGGATCAAGGCTGGCATCTCGATCGAGCAACTGGCGGAAGACATTGCCCGGCGGACGCTGCTGCAAAGCATTACGGTTCGGCCGATCCGCGATGCGGACGGCAATGAGACCGGCATGTTCGAGATACCGGCTGGCGGGCGCCGCTATCGGGCGCTCGAACTGCTGGTGAAGCAGAAGCGCCTCGCAAGGAACGCGCCGGTTCCGTGCGTCGTCCGCGAAGGCGGCTTCGCCGAGGAAGACTCGCTCGCCGAGAACACCCAACGCGCACCGCTTCATCCTCTCGACCAGTTCCGCGCCTTCCTGGCCTTTCGCGAGAAGGGCATGTCCGAGGAGGAAATCGCCGCCAATCAGTTCGTCTCGGTGTCGGTCGTGAAGCAGCGCCTGCGTCTGGCCTCGGTCTCGCCCAAGCTGCTCGACATCTATGCCGCCGATGGCATGACCCTCGATCAGCTCATGGCGTTCACCGTCAACGGCGACCATGAGCGGCAGGAACAGGCGTTCGAGCATCTGGCCCATAGCTACAGCAAAGAGCCGTACGTCATCCGCCGCATGCTGACCGAGGGCGCGGTGCGCGCCGCAGACAAGCGCGCGCAATTCGTCGGCCTGGATGCCTATACCGAAGCCGGCGGCGTCGTGATGCGCGATCTGTTCCAGGGCGACGATGGCGGTTGGCTGCAGGATGTTGGCCTTCTCGATATGCTGGTCGCCGAGAAGCTGCGTGACCAATCCGACGCGATCGCCGCTGAAGGCTGGAAGTGGATCGAGGTCGCGCCGGACTTCCCCTACGGCCACACCTACGGCCTGCGTCACCTCCGTGGCGAGCGGCCCACCCTCACCTTGGAGGAACAAGCCACCCGTGACGCCCTTCAAGCCGAGTTGGGCGGATTGGAGGAAACCTATGCCGATGCCGAAGTCCTGCCCGACGAGGTCGACGCTCGGCTGTGCGAGATCGAGACTGCGATCAGCGCACTCGATGATCGCCCGATGGTCTTCGATCCCGAGGAAATCGGGCGTGCCGGCGCCTTCGTCAGCATCGACGGATCGGGCAATTTGCGAGTCGAGCGGGGCTATGTTCGCGCCGAAGACGAACGCCCGATCGAGCCGGAAGGTGATCCCAAGATCGAGGAGGTTGGCGGCGTGATCGCGGCGCGGGCCGAGCATCAGGGTGATCAGCTCACCGGAACGATCGAGGCCGCGGCAGAGCCCGAGGAGGACGAAGACTCGAAGCCGATCCCGGACCGCCTTATGTCCGAATTGACCGCCCATCGCACACTGGCTCTACGACACGCGCTCGGCGAACAGCCGGATGTTGCCTTCCTCGCGGCGCTCCACGCGCTCACGCTCCGGGCCTTCTATCATTACGGCTCGGACACCTGCCTGGAGCTGGACCTGAAGAGCATCAGCTTCGGCGCGCAGGCGCCGGGCCTGAACGACAGCAGCCTAGCCATCGCATTCGATGACCGTCATCAGACCTGGGTCGCGGCACTTCCGAAAGAACCCGGCGAATTGTGGAATGTCCTGCAGGTGTTTGATGGCGACAGCCGTCAAGCTCTGTTCGCGCATTGCGTGTCGCTGTCGGTCAACGCCGTTTACGAGGCGTATAACCGTCGGCCTCGCGCGCTCGCCCATGCTGACGAACTCGCGCGGGCTGTCGAACTCGACATCGTGGCCGCCGGATGGGAGCCGACCGTCGATACCTATTTGGGGCGTGTGACCAAGGCACGCATCCTCGCTGCCGTTCGTGAAGCGAAGGGCACACGCGCCGGCGATCGGATCGAGCACCTCAAAAAGGGCGACATGGCCGAGAAGGCGCAGGAGTTGCTCGCCGGCTCCGGATGGCTTCCGGAACCGCTGCGCACGCCCGGCCGCCCAGTCGTGATTTTCGACGACACGTCGCCAACCGAGACCGACCCGGCAACCGATCGGGACGGAGAAGAGAAGGCGGACGACGGCGGCGAAACGGCCATGGCGGAAACCGAGCCACAGGCCGAAGATGGGGCAACCGGGATCGTTACGCACGCGATCGCGGCGGAATAGCTGAAGGACCACCCCCGTCCACTACTCGGCCCGTCGGGAGCGGCGGGCCCCCTTTTCGTCTGGGAGGTGCGATGCAACCCGCCACAGATCTCGCAAGCCGGCTGGCGGCTCAGGCCGAGGCCGTGTGCCGCCACTATCTCTCGAACGGTCACCGCCAAGGCCGCTACTGGCTGGTCGGCGACGTCCGAAACACGCCGGGCCGCTCAATGTTCGTCCGTCTGAAGGGAGCCGATTCTGGCAGGGGTGCTGCGGGCAAGTGGACCGACGCCGCCACGGGCGAACATGGCGATCTCCTCGATGTGATCCGCGAAAGCTGCGGACTGATCGACTTCAAGGGCGTCGCCGATGAGGCCCGAACCTTCCTGAGCCTGCCGCATCCCGAGCCCGACCCGGACCATCAACGACGCCCGGCATCGGCACCCGCAGGATCCCCGGAGGCCGCACGACGGCTCTTCGCGATGTCGCAGCCGATTACGGGCACAATCGTAGAATCGTATCTACGGAAACGCGGCATCACGGCTTTGCACGGAACCGGAAGCCTCCGCTTCCACCCACGCTGCTACTACCGTCCGGATGAGTATTCAGCGACCGAGACATGGCCAGCGATGATCGCAGCCGTTACCGACCCCTCCGGCAATATCACCGGCGCACATCGCACCTGGCTCGACCAATTGGCTCGGGACAAGGCGGTGATCGACACGCCGAGACGGGCGATGGGCAACCTCCTGGGCAATGCCGTCCGTTTCGATGTGGCGCGCGACGTTTTGGCGGCCGGTGAAGGCATCGAGACCATGCTGTCGCTGCGATGCGTCCTGCCGACGATGCCGATGGTGGCCGCGCTCTCGGCCGCACACCTCGCCGCCATCCTGTTCCCAGCCGCACTGCGCCGGCTCTACATCGCCCGTGACGACGATCCGGCCGGGGACGGCGCCATGGCGAGCCTGATCGACCGGGCGATCGAGGCCGGGATCGAGGCGATAGCCCTGTCGCCACGACTGGGTGACTTCAACGAGGATCTGCGCACGCTGGGCGTCGATGCGCTACGGGCAAGTTTGCGGATGCAGATCGCGCCGGAGGACGTCGCTCGCTTCACGGAATTGGCGGCGTGAATCGGCACAGGAAATGACGTCCACGGCGGCGCCGGTCTCATGCCGAATTCGGTTACGGTGCTTCCAGCCCTGTCGGAGAGGACCGCGCCCACGGCCTTCTGAGAGGGCGACCTTTGCGGCAAACGGCCCGGCCCGGCAATGGCGGATGGCCGACTATTTTCCGTCGGCGGGCGAGCCCGCCTTTACATCGCGAGGCAAAATAGCCGGCCCCGGCCATCCTCCGCTACGCTTCGGCCCTTCGCTCCGCTCCGGATGCAGGCCCGGTCCGTCCGCCGCCTTTCGTCGCCATGAAGGCCGCGATGGGCGCGGTCGATCCGACGAAGGAAAGCGCCATGACGACCGAACATCACGACACCGGCTACGAGCCGCCGCACAGCTCATCCCCGACCGATCACGTCCTCGCC
This sequence comes from Sphingomonas sp. YR710, assembly GCF_900101455.1. Classification (GTDB taxonomy): domain Bacteria; phylum Pseudomonadota; class Alphaproteobacteria; order Sphingomonadales; family Sphingomonadaceae; genus Rhizorhabdus. The sequence goes on along the minus strand of NZ_FMZJ01000019.1, from coordinate 4,391 downwards.
GAACTCCAGCTCTACGGCTATCGCCCCTTCCAGGACGAACCCGACCCGAGGCCGCTGCCCGAAGCCCGGACCGTCGCAGGCGCCGTCGCCGACATCTTCGACGCCCTCATCGTCACCCTGGTGGACACCCGCCTCGAACCCGACCTCGAAGATCTGCTCTGGTCGACCGTCAATCTCTTTCACCGCACCGTCGGCCAGATCGAGCGCGAACTCGACGACAACGAGCAGGCGCAGAAGCGCGGCCAGAAGGAGCAGGACGGCTCCGAAATCCGCTCGGTTGAACTCGAGCGCCTCACCGTCGAGGGCCAGACGCTGATCGAACGCCGCGACAGCATGGAATTCTTCCGCGACCAGGCCGCCGATCAATTCGAGCGCCACACCCATTCGGCCTGGCGGCCGCGATCCGGATCGAAGGTCAACCACCGCAACCTGACCTCGGCCATGATCGATAGCCGCGACTTCCTCGCCGCCAGGCGCAGGGCGACCAACGAGGTGCTCTTGCCTGCTGGGCCCAAGATCGCTTTCACCGGCGGGCTCGACTTCAACGATCATCGCCTGATCTGGGACAAGCTCGACCGCGTCCACGCCAAGCATCCCGACATGGTGCTGCTACACGGCGGCTCGCCCAAGGGCGCCGAACGCATCGCCGCCATATGGGCCGACCACCGCAAGGTGCCGCAGATCGCCTTCAAGCCCGATTGGACCAGGCACGCCAAGGCCGCGCCGTTCAAACGCAACGATGCGATGCTCGACATCCTGCCGATCGGCGTGATGGTGTTCCCCGGCACGGGCATTCAGGACAATCTCGCGGACAAGGCGAAGAAGTTTGGCATTCCTGTCTGGAAATTCGGGAGCGGCGGCGCGTGAGCGCTGCTTACTGCCCGCCGCGGAGTCGATGGCGAGAATTGGGCCGATTGCGGACTGGCAGGTTTCAGTATCGGAATTGAGAAAGCCGACATTCGGCCGGGACGACATATGCAGGAGCTGACGACCAAGGTCAGTCGTTCGTCGGCCGGGCCGTCAAAGGCAGCTTCAGACGAAACCCGCCATTCGTTGGCAGTTCCGCGAAGGTTTGACACGTCACAGCACCGATAGTCCACTGCGCCATACCCGCATTGATGGCGAAGGACAGGCTTCCGCGTTCCAATCCTGGCCAGCGAATTTCGCTCCTTTTTGCGACGTCCCCAACTTGAACGGGAAACAACAGGAGGAACTCAAAGCAGCGTTAGGATTGCGCTATCACCCACCGCCCGACCTTGACCGTCCTCGAAAAGTTCCAGTCCCGCTCACGAGCCCAGAAACAAGCGCGAAGCCTGCCCCCACTAGAAACCCGGTTCGCGTCGCGCCAAGTGGATTTGCCTGCCACGCCAGAACGCCCGCCATCACCATGGACCCAAGACCCTGGCCGGTAAGCCGCGCGGTGCTCTGCACACCTCCCGCGGCCGCTGCGCGCGCTGGCGCCGCCGCCCCGAACATGGCGCGATTGTTGGCGAGTTGGAACAGGCCGAACCCGGCGCCGCACAACACGGCTGCAGGCACGAGCAGCCAGATGATGCCCAGCATTGCGTCTGCCCAACATAGCGCCAACCCGCAGCCCATGGTGAATGCCCCAATTGCTGCCTGCACCGCATGGCCCGCCCGCCCGGCACCGCGGCGCGCTATGGCACTCGATATCGCCACCGACGCGGGCCAGCAGAACAGGACCGTGCCCGCTACCTTGGTACCAAGGCCCATTTCGGCAACGATCAGGAACGGAAGCCCGATCAAACCGAGGGACTGGCCGGTAAAGCAGCAAACCGACGCCAGGCTCGTCCGCCGGAACGTCTGCAGCCGCATCAGGTCGAGCGGCAAGAACGGTGATGACGCCGGGCGATCGATCGCCAAGAGCAGGACCAGGCATCCTATCGCGAACAATACCACCAGTCCGGCGGCGGCCGGCTCCATAGTCGCCACGCGCATGACGCCGAACACTGACACGATTCCAGCGACGTAGAGCGCCATGTGGATCGGCTTAAGGCCGCCGCCTTCGGCTGCCACTTTGGGCAGGGCGCGCGAAGCGACGAATGCAACCACGCCCACTGGAGCGCTTGCGAGGAACAAGACCGGTAGCGGCGCCCAAGCCAGAATTAGCGCGCCGACAACCGGCCCGGCCGCCGAACACAGCGCAACGGTCATCGCATTCCATGCCACCACATCGGCCAACCGCTTTTCACCTAACGTGGCGCGCAGGAGCGCAATCCCTAGCGACATGACCGCGGCGGCCCCTGCGCCTTGAATCGACCGGGCCATCAGCAACAGCCACAGCGTGGGCGCTAACGCGCAGGCGACTGCGCCGCCGCAGAACGCGGCAATGCCCAACGAGAAAAGCCGTCGCTGGCCGACGCGCGCAGCGGCATGGGCACAAGGCAATAGAAGGGCAACCAGTGCAACCTGGTAAACCGCGACGACCTGGACGGCGTCGGCTGCGGGCACGTGGTATCCCAAGGCCAAGGTGGGCAATGCGACGTTGACGATGCCGGCGTCGAGCACCACCAGCGCCATCGCAGCGAGCACAGCAAACACGCCGACACTTCGGCGAAGGTCTCCGCCACTCATTGGGAGGGCGCCAGCCATTCGCCGTCCTGTTCTACGTACCGGACGATGCTGTTGTCGTCGCGCAGGTCGCGCTCGGTGAAGCGCAGGAGCATGGCTTCGCTCGACAGACAGCGGGTGTCGTGGATGTCGCCCGGCAAGTAGGCGCGCGCATCGCCGGGCCTCAGAACATGCATTTCCCGACGCACCAGCCGCACCGTCCCGTCCGGCGAGGCGATCCGGGCATACGTTGCGACCTCTAGTTCACCAGATTGGACGCCATAGACAACCCAGCTTCGGCCATGATCGTGAGGCGGGCGATAAAGGCCAGACTGCTCGGCGTGCGCCAGCAGCATGAAGCCGCGCTCGCCATCGCGATGCAGTTCTCGTGACACGGGACGGTCGCGATGCAGGGAGTCGAGCCACGGCTCGCCGGTTGGCGCCAATGTCAGTTCGGCCATCATCTGCCGGCACCGCGCCGCCAATGCGCTATCAAGCGGCCCCCATGCGGCCGCCACACCGGCTACGAACCTGTCCAAGGAATTCGTCGTCATTTTCGTATCTCCGTTTCCGCGCAGCCGGAGATACGCCTCGACCAGACAGGGCGGAACGCGCAGCGTTTGCAGTCTATTGTTGCATCTGATGCTATGCCAAATGCGCCTAGGCTGCTACGATAGAGGTATGTCGTTGCCAGACCTCAATCTCCTCCACACTCTCGACGTGTTGCTTTCGGAAGGCAGCGTGGTCCGGTCCGCGGACAAGCTCCGGCTCAGCCCGTCTGCCATGAGCAGGGCACTGGCCCGACTGCGGCAGGTAACCGGCGATCCTCTGCTGGTTCGAGCCGGACGCGGGCTGGTGCCAACGCCGCGGGCCGACGCCATGCGCGGGCAGGTCCGGCGGCTGGTCGAAGAGGCGCAGGCAGTTCTGCGGCCAACAGGCGCCTTGGACCTGCTATCGCTTTCCCGGACCTTCACGCTGCGCGCGAGCGATGGCATCGCCGAGACCTTCGGGGCCGCCATGACCCGAGAGGTACAGATGCAGGCGCCGCAGGTTCAACTGCGCTTCCTCCGCAAACTCGACAAGGACAGTCGCGGGCTGCGCGACGGCTCGATCGATCTCGAGACAGGCGTTGTCGATGAAACCATCGGCCCCGAGGTCCGCAGCCAAGCGCTGTTTGAGGATCGCTATGTCGGAGTGGTTCGCCCCGACCATCCATTGGGTGGGCGCGCCGTCACGTCAGCCGACTACACCAGCTGGGGTCACGTCGTCGCCTGGCGGCCCGGCTTAGACTTGGGCGGGGTTGATGACCACCTGCGCGAGCGCGGCCTCGGACGGCAGGTCGCGGCAACGGTCGACGGATTTGCTGCGGCGCTGGCTCTGGCGCGCGGGTCGGACCTGATCGCGACGGTTCCGGAGATTCACACCGCCGGGCTTCGGTCAGGCCTTCACACCTTCCCTGTGCCATTGCCCCTCAAGCCGTTCACCGTTTCGCTTTTCTGGCATCCGCGGCTTGATGCCGACCCGGCGCATCGCTGGCTGCGTGGGTTGGTCAGGCAGCAATGCGCTCGATGAATTCGCTCGCCACTGCGGACATTCTGGTACCGACCAAAGGCGGTCGCACCGGGTCCCGCCCGCGAACGACTGGGTTCGAACATCCCTGCCATTAAGCGACCAAAACCTACCGGTTAACAATGCGCTCCACGCCGACCGTTCGAACGGCATCTTCCTTAGAGTCTTTCTGATTCATATTGACGCATAGCCCGCACCGCGGATGTAGTTTGCACACTCAGCGGAAGGGAAGTGATCGAGCAGTTTGCCGA
>NZ_FMZJ01000016.1 GCF_900101455.1 Sphingomonas sp. YR710 | reverse complement strand
GGGCAAAGACTACCGGCATCAAGGTTCGCTATCGAAGGTTCTGACCCGCGCGGCACTGCAGATACGGAAATTCCCGTTTATGGGTTTACGACCTAGTATGAGATCCCGCGTTAATTCATTCACTTTTTTGATATCCTCCTCTGGCAACGGGGCATTTTCCAGCGTGCGGTGAATAACATTCGTAAATGGATCTAAAATTGGGAATATAGCATTTTGCATTTCTGCATGCGTAGGTGTCAAATCAGGCTCATATATACTAAGTATAAGCAGGAATTTCATGTCATGCTTGTGCATTTCTTTCAGATAAATCATATTTTCAGCAAGAGCATCCGGGACGGATATTTTTCGCGAGGCGATGTCGTGCACTCGGTGAAAATAGGCGATTGCCATCTCGGACCATTCAGCCAAAACGCTGCCAGCTTCCATTATATTTTTGAGGCGCTGATCATGCCGATCGCGTTTTTCATTCAAACCAAAAAGCAATAGGCCTGAGAAGATCCCGGACAAGGCCGCGGTTATGAGCGCCTGTAGTAATATGGCCATATGTCCCCCGATTCTTTTGACTATGTTATCAAAGAAGCGAGGCCCCCGCCTCCCCGATCATTTGAAACCGTTTAAGTTTGTGCCCCTGTGTGCCCTGACGTGCCACTGCGTGCCAACGCTAAAGCACGATAATATATAGGTTTTCTGTCGATTTTCGGCTATGGTTGAGCCCTGATATCGGGCAGCTCTCACGGGGGATCACCATGCCGAATTCCGCAGTTAACGCAACCGATGGCAGCCGCTACGTCATCGCGTTTTCCTCTGTCCTGGCAGGCGGCCCGGCGACAATCACGAACGGGCGCAGCTACACCGGCGCGACCGTCATCGTGGGCCGCGGTTTGGTCGACTATACCGATCTGAAGGCGGCCGGCTGGATCGTGATCGCGGATCATACCGGCACGACGGCGCAGCGGCCGGTTGATCTGGAGCAGGGCGGGGCGTTGCCGCCCGGCTTCCGCTACCTCGACACGACGATCAGCAAGCTCGTCTTCTGGACCGGCCGGGCTTGGATCGATGCGACGGGAGCCAGCGCATGAGCGACGATACCGTCAAAGTCCTGATCGTCGCTGATGCCTCAGGCGTCAAAGCCGGCACCGATGCGGCGAAAGGCTCAATCCAAGGCCTGAACCCGATCGTCGCACAGATGGGCGCTACCTTCGCCGATGCCAGCAAGCAGACGACCGCCGCGCTCGCGAACATGAACGTCGCGCTCGGCAATACGGCGCGCGCTCATAATGACGAGGCGAAGGCCTCTGGAAACGCCTACGTCGCGAAAGAAATGCTCCGACATTCCGTGCGATCGATGACGGATTCCTATGCCGCGGGTATGCCGGTCCTGAACATTTTCATGGAGCAAATGGGCCGGTTGACCGAGGTTGCCGAATATAGCGGCGGCGCGCTTGGCAAGGTCGGCGCGTTCATGTCGTCGGGTTGGGGCATGGCGGTTTCTTTGGCCGTCTCGGCGATCGTGCCGCTGATCGGCAAGCTGTTCGAAGGTGCCGACGCATCGGAAGCCATGAAGCAGCGCCAGAACGAGCTTGCCAGCTACCTCGACAAGACGACCGGCAAGATCAACGCACAGGTCACGGCGCTGGGGCTGCTGGCGCATGCCCGCGACGAAGGCAAAAAGACGGACGACAAGCTGAAGGATTACCGCAGCGACCGCGGGAACGTGATCAGCGGCGTGGAGAAGGGTATCAACCCGCAGACGGTGCAGGGCGGTGGCTACAGCTATAAATTCGATCCCGGCATTCCAGCGGCTGCCAAGGCGGAGATCCAAGACTATCTCGGCAAGTATAAGGCTGGGCTTACCAACGTCGCCACGCTCTATGAGAAGATTCGCGAGATCGCTGCGGCGAACCCCGCAAACACCGGCCTGCAGAGACTTGCCGATACAACCCTGACGCTCAGCCAGGCCGCACAAACCTCAGCGGCGTCCTTTCGTGGTAATCAGGTGGAAATCGCCCGATCGGCGGTTGCTGCCGGCACCGCGACCGAGGCCCAAAAGAAGCTCGTGGAGGCGGCGACGCAGCACGACCACAGCGTATCGCGCTCGATCGAGCTACAGGTTGCGCTCGCAACGGCAACCACGGCAACAGAGAAGGCCCGCGCCAAACTGGCGCTGGTGCAGGAGTCGGGCAAGAACATCGCTGAGACGGATACCGCGGGCCAAGCCAAATTCCGCGCCGAGCTGACTGCCGCGTCGACAGCCTTGCATCAGGCAGAGCAGGCCGAAAAGGATCTCCGCAAGGCGAAGTCCGAAACCCGCGCCGAAAATGCCGCCGCGGCGAAGGCCGAACGCGAGGCATACCGCCAGGCGCTCGAAGACGAGAAAACCAAGCTCGATCTGGCGAAGGGCGATGACGAGAAGCGCGTCGCGCTCGCCATCGCATTTGCGGACGAGATGAAGCGCATCCACGGCAAGGAATCCGACGAATATAAGCGGGCCTATGATGAGCAGGTTCGGATCACTCAGGAGGCCGCACAGCATAAGGCGCAGATCGAGATCGACCTTGCGGAGACGATTCGGAAGCTTCGTGACATCGATCTGTCGGAAGAACAGCACGACGCCGAGTTCCGCAGGCAAATGGGCGCCGAAACCGCCCGCCAGTTGATCGAGGACGAGAAGCGCATCGCGAAGGCGAAGTATGACGCCGCGCGCGTCGCGATCGTCAGTGAGATCGCCGCGACACCGGAAAGCGAGCGGGTGAAGCGCGCGGCGCTCTACAATCAGCTTCGCGTGCTCGATCGCCAATATCAGGCCGATCGTACCGCGCTGGAGCAGCGCGCGGCCCTGCAGCGGACACAGATCGAGCGAACCGCCATCGGATCGGTTGCGTCGTCCTGGGGGCAGAATATCGGCAAGATGCTGACCCTGCAGCAGGGCTTTGGCGCCTCGATCAAGGGCATGTGGCAGGGACTACAGCAGGCGATCGGCAACGCGCTGGCGACGATCATGGAAAACTGGCTCGTTACGCACATCACGACGCTGTTGATGGGCGGGGCTGCATCGAAGGCGGCCGGCGCGGCTGAGATCGCCACACAGGCCGCCATAGCGGGCGCTGGTGGCGTTGCGTCGATGGCGGCGGCTCCATTCCCCCTCGATCTCGGAGCGCCTGAATTCGGCGCGGCCATGGCTGCGGCGGCAGGCTCGTTCGGCACCATGTTGACCGTCCCCGCCTTCGACGTCGGCGCGCTGAATATCTCGAAAGACCAGCTCGCAACCGTGCACAGCGGCGAAATGATCATTCCGGCGAACGAGGCTGGCGGATGGCGCGCCGTCTTGGCCGCGGTTCCCAAATTCAGCCTGCCAGCGAGCGCCTCGCCGTCTTACGGGATGCCGGCGAACAATAACGGGGCTGCCGGGGCGAACGGGGCTGGCAGCGGTTCCGGTGGCGATACGCACCTGCACCTTACCTTCAACGGCCCAACGGACAAGGCCAGCATCGCAAAATGGCTTCTGGACAACAAGCACGGCGTGGCAGCGGCCGGCATGGCAGCACACCGGGGCGGGCACCGATGACCGGGGCCACGATCGCCGAGCGTAACGCGGATGCCGTCCCTTACCTTCGTGAGAAGGTCGGCACGCAATGGGAAGGAGTGGAGCGCCGGCTGATCTACTCGCTACCACGCCTGTTTCCAGATCGGCCGCTATCGGAGACGCTCGGCGTGATCGAGCGCCTGGAGCTGATCTTCCTGAAGCACGAGAAGGCCGCCTCAGACGCCCACGTTGTGGCTGTGGCATCGAAAGAGGATTGCCTGAACGCGATCAACGATTGGGCGATGACGCTGTGTATCGGCTTGCTGGCGGAGATCGCGGCGCGGGAGCTGGCGGTGCAGTCCGCCCCCGCCGTTTGATTGTCGTGGGGATGGCTGGGGCCAGTTCGGATCGCCGAGCGGCTTGGGAAGATTGAGGGGAATATCTGTCATCGCTTGCTCCATCGGTTAAGGAGCAGACTTCATAGGCACCGATTCCGCACGGTCGACCAACACTTCGTCCACCAAGCGCAACCACCTGTATAGGCGCCTGCTCGGTGCACGGGCGATATAAGCTCTTTGACACTTCCAGATGGGGCATGTTGATTGCTGCGCTGTAGCTTGCCCGATCGCGCTGCCGGTGGCAGCTTGCCGCCTCCATCATGGAGGTGCGCCATGCCAACCTACCTTGTCCGCCTGAAAGCCGATCAGCCGAACCCTTACGACATCGTGGGCCTGTTTATCGCCGATAACGTCACGGAGCTGGAGGAGTTGGTTGACGAGTGCTGCGACGCATTCGCCTGCGAGTTCACCACCCTGCCGAACGGCGGGATATATATGAGCGGGCCGGCCATTCCGATCCCCAGCATTCCCGACGAGTCCGAGGATCTCAATTTCTTTCGAGACGCGACGATGACAGACAGTTGGGCCGGCCCGTTCTTCCATGGCACCGACGTGCCGCCTTGGACGTCGCTTGCCGAATGCCCTTGGTCATCCGATGAAGAGCGACAGCAGTTGGCGGATTCTGCGATGGCGAAGCTCATGGCGCATTACGACAAGCCGGGAGCCGTGAAATGACGGACGCGACTCCGTGGCCCGACACGGAAACCGAATATTTGCTGACGGATGCGCGCATTGTCGCGACGCTGAAGAAGGGCGGCGCGATCGTGGAGGATGGCCTAACCCTATCGATCCGGGAGGGGCGCTCGTGGAATACCCGAGGCGAACATGACGATCCCACGCGGGAAGAGTGGCTCGAATATCATTTCTCGTTCCACGTCGAAGATGGCACCTATCCCGAGTCCATGGTGAGCCAGAAGGGGCAGATCGTCATCAGCGGCACTCATCCGAACGGCAGCGTGCTCCTGATCCAGGGGAAGGGATGGGTCGGCTATGACGAGCACGGCAACCCCGAGGGGCATTTCGAACAGCCGCCGAAGGTGACGGTAGCGATCGGGCCGGATGCGGCCACCCGCCTTAAGCGCGAGGCCGCCCGGATGGCGGCGCTCACTTTCCCGGTTGAGGGGACCGTTCAGTAGGACCGCATCGCCCCCGTTGGTAGAGCATCTCGTTTACACCGAGAGGGTCGCGGAGAATCCCAACCATAGAGTTGAATTTTTACGCCTCATGCGTATATCGAAGCTGCCAAGTCGCTCTCTCGCTCCGAACTGTCGCCGTATGGCGTGCGTTCCTGCCGATCGGCAGGATAGGACGAGAGAGCGCAACCCTCACTTGAATGTCCATATATCATCCAACTTGCGCGCCAGCATCGCTCGCCAGCGGCCGGCGTCTGGTCGATCAGCTCGGTAGGAACGCCCAATCGCGCCCACGCACATATCGGCGAGCTGTATCAGTGGATCGCCGCGCGAGTCCTTCATTCGCACATCCCGAATGGCGCCCGGACCCGCGTGCTTGCGGAGGTGCGCGTTGAGGTCGCGCCGGAAGGTCCGTTCTCCGCTCCCGTCTATGACGACGCGCGCATCCGTTAGCCGTCCGTTGTCGAACTTGATCATGGATTTGACGAAGAAGCGGTAGAAGGCCTCCTTGTCGGTTTTAAGATGCATGGACCGAAGCCGCTGCTTCTCCACCACGATCGCGCGCACCCGGAAGGCAAACGGCGTGATCGCGGCGAAAAAGGCGTCTCGGACGTCGTTGCTGGCTTTGCTGAACTTAAACTCCGGCTTCACGCGCCACTGCGCCTGAAGCGCCTGGATTGCGTCGGCAGTGCGGCCCGCCTCCGCATGATCCGCGAATAGGACCATCGCGACCGCAAAAACGTCGGTCGAGCCTTCCCCAAGCCGAAATCCAGAATCGCCACTTTCATCGATAAAAACCAACATAGATAGCTTAGTGACCTTGAGTTGAATCAAGGGCAAGGGGCGTCGCGCTGTGGTTGCCGGTGGTGATCAGGTATCCCCTCGCATTCGCAATGCGGGCCGCCGCGGTAGAGCACTGTGTTGACATCGCAGGTGTCAGAGCGCCGGTTTGTGGTACCGGAGGTTGCGGGTTCAGCTAGGTTGTGGGTTTGAGTCCTACGGGACTACCATCTTCCTCTGCCCTCCGAAGGCAGCGCTCAATGGCAGAGCAGAAGCTTCAAAAGCTTGCGCTCTGATCGTGCGACTTGGGCCGATGGTCGCAGTGTCGCATCCAAACACATTCCATTCGACGAGTATATTATATCCTTAGCGTACAGTGCATTCGTTTTTTCCGGTCATGATGGTTCCGATTCCGAAATGGTCACAGGATGAAGTTGTAGTATCCGAAGTTGCCGAAGCAGCAGTTGGCAAAAAATCAATGCCATCCAGTTCTGATTTTCCGGCAAATTTTATGTTTTCCGCACCATACATAACTATGATACTTTTGGTTTCACACTCGGAAACAATAGTCCGTTCGCCGATCCACAGTACCCTTTTAATTCCGCACCTGCCTCGTTCACCTTCCTTGTCAACGATATAGAGCGGCATGCCGATAAAGCCCTGACGATAACGAGCGCTGGCTGCCGCGAATATGATAATCGGGATAGCAATCAATGCAACGGTGACCACGCTAAGCCTTATGTAGGGCCGCCATTTCTTCCCGTCCGGCCTATATTTAATCGCAAGCGCCAACGCTATAACAAATGGGATTGTCGGCAGAGCACACCACATCGAGACAAACAGCCCAGACATGAGAACATCTTGCGGAGATGCCACCAAAAGAAAATTAATTCCCCAGCTTCCAAAAATTGTTGAGTTAATGACAACTGATGCAACGAAACCGAATAGCAAAACAATAGACGTTATATCTATCGTAAATGAAAGTATTGGTCGCAGCGCGGTTAATATACTGGGCTGGCCCTCATTCACTCGCCAACCCCTTCTCGACGAGCCGGCGGATAGCTTCGGCGCGCGGAGGTAGATCCGGCTGCTTGCGGCGCCATTCGTCGATCGTCTCCATCCATCCGGGCGGAGTGACCATCTCAAAACGACCTGACTTTGCCTTGCTCATAATTCCTACGTATCACCCGTTGACACCGTAGGCAATCCGTAGGATACGTAGAGCAAGCCGGGATTGAGGATTAGGCCCCTCGCCCCCGGCTTTGTCCGCAACCGTTCGAAGGATGAACGATCATGGCTATCACCACCTTACAGCCGGGCGCTGCCCCGGCCAACCCTTCGCGTCGCTCGATCATCGGCGGGCTCGCAATCGCGCCGCTCGTCGCCGCCGCACCAGCATCGGCCGAACTCCAAAGCTCGCTGGAGCAGGAGCTTGACCGCCTGATCGATTGGAAGGGCCGCCTCGATATGTGGAATCTCGACGAAGCGGGGGCCGATCGGCTCAGCGACGCGGCGTCGGCGGCCTATCGGCAGGTTGAAGCGCTCCCGGTCAGCCCTGGCAACGTCATGGTCCGTGCGAAGGCGCTTACGCTGCTGTTCATGTCTGACCCGCGGGATCTGCACGACATGGACGACACCACCGACAACTGCCTCGTCAAACTCATGGCGCGGGATGTGCTCGCGGGAAGGGCGAACTGACATGGACGCCCCCTCGAACGTCGTCCGCTTGCCCACCGCAGCGCCTCGCAAGCCAAACAACCATCGCTTCAAGGAGCAGCGGGCCGCTGGATATGAGGCAAAGCAGGCCAGCGTGTTTCGCGAGCGCTACATAAATCCCCGCGTCCGTGCCGTCATGGGGGACGCTGAGACGATCATGGGAATCGAACAGACTCCCGCCCTGCTGATCGCCTCTGCTCTTTTTGCGTTGGCGGATCCCGACACTCAACAGAAAGCCATGGAGCAACTGGCCCCCGGTGCCGTCGTGGGGCGCAAGGCCCATATCCAAGCAATCGCGACCATGCGGAGACTGCGGGCGACGACCATCGGAGAACAGTACGACTTTTATAACGCCATAGATGAGCTGGAGAAGCGGAGAAGCTAACACAGCAGTCGTGAAAACCACCGTACGACGGGGCGGGGCAGCGATGCTCCGCCCTTTTTCGGATCTGCGTACGATTCTCAGCAGGACAAAGAAGGAACATTTGCTGCATCTGTGCTGCGTCGAGTTCCCGCGACACGCGGATAAAGCGGGACAAACCCCAATAAAACCGGAGAATCTAGGATAATAGGCGCCGCACGCCCGCGGCGCGACCGAACGCCGATTAACTACATGATTTCCCTTGGAAAACCTTGGTAGCGGAGGAGGGACTTGAACCCCCGACACGCGGATTATGATTCCGCTGCTCTAACCAGCTGAGCTACTCCGCCCCATCAAGGAGCCCGCCGAAGCGGTGGAGGCGGCCTATAGGCAGGGCTTTGATCTCGGTCAACTGGTACAAATCGGCAGGAGCCGATAGAGAGCCCTCGACTCGAAAGAAATGGCTGGGGAGATTCGGAATTGGCGCGGTATGACGTCCTTATTGTCGGTGCGGGGCATGGCGGTGCGCAGGTCGCGATATCGTTGCGCCAGAGCAAGTTCGAAGGCTCGGTTGCACTGCTCGGCGACGAACCCGATCCGCCTTATGAGCGCCCCCCGCTCTCGAAGGAATATTTCTCCGGCGAGAAGAGCTTTGACCGCATATTGATTCGCCCGGAAAAGTTCTGGGCGGAGCGGAACATCGACCTGCTGTTGAGCCGCCGCGTCGTATCGGTCGATCCCGCAAGCCATAGCGTAACGCTCGGCGACGGATCGACCATCGATTATGGGATTCTCGTCTGGGCGACCGGTGGCAGCCCCCGCCAGCTCATATGCGGCGGCGCGGAGCTCACGGGCGTTCACGGCGTGCGCACCCGCGCCGATGCCGATCGGATGCTCGGCGAACTCGCGACGACGAACCGGGTCGTCGTGATCGGTGGCGGCTATATCGGGCTGGAAGCAGCCGCCGTGCTCTCAAAGTTCGGCAAGCATGTGACCGTGCTCGAAGCGATGGACCGGGTGCTGGCGCGGGTGGCCGGCGAGCCGCTGTCGCGCTTCTACGAGGCGGAACATCGTGCCCATGGTGTCGAAATCCAACTGGGTGCGAAGGTCGATTGCATTGTCGGCGAGAATGGCCGCGTCACCGGCGTGCGCATGCACGACGGCACGATTCTCCCTGCCGATATGGTGATCGTCGGCATCGGCATCATACCGGCGGTCGAGCCGCTGATCGCGGCCGGTGCAGCGGGCGGCAACGGCGTCGACGTCGACGAGTTCTGCCGTACAACCTTGCCCGATGTCTATGCGATCGGCGATTGCGCAATGCATGCCAATGCCTTTGCCGATGGCGCGCGCATCCGGCTCGAATCGGTGCAGAACGCCAATGATCAAGCGACGGTGGTGGCCAAGGCGATCACCGGAAATCCCGCCCCTTATCATGCCGTGCCCTGGTTCTGGTCGAATCAATATGATCTGCGGCTGCAGACCGTGGGCCTGTCGATCGGCTTCGATACGGCGATCGTGCGCGGCGATCCCGCGACCCGCAGCTTTTCGGTCATCTATCTGCGTGACGGGCAGGTCCTGGCCCTCGATTGCGTCAATGCCACCAAGGATTATGTTCAGGGTCGCGCGCTCGTCACCGGCAAGCTGGCGCCTTCAGCCGACGATCTGGCCAATCCGGAGGTTGCGCTGAAATCGCTGATACCGGCCTGATCCGGGGGAACCGTCGCGCCATTCGCCACGTTGGCAGCCAGAATCCCGCATGATAGTCTGGGACAAAGGATCGCAAGCATGGAACTGACGGTCTCCCTTGATACAATCTGTCGCCTGATCGTGCGCTCCCGCGAAATGGAAGCGCAGGTGCCCGCGATCGAGGCCGATGGCGAACCCGATCCCACCGATACCGACGATCCTTATGCGGTGCTGGAGGATGAGGCGAATGAGGCGATCGAGGAGGAAATTGCGGCCCTCCTCGAAGATCTTGGCGACGACGAGCTTGCCGACATCTATGCGCTGGCATTGATCGGTCGCGGCACGTTCGATGCCAGCGAATGGGACGAGGCGTTGGAGGCCGCGAACGAGGATGACCGCCAGGCGGTGATCGACGAGCTGCAGGAAATGCCGTTGCTCGCCGGCTATCTCGACGCCGGCCTCGCGGCCTTCGATCTCAGTTGCGAGGGGATCGGACAGATCGATTGAAGCGATAGTCCGCAATCGGTTCCCACAGGCCGTCACGATAATAGAATGCGGCGAGACCGGCGATCGTCAGCGGTCTCCGCCGAAAGTCCGGCGCCAGCGCCTCGCGCAGCGCGCGGGCATCATGAAGCGGGACCTTGTTCTGAATCGTTACGTGCGGGCGCCAGGGGGCATTGTCCTGCGGCGTGAGCTGCCCTTTCAGGGCAGCGGCGATCCGGTCGCGAATGACCTCCAGGCCATCGCTAGCCACCAGATAGGCCACGCCGCGCCCCAGTGAGATCAGTCCGGTGATCCGCGCAACCGGCGCCATGCCGCGCACCTCGCCTTTCAGCAGCCGCAGCAGTTCGTCGCAGGCCGATGGCGGCAGGTGATGGAACAGCGTCAGATGGGCCGGCAAGACATTGCGGTCAGCCGGAAAATGCGCCGTTCGCTGCGCATCGAGCCAGGCGAAATCGGCCGGGCCCAATATGGCGGCAACGATGATCGGTGCAGCGACCGTCAGATCTCGACCTGACTGCCGAGCTCGACCACCCGGTTGGTCGGCAACTTGAAAAACTCCATCGCACTTTCCGCGTTGCGCAGCATCCAGGCAAAGAGCTTTTCGCGCCAGATTGCCATGCCCGGCCGCGATGACGGCAACAAGGTCTGCCGGGCCAGGAAGAAGCTGGTGTCCATCATCCGGAAGTCCGCCCCGCATTTCTTGGTACGGGCGAGCACCGCCGGCACATCGGGATCTTCCATGAAGCCATAATGGATGATCAGGCGGTAGAAGCCTTGCCCCAGATCATCGAAGTCCATCCTATTTTCCTCGGCGACATAGGGCATGTCGGCAATCCGGACGGTGAGCAGGATGACGCGTTCGTGGAGCACCTTGTTGTGCTTCAGATTGTGGAGCAGCGCATGCGGCACGCCCTCCGCCGTCGACGTCATGAACACGGCGGTGCCGGGCACGCGGGTCGCGGAACCGACGGCCGACTGCACAAACACCTTCACCGGCATGGCCACCTCGCGCATGCGATCGATCATCAACGCGCGACCCCGTGCCCAGGTCGTCAGCAGGGTGAAGGCGATGAAGCCCACAAGCAGCGGGAACCATCCGCCATCGGGCACCTTGGTGAGATTAGCACCGAAATAAGCGAGATCGACGAGGCCGAATATGGCGATCAGCGCGCCGGCCAGCAGCTTGTTCCAGCGCCACAAATGGACGAGCACCACCGCCAGCAGGCAGGTGTCGATCGCCATCGCACCGGTAACCGCGATGCCATAAGCCGCAGCCAGGTTGGTCGACGAACGAAACGAAACCACCAGCAGGATCACCATCACCATCAACGCCCAGTTGATCGTGGGGATGTAAATCTGCCCGATGGCGCCGGCGCTGGTATGATTGATGCGCAGACGCGGGATGAAACCGAGCTGGATGGCCTGCTGCGTGACCGAAAATGCGCCCGAGATCACCGCCTGGCTGGCGATCACCGTCGCCATCGTCGCAAGGATGACGAGCGGCAGCCGCAGACTGGCGGGTGCCAGCAGGAAGAAGGGGTTATGAATCGTGTGCATGGCGGTCGCCATGTCCTGCGACAGTATCATCGCGCCCTGCCCCAGATAATTGAGCATCAGCGCCGGCAGGACGAAGAACAGCCAGGAAATCGAGATCGGCTTGCGCCCGAAATGGCCCATATCGGCGTAGAGCGCCTCTGCTCCCGTCACCGCCAATACCACCGATCCCATCGCCAGAAACGCCATGCGCCCTTCGGCCAGGAAGAATTGCAACGCATACCAGGGATTGAGCGCGATCAGCACATAGGGGTTGCCGACGATATGGACGACGCCCAGCACCGCAAGCACCGCGAAATAGACTAGCATGATCGGGCCGAACAACAGCCCGACCTTAGCCGTGCCCCGCGCCTGAATCACGAACAGGACAATCAGGATGCCGACCGCGATCGGCAGCACGAGCGGCTGGAATCCGGCCTCGACGGTGGTCAGCCCCTCGACCGCCGACAGCACCGAAATGGCCGGCGTGATCATGCTGTCACCATAGAAGAGCGCCGTCGCGAACACGCCGAGCAGGACGATGCCCTTCGTCCAGCGCTTGCCTTCAGATTTTCGATTGATCAGCGCCAGCAGCGCCAGGCTGCCGCCTTCTCCCTTATTGTCGGCGCGCATGATGATCGCGACATATTTGATCGTGACGACCAGCATCATCGACCAGAAAATTAGGCTCAATACGCCCAGAATATGGAGCTGATCGGGCACCAGCGGGTGATGGCCGGCAAAGGTTTCCCGAAATGCGTAAAGCGGGCTGGTGCCGATATCACCGAACACGATGCCCACCGCACCAACCACAAGCTGTGGCATGCTGCCATGGACATGCGAATAAGGCACGACCGCGCTGCGCCCGGCCGCCGCATCGGGCGCCTCTTTCATGTTACTATCGCCGCTCATCGCGCGATGGACTTCGCCATACCCGCCATATGTGTTCCTTGGCGCCAGCTTCCCCAACCGGCGACATAGCGGCGGGCGCTAGCATTAGTTCCGCAGCGCCGCAACGAACAACCGCCCTTATTTCAGCGAAACGTACAAGCTTGCGATCAATCACCCGCCGCCAGAGTTCGTATCGTAAATTGGGTTACCAATCGGTGTACCCCCGGCAGCGCCGACAGGATTTCGCGATGGACCCGTTCGTAACTGTCGTCGTCCCGCACCAATACCTTGATCAGATAATCGGATTCACCGCTCATCAGATGGGCCTCCGCCACCTGTGCCGTCCGGGCCAGGGCCGCCTCGAACGCCATCATCGTCGCCTGCCGCTGATCGATCAGGGTGACCGAGACGAACACCGTCGATGGATTGCCTTGCGCGGCGGCCGACAATCGCGCCCGATAGCCCAATATCAGCCGCGCCTCTTCCAATGCCTTGACCCTGCGATGGGCCGCCGAGGGCGACAGCCCCACCCGCGCCCCGAGCTGTTCGCCGGTAACACTCGAATCACGGCGAAGTTCGCTCAAAATTTTGCGGTCAATCGGGTCCATACAGGATAATATTGCAATATATCAACTTTTGCACAAGATTCTTGCAATAACAGCCTTCGTGGAACACATCTTTGCGAACTTCCGACGCCTCCCGGATGTTATTCTCCCGGTACAGAATTTGAGGAAGTTCATCATGCGAGTCGGCGTTCCGAAGGAGATCAAGAATCACGAATATCGTGTGGGGCTGACTCCAGCCTCGGTCGCCGAGCTGGCGGCCGCCGGCCATCAGGTCTTCGTCCAGACACAGGCCGGATCGGGTATCGATTTCGACGATCAGGACTATGTCGATGCGGGCGCAACGATCCTGCCGGATGCCCCCGCCGTCTTTGCCAGTGCCGACATGATCGTGAAGGTGAAGGAACCGCAGCCGTCCGAAATCGCCTTGCTCGAGCCCCGCCACCTGCTGTTCACATATCTTCACCTCGCGGCCGACAAGCCGCAGGCGGAGGGGCTGATGCAATCGGGCGCGACCTGCATCGCCTATGAAACCGTAACCTCGCCAAATCGCTCGCTGCCCCTGCTCAAGCCGATGTCCGAAGTCGCCGGTCGCATGTCGATTCAGGTGGGCGCGCATTATCTCGAAAAGGAACAGGGCGGGCGCGGGGTGCTCCTGGGCGGCGTACCCGGCGTGGCGCCTGCACGGGTTGCGATCCTCGGCGGCGGCATCGCCGGCGTCAACGCCGCCCAGATGGCGGTCGGCATGCGCGCCGACGTCACGATCTACGATATCAGCAATGATCGGCTCGCCGAACTCGACATGTTCTTTTCGAGCCAGATCAAGACGGCCTATGCCAGCAAGGCCGCGATCGCCGCCGCCGTATCCAAGGCCCATCTGGTGATCGGCGCAGTGCTGGTGCCGGGCGCCGCCGCGCCCAAGCTCGTCACCCGCGAAATGCTCAGGACGATGAAGCGCGGCTCGGTGATCGTCGATATCGCGATCGATCAGGGCGGTTGTTTCGAAACGTCGCACGCGACGACGCACGACGATCCCGTCTTCGTCGAGGAAGGCGTGATCCATTATTGCGTTGCGAACATGCCCGGCGCTGTCGCGCGCACCTCCGCCTTCGCGCTAAACAACGCGACCCTGCCGTTCGCTTTGCGGCTGGCGAATATGGGTGCCGAGGCGGCGATGGCAGCCGATCCGCATCTGGCGGCGGGCCTGAACGTGTCGGGCGGCAAGATCCGGCATCGCGCGGTGGCGGAAGCGCTGGGACTGCCCCTGAACTAAATCCGGCTGGAGCCGCTTAAAATCCCGCAGGCGTCATTCCGCAAATTGACGCCTGCGGGCTATCGAAATTCTATCCCAGCTTGCAGGCGCAGAATTTGTTGCCATCCGGGTCACGAAAATACGCCATGTAATAGCCGGGCCCACGCTCGCCTGGCGCGCCTTCGTCCGATCCGCCCAGTTCCAGCGCCTTCGCATGGAACGCATCGACCGCCTCGCGGCTGGGCATATCGAGCGCGATCATCGTACCGTTACCCACCGTGGCAGCTTCACCGTTGAACGGCTTGACCACCCCCAGCACCAGCTTGCCATCCTTCGCGAACCCCGCACCGCCCTTCGGATTGTCGAACATCTTGCTGACCCCCTGGGTCGCCAGCAGCTCGGTGAAAAAGGGCACCGACTTCGCGAAGTCACTGGAACCGACGGTAATGTAGCTGATCATCGTGCATCTCCCTCATGATCATTATCGCCGGAAACGATAGCAGCGCCGCCCGCAAGGCCAACAGCCTTATTCACCAAACCGTCATGCCGCTCCGATCAAACGCCCAGCGATCGCAGCGCGCCTGACACCGATCCGGCATAGCCGCTGCCGAACAGCCGCAGATGCACGAGCAGCGGCCACAGCCGGTAGATCGGCTGCCGTTCGCGCCAGCCAGCCTCGAGCCCCAACGCTTCGAAGAAATCCGGCGGCGGATGATCGAACAGCGTCAGCATCGCGACCCGATCGGCGATCGGCATCATCGGTACAGTTCGTCAATAATAGCCGCCGCCGCGGCATCGACTTGCTGCCAGGTGATCTCGAAGCCATCTTCGCCGCCATAATAAGGATCTGCGACGGCCTGCCCCGCCAGTCCATCGACCATGTCGAGCAGCAACCCCAGCCGCGCCGTCGCATCGGCCGGCGCGAGCCGCCGGAGGTTGGACAGGTTGGTGTGATCGAGCGCGAAGATATGGCTGAAGCGCCGAAAATCCTCGGCCTGAACCTGTCGGCCGCGATAACCGCTGATGTCGATCCCGTGGCGGCGCGCGGTCGCACGGGCGCGCCGGTCCGGCGGTTCGCCGACGTGCCAGTCGCCGGTCCCGGCGGAATCGATATCGAGTTCAAGCCCTGCCGCAACCGCCCGCGCTCGCAAAGCCGCCTCCGCCAGCGGCGAACGGCAGATGTTGCCGAGGCAGACGAAGAGGATGGCAGGCAGCGGAGCGGTACGGGACATGATCAATGCATAGCATGAATCGACCGGCGCAAAGAGGCCGCCAGGCAATCAACGGCCCGACCCGTGCTACTGCCCCTTCATCTGCTCGATTTCGGCGAGCCGTTGCTCGACATCGGTACGCCACGGCGCATCCTTGGGGCTGCGATCGAGCAGGCCGCGCCAGATTTGCTCCGCGCGATCGAGCTGGCCGGCCTGGGCATAAGCCAGCCCCATGAAGAACGGCGGGCCGGGATGATCGGGGGCGATCGCCGCCGCCCGTTCGAAGGCGAGCTGGGCCGCTGGCGACATCATGCCGCTGCCATGGATCACCATCGCATTGCCGAGGCCGACCCACAAATCGGCACTCTTCGGGTTGCGCTCCAGCGCCCCCTTGATCAGGCCGATCGCGTAGAGGTTGAGCCCCTGCCGGTGAAAGGCATCGGCGGCGCCCAATATATCGGCGTCGCGGCCGAACTGGCCGAGCAGCTTGGTCCGCTCGATCGCGAATTCGCTGTCTGGCACATGCGCATCGGCGGGTGGCGGGGTCGGCTTGCCCGGCATGCCGGGGCTGCCTTGCCAGGCATAGCCCGCCACCGCGAAGAACAGGGCCGCACCCACCAGTTCGAGCGTTCCCTTGGGCAAGCGGCCGAAGCGCCACAGCACCCCGCCGGTCGCCAATGCCAGCACGATAAAGATCAGCCAGCCCATCAGCGCTTGCTCCTCGGCTTGAAACGCCCTCGCATGAGCCACAGCCCGAAGAGGAGGAAGATGATCGGCAACGCCCAGAGCGGCCATGTCATCCGGTCGACCGGCGGCTTGAAGCTCACCCAATCGCCATAGCGCTCGATCAGCCACTTGCGGATCGCCTCGGGCCTCTCGCCGGCCGCGATCCGGGTGCGGACCAGCGAGCGCATGTCGCCCGCCATCTCGGCGTCGGAATCTGCGATCGACTGGCCCTGGCAGACGAGGCAGCGCAGGGTGAACATCAGCGCCCTCGCCTCGGCCTCCTGCTTCGGATCGGGAAGCTGCTCGTTCGCGTAGCGTGCGGCCGGCATGAGCGAGTCGGCGAGCAATGGCCACGCGCACATCATCGTCATCCCCGCGAAAGCGGGGACCCAGAGGCTCCGAATCCGAGCTTTGACCGGCAACGCCCTCGCGCCGTTGCTTCGCGCTACGGACCTATGGGTCCCCGCTTTCGCGGGGATGACGGGTTGAGAATGCATCATTGTGCCGCCGCCAGCGCCGACATGATCCCGGGCACCTCCTCGGGTCGTATATCGCCGATATGCTGGAGCCGGATGATGCCCTTGCCGTCGACCACGAAGGTTTCGGGCACGCCCGACGATCCCAAAGCGATCTGCACGCCGCTGTTCGGATCGCCGCCGATCGCACGGAACGGATCGCCGTTACGGGCGAGAAAACGACCGAGATCTTCCGGGCGGTCGCGGATCGCGACCCCGTAGATCGGCACGCCGGCCCGCGCGAGCTGGATGAGCTGCGGCGCTTCGGCGGCGCAGGGAATGCACCAGCTCGCGAAGATGTTCACCAGATGCGGCTTGCCATCGGCCAGTTCGACGCTCGACAGGCCGGGCTTGCCGGGGATCGCTGGCGCCAGCACGAACGCCGGCATCGGCTTGCCCACCAGATGCGACCGGATCGTGCGACTCTCCGGATTGATCAGCCCGCCCGCGAACACGATCAGGAAACCGACGAACAAGGCCAGCGGCAGCCAGATGATCAGCTTCTTCATATATAATAAGCCCGCTGCGGCGCGTGCCGCATCTCGCGCCGGACCCGCCCGATCAGCGCCAGGAAGCCGCCGAACGCCACCATCG
Source organism: Sphingomonas sp. YR710 (assembly GCF_900101455.1). Taxonomy (GTDB): domain Bacteria; phylum Pseudomonadota; class Alphaproteobacteria; order Sphingomonadales; family Sphingomonadaceae; genus Rhizorhabdus. The sequence continues at coordinate 80,573 of NZ_FMZJ01000016.1, read as the reverse complement.
CGCCACCCGCCCAGATCAAAGTAACGAATGGCTTCCACCATAAGCGGAGCTGCCAACGGCCCTGCTCGTCGGGTTTGCCGACGACAACGTAGAGCTGGCCGTCCCACACGGTGCGGATCGCCGATTCGTTGGTTTCGGTCTGTGGCGACGGGAACATGCGGGTCTGCGGCTTCAGCGTGAACGGATCGCCGGCACCGCGTCGGGCGATCACGGTTGCCTCGACGGCGGTATAATTGGGACCGGCCACCGGCTGCACATCCTCGAGATGGACGGTGTAGGGGCCGACATTGTGCGTCTCACCCACCCTGGCTGCCACCAGCGTCTCCTTGGTGAAGGCGCTTTCCGATGCCATCCCGCCGAGGCTGACGGCGATGCCGAGATGCGCGATCACCATCCCCCAGATGTAAAAGGGCGTGCGGCGCAGGTTACGCTTCCACAGCGGCGCGAGGCTCGCCAGCCCGACGCCGGCCGCCGCGATCAGGCCGAGCAGCGGAAGGATACCGATCGGTGGCGCGAGCGCCTTGACCGCGAGCAGCACCAGCGCCGCCACCAGCGCCGGCACAGCAAGGCGCGTGGCCAGCGGCTTGAGATCGTCGCGCCGCCACTTCATCATCGGGCCAGCCGCCATCACCACCATAAGGATCAGCGCGAGCGGACCCGCCGCAGCATTGAAATATGGTGGACCGACCGAGAGCTTCTCGCCGGTAACCGCTTCCGCCATCAGCGGATAAAGCGTGCCGACCAGCACCACGCCGAGCACCGCCGACAGCAGCAGATTGTTGACCACCAGCGCACCTTCGCGGCTCACCGCCTCGAAACGCGATCCTTCGCGCACCGTGCCAACCCGCAACGCGAACAATGCCAGCGCGCCGCCAATATAGATCGCGAGCAGCGCCAGGATGAAGCTGCCGCGGCGCGGATCGACTGCGAAGGCATGGACGCTCGTCAATATGCCCGATCGCACCAGGAAAGTGCCGACCATGCTCATCGAGAAAGCGACCACCGCCAGCATCACCGTCCACGCGCGCAGGCCATCGCGGGTGGCGAGCACCGTCACCGAATGGAGCAGAGCGGTCGCCGCAAGCCACGGCATCAGCGAGGCATTCTCGACCGGATCCCAGAACCACCAGCCGCCCCAGCCCAGCTCGTAATAGGCCCAATAGCTGCCGGCGGTGATGCCGAGCGTCAGCAAGATCCACGCGCCCAGAACCCAGGGCCGCATGGCTTTGGCGAAAGCCGCGCCGACATCGCGGGTCACCAGAGCCCCGACCGCGAACGAGAAAGCGATCGAAAGGCCGACATAGCCGAGATAGAGCGTCGGCGGATGGAAGGCGAGGCCGGGGTCCTGCAACAGGGGATTGAGCCCCTGCCCTTCGGCCGGCGCCGGATTCAGCCGCGCAAACGGGTTCGACGCGAACAATAGGAAGGCATAGAAGCCCAGCCCGATCGCCGCCTGCGCCGCCAAGGTCGCGATCAGCGTGCGCTCGTTCAGCCGGCGCTCGAAGATCGCAACCGCGCCGCCGGCGACCGCCAGGATCGTCACCCACATCAGCATCGAGCCTTCATGGTTCCCCCATGTGCCCGCGAATTTGTAGAGCAACGGCTTGGTCGAAGCGTCGTTGGCGGCGACCAAAGCCACCGACAGATCGACCGTCACGAAACAATAGATGAGCGCGACGAAGGCGATCGAGGTCAGCACCGCCTGCACCATCGCCACCGGCCGAACGGTTGCCAGCAGATCGACGCGCTGGCTCGACACCGCCATCGCCCCCAGCAGGAGTTGCAGCGCCGCGAGCGCGGCGGCGAGCCACAGAGCGGCAAGCCCGGCTTCGGCGATCATTTTTTCAGGCTCTCCGTCTTGTGCATCTCACCCGCGATCTGCGGTGGCATATAGCGTTCGTCATGCTTGGCGAGGATATTGTCGGCGACAAAGCTCTGATCGGGCTGGAACTTGCCCTCGGCAACCACGCCAGATCCTTCCTTGAACAGATCGGGCACGATCCCCTTGAACCGCACCGGCACCGTCTCGGCATTATCGGTGACGACGAAATCGATCGTCACGCCATCACCGTGCCGCCGGATCGAGCCCTTCTGCACCATTCCGCCCAGCCGGACCGCGCGGCCCGGCTCGACATGATCGCGCTTGGCATCGCTCGGTGTATAGAAATAGGCCGCCTGATCCTTGAGCGCGGACATGGCGAGCAACGCCGCGCCGACGATCGCGACCACCGCCAGCAACGCCAGGATGAGACGCTGATTCTTGGCTTTCATGTCCGCTCCCCGCTCTCCCGCCGGCGGGTCAGCGCATCGGCCTGCTTCTCGGCGCGACGCATCGCGACATAGCTTTGCACGAATATGCCGACCGTGCCGACGATCGTCAGCGCATAAGCGGCGGCAATGAACGGCCAGTGGTTCATTCGGTCGCCATCCGCTTCAGCCGCGCGTCGACCCGTGCCTGCGCGAGCAACGCCCGCATCCGCATCAGTACGATCGCAGCAAATAGCAGGCTGAAGCCCAGTAGCGAGATCGGCAACGGCCACAGGATTGATCCATCGATCGTCGATCCCTGCATACTGATGCTCTGCCCCTGATGGAGCGTCCGCCACCACAAGACCGAATAATGGATGATCGGGATATTGACCGCGCCGACGACGCCGAAGATCGCCGAGATCCGGTCGCTCGCACCGCGCTCGGCACCCGCCGACGACAAGGCGATATAGGCCAGATAGAGGAAGAACAGGATCAGCATCGAGGTCAGCCGACCGTCCCATTCCCACCAGGTACCCCAGGTCGGGCGGCCCCAGATCGATCCGCTCATCAGACAGATCGCGGCGAACAACGCGCCCGGCACCGCCACCGCGCGCGCCGCGACGCTGGCCAGCGGGTGGCGCCAGACGAGCTGCATCAGGCTGGCGATCGCGATTCCGCTCCAGCCGGCCATCGCCAGCCAGGCGGCCGGCACATGGACGTACATGATGCGAACGCTTTCGCCCTGCAGATAGTCGGGCGGCGTGATGAACAGCCCCGAAACGATCGCGACAGCCACCAACAAGGCCCCGATCCAGCCGCAATATGGCGTCAATGGACGGGCGATCGAAAGGAACCGGTTGGGATTGGCGAAGATATGCACGGTGGAGCGCAATAGAGCAGCTTTTGATGACAGGGAAGCCGGCACAGCTTGCGGCAGGGATCAAAGCGCTCCATGGGCTCACACAGCCGCGATTTTCCGCGCCATACTGCCAAAGTACCGCCATGTCCGCCGGAAGCCAGAACGAACGACACACGCATCAGGGCCGCGGGATTCTCCTGCGCTGCCTGTCCGTGGCGTGCTTTGCGACGATGAGCGCCTGCCTGAAATATGCGAGCGCCGATGGCGTCAGCGCGATCGAAATGCTGTTCTATCGGTCGCTGTTCGGCATGCCCGTGGTGCTGATCTGGCTCACCCTGGGCCCGGGTATCGGCGCGATCCGGACCCGGCGGCCCGGCGCGCATCTCGTCCGATCGCTGATCGGCCTGACGGGCATTCTCACCTATTTCAATGCGCTGATCCTGCTGCCGCTGGCCGACGCCGCGACGATCGGCTTCACCGCCCCGATATTGGCGACGATATTGTCCGCGCTCGTTCTGCGCGAGAAGGTTGGCATCCATCGCTGGGGTGCGGTGCTGCTGGGGTTCATCGGCGTGGCGATCGTGGTGCGGCCGGGCGGCGATGCCTTGTCGCATACGGGCATCATGTTCGCCTTGCTGAGCGCGCTGGGGACGGCGGGCGTGGCCATCACCATCCGGCAGATCGGCGGCACCGAACATCCGGGCGCGATCGTCTTCTGGTTCTTCTTTGTCTGCGCCATCGTGAGCGGCATCGGTATGATCTTCTACGGGCATGCCCATGGAGGCATGACCACGATCATCCTCATTATCGCCGCGATATTCGGGGCCAGCGCGCAATTGCTGATGACGATGTCGCTACGGGTCGCGCCGATATCGGTGGTGGCCCCGTTCGATTATACCCAGATCATCTGGGCCAGCCTGCTCGGTTGGGTGGTCTGGGCCAGCGTTCCCACCATGAACACGCTGGCGGGCGCGGCGCTGATCAGCGCCAGCGGCCTTTATACCGCGCTACGCGAGCGCCGGCTCCATCTTGAAAGGCTGGCGTCAACGCTGCCGATCGAGTGAATGCGATTAGCCCCGGCCGATCAGCCGCATGGCCATGCGATCGGCAACCGTCGCCGCAGGCGCGCCGGTGGCGGCGCTTTCGGCCCAGATCTGTTCCAGCCGCTCGGGAATCCTTGCCACCCGCGCCTCCACCTCGGCACGATCGCCGTGGCCCAGATATTCGAGCGCTACGTTGATGATGCCACCGGCATTGATCACATAATCGGGCGCGTAGAGAATCCCGCGCGCATGCAGCCGATCCGCATCGGCCTGCGTCGCCAGCTGGTTGTTCGCGCCGCCGGCCACGATCGGCACCCGCAATCCGACGATCGACTCTTCGGTCAGGATCGCGCCCAGTGCGCACGGGCTCAGCACGTCCGCTTCGATCCCCATGATCTCCGATGGAGAAATATGCTTGGCACCAATCTCGGCTGCCATCCGGATCGCGCGCGCCATGTCGGCATCGGTAATCGTCAGCTTCGCGCCATCGGCGGCCAACAGCCGCGCCAGCCCGCCACCGACGCTACCCACGCCCTGGATCGCAATATGTACGCCCTGCGCGCTATCCTTGCCCAACCCGCGACGAATCGCGGCCTTCACGCCGAGATAGACGCCATAGGCCGTCGTCGGCCCGGGATCGCCGCCCGCGTGTCCCGCCGCCACCGGAAGGCCGGAAACGTGTCGCGTTTCCCGCGCGATCGCCACCATGTCGGCGTCGGTCATCCCAACGTCCTCGGCGGTGACATAGCGCCCGCCCAGCGAATCGATCGCGCGGCCGAATGCCGCCAGCATTTCAGGCGTCTTGATCCGCGCCGAATCGGCGAGCACGACGCCCTTGCCCCCGCCCATTGGCAGGCCCGCCATGGCATTCTTGAAGCTCATGCCCCGCGATAGCCGCAAGGCGTCGGTGATCGCGTCGGCTGGATCGGGATAATGCCAGAAGCGCGTGCCGCCGGCCGCCGGCCCGAGATGAGTCGAGTGGACGGCAATGACCGCGGTCAGGCCCGACGCGGCATCTCGGAACAGATGCACGCCTTCATGATCATCAAAATCGGGGTAGTTCCAGGGGGCTGTCATCGCGAGTCTCGAGAAATTTGATTACGTGATCGCGTAATAATATTATTCTTCGCGAATAGCCAGCGCGGATCATCTCCGTCGTTTCACGGAAGGAAATGGGGCGATCGACGGGGATTGAACCCGCAACCTCCGGTACCACAAACCGGCGCTCTAACCAATTGAGCTACGATCGCCACACAGGCGTCCGCCGTCTTCGGCGGTACGATGCGGCGCTCATAAGGAGTGCCCCCCCCAAGCGTCAAGCAAACATCGTCGCAGGCCCGAGACAAATATGACGGTTTGGCTTGCCTCTGTCGCGGCAAGGCTACAGAAGACGCCTGTGCTTTCTCAACGAACCCGATATGCAATACGAGCCTTGCTGCATCTTGGCGATCGCTATGGCCAGGGTCCCATCCAGCTCGGCGAGATCGCCGAAGCGCAGAACATTCCCGCAAAATTCCTTACCGTCATATTGTCGGAGATGAAGCGGGCCGGCTTCGTCGATACGATGCGCGGCAAGGAAGGCGGCTATTGGCTGGCGCGGCCGCCCGGCGAAATCACCTATGGCGATATCGTCCGCGCGACCCGCGGATCGCTCGCCCTCGTGCCTTGTGCCGCGCGGCTGGCCTATGCGCCGTGCGAAAATTGTGTCGACGAAGTCTCCTGCCGGCTGCGCGCAGTAATGTTGTCGGTGCGCGATGAAACGGCGAACATTCTCGATAAATTGTCGCTCGCCGAACACGTGGCCGTCTGATCGGGAAGCCGGGACACACGCAAAACTCGCTGAAAAGTTCCATCGGAATCGAGAAAAACTTCAGCCTCGGATCGACGCATAAAGTCGTTACGCCTTCAAATCATTCGGGATTTTTTATTGACGCCCCGAGTCGTAACGTTATGTCAGCGGCAGGGTCGGCGTTCGGGCCGTGCCTTGAAAATGCTAATGGGAGCTGCTCGCATGAAGAAGCTTAGCTTTGTTCTCGCCGCCGCCGGCCTGATGTCTCTGGCCGCCTGCAACAAGCCTACTCCGGTGGAAAATGCCGCCGAGAACACCGCTGCGGCGTTGGACAACCAGGCGGATACGCTGGCAGCAGCAGCTGACCAGACCGCCAATGACGCGACCGCCGCGAACTACGACAATGCCGCGGATGCACTGCACGAAGCGGCGGACAACGTCGTCGACGCAGCCAAGAAGAAGTAAAATTGCGGCAGCACCGAAATAGTGCACCGCAATCATGAACGGGCGCCCCGGAAACGGAGCGCCCGTTTTGATTCTTGCCAGTCTCTATTCCGGGCTACCGCACTGCGGTTCGCGAGGCCGGGCGGAACAAATTACGCGGCGCGGTTGGCGCGGCGGGCCTTTTCGAGCTTTTTCATCACCATGTCGCGTTTCAATCGCGAGAGATGGTCGATGAACAATATGCCTTCGAGATGGTCGATCTCGTGCTGGAGGCAAGTCGCGAGCAGACCTTCGAGGCGTTCTTCATGCGCACCGCCATGCTCGTCCTGCCAACGGGCGTGGATGACGGCCGGACGCTCGACATCGGCATATTGGTCGGGCACCGACAGGCAGCCTTCGCTATAAACCGAATATTCCTCGGACGGATCGAACAACTCAGGATTGATGAAGACCATCGGGCGCCGAACCGGCTTGCCCTCCGCATCTTCCTTTTCCTGCAAATCCATCACGAGCAGGCGCTTGGGCACCCCCACCTGGATCGCGGCCAGCCCGATGCCGGGTGCGTCGTACATTGTCTCGAACATATCGGCGATCAGCGTGCGCAGATCGTCGTCCACAGCCTCGACGGGAGCGGAAATCGTGCGCAGCCGGGGGTCCGGAGCCTCGAGGATCGGTAATAGGGCCATCGCGATCAGCTAGGAATTTGCAAGTGGCTCGTCAAGGTCAGGAAACGGGTCGACGCGCACGTAACGCCTGCGCCAGCGTTCCTTCGTCGAGATAATCGAGCTCGCCGCCGACCGGCAGACCATGCGCGAGCTGGGTAAGCCGGATCGGGAAGCTTTCCAGCCGATCGGCGACATAATGGGCCGTCGTCTGCCCCTCCAGCGTCGCGTTGGTGGCGAGCACGACCTCGTCGATCCCGCCTTCGGCGATGCGGCGCACCAACGCATCGATCGTCAGATCTTCCGGCCGCACGCCTTCGAGTGCCGACAGCCGGCCCCCGAGAACATGATAACGCCCCGGAAACAGCCGCGCGCGATCGAGCGCCCAGAGATCGGCGACCTCCTCAACCACGCACAGCATCCGTGCATCGCGGCGCGGGTCGCTGCAGATCGCACAGGGATCGTGCGTGTCGACATTGCCGCAGACATGGCACGATGTGAGCCGTTCGTTGACCAGTTCGAGCGCGCGCAGCAGCGGAACCATCGTGCTGTCGCGCTTTTTCAGCAGGTGCAGTACCGCACGGCGCGCCGATCGCGGCCCCAGCCCGGGCAGTCTGGCAAGCGCCTGCGTCAACGCCTCGATTTCGGGAGATGCCATATTATCTCGATATGGGCTTGCATCCATCTCTGGCAAGCGTTTCAGAGAGCGCATGCGCATTGCCTTCATGGGAACCCCCGACTTCGCCGTACCGACGCTCGATGCGCTGGTCGCCGCGGGGCACGATATCGCCGCCGTCTATTGCCAGCCCCCGCGCCGCGCGGGCCGGGGCAAGGCCGTCACGCCGTCCGCCGTTCAGGCGCGCGCAGAGGCTTTGGGCCTGGCCGTCCGCTATCCGGTCAGCTTGCGCGATGCCGAGGCGCAGGCCGATTTCGCCGCGCTCGACCTCGATGTCGCGGTGGTCGCCGCTTATGGCCTCATCCTGCCGCCGGCGATTCTCGCGGCGCCGCGGCTCGGATGCCTCAACGTCCACGGCTCATTATTGCCGCGCTGGCGCGGCGCGGCACCGGTTCAGCGGGCGATCCTGGCGGGCGACGAAACCACCGGCGTGACGATCATGCAGATGGAGCGCGGGCTCGATACCGGCCCGATGCTGGCCGCGTTCGCAACCCCGGTCGATCGCAAGACGGCGGGCGAACTCACCGCCGAGCTCGCGGCCGGGGGTGCAAGCCTGATGGTCGCCGTGCTCGCGGATCTGGCGGCTTATCCACCGGCGACGCAGCCCGAGGCCGGGGTCACCTATGCCGCCAAGATCGACAAGGCTGAATCGCGCATCGCTTTCACACAGGATGCCGCCCAGGTCGAGCGGCAGGTGCGCGCATTCAATCCGGCGCCGGGGGCATGGTTCGAAGCGTCGGGCGAACGGATTCGCATCCATAGCTGCGAGATCGTCGACGGGAGTGCCCCCGCCGGGACCGTACTCGACGGCCAGATGACGATCGCATGCGGCACCGGCGCCATCCGCCCGACCGCGATCCAGCGCGCCGGCCGTGGCATCATGACGCCGGCCGAGCTGCTGCGCGGTTTCGCCTTGCCGACTGGCACCCTGATCGCATGACCCGCTTTCGACTGACCGTTGAATTTGACGGCCGTCCCTTCATGGGCTGGCAGCGTCAGGCGCATGGCCCCACCGTGCAGCAGGCGATCGAAGAGGCGGTGACCGCGTTGACCGGCGAGGTTCGCTCGGTCCATGCGGCAGGCCGCACCGATGCCGGCGTCCATGGCAGGGCGATGGTGGCGCATGTCGATATCGATTATCCGATCGCGCCGTTCCGGCTGATCGGCGCGCTGAACGCCAAGCTGCGCCCCGCGCCGATCGCCATATTGGACAGCGCCGTCGTCGCCGACGATTGGCATGCCCGTTTTTCGTGCCTCGGCCGGCGTTACATCTACAAGATCGTCAATCGCCGATCGCCGCTGACGATCGACATGGGCCTCGCCTGGCGACTGGCCGAGCATCTCGATACCGATGCCATGCAGGCGGCCGCGCAATTGCTCGTCGGCCTCCACGATTTCACGACGTTTCGATCGGCGCATTGCCAGTCGGCAAGCCCGGTCAAGACGCTCGACCGGCTTGACGTCCGACGAACGGGCGATGCGATCGAGATCGAGGCCGCCGCGCGCTCGTTCCTCCACCATCAGGTGCGATCGATGGTCGGTTGCCTGTCGCTGGTGGGACGCGGAAAATGGTCCGCCGGCGATCTGCGTGATGCGCTGGAGGCAAGGGACCGCAAGCGACTCGGCTATAATGCGCCGCCCGACGGGCTCTATTTCATGGATGCGACCTACCCGGATTGACCTGCCACAAGATCGCCGTCGGATTGGGAGCCAGCAATCGCTTCGCGACGCGGGCGGGCAGAACCCCACCCAGTCCGATCCGCTGTATCCCCCCCCCCAGCACAGTGGGGGGCGACGGATAAAGCGCAACCGGCGCCGCACCCTCCAACGGACTGTCGTCGGCACGCAAATACAGGCTGCCGGGTTTCGGATCGCCGACTGCGATATTGTACAGCCCGGCGAATTCGCGCGGCAGATCGGCGCGGGCGGCGGTATCGGCATCGGTCAGGATGGTCGTGCCGGGATGCGATTTCGCCGCCATCAGCAGCGCTGAGGACGCCCAGCGCGGATGATTGTTGGCGAGACTCATCGCCAGCATATTGGCGCCGACCAGAATGAAGAGGATGAGTCCGCAGGTGCGTGGGCGCATATGGGCGAGCCAGACCGCGACGATCATTGTGATCGTCAGCGCCGCCAGCGCGAAATAGCGCGGATTGAGCACCATCATATGGGTCAGCCCGCCGACCAGCAGGAAATCCGCGACCGCCACCAGCACCAGGATCGTCATTCTCGGCTTGGCCGGCGCCGGCAGCAGATGCCACGCGCCGAACATGATCGCGGCGATGCCGAACCAGAACAGCAAGGCGAAATCGTCGTTGATCAACAGCACCAGCAGCGGATCGATCAGCGGATGGACGAGGAAATTACCTTCGAGATTGGCCGCCCGATCGATGTGGCTGTCATGATGCGCGGCGATCGCATAACGCCGCATCGGATCGCCGGTCATGGCGAATTGGAACGCCATTTCGCCCAGCAGGATCACCGCGAACCCCGCGCCGCACGCGAGCAATATGTCCCGCCGCACAGGTTTGCCGATCAGGAAGACCGGCACCAACCCGACCAGCGGAAGCAAAGCCGTTTCGCGGCACAGGACGGCGAGCCCGAAGCACAGGCCGGAAAGGAACCCCTGGATGATCGGGCGCGGCGCGGCATTCGCCGTCCCGATCATCCAGATACCGCCGATCAGGAAGACCGCCTCCGGCATGTCGCAATTGACCAGCGAACTAAACGTGACCAGCGTCGGCATCGTCGCCACCAGAATCGCAGCGATCCAGCCCGCCCGCGCGCCGGCGATGCTTCGCGTGAACAGGCCGACGATCGCGATCAGCGCGGCGAACCAGCCCAGCGACATCGCATGGAAGGCGGCGAACCCCTTGCCCAGCGCCGCGATCAGCGCGGCAAAGCTGATGACGACCGGAAAACGGGTGGCCCAGTGATTATCGCCCTCAAACGGCGGATGCGAGACCCAGCGCAGCGCGGCGAGATAATAGAGATCGTCGTCGGAGGCGAGATAGCCGATCCAGCCGATCCACACCGCTGCCACGCCCAGCACCGTCAGCAGGATCAGCCAGCGCGCATGCCCCCCGGCGGCCATCACGTCCTGCCACCGCCGAACAGATGACCCAGCGACCTGTCGAGCATCATCAATTGCCATAGTAGCCGGCCATGCTCCGCGAGCCCGCTCTGATGATCGGCGACGATCTTTGCGATCGCCACGGGATCGAACCAGCCGGTTTCCGCCAATGCCGAACCCTGCGCAATCCGCCGGGCCTCCCCGGCCAGCGGGCCGCGGAACCAGGCGCTGATCGGCGTGACGAACCCCATCTTGCGGCGAAACAATATTTCATCGGGCAGGTAGCGGCGCATCGCCTGCTTCATCAGCCATTTGCCCGTCGACCCACGTACGCGCATCGACACCGGCAAGCGCGCGCCAAACTCGATCAGATGATAGTCGAGCAGCGGCTCGCGCGCCTCGAGGCTGACCGCCATGCTCGTGCGATCGACCTTGGTCAGGATATCGCCGGGCAACCAGATCTTCATATCGGCATATTGCGCGCGATCGAGGCCGCAGCGCGCGGGCGCATTCTGCATCGTCTTGATATAGCGATCCTCGGCGCGATGCCCCTGCAACTCACGCCGCCCCCGATCGCTGTAGAGCCGGTGGCGCAACGATCGCGGCGTGACGCCGACGGCATCGGCATAAGCCTCCTCACCCGATCGGCCGAGTGCCGCAAACGTCGCCTTGGCGCGGAATATCTGCGGCGCCCAATCCATCTTGGGATAGATACGGCCGAGCGTTCCGAAGATGCCGGAGCGCACCGTCAGGGGCAGCAGCCCGCGAATCCGCTCCTCGGCATTGTGGAAGGTCAGCCGCCGATAGCCGGCGAAGGCCTCGTCGGCGCCGTCCCCCGACAGCGCCACCGTCACCGTCTCGCGCGCCAGTTCGCTCACCCGATAGGTCGGCAGGGCCGACGCATCGGCGAACGGTTCGTCAAACGCGCGGACGAGTGTATCGACCAGCCCATAATCGTCGGCCGCAACGATCCGCGTACGATGGTCGGTCGCGAACCGTTCGGCCACCAGGGCCGCATAATGCGTCTCGTCATATTCGGGATGGTCGAAGCCGATAGAACAGGTCTTGACCGCATCGCGGCTGGCCTCAGCCATCAATGCGACAACCGCCGAACTGTCGACCCCGCCCGACAGGAACGCGCCCAACGGCACGTCCGCCATCATCCGCGATGTGACGGCTGCGCGCATCTTGTCGACCAGCGTCTCTTCCAGCACCTTCGCGCCGCCGCGTTCGCGATCGGCATAGCTAACATCCCACCACTGGATCGGCGGCGGCAGCGGCAGGCCGCGGCGCAGGATCATATAATGGCCGGCCGGCAACTTCTTCACCCCGGCTAATATGCTGGCATCGTCAGGTACGTAGCCAAGGCCCAGATAATCGTCGACCGCGCTGAAATCGGGCGTACGGCGGAACAAGGGGTGCGCGAGCAGCGCCTTGATTTCGGACCCGAAGATCACGCTGCCGTCCGACAGCTCGGCATAATGGAGCGGCTTCACCCCCAGCCGGTCGCGCGCCAGGAACAGGCAATCGCGGTTGCTGTCATGGATCGCGATCGTGAACATGCCATTGAGGCGCGGCAGGCAATCGGGGCCCCAGCGGCGCCAGGCTTCGAGGATGACCTCGGTATCGCTATGCGTCTGGAAGCTGTGACCGAGCGCCTCGAGTTCTGCGCGCACCTCCAGAAAATTGTAGATCTCGCCATTGTAGATCAGCACGACCTTATCGTCGTCGCGGGCCATCGGTTGCACGCCGCCGGCGAGATCGATGATCGAGAGGCGGCGATGGCCGAGCCCAACCCCGGAAGCCGTCCATACGCCCGCGCCGTCAGGTCCGCGATGCGCGATAGCGTCGGTCATCGCGCGGAGGCGCGCCTCGGAAACCGGCTTGGCCGTCTGGAGGTGGAAAATCCCCGCAATGCCGCACATTCAGCTGTGGTCCACCCCGATCATTGCGTCCAGCGCCTTGAGTTGCGCCTCCCAGTCGTAACGCGCAACCATCCTCTCGCGGCCGGCCTTCGCGATTTCGGCGGCATATGCCGGTTCCGCGATCAGCCGACTGACGGCGTTGGCCATGTCATAGCCCTCGGCGACCAGCAGATGCTTGCCCGGCGTCGCGTCGATCCCCTCGAATGCGGCGGGCGACGCCGCCACCGGCCGCGCCATCGCCATCGCCTCCAATATCTTGTTCTGGACGCCGCGCGCGATGCCGAGCGGCGCCACCACCACCGTCGCGGCGGCGATCCACGGACGTGTATCGGGCACCTCACCGGTCACGAGCACACCCTTGAGCTCTGCCAGCTTGCGTACTGCCGGCGTGGGATTGCGGCCGACGATCGCGAACAGCGACGACGGATGCTTGGCGCGGATCGCCGGGAAGGTGCGGCGCGCGAAATATTGGACCGCCTCGATGTTCGGCCGATAATCCATCTGCCCGGTGAACACGATCATCGGTTCGGGATCGCCGACATGCTGGAACAGCGCCGGATCGAAATGCCGCGTGTCGATGCCGTTATCCATCGCGCGTACGCGGTGCTGGCTGAGGCCGGTACGGGCACGGAACATGTCCGCCTCCGCCCCGCTGACGAACAGGCTGACATCGGCATGCTCGGCCACCTTGCGCTCGAACCGGGCAAGCAGCCGGCCTTCGCGGCGATTGATCCAGCCCATCGGCCCGCGGCTTTGCTTGCCATAGGCAGCGAACTTGGCCGAATCGACATCGACAAAATCCATGATGAACCGTCGGCCGCCCAGATCCGCCGGCACGAATTGCGCCATCTGCCCCGAATAGACGAAGATTGCGTCAATCGGCCGTTCGTCAATCAGCCGGTCGACCATTTGCTGCATACGCTTCGAGCCGAACGCCGCAATCGATACCGGCTGATGGTGCAACAGGGATTGCAGCCCCGCCACAAGGTTCGACCGCGATCGCACCTCGACATGGAGCGATGCCAGCATCGGCAGCATCTCCTTCGCCGCCTTGCGATCATCGAGGCTGTCGACGAAGCCCAGAAGATGCACCGGCCGCAGCCCGGCCAGATGGCGCAATATGTGGAAGCTGCGAATGCGATCACCGCGATCCGGCGGAAAAGGGATACGGTGCGCGAGGAACAGGATCTCGCCCATCAGCCGAGGCCCCGTGCAATCCAGGGGCCAAGCCGGTTGGCGACCCACAAGGGCAGGCGTTGCCATGCCGCCACCTGAAGCCGATATTTGGGGTTCATCGGATTGATCTCGCGCGGCCTTTGTCCATCTGCGGTACGGATCGCATAGGATAAGGGTTGCGGATCGAAACCCCAATTCTTCTTGAATGCGAATGCGCCCGTTCCGAATTTGGACCGTCCGAAATCGAAGGCCCTGCAGCCGCGTCCGCGCGCATGCCGCATCAGCGCATAATACATCATATCGTTGGCGCGCCATGTCCGCGCCTCGCGCGTGCCGCCGCCCCAATAGGGCATGACGACGCCCTTGTGATACAGGCTCAGCACGCTCGACAACGGCCGTCCCTGATGGCTGACGGTCAATATGTCGGCATCCGTACCATATTCGTCGAGAACGGCATCGAACAGCGAACGCGGAAAGACCGGCGTCCCAAGGTTCCGGACGCTTTCCGCATAGATCGCATAATGATCGGCGCGGTCGATCGCCGCCGTGCCCGTGCGCACAACCAGATCGAAGCCGATGGCCTTGCGCACCTCGGCGCGCTGCTTACGCGGGATGGCCAGCAGTTCAGCCTCGTCATCCGCCGCGATCGGCCGGACGAAACCGGCATAGGTGCCTGCTTCGACATGCCATCCGTCCCCTGCGGGCGTGCTGCCGCCGCGCAATTCCAGCGACGGACAGCTCAGTCGACCGGCAAGGTTCCATGCAGCGTCGGCCAGCAATTCGACCAAGACGGCGTCATCGGCGATCGGACCGCCACCCACGGCGAATCCCGCCGATGCCAGCGCCCTGCCGAACAAAGGAGAGTGCACCTCAGTCAACGGCAACAGACCGCAAATTTCCCCGTTCTGCTCGGCGAGCAGATAATGGGCAATCTGGCCACAGCCGCGCGCGACCGCAATCGACCAGGCCGGCCGGTGGAATGTGCTGCCCAGCGGGTGATCGGCAACATAGCGATCTATCGCTCGCATCTGCGCGGGATCATCGAGATTGGCGACGCGCATCGTGGCCATCGGTCAGCCGAGCATAGCCGACTGGCTGGCCGCGACGGCATCGACCCGTCCCCAGGAAAATTCGCGGATCGCCCGTTCGAGCTTGGCCTCCATCGCCCCGAGCCGGCTATAATGGCGTAGCTTCGATTTGATCGGCGCATCGGCGACGCGAGGCTGGCCGGGATCGATTTCCCACGGATGGAAATAGAAGATGGCAGGGTGACTTTCGCCATTCACCTGTCGGATCGCCCAACGCGAGAAGGCATAAGGAAATAGTCGGAAAAAGCCGCCACCACCGGCCGCAACAATGCGCCCCATCAGCCGCGCGGTCGTAACCGGCAATTCGACGAGCGCGCTCCCGGCGACAGGCCGAAACGCAAAGCGCGGCGCTTCCGGCCAGCCATAATGATCATGAACCACCGGCGCCACGCTCGATGAATAGGTGTAGCCTTCTTCGGCCAATATTTCGTGCGCCCAGGGCGTCCGCTTGTCGATCGAGAAACTCGGTGCACGATAGCCCGTGACCGGCTGCCCCCCGGCATCTTCAAGAACCTGACGAGCCCTGCGCAAATCGGCGCGGAACGCTTCCGGGCTCATCGTGAAAACACGCTGATGATCCCAGCCATGGCTGGCAACTTCATGCCCGTTATCGGCGATCCGTCGGATCAGCGCCGGATAACGCTCCGCCACCCAGCCCAGGGTGAAGAAGGTTCCCTTGGCCCCCGCCCGCTCAAACAGGGCGAGTACCGCATCGCTGTTGCGTTCGACGCGCGGCTTCAGGCTGTCCCAATCGTCGCGCCGAATCGTGTGCTCGAATGCACCGACCTGAAACCAGTCCTCGATATCGACCGAGAGGCCGTTCAGCACCACAGCGCTCAAGCCGCGTTCTGACTGTCGTCGGACCTGTGCGGGTTCGGCTCTTCGCTCTCGACCCATTCGACAAGCAGCGAGAGCGTACGCCGCAGGATCTTCTCCTGCTCGGCGAGCCGCGCCTCCAGTTCGGCATTGCGCGCGGCGACGTCGTCGATCGGGACAGGCTCAGCGGGCACCGCCGCACCGCGGTCAGCCGGACGAAAGTGCGTGGCCGGTATCGGCGGTGCGGCGGGCGGTGGCACCGCTTCGGCCGGAACGACCCCGTCATATCGCGGCGGTTGTGCGATTGAAGGCGGCGGAACATGTTCGGGCAGGACAGCGAATACCTCCGGCCGGGTAAATTCGGGCGCGGGCGGCGGGGACGGCTTACGATCTTCAGTCCAGGCGCTGGCAGGCGGCGGCGACGGATCGATCGATGGCCGGACAGGCGCCGGAGCCTGCCAGAGCGGAGGCTCGACTGCGGGCGGCTGCGGCATCGGGGCAAAAGCCGGGGCCGCAGCCGGCTGAGGCATCGCGAATGGCTGCGGCGCGACAAAAGGCTGTGCCGTATAGGGTTGTGGTGCGGCCACCGGTTGCGGCGTCGCTTCGGGAAACGCGAATGGTATGGGCTGGCCGCCCGCACTCGGCTCGGCCGGCATGATGCTCTCGCTCGCCAGATCGGCGGCCACATCCTCGACCACCTCTCCGTCGATATCGACGAGCCGTTCGATCGCCCCCTGCAACAATACGCGCGCCGCGAGCATGTTCAACCGCCGGGGAATGCCGCCCGAAAGACGATGAAACGCCTCGAACGCCGCTTGCGAAAACCGTGGAGCTCCCTTCCAGCCCGCGCATGCCAGACGGTGCATGATGTAGGGCCCGGTTTCATCCATCGACATTGCGGTCAGATGGTGGGTTGCAATCACCCGCTGCCGCAATTGCTCGAAGCGGGGTTGCGCCAGCGCGTCCCGAAACTCCGGCTGGCCGAGCAGGAAAATCTGAAGCAGCGCCTGGCCACCGAACTGAAAGTTCGACAACATTCGCAGTTCTTCAAGCGCCGACATCGGCAAATTCTGGGCTTCGTCGACGATTAGAAGCGTCCGCTTCCCGCCACGCGCCTGTTCATGAAGAAACCGTTCGATCCGCGCGAGCAATTGGCCCTTAGCGGCACCGTCGCTTGCCACACCCAGCGACAAGGCGACGATCCGCAGGATATCCTCACCCTCGAGCTGGGTGGAAACCAGGTTGATGGCCGTGAGCCGCGACCGATCGATCGTCGCCATCAGCCGCCCGACCAGCATCGTCTTACCGGTTCCGACCTCGCCGGTCACGACGATGAAGCCCTCGCCCTGCGCCAGGCCATAGCCCAGATAGGTCATCGCCTTGCGATGCGTTGCGCTGTCAAAATAGAACCGCGGATCAGGCGTGAGCTGGAAAGGCCGATCGGTCAGGCCATAAGGGTCATGATCCACCCGGTGCACCCTCCGATATTACGCAATGCCCACACATGTCAGAACTGATACCGCACGCCGAGTTGAGCGCGACTCGTGACGTCAATGGGAACGCCGTCCTGCTTGGATGCTTCGACGCCGACCGTTGCCTGAGCACGAAGCCCCCTTCCGAAGCTCTGGTAATAGCCCCCATTGATCACACCCGAGAGAATGTCGGATCCGCCAATCTGGCCATTCTTAAACAAATTGCCCGAAAAAGAAAAGGTGAGCCCCGATTTCTGCGATAATTGCTCGCCGACCGAACCCTGCACGAAGAACGTCTGATCGACAACACCGTCGAGCGACCCGGGAGCGCCCGGCAAATCGATATAGTTGCGCCGTGCATATCCGCCCGCAAAATTAAACTGCGTCTGACGCATGCGATACGTATAGATAAAATTGAAGCCGCGGCTTCGATAGGCCGACGCCGTTGCTGAGCCGAGCGTGCTCGTCAAGCACGAGCCGGACCCCTTTTGCTTACCGAACAGACAGTTCTGATAGGTGCTGTTACCGTCCACCTGCGAAGGGTCGAATCCCGCCGGGGCCTGCGCGACGCCCTCCGTGACGCCGCGGCCGAAACTGTCGATCCGGTCGAAAATAACAAACGTCATGCCGGATCGTGGCCCGGGCTGATATTCGAACAGGCCGCTGAGCGAGAAGCCGTCATAGCGATAGCCGCCGCGCACCTCCAGGCGGGTTCGGCGGCTTGGGCGCCATATAACGCCGCCATCGCCGACGATGCCTTTGACGTCGTACGTCAGCGTTCGTGGCGAATTGGGATCGGTTACGAAGCCGCCTTTGCTGTCGAGTACGGGCACGCCATTGGCATCGAGCAGCGATGACCGTTCGGAGGTCTGGGTCGATTGATAGCCCACGCTGCCGACGGCCGCGATCGTCGAGAACACGGGAACGATCACCTCGCCCGACACGTTCCAGGTCTTGAAATGCTGGGCAAGCTGCGTCGCATTTTCGGACTCGAAATCGCTCTTGATCGACCAGTCAAACGGAAGGCTGCTCCGCTTCATCCCGACGCTGAATGCGGCCTGGTGATTGGTCGAGCTGTCGAAATGATTGACCAGGGGCAGGCCCGCCAGCGCAGACGGGCTTGTCCCCTGCGTGACGACATAGCCGAACCGATACGATGCGCGGATATCGGCCTCGCCCATGTGATGAACAAAAGACGGCTGCGCAAAATAACCGAATACCTGCGACAGATTCGCCGCCGTCGCCGTATTGATCTGCGGCGCCGCCCCGTTCGGATCGACGCGCGTATGCGTCGCGATCACCCCGGCATCGAGCACCAGCATGTCCTTCACGACCTGCAACGTCACCCGAGCAAGACCGTCGTGCGAGCTATTGGTCTGTGTTTTACCCGATTCCGGAATGCGCCGCGTATAACGGTAGGCGATCGTCGAAACGACCCGTCGCGAATTGATCTGCGCGTCGAGCCCCGCCGAAACTTCGGTATATGTAACGCTGTCGCCCACCCCTTTGAGCTGCTGCTCGGCGAACTGCTCGATATCGATGAACGGCACGATCTTGGGCCTGTCGGCAGCGGCGGCAGGAGCAGCAAGGCATGCCCCGGCGATCCCGAGGCAGAGCAGGACCGGCGCTGTGCCCCTGGTCATCGTGGCGCTTCATATCCGTAATAGCTGCCGAACCGACGGGCATTCGGCGCGAAGCGCGCGCCGTTCAGCAGCAACTGGATCTCTTCGCAGCCGCCCAGCAGCAGCACGGCATCGCGCAATTCCGCTTCGCCCGTGCGATCGGCCCGCACGATCAGCAGAACCTGCCCGACATGATAAGCCAGCACAGATGCCGGCGATGCCGCCAATGCCGGCGGGGAATCGAACAATATGATACGATTCGGCTTGGTCGCCAGACGATCGAGAATGACGCGGGTGCGATCGGCGGCGATCAGCTCGGTCGCTTCATTGGTATATTTGCCGGACGGGAGAACGGACAGGTTCCCGACATCGGTCTTGATCACCAGCGTTTCGACATCGATCGAGGGATCGGCAAGCGCGTCCATCAATCCCACCGGGCCTTCGATCCCGAGTGTCGACAGCACCGTAGGCTTGGCGAAGTCGCCGTCGACCAGCAAAACCTCGAAATCGCGTTCGTTGGCCATCGAAAGCGCCAGATTGACCGCGCAGAACGTCTTGCCCTCATTAGCCTGCGCCGAGCAGATCAGGATGCGGCGCCCCTTCGGCAGCGCCGTCGGCCCGACCGCGTTCAGCAGCAAGGTCCGTTTGACGATCCGGAATTCCTCCGCAAGCGCCGTGATCGCCGCATCGGGCATGACAAAGCCCTGCTCGATCAGCCCGGCGCGATCGACCTTAGCCGTTTTATATACAATCCCGTCGGGCGGTGGCAGCGCGGCCGGCTCGCCCGGCATGGCGGCGGTCGGCAAGCCGCCGCCGGGCGGCCCATCGTGTCCGCCACCGCCCCAGGCAAGTGGCTGGCCCGGCGATGCCCCTGGCGGCGGGGAAATTTCGACATCTCTGAAATATGACGCGGGTTCAGGATTGAATGGCGCCGCCGGCATGTCGATGATCGGGGACGATGGCGCACCGCCGTCTCCCGGCATGACGACACGCGCCCGCAGCACGGCTTCGAAATCATAGACCGACCCGGCCCGCTCGATCAGCGATCCGCGGCGTCTGCCCCTCTTGCCAGTCTTGCCGTCTTTGTCGTCCATTTGATCAACTTATCACGATACGTTTAATAAATTCGATTAAAAGCAGCAGGCAGAACATTGCCGGCAGGCCTGCCGCCGACGAGGAGAACCACATCAGCTGCTTGCGCCGAATTGCCCGCGTTTCGGACGTGATCACTTCGGATATCGACCCCAATACGGGCAGGCCGCTGGCGCGAGCCAATTGTTGGGTGGTCGTATAGGTATTCGACAACTGGCTCTTGGCGAACGCGACGCCCGCGCCCAGCACGACTCCCACGACCAACACGCCGGTCAACAACATTGTCCGGTTGGGCGCCGCCGGCCGGTTCGGCAGCGAAGGCTTGTCGATGATTCGGAACCGGACTCCGTCGGTCTTGGTCGTCGCATCGGCCTTCAGCTTGGCGTTCTCGCGATCGGACAGCAATTTGTCATATTGAGTCTTGAGCACGTCATAATCGCGATCGAGACGCGACTGATCGACCTGCTCCGCCGGTGCCGCCAATTGCCGCTGAGCGATCTGCGCGATATCATTTTCCAATTGCGCCTTGCGGGCCATCAGCGCGCCTACGTTGCCCTGCCGTTCGACTTGCATCGACCTGAGCGAAACATAAACGGGATTGGGTGCGGTCGGCCCTGCCGAACGGCTGCCACGCGCCTGCTCCGTACGCAATTGGGAGAGCTGGGCACGGATCGCGATAACATCCGGGTGCTTCTCCGTCCAACCGCGCGCCGTGGCGTCGGCGAGTTGCCCCTCCAGGATGGCGATCCGCTGGTCGGTCCCGCCGACCCCGTTGGCGGTCGCCAGCGGGATCGATGCAGGGGTAGCCGCCATCTGGCCGTTCATCGCCGCCAGCGAACCCTGCGCCTGCATGAGATTGGAATTCACATTGGCCAGCTCGCCCCGCGCCGACTCCATCCGCTGTTCGAGTGTTCCGCTGCCGGGAAGCGCGCCCATCGTCCGCTGCTGGGCTTCGGCACGGCGCCGATCAACGTCGGCCAGCTCCTTGCCGCGGCGCGCCAGTTCGGCGTCGAGAAAGGCCAGCGCCTCGACGTTCTGCGCGCGATTGCCGATCAAATTCTCCTGCACGAAGATGTCGATCAGCCGCTGAGTCACGTCGCGCACGATATAGGCCGTCTCGCGATCCGAAGTCCCCTTCAACGCCACGCGCGTCTTGATCTCGAGCAGATCGTCGCCCTGCGCCGTGATGGTGATGCCGTTGCGCAAGGAGCCGATCAGCGAAAGCGATTCGGCCGAGGTGAGCGGACGCTCGCCATTCGAAAGATTGGTGACGACCCGTTTCAGAATTTCGGTCGAGGTCAGCGACTGGCGCACCCGTTCGATGTCGCGCTGCCGATCGCCGTCGTTGAGCCCCACCGAGCCACCCAGCACCGAGCTGATCTGAACCGATATGCGGGCGCTGCTTTCAAACGCGCTCGGCACGCGCATGACCAATGTCCAGCCGAGCGCGCAAATGATCCAGGCGACCGCCAGCGCCAGCCATCGCAGCCGCCAGATCGCATAAAGCGCAACCCTGATCTCGGTATAGATTGATTCCATCTTACTCTACGCCGCCCCCACGGTCACCGCCACACGGACACGCGTTCAGAACGCGCTTTCGGGAATGATGATCACATCCCCTGGCGCCAGCTTCACATTCGCCCTGATATCGCCGCGCTTGAGCAGACTGTCGATCTTGAGATCATATTCCTGCTGTTTGCCCGTCTTCGGATCATAGCGGATCAGCCGAGCGCGGTTTCCCGCCGCATACTGCGAAAGTCCGCCGACCGCAATCATGGCGTCGAGCAAGGTCATTTCCGCCCGATAGGGAACGGAGGCCGGCTTTTCATTGGCGCCGACGATGCGGATCTGCTGCGAATAGGTGCCCGTGAAATTGTTGACGATCACCGATACGATCGGATCCTTGATATAGGTCGACAAGGCATCGCGGACATCGTCGGAAAGCTTGGTCGGCGTCTTGCCGACAGCCACCATGTCGGTGATCAGCGGCAGGGTGATGCGCCCGTCCGGACGCACCTGCACCGAAGCGCCCAACTCGGGATTGCGCCAGACGAAGATTGTCAGCTGATCGAGCGGGCCGATCCGATATTCCTCGCCGGGCGCCGTGGCCTGGGTGACGAGGGGCGCGGGCGGCAGCTGGTTGCCCTTATCAGCGCCTGCAGCACATCCCGAGAGCGCAAACGCGCCCAGCGACACGCCGATCACCAGTCTGTTCATCGATATAAACAACGCCATACACCGCCTCCAAGCGCCCGACCTGTCAACAGCCTGACCTGTCATCAACTCTCACGCTTACTTCATGGCCCAACAGAACTGAATATTCTCCTAGGAATCACAGGATTCGATCGCCGTCTATGGTTAATTCACCTGGGAGAGCATGACCAAGGAACGATGTCGGGCTCGCGCTTGCCCCATAGGCCCCCGCCATGAAGATCACAATCAGGTCACCAACCCGGCCGTCGGGCAGGCCGATCCGGTCCCCGAGCCGATCGAGCGGCGTGCACAGACAGCCGACCACGCTCGCCTCGAGTTCCGTTGCCGCGCCAAACCGCGATGCGAGCGCGATCGGATAGTTCCGACGCACGACCGTTCCGAAATTGCCGCTGGCCGCGAGCTGATGATGAAGTCCGCCATCGACAATCAGAAAGGTTTCGCCGTGGCTGTCCTTGCGATCGACGATGCGGGTCAAATAGACGCCCGCCTCCCCCACCAGCCAGCGTCCGAGCTCGATCGCGAAGCCGGTCTGCGCCAGGATCGGATCGCGCGCGGCCAGCGCCCCGCCTAGCGCCGATCCGACATGTTCGATGTCGACCGGCACCTCGCCGGGGAAATAGGGAATGCCGAAACCCCCGCCTAGATTGACCAGCGGCGGCGGAGCGGCCGCCTCGATGCTGATGCGTGCCGCGAGTGTCAGAGTCGATCGTTGCGCCTCGACGATCGCATCGGCGCTAAGCGCCTGCGAGCCGGCGAAAATATGCAGGCCGCGATAATCCGCTCCAGCCGTCACGATTTCGCGGATCAGCGATGCCGCACGATCGCTGTCGATCCCGAACGGCTTCGCACCGCCGCCCATCTTCATCCCCGATCCCTTGAGGTCAAAGTCGGGATTGACCCGCACCGCCAGCTTCGGACGCACACCGAGATCGCGCGCTATCGCCAGCGCGCGGGCGCCCTCGGTCGCGGATTCGAGGTTGATCGTCACGCCGGCCGCGATCGCCATCCGCAATTCACGGTCGCGCTTGCCCGGCCCCGCAAAGGAGATGTGCGACGGGGCCATGCCCGCCTCGATCGCAATCGCCGCCTCGCCTTCGGATGCGACGTCGATGCCTTCGACCAGCGGCACCATCGCCTTGACCAACGCCGGGTGCGGATTGGCCTTGATCGCATAATGGAGCGCCACCTCGGGAAAGGCGGCCCTGAAACGCGCGATCCGCGTGCGGACGATATCGAGGTCATAGACGAACAACGGCGTGTCGCCGGCAATTTCCGCCCAGCCTTCCGCGGTGCGGCCGCCGATCATCAATACGCCGTCCCGGGCGCGATAATCGGCCGGGATCGATCCCATCGGCTTCATGCGACGACGTCCTTCTTCAGCGCTGCGCGATCGAGCTTGCCATTGGCGTTGCGCGGCAGCTCATCGCGCCAGACCAGCCGGGCCGGCTGCATGAAATTGGGCAGGTTGCGGCGAAAATAGTCGCGCAGCCGCGTTTCGGCATCCTCACCGACCGGCCGCGCGTAGAGCAGGATCGCCTGGCCGAGCCGATCGTCATCGACGCCGATCGCCACCGCCTCGGCAGCCGCCCCGCTTGCGATCGCCGCCTCCTCGATCTCGGTGGGGCTGATCCGGTTGCCCGAAGACTTGATCATCTCGTCATCGCGGCCGACGAAACGGATCAGGCCTGCCGCATCGCGCTGCACGGTATCGCCCGACCAGACCGCCACGCCGCCATAGACCGAAGCCGACGGCGCTTCGCGAAAACGCTCGGCGGTTCGCGCCGGATCATGCCAATAGCCTTGGGCCACCAGCGGCCCCGCATGGACGAGTTCGCCGGGCTCTTCGTCCGCCGTGATCGTGCCGTCCGGCCGCACCACCATCACTTCGGCGAACGGAATCGCCGATCCGATCGAATCCGGGTGGCGATCGATCAGTTCCGGCAAAAGATAGGTCGATCGGAAAGCTTCGGTCAGACCGTACATCGAATAGAGATCGGCCGTAGGGAAAAGGTTGCGCAAACGGCTGACCAGCGGACGGCTGAGGCGACCGCCGGTATTGGTGAGCCGACGCAGCGGCGCGACCGCGTCTGCCGGCCAGTCGATCTCGGCGAGCTGGATCCACAAAGGCGGCACCCCCGCCAGCGTCGTGATCCCGTGCTTCGCCACCGCGCGCACCACGTCGCGCGGCGTGAGATAATCGAGCGGATAGACGCACGCCCCGGCCCCCCAGCTCGAAAGCAGCTGGTTCTGCCCATAATCGAAACTCAGCGGCAGCACGCACAGGGTGCGATCGTCCGCCGCGAGCTTCAGATAATGCGCCACGCTGATCGCGCCTAGCCACAGATTGGCGTGGCTGAGCATCACCCCCTTGGGGCGTCCGGTCGATCCGGAGGTGTAGAGGATCGCGACCAACGCATCCGGATCCGCGCCGGACGGGCCGAGACCGGCCGTGTCCGCTAACAGCGCGGCGCCGTCTTCCTCCTCGATCAGCAACCCGCATGATGCCGGCCGCTCGCCTTCCTCGAGGCTCGCGGCGCGGCCGGCGCCCGCGATCAGCAACCGCGCGCCGCTGTCCGCCAGGATATGCGCAACCTGCGGATGCTTGAGCACCGGGTTGATCGGCACATGAACGAGCCCCGCGCGCGCCGCCGCCAGCGGCATCAGGCAGGCCAGCCGCGTCTTGGCGCACCAGCTCGCCACCCGATCGCCCGGCTGCAATCCCTGGCGCAGCAGCCCTGCCGCCAGTTGGCCCACCAGCCTGTCGAGCCCGCCATGATCGACAATACCCGCGCGATCGACGAGCGCCGGCGCATCGCGCGCGCCCAGCAACGCCAGATGGTCGAGTGGCCGTGGCAACGGGTCAGGCAGGATCGGCATCATCACCCTTATATCACGGCGTAAATCGCGCCGTTTACGCAAATTCTTGTCCCATCGATCCGATGCGTCTAGGCGAGGCGCGATTCGAGAGAAAGCAGGGAATCATCCGTGAGCGCGAACGATCCGAATGCCACCGAGACGACAGTGCGAGCCGTGCTGATCGATATTTTGGGGCTCGATGCGGCCCGCGTCGGGGGATTCACAGCGGATACCCAGCTTTTCGGATCGCTGCCCGAACTCGATTCGATGGCGGTGGCCGGCCTGCTTACCGAACTTGAGGATCGGCTGCACATCGTGATCGATGACGACGAGGTGGACGGCGAAATGCTCGAAAGCTTCGGCGCGTTGACGGCGTTCGTGCAGAACAAGCTGGCAGCGTAGCGCCTTTCGACGATCGGGTCAGCAATAGCCCCTCACCCAACCCTCTCCCGCAAGCGGGAGAGGGTAAAAGAGCGAAGTCAGCGCCTATGCGCTCTGGCCGGCGTGACCCCGCTCTTCCGGGCGCCACCGGCCCCCGATGGCGAGCCCGGGGTCAGGCCGCGACCGCCTCGAAATCCGCTTCGGCGAGGAAACGCTCGACATCGAGCGCGGCCATGCAGCCGGTGCCCGCCGCCGTTACCGCCTGCCGGTAGATCTTGTCGGCCACATCGCCGCAGGCGAACACGCCGGGCATGCTGGTGCGGGTGCCGCCTTTTTCGACGACCAGATAGCCATCCTCATCAAGCTCGAGATGCCCCTTGAACAATTCGGTCGCCGGATGGTGGCCGATCGCGACGAAGCCGCCATCGACCGCGATCGACGACGGCTCGCCGGTTACCGTATCCTTCAGGTCGATCGCGACCAGACCCGCAGCACCTTCCCCCGCGACGAAACCCTCGACGGCCTTGTTCCACAGCACCTTGACGTTCGGATGCGCGAACAGCCGATCCTGCAGGATCTTTTCGGCGCGCAGCGAATCGCGACGATGGATCAGCGTCACGTCATGACTGTGATTGGTCAGATACAGCGCCTCCTCGACCGCGGTATTGCCGCCGCCGATCACCGCCACCTTCTTGCCGCGATAAAAGAATCCGTCGCAGGTGGCGCAGGCCGAGACACCCTTGCCGCCCAGTTCCTGCTCGCCGGGCGCGCCAAGCCACTTCGCCTGCGCGCCGGTCGCGATCACCAGCGCGTCCGCAAAATAGAGCGTGCCGCCATCGCCGGTCAGCCTGAACGGCCGCTGCGACAGATCGACATCGACGATCGTATCCCACATCATCGTGGCGCCGACATGCTCGGCCTGCGCCTGCATCTGCTCCATCAGCCACGGCCCCTGGATGACGTCCTTGAAGCCGGGATAATTCTCCACATCGGTGGTGATGGTAAGCTGCCCGCCGGGCTGCAGGCCCTGCACGACGATCGGGGCCAGCCCGGCACGCGCCCCGTATATCGCGGCGGACAGGCCCGCGGGCCCCGAGCCGAGGATCAGCATGCGCGTCGAATGGGTGGCAGTCATGAGAGGCTATGCTCCGGATATGGGATTCGATTCTCTGTCGCCGAAATAGGGATGTGGCCCCACGCTTGGCAACGGGGGGCTGTACGGAGAATATCTTGATGCGCTGAAATCGCGCTCGGGTTCCGGGCGCGGTCAGGCCACGATCACGCGAAACGCGTCTTCGGAATGTGGGTGATACGGCAGGCAAGATCGGCTTCGCCCGAGGCGACGATATAATGATCGCCGCCATCGACGATGCCCGTCGTAAACACGACTTCGGTGGGCAGATAGAGCATATCCTCGATCGGTCCGGTCAGGACCGGATTCGCCTCGAGCAGCGGCCGATCCTCTTCGAGCCGCAGGATCGTCGCGGGATCGTCCCGGTCGAGCAACGCCCAGAAGGTGCGGTAAATCCCCACCTGCGCGCGCATCTCGACGCCGTGATAGAGCATCAGCCAGCCCCGATCGGTGAGGATCGGCGGACTGCCACCACCAAGCTTCATCGAGGCGATCGATGCCTTGCGCGGCCGGATGAACGGCTGATCGAACGGCTTCCAGTGGAGCGCGTCCGGCGAACCGGCGAGATTGATCGAAGGTCCGCCGGCAAAGGCGCTGTCCGGCGGATAGGCCAGATAGAGTTCGCCCAACGGCCGGGTCAACGCCACGAAATGATCGCGGATCTTTCCTTCGAACAGGATCATGTCCTTGTTCTGATGATCGAGCACCACGCCCTTGAGCTCATAGTTCAGCCCGTCATGCGACGCATAGAGGGTCGAGCAATGGCGCTCGGCCGACGCCGAGCAGGTCGTCATATACCACATGTCGCCGATCCGGCTGATCCGCGGATCCTCGACGCCATATTCCTGATAGGAGGCGGCCGGGGCGATGATCCTGTCATAATGGATCGCCTCGATGATGCGGCCGTCGGGCGAGAGTTCGACCGGTAACAGCCAGGACAGCGAGGTCAGGCCGAGCATCCGGTAGCTGCCATGCGACACGTCGAACTGGCGCGGATCGCTCATGCCGACACCGGTGAGCGGATAGGCATCGAGCACATAGCCTTCCGGCGTTCCGCGGATCGCATGGACATGGCCGTCCCAGATGGGTTCGCGCAGCGCCTCGGCAACCCTGACCATCATCAACAGATTGCCGCCGGGCAGCCGTGTCAGCCCCGGATTGAAGGCGCCGAGGACATAGGTCGGCGCATCGAGCGAGCGCCGGAGCGGGGAATGCGCCAGATCGACATAGTCCGGGCGGAAGATCAGATAGTCGGCGTCGGTCAGCATCGGCACACTTTCTGTTGACAGGCCAACGCCGCCGCGAAGCGTTCCGTTCCCGCGTGCAGCCCGCAATCTTGTGGCCGCGATCCGGAGCATGCCCCCCGGATCGGGAATATGCCAGATGGTTGCGCAGATCGCCGCAATCCACGAAAGTGACGGCCTGGGGGAGGATATCATGCAAAACGCGCGGGACCATTTTCACCGTCGATCATCGATCCCCCTGATCGCGGCGGAGGATCGCAAATGACCGACATCGATCATATCGTCCGCAAGATCGCCGCCGATATGGCGCAGGAGCAGGATCGCGGCCGGGTGGCCGATTATATTCCCGGCCTGGCCTGCGTCGATCCGAACCAGTTCGGCATCGCGGTGATCACCGCGGACGGGACCATCCATGTCGCGGGCGACGGCGATACATTGTTTTCGATCCAGAGCATTTCGAAGGTGTTCGCGCTGACGATTGCGCTCGGCAAGGTCGGCGATGCGCTCTGGCACAGGGTCGGTCGTGAGCCTTCGGGCAGTGCGTTCAATTCGATCGTCCAGCTTGAACAGGAGCATGGCATTCCCCGCAATCCGTTCATCAATGCCGGCGCGATCGTCGTCAGCGATGTCGTACTGTCGGGGCACAGGCCGCGCGAGGCGATCGGCGAAATATTGCGCTTCCTGCGCCAGCTCGCGCATGACGACACAATTTTCATCGACGACGATGTGGCCAGGGGCGAGCAGGATACCGGCTTTCGCAACGCGGCGCTCGTCAATTACATGCGGGCGTTCGGCAACATCCACAATCCGGTGGAGGAGGTGCTCGGCGTCTATTTCCATCAATGCGCGATCGCCATGAACTGCCGCCAATTGGCGGCGGCGGGACGCTTTCTGATGATGCATGGACGCGATCCGGTCACCGGCCATTCGATCGTGCCGCCGACGCGGGCCAAGCGCATCAACGCGCTGATGATGATGTGCGGCCATTATGACGGATCGGGTGAATTCGCGTTTCGTGTCGGCATGCCCGGCAAATCGGGGGTGGGCGGCGGTATCCTGACGGTCGTGCCCGGCGTCGCATCGATCGCGGTCTGGTCGCCGGGGCTCAACGAGCGCGGCAATTCCAAGATCGGCTCGCTGGCGCTCGAACGGCTGGCGGCTGCGACCGGCTGGTCGGTATTCAATTCGCGCGGCTGAGCGGCCGTCGCGCGTCCGCAAACGCGCCGATTGCCTCCGCCCGCCCGGCACGGCATAGGCGTGGCCCTTGCGCGGGCAGCTAATGGCGGATTTTCATCATGAACACAGCAGGTGCCGATCGGGCGCTCGGGCTCGATTTCGGCACGACCAACAGTGTCGTCGCCACCGCCGGCGCCGGGCAACCCGCCGACCTGATCGCCTTTGCCGGCGAACAGGCGACCGGCGCCATCTTCCGATCGGCCCTGTGCTTCTGGCATGATGAGGATGTCCGTGGCGGATTGGCGGTCGAGGCCGGCCCCTGGGCGATCGCCGAATATCTCGAATATCCGCAGGAAAGCCGCTTCATCCAGTCGTTCAAGTCGGTCGCCGCCAGCGCCAGCTTCGAACATGCATCAGTGTTCGAGAAGCGCTACCGGTTCGAAGATCTTGGCCGGATGTTCCTCGACAAATTGACCGGTCATGCCGGCGGCCGGCTCGATACGCGGCCCGATCGCATCGTTGTCGGCCGTCCGGTCGAATATGCCGGAGCCCGCCCCGATCCGCAGATCGCGCGGACCCGCTACGATCTGATGTTCGCGAAGCTGGGTCCGAAGATCCATTATGTCTATGAACCTTTGGGCGCGGCATTCAGCTTCGCTTCGCGGCTGACGAAGCCGGCGACGATACTGGTGGCAGATTTCGGCGGCGGCACCAGCGATTTTTCGATCGTGCGGATCGCCGCCCCGGGCGCGGCGCGGCGCTGCACGCCGCTGGGATCGGCCGGCATCGGCATCGCCGGCGATCGTTTCGATTATCGGATCATCGATCAGCTGATCCTGCCGATGCTCGGCAAGGGTGGGGATTATCGATCGTTCGACAAGATCCTCGAAATCCCGCGCAGCTATTTCGCCGACTTCGCCGATTGGTCGCGGCTCGCTCTGATGCGCAACCGGCGCACGATGGACGAACTCGGTCGGCTCCAGCGCAGCGCGCTCGATCCTGTGGCGATCGGCCGGATGATCGCGGTGATCGAGAATGAACTGGGCTATCCGCTCTACGACGCGGTCGGATCGCTCAAGCGAGCGCTATCGGCGGCGGAACAGGCCGACTTCCTGTTCTCCGGGGCGGGGCTCGAGATCGCCACCCCGGTCACCCGCGCGCAGTTCGAAAGCTGGATCGCCGAGGACCTCACGCGGATCGAGGCGACCGTCGACAAGGCGCTGGCCGGTGCCGGAGTCGGGATCGCCGACATCGATCGCGTGTTCCTGACGGGGGGCTCATCGCTGATCCCTGCGGTTCGCGCGATATTCACCCGCCGCTTCGGCGAAGACCGTCTTGCCGCCGGCGACGAACTGACCTCGATCGCCACGGGGCTGGCGTTGATCGGGCTGGAGGATGATGTCGAGGCATGGAGCGACTGAAAGCCCCTCCCCGAGATTGCTCGGGGAGGATCTTGGAACGGCGAACCAGGCCGAATATGTGAATGCCCTTCCTGAAGGGGAGAGGCTTCATCGCCATCAGATCCAGTCGCGCCAGCGGAACCACAGCAGCGGCACCACCGCCGACAGCACGCACAGGACGAGCGCGAGCGGGTAGCCATAATGCCATTGCAGTTCGGGCATGAACCTGAAATTCATGCCATAAATCCCCACCACCAGCACCGGAGGCACGCCGACGACGGAAACGACGGTGAGCACCTTCACAACTTCGTTCTGCTCGATGCTGATGAAGCCCGCCGCAGAATCCTGCAACAGCTGGATCCGGCCCGACAGGCTCGCCTCGAACTCGTCGAGCGAGGCGATGTCGTGACGCACGGCCTCCAGCCGGGCGCGGATCGGCTCGTCGAGCTTGGGGTCGCAGCGATCGATCACGAAGCTCGCCATCCGGCCGATGTTGAGAAACATGTAGCGCACCCGTGACGCCCGGTCGCTCGCGCGGCCGATGCTGCGCATCGTATCGCGGAGCAAGGCCGTATTGCGGCTGAGGCTCCGTCGTTTGGGGGGATCGACGAAGATCGCGTGCGACGCGTCCGACACCGCTTCCGCCGCGCGTTCGAGATGATCGGCGGCGCGATCGACCACCTCCTCGAGCAGGCGCACCAGCACCTCGGCCGAGACAAGATCGGATTTTGCCGCCAGTTCGTCCGCGACCTGATCGAAAGCGGGCAACGCAACAAAGCGGATCGTGATGCAAATGTCCGGCGTCAGGATGAAGCCGGTCGGCGCTACCTGCCAGCGATCGGTGGTGACGCCTTCGATGAAGGGCGCGCTCATGTAGAGCGTATCGCCATCGGCGCGCAGCCGGCTGGTGGCCTCGATCTCCTGCAGCGCGGCTTCGGTCGGTACGACGATGCCGTAGCGCTCGTGGACGAGCGCGCTCTCCTCCGGGCTCGGCGCGACCAGATCGATCCAGCGAGTGGTGTCGGTCGGCTCGGCCTCCACGGCACCATCAGCCCGCGGAAAGACCCGCAGCATCCGTCAGCTCCGCGTCACGGTGCCGCGACGTCGCGGTCACCCGAAATTGCGCGCACGGCCCGTCGCACGAGGAACTGGACGCCCCAGCCGATCGCGAAGGTGACGGCCAGCGGCGCGACTACCCGCAAGCTGCTCTGCGCGATCGATCCGACGATCGCGCCTTTGATGCCCGAATCGCCATCCTCGCGGTCGATCCCGGCACCGATCAGCATTCCCAACATATTATCGACCATGACGTCCTCCGCTCTGCGAAGGCCAAACCGACCGCCAGCGGCTTCGTTCCGCCGCCGCTAGCGATCGCAGGCCCGATAATCGCCCTCGCGACAGGCCGCGACCTGCCGTCGCCAGTCATCCATCTCGCGTTCGTAGCGCGCGCGGGCGGCGCGATAGCCATCGGTCGGGTGCCCGAGATTGCGATCGCGGCGATCGCTCGCGGCCTTGGCACGTTCGTTGAGCTGGATCGTCCGCAACCGGTCGGCGCGATGCTCGGCATCTTCCGCATGAGCGGCGGAAGCCGTGATCAGGAGCAGGGACAAGGCCAGACAACGCATCGCGGGAAATTGGGCGCCCGAAGATTGCTGCGAACTGAACGGACAAAAAATCGCCGGGCGATCATTCGACAGCGCCGCACCAACCCGGCAAATAGCGCGCATCAGGATGATGCGCATAGTCGAGCGCTTCTGCCACCGCCGCTTCGAAATCCTTGACCACGATGTGGAGATCCACCCTCCTCCGCAGGAAGTCCGCCCAGAGAAACTCGGAATAGGGCATGTCGGCCTTCGCAAAGCCTCCGGCCCGACGAAGCTCGCCGGCCAGCGAACGGTAGGGATCATCCTCGAGCTTGCCGATCGCCTTCGGTATTCGCCCATGCGCCTGGCGCTTTCCATCGACGTCGAACGGATGCAGCCAGTTGCGATTGTCCATGAACGTCCAGAAGGCCGATCGCTTGAGCACCCCCAGATCGGCGATGACGCTGACCAGAACGTGCGTCACCCCCTCATCATGCAAGGCGCGGACAAGGTGATGGTGATCGACGAGAAAATAGGTCCCCCTGGGGCCGATGACCGCCGGTATCATATGTCGCCCGAGGAAATCCGGCCCGTCCCGTTCCGCATGCTTTCGCCATTCGGTTCGCTTGCGATCCACTTCGCGCAGGCCGACCGTCATCTGCGTCGGCCGCAGCGCCGAGATTTCGATCGGATGCAGCAACGGCTCGAAATCATGTCTCACGAAATCTTCTCCGCATGTGAGGGCCGTTGGCGCAACGCCGTAACGGCGTCATCGACGCTATAGCTGCTGCGTGACGGAAGATCGGTCTCCTTCACCGCCAGCAAAAGGTCGCGAACCTTGTCATGCACGCGCGCAAGCTGCACGGATATATGATTGGCCCGCATCAGGCCATCGAACTCGATCAATGCGTCAAGCGCGGTACTGTCCAGATCGAAGCTTTCCTCGAGACTGATGATGAGGCGGCGCGAGGCCGGGTCGCCGATCGCATTCTTTGCGACAAAGGCCAGCATGCGTTCGGCGTTGGCGAAGAAGAGCGGCTCCGTCGGGCGCCAGATCGCGAGATCGGACGGCGCGACCGCATCGACATGCCGCGCGACATCGACATAGTCGTGGCTGTCTCCGAGCCGCCCGAGCCGCACCACGCGCGGCGTCGCCAGCCGATGGATCAGCGCGGCCAGCGACAGCGCGATGGCCACGAGCATGCCGTTCAGTACGCCCAGCACCAAGACGCCGATCGTGGCGGCCAGCGCGATATAATGATCGCGCCCCAACCGCCAAAGCCGCACGAGCGGTGCCGGATCGAGCGCATGGGCGAGCGCCGCGATTACCACCGCGGCCAGCACAGGCTGTGGCAACCACGCGATCAGCGGCGTCCCGAAGGCGATCAGCATCGCCAGTCCCACAGCCGCCATCACCCCGGTCGCGCGGGTTGCGGCGCCGGCCGCCTCGCTCGCCGCGCCGGCCGAAAAGCCCGCACCGACCGGCATGCCCTGCACGAGCGCGCTGGCGAGATTGGCGATGCCCAAAGCGCCCAGCTCACGCGTCGCATCGACACGGTCGCCATGCCGCAGCGCCAGCGCCCGGATCGTTCCCCAGGACTCGGCGAACAAGATCATGCCAAGCGGCAGGGTGAATTGCAGCAGCAGCGTAAATTGCGCGCGATCCAGGAGTGGCCATCGCGGCCAGGGCAAGGCGGTATCGATTGCCCCGACGGTCGCCACGCCCTGTTGAGGCAAATCGAAGAACCACGAGGCCATGACACCGGCAGCCAGGACCAGGAAGGCCCCCGGCACGACGGGATAACGCCTGATGAGCAGGAGGATGGCGAGCGCAAGGCAGCCGATGCCGACGCTCGCAGGCCTCCAGTGCGGAGCTGAAGCGACAAGGGCCGCGCCGAGCCGGAAGATATTCGGTTCATGCACGGGCGTCCCCACCAGGATCGGAAGCTGGCGGATGATGATGGTGATCGCCAGGCCGAAGGCGAAGCCGCGCAGAACCGGCCGGGAAATGAAGCCTGTAAACGCCCCGAGCCGCAGTACGGCCGCGAGCAGAAACAGCATGCCGATCATACCGACCAGAGCCGTGGCAAAGACCGCCCGGGTTGCGATCGTACCGGGCATCGATGCCAGCGTAGCCGCCAGGATCGTCGCCGATGACGATGTCGGCGACAGGATCGCAAAGCGGCTGTGCCCGACAAGGGCATAACCCAGGCATCCGGCTATGCCCGCAAAGATCGCGCTCTGCGGCGGAAGGCCGGCGATCTGCGCATAAGCGACCGCCTCGGGAAGCATCAGCCCGGCGACGGATAGCCCGGCAATGAGATCACTGCGCATCCGCGCACTTAGGGCCGCAGCGGCACGGCTTGGCAAGTGGCGGTTTGCAATTGCACGGCTTGCCGTCCCCTCGTCCCACTGGCACTTTCCTAGCCGGGAGAGCAAAGCCATGAGCCTGACAGACGAACGCCTCACGCCGCCCGGCGAACTGCCCTGGACGCCCCTTGCCGCCGGCATCGATTTCCGCCTGCTCTTTTCCAGCCGCGAAACCGGACGCTGGACGGTTCTGCTGCGCTGCCAGCCCGGCAGTTTCCTCGCCAGCCATCGCCATTATGCCGCAGGCGAATATTTTGTCGTGAAGGGCCAGATGGACTATCGGATGGGCAGCGCGATCGAGGGCACCTATGGCTATGAGCCGCTGGGCGCTGTCCATGAGCGAACCTGCTTTCCGGTCTATACCGAATTGTTCTTCACCAATTACGGCCCCGTCGCCTTCATCGACGATGCTGGTGCCGTGGTATCGATCGTCGATGCGCTGCTGCTGGAGAGCCTTGCCGGAAAAGCCTGATTGTCAGCCCGCGACCCTCGGCCCGAGCACCGCCATCAGCTCGGCGCAGCCCTCGACATCCTGCGCATCGAAACGGGCGAGGGTCGGGCTGTCGAGATCAAGCACGCCGATCAGCCGCCCTTCATGCTCGATCGGCACGACCAGTTCGGACATCGACCGCGCATCGCAGGCGATATGGCCGGGAAAGGCGTGGACATCGTCGATGCACTGGATCTCGCGCGTCGCCATCGCCGTACCGCAGACGCCCTGCCCGCGCGCGATCCGGATGCAGGCGGCCTTGCCCTGAAACGGCCCGAGCACCAGTTCGCCATCGATCACGCGGTAAAATCCCGCCCAGTTGAGATCGGGCAGGAAATCCCAGATCAGGGCCGCGGCATTGGCCATGTTGGCGATCGGATCGGGCTCCTCTGCCGTGATCGCGCCGAGGGCGGAGAGCAGATCGGTGTAAAGCGCCGCCTTGTCGTTCGGATCAGTCTTCGCAAAATCGTACATCATCGCTCCGTATCGGTCGCCCGGCTTCTCAAACCCATCTACCCGATCATGCGCCGGGGTTGTAGGCATGCTTCATGGTATTGATCCCCGTTACCCGATCCATCTCGATCGATTCCGACGAGATTGAGGAAAGCTTCACGCGCGCCAGCGGCCCCGGCGGGCAACATGTCAACACCACCGATTCGGCCGTGTTGCTGCGGTTCAACGTGTGGGCCTCGCCCAACCTGCCCGACATGGTCAAGCATCGGCTCAGCGATCTGGCGGGATCGCGGCTCACCAACGACGGCGTGCTGGTATTGCGGTCGGAGGGCGCACGATCGCAATTGATGAACCGGACGGAGGTTCGCGAGCGGCTGATCGCGATGATCAAGGAAGCGACGATCGTTCCGAAGAAGCGGAAACCGACCCGGCCATCCAAAACCGCCAAGGCGAAGCGGATGGATGGCAAGGCGAAAAGATCGACCGTCAAGAACCTGCGGGGGAAGGTCCGGGATTGATCGCAGCGACCGGCAACGGCACGGTCGGATCGGCAAAACCCAATGCCGCGAACGTCGGCGGCAATGGCGCGCGCGCCTCGATCGGCGGCTTGTTGTCGCGCGGCACCGTCAGCGAGGCCGCGTGGAGCAGCATCGGCCGGTCGCCCTTGCCATAGACCGGATCACCAATGATCGGCACCCCGATGCCGCTCGCGGCATGGACGCGGATCTGGTGCGTGCGGCCGGTTTCGGGCCGGAACTCTACCAGCGCGCGGCCGTCGACCGTCTGCAGCACCCGCCAGGCGCTGCGCGCCGCCTTGCCCTTCGGATCGGCGACCATGCGCCAGCCGGTCTCGCGGGTCGACGTCTTGGACAAAGCCATGTCGACCAGCCCGCTTTCCGCATCGGGCACGCCATCGAGCACCGCGAGATAGATCTTGCCGACCGATCCCGCCTCGAACGCCTGGGTGAAGCGGCCATGCGCCTTCGGATGGCGCGCGAGCAGCAGGCAGCCCGATGTGTCGCGATCGAGCCGGTGGACCGGATGCGGCCAGCGCTTGAACCCGAAGGCGAGCGACTGGAGCTGGTTGGCG
The DNA here is from genome assembly GCF_900101455.1 of Sphingomonas sp. YR710. Taxonomy (GTDB): domain Bacteria; phylum Pseudomonadota; class Alphaproteobacteria; order Sphingomonadales; family Sphingomonadaceae; genus Rhizorhabdus. The sequence goes on along the minus strand of NZ_FMZJ01000016.1, from coordinate 44,197 downwards.
ACGCTCATCGATCCGTCGCGCGGAGGATCGACGGGAAGGCCGGCAGGCTTGTCGACGACGATCGCTTCGCCATCGATGAACAGGATATTGTCATTGAGCATGTGCCGCCTATGCCCTGCCCGGCACGAAACGGCAACGACGGTGCGACTTATGCCTCCAGCGCGAGCAAGGCGAAGGTCCCCAGCCAATGCTCGCCCATATAGGTTTCGGCCAGATACGGCAGGCTCGCGGCGAGATGATCCTCGGCTGCAGCCGCCATGATCGATACCAGCGGGTGCGGGCCCAGCGCCCGCGCGATCGATCGCCAGCACCATGCCCGGCTGAGGTTCAGCCCGTCGAGATGGGCAATCTTGCCGTCGTTGCGATCGGAAACGATCGCCGGCGCGAACAACGTCGCCGGCCGTCGATCGGCAAGATGCGGAAAGAAGCCGGCGAACCAGTCGGCGAATTCCCCCGCGGGCAGCACGCGGCTCATCAGAAGCGCTTCGGTGAGCGCAGACGACAGGAACTCATCGCCGCCGGGTTCCCATGCCGGACAGTCGCGATCCGCCGCGAACCATGCGTGTGCTCGCGCGCGCATCATCGCCGCCAGCCCAGGATCGTGATCCCCGGCCCATTCGAGCCCCAACACCAGCGCGAAGGCGATGTTGAAATGCGTGCCGACCCGCAGCGGGTAAGTGAGCTTCGGCAGAAAAGCCGTGAAACGCGCGGCAAAGGCCTCCGCCAGCGGCTGCAAAGCCTTGGCCCATGGTGCGCCATGGTGCTCCAGCTCGGCATGGAGCGCGAGCAGCCACGCCCAGCCATAAGGCCGCTCGAAGCCCGCCGACGCTGGCCGCTGGAGATAGGCCAGTTCGCCGGCTACCTTCTCCGGCACCAGCATCGTATCGGCGAGCGCCCGAATCTCATCCGCCTCGGTCATGTCAGGATAAAGCCGCAGCAGCCGCATCACCTGCCACCAGCCATGGACGCAACTGTGCCAGTCGAAGCTGCCGTAGAAGATCGGGTGGAGCTCGGACGGGGCGGCAATATCGTGCGCGCCCTCGATCACATGATCGAGCTTGTTCGGATATTCGCGGGTCAGATGGCCGAGCGTAAGCCGGGCGAAGCGCGAAGCGGTGGGCTGATCGAGATGGGTCATCGGAAGGCCAGGAAATAGAGGAGCGCGATGTTGACCACAAGCAACGGGATCGCGGTGCCGACCTGCGCGCGGATCACGCCATAGCGATCCTTGAGGTCCAGCAGCGCCGCTGGCACGATGTTGAAGTTGGCGGCCATCGGCGTCAGCAGGGTTCCGCAAAAGCCGGCGAGCATGCCGATCGCCGCGACGATCGCCGGATCCCCATGGTGCGCGCGGACCAGCAACGGCACGCCGATCGCCGCCGCCATCACTGGGAAGGCCGCAAACGCATTGCCCATCACGATCGTGAACAAAGCCATACCGATCGCATAAGCCAGCACCGCCGCGATCAGGCTGCCATCGGGGATCGCATGCCCCATCAGCCCGCCGACGACATTGCCGACCCCGGCCAGCGCGAACACCGCGCCGAGGCTGGCCAGCATCTGCGGCAGTACGGTCGCCCAGCCGACCCCGTCCATCAGCCGCAGCCCTTCTCGAAACGGCTCGGCCGGGGCGGGACGCAGCCAGATGAAGCAGGCCGCGAGCGCGATCAGCACCGCCAGCGTCAGCGCCACGAGAGTGACCTGCCGGGGATCGACGAACTCGGGGAATTGCTTGAACAGCCATGTCCCCAATACGGTGATGGCCGGCACGATCAGCGCGGCGAGGAACAGGCCGTTGCCGCGCGCCCGGCCAGTGCCGACGCTTTCCGCCACGCCCTTGCGAACGCCTTTGAGACCGGCGATGGCGACCAATGCGATGACGAGCAGCCCATTGCCGAAATCGCCGATCCGGTCTCCGGCGAAGAAGCTGAGCGCGACCAGCCCCCAGAACGCCGCATTGCCGAAGCGCCTGCGGGCGGCACTCAGCCCGGCATAAGCGGCGAAGATCAGCCCCATTACGACATAGACGAACGGCAGGCCGATCATCGCCGGCGCTCCCGCTTCAGCCGGCGATCGAGCAGCAGCAGCCGGGCGCTGTGGATCAGGAATGCCGCGATCGCCGTCGGGATCGCCCAGACGGAGAGCGAGAAGGGCTGCAGATCGATGCCATACCCCTCCAATATGCCCTTCATCAGCAAGATCGATCCGATCGCGACGAAGATATCCTCCCCGAAAAAAACCCCGACATTGTCGGTCGCGGCCGCCATCGCCTTGACCCGTTCGTCCTCGGGATCGTCGATATTCGCCGCCGCCTCGGCCATCGGCGCGACGAGCGGGCGCACCGTTTGCGGGTGGCCAGCGATCGAGTTGAGGCCCAAAGCCGCCGTAATCTGCCGGAATAGCAGATAGACGATCAGCAGCCGCCCCGCGGTCGCGCCCCTGATGCCGGCCACCAACGCGCGAGCGCGGGCCTGCAACCCATGATGTTCGAGCAGCCCGATCAGCGGCACGACGATATAGACGACCGTGACATAGCGATTATCGTTAAACGCCTTGCCGAACGCGGCGACGATCGCGTGGAGATCGAGCCCCGCCGCGAGGCCGGTGACCAGCGCCGAGGCAAGCACCACGACCAGCGGGTTGAAGCGGAGCAGGAACCCCAAAGCGATGATCGCGATGCCGGAGAGGACGAGCATCAGGCGCCTCGCCGATTGCAGTCATTGATAGGCGCTAGCGTCAGGCGATCGCCACCCATTCCTCCCCGAGCTTGCTCGGCGAGGGGGACCGCCGAAGGCGGTGGTGGGGTAGTCCCACCTCGCATCCTCGTCATCGTAGCCTTTTGAAGCCTCGCGCAGCCCCCTCCACCACCCTGCGGGTGGTCCCCCTCCCCGAGCAAGCTCGGGGAGGAATTAGGGAGCGCGTCACCCTCGTTCATGACTCCCCCTCCGCGCCATATCCCCCACCACCCGGCGTCTCGATCACGAACACGTCCCCCGGCGCCATCTCCACCGCCGCCGTCGCCGGCAACACTTCGACCCGGCCATCAGCACGCTCGATCCGGTTCACGCCCAACGCGCCATCGCTGCCACCCGCCAGCCCGAACGGCGGCACGCGGCGGCGGTTGGCGAGGATGCCGGCGTGCATCGCTTCGCGGAAGCGGATCCGACGAACCGCGCCGTCGCCGCCGCGATGTCGCCCCGCCCCGCCCGATCCGCGCCGGATCGCGAATTCCTCAACCAAAACCGGAAAGCGCGCCTCCAGCACTTCGGGATCGGTGAGCCGGCTGTTGGTCATATGGGTCTGGACCACGGCGGTGCCGTCGAAATCCGGCCCCGCGCCCGATCCGCCGGCGATCGTCTCATAATATTGGTGCGCGTTGTTGCCGAAAGTGAAGTTGTTCATCGTACCCTGCGCCCCCGCCATCGCCCCGAGCGCGCCGAACAAGGCATCGGTGATCACCTGGCTGGTCTCGACATTGCCGGCGACCACGGCCGCGGGAAAGCGCGGGTTGAGCATCGATCCTTCGGGCACGGAGATCTCGATCGGGCGCAGGCAACCGTCGTTGAGCGGCACCGGCTCGTCGATCAGCGTCCGGATCACATACAGAACGGCCGCGCGGACCACCGAAAGCGGCGCGTTGAAATTGCCCGGATGCTGCGGGCTGGTGCCGGTGAAATCGACCCGCGCGGTGCGCGCCGCCCGATCTATCGACACCGCGACCCGGATCACCGCGCCGTCATCCATCTCATAAGCGAAGGCACCGTCGGACAGACTATCGATCAGCCGCCGCACCGCGGCCTCGGCATTGGCCTGCACATGGCCCATATAGGCCTGCACCACCCCCGCCCCATATTCGGCCGATATCCGGCGCAGTTCGGCAGCCCCGCGCGCGCAGGCGGCGATCTGCGCGGTGAGATCCGCGATGTTCTGATCCGGGTTGCGCGACGGCCAGCGACCGCCCCCCAACAGCGCGCGCAATTCCGCTTCGCAGAAGCGCCCGCGATCGACGAGCAGCAGATTATCGAGGATCACCCCCTCCTCCTCGACGCTCCGGCTGTCGGGCGGCATCGATCCGGGGCTGATCCCGCCAATATCGGCATGATGGCCGCGCGCGGCGACGAAGAAAGCCGGCGCCGGATCCTTCTCTCCGGCGAAAACCGGCATGATCACGGTGATATCGGGCAAATGCGTGCCACCATCATAAGGCGCGTTGAGCGCATAGACATCGCCCGGCAGCATCCCGCGCCCATCCGCACCGCGCCGCACGATCACGGTGCGGATGCTCTCCCCCATCGAACCGAGATGAACCGGAATGTGCGGCGCGTTGGCGACCAGATTGCCCGCCGCATCGAACAGGGCGCAGGAGAAATCGAGCCGCTCGCGGATATTGACCGAGGAGGCGCTGTTCTGAAGCGCGGCCCCCATTTCCTCGGCGATCGCCATGAAAAGGCCCGCGAAGATTTCGAGGCGGATCGGATCGACGGTGGCGGCGTCGACGGTCTTCCGGGCGCGCGGGGCCGCTCGGGTGAGGATGATATTGGAATGGGCGTCGATGGTCAGGCGCCAGCCCGGTTCGACGACGGTTGTCGAGACCGGATCGGTGACGAGCGCGGGACCGTCGAGGGTAAAGCCGATGGGGAGATCCGAGCGATCGAAAATGGGGGTCACGTGGGAGGCGCCGGCCATGAAGCTGTCCACCTTGTTGAGCGGCGCCACCCCTCCACCATGCTGCGCATGGTCCCCCTCCCCGTTTCGGGGAGGAATTGAGCGACAAAATTCCTCCCCGGAACGGGGAGGGGGACCAGCCAAAGGCTGGTGGAGGGGCCCCCCACCCTCCGCGATCGCCTCGACCCGTATCATCTCGACGACCACCGCTGCATCGCTCAAAAATCCGAAGCGCTGGCGATACCCGACCTCGAACGCCCTCAGCATCGGCTCCAGTTCCCCGGCAGCCACCTCGATCATACTATCGGTGCCACCATAGCGCAGCAGGGCCTGAACCTCGGCGCGTACCGGCACATCGCCGATATCCTGCGCCACCAGCACCGCCCGCGCCTCCCCCTCGAGCGTCGCGATCGCGTCGCGCAACAGCCCCATGTTCGAAGCAACCAGTTCGATCGTCAGCGTCCGTTCGCGCACCAAGCTGCGGTCCGCCAGTCCCATACCATAGGCCGACAGCACCCCGGCGAGCGGATGGATCATCACCCGGTCCATCCCCAGCGCATCCGCCACCAGGCACGCATGCTGCCCACCGGCCCCGCCAAAACAGGCCAAAGTGAATTGACTCACATCATGGCCCTTGGCGACCGAGATCGCCTTGATCGCATTGGCCATGTTGGCGACCGCAACGGCGACGAACCCTTCCGCAATCTGCTGCGGCGGCAACGCCACCTGCGCCGAGACTTCGGCAAAGCGATCGATCACCGCCTGCCCGTCTATCGGCAGATTGCCACCCGGTCCGAACAGGTGAGGAAAGACATCGGGCTGGACCTTGCCGAGCATCACGTTGCAATCGGTCACCGTCAGCGGCCCGCCGCGCCGATAGCAAGCGGGACCCGGCGCCGCTCCCGCCGATTCCGGCCCGACCAGGAAGCGCGTGCCATCGAAGCGGCAGATCGATCCGCCGCCAGCGGCCACCGTATGTATCCGCATCATCGGCGCACGGATGCGGGCGCCGGCAATTCGCGTCTCATTGTCGCGCTCATATCGGCCGGCGAACAGCGATACGTCGGTCGAGGTGCCGCCCATATCGAAGCCGATCACCCGATCGAACCCCGCCTCGGCCGCCGTCCGCGCCATGCCGACAATGCCGCCAGCGGGCCCCGACAGGATCGCATCCTTGCCCCGCAGCAGACGCCCGTCGATCAGGCCACCATTCGATTGCATGAACAAGGCCCGCTTGCTCCCGCCCAACGCCCGGCCGAAACCCTCGACATAGGTGCGCAGCACCGGCGACAGATAGGCGTCGACAACGCTCGTATCGCCGCGCCCGACGAGCTTGATCAGCGCGCTGACGTCGTGGCTCGCCGATATCTGGGTGAAGCCGATTTCCTGCGCCAACGCGGCCAGGGCCTGCTCGTGCGCGGGATAGCGATAGCCATGCATCAGCACGATCGCGACGGCGCGCAGGCCCGCATCGAAAGCGGCCTGCAGCGTCGTCCGGGCGGCGTCGGGATCGAGCGGTCGCAGCACGGCGCCATCCGCGCTAACGCGCTCGTCCACCTCCACCACCGTCGCATAGACCGGCGGTGGCATGACGACGTGCCGCGCAAAGATATCGGGCCGCTCCTGATAACCGATCCGCAACGCATCGCCGAAGCCGCGCGTGATCGCGAGGCAGGTCGGCTCGCCCTTGCGTTCGAGCAGAGCATTGGTTGCGATCGTCGTGCCAATGCGGATGTCGGCCGGCGGCAACGGCCCTTCCGCCACGCCGGTCAGTTCGCGGATCGCCGCCACGGCGGCATCGGGATAGCGCCCGGGATCTTCTGACAGCAGTTTCGCGGTACGCCGCTCGCCATCCGGCGTGATCGCCACCACATCGGTGAACGTCCCACCACGATCTATCCAGAACTGCCATGCCGTCATGCACCGAAGCTATCGCCGCCCCCGTCCGCCCGGTCAAACGCGAACCGATCGCCTCGACGGATCGCCCGCGTCACGGCTTCGCGGCGGACAGAGTTTCCTTGGCTGTTCCGGGGATTGCAGCGGCATAACGATCCCAATGCCCGGTAATTTCCTCCACGACCTTGCCGCCGATCAGATGCGCCGCATCGAGCGACGGCTGCAGCGCCGAAAGGCCCTTGGCTTCCGAACCCAAGCTTTCGGCAGCACCGATCCCCGATCCCGGTGCCGGCATCGAATAATTGCTTCCCGTCCGCAGCACGAGCACGCGCTGCGGATCGGCCTTGCCAGCCCGCCCGAGCATGCGAACCGCCCCGATCACGCCGCTATCCTCCATCGCGGTCATGACAAAACGGCCATCGTCGCCGACCCAGTAGCGCGTCCATTTTTCGAAATGCGCATTGAGCAGCGCACCGTGCCAGAAGGTCTGGCCGGTGATCTCATCGCCCGTCATCACCGCGGGCGGCGTCTGCGCCTTGGGGAAGTCGGTATAAGCGACACGGATCTGTTGAAGCACCGATGTATCGGGGATCTTGACGTTCGCGGTCAGCTTATAGGCCCAATCGCGCAGGGCCAGGTTGAGCGGGAACAGATTATATTCGGTGTCGGCGCGCGGCATCTGATAGGGTTCGGAACGATCGCGCGGGAACATGCCCGTGGTCCAGCCCTTCGGCGCCTCGCGCGGATCGACCGCATAGCCGTAATCGCTGTCGACGACGTGGCCGATCCAGGCCGCCGATCCCACCGACGCCTCATCGGGGTTCACGCCCGCGATCGCCGCCACCATCCAATAGGCTTTGCGTAGATCGAAACGCGGATCCATGCCCAGCGCCATCGTCGATGCGGCCGCGCGATTGGTGCCGATGCCAGTGTGCAGCAGCAGCAATTGCCGCTTCGCATCGTAACGCAGCGCGCGAAAGCCGGCGGGAAATGGCAGCTTGACCGGCATCTCGCTGGCCCAGGCCTGAAACTCGCCGGCACGATCACCCGTGTCCTCGCCGATTTCGAAAGCCGTCACGATCACCATCCGGATCGGTAAGGCCCGAACTTCCGTCGTTGTTTGCGCCTGAACGGCGACCGACATTCCAAATGACGTGAGCAGCCCACAGGCCAAAAAGCCAGTCGCTATCGACCGGCGGCATCGCCTGCTTCGCTGTCTATCCTGCATAGAGCCCCCTTTGTGTTCGGAACGCTCTCCATCACTTCCCCGTTCGCGCGAGGTTCAAGCGTGATCGTATCACAAGATTGCCGCACCGCAATATAAGTAATAGGATTTTTACTTATATGACCCGGATCCGCTTTTCGGACGGCGGGAAGCAGGCTAACGATGGCTTCTGCATTGCTGGAGATCGACCATCACAACGGCCATCGCCCCCGCTGCTCCAACGCCTAAGGCCATTCCACGCAAGCGCGACGCCGATCGCACCCGCGCGGCGATATTGAAAGCGGCGACCCGCGAATTCAGTGCCCACGGATTTTCCGGCGCGCGGACCGAGCGGATTGCCGCACAGGCAAAATGCAATATCCGGCTGCTCTATCACCATTTCGGCAACAAGCAGGCGCTATATCTCGCTGTGCTGGAGGCCGCCTATGACGATCTGCGTGCCCGCGAGGCCGCGCTGAGCTTCGACCTGAGCGATCCGATCGGCTGCGTCGAAAAGCTGCTGCGCTTCACCTTCACCTATTTCGAGGGCAACCCGCATTTCGAAGGCCTGCTGCGCGCCGAAAACATGATGCAGGGTCGCTTCGTCAGCCAGTCGCGCCGGGTTCCCGAGGCGGCGGAACGGCTGAAGGACGTCCTTGCCACCATCATCGCCGTCGGCGAGGCGAAAGGCCTGTTCCGCCCCGGTATCAATCCGGTCCAGCTCTACACCACCATCACCGCGCTCAGCCGGTTTCACCTGGCAAACAGCTATTCGCTATCCGCGCTGCTCGGCGTCGATATGAAGAGTGCTGCGTGGCGGGCGGAGCGGCTCGATCACAGCGTGGAATTGCTGCTTGCATGGGTGCGGAGATAATTCCTCACAGGAGGAATTACGTCAGGCCAACCGCTCCGGCACCACTGCGGAATCCTCGATCACAGTCTCGACCGGCGCCACGGCTTCCCATGGAAAAACAAACCAGTCCTTATTTTTGGAACGGTCGATCGTGCGAAAGCGATAATCCACGCGCTGGGCCGAGACGATATTGTCGATCAGCACCGCAAAACGAATATTCCCCGCATCGGCGCCGGCATCGGCGAGTGCGATACGCAGATGCGCGATTGTGGTGCCCGAATCGTTGATGTCATCGACGAACAGCAGCCGTTCGCCCGCCGCGCTGCGCTGCGCCAGCTTGACCAGTAGTTCGGCTGCGAAATCGGGCACGTTCGACGAATAATCGACCGAGAGCATCGGCAGGCCAGTCGCATGCGACAGGAACACCGCAGGAGCCAGCCCGCCCCGGCCGATGCCGATGATGAAAGTCGGTGTCCACTCATCCTCACGCACACGGCGGGCAAGATATTGAACAGCGGTCAGGAACTCGGCCTGCTCGATGGGGGTCAGCGTGGGCATCGCGGTTTGGCCTCCGGCAGGTCAGATTCGCCCGGCTTATGCGCAGGGAAAAGCGTTCGATCAAGCGGCGTCAGGCCATAAAGTCCCGTACATAGGTATCAAGCGTGGCGAGGTGCGCCGTTACCGCGTCGTCGGGCAGAAACGACCCCAGAAAGCTGTTGCGCGCCAGCATAGCGAAGTCGCGTACATCGAGCCCGTCCATGCCGATCAAAGCCCGATAATTATCATTCACATAGCCGCCGAAATAGGCCGGATCATCCGAATTGACCGTGGCGCGCAGTCCGGCCCGGAGCATCCGCTCGATCGGATGCGCGGCGATGCCGTCGACGACGCACAATTTGAGGTTGGACAGCGGGCAGACCGTCAGGGTCATCGCTTCGCGCGCCAGCCGCGCGGTCAGGACGGTATCCTCGAGCGATCGGTTGCCATGGTCGAGCCGATCGATGTGCAGCCGATCGAGCGCCTCATACACATATTCGGGCGGGCCTTCCTCGCCGGCATGCGCGACGCGAAGCAGCCCCATATCCCCCGCGGCGGTGAACACTTTCTCGAACTTCGACGGCGGGTGGCCGAGTTCGGACGAATCGAGCCCGACACCGGCAATGCGATCGAGCCATGGTTCGGCAACTTTAAGCGTTGCAAAGGCATCGTCCTCGTCGAGGTGGCGCAGGAAACAGAGGATCAGCTTGGACGTCAGCCCATGCTTCGTCTGCGCCGAGGACATGCCGGCAAGCAGGCCATCGGCGACCACCTGAAACGGAATGCCGCGTGCCGTATGCGTTTGCGGATCGAAGAAGATTTCGGCGTGGACGACATTGTCAGCCGCCGCGCGATCGAAATAAGCGAGCGCCAGATCGTGAAAATCCGCCTCGGTGCACAGCACGTTCGCGCCCTGATAATAGATATCGAGGAAGTCCTGCAGCTTCGAAAATTCATAAGCCCCGCGCAGATCCTCGACGCTGGCGAAGGGAATCTCGACCTTGTTGCGCCGGGCGAACGCAAACATCTGTTCGGGCTCTAGGCTGCCCTCGATATGCAGGTGGAGTTCGGCCTTGGGCAGGCCGGTTACGAAGGCATTGAGGTCGGTCATTATCTGTCCCGTTCGTGCGCAAGGTTACCCGCGACATAGGTGAAGGCGATCGCCCGGTCATCGCCCAATATCTGCAAGGCGAACAGTTTATCGTGGAGCGACAGGCCGGCCGTGCGCCGCGCGAGCAACGGCGTCGCCGCCGGATCGAGCACGACGAAGTCGGCCTCCTGCCCCAGCTGCAGCGATCCGACCCGATCGGCGATGCCGAGCGCGCGGGCGCCACCGACGGTCGCCAGATGGAGCGCGTGGAACGGATCGAGGCTGTCTCCGCGCATCTGGCAGACCTTATAGGCCTCGCCCAGGGTATGGAGGATCGAGAAACTGGTGCCCGCGCCGATATCGGTGCCGATCGCCACCCCCACGCCGTGCGCGGTCGCGCGGGCGAGATCGAACAGGCCGGAGCCGAGGAACAGGTTCGAGGTCGGGCAGAACGCCGCATGCGCGCCCTTCGCCGCCATCCGATCGAACATGTCGTCACTGCAATGGATGCAATGCGCGAACACCGATCGCGGGCCGACCAGCCCGAACCGGTCATACGCATCGAGATAGTCACGCGAGTCGGGAAAGCGCGCCGCAACCGCCGCCACCTCACCGAGATTTTCAGCCATATGGGTGTGCATCAGCACGTCCGGGTGCGCCGCGACCATTTCGCCTGCGCTCACAAGTTGATCGAAAGTCGACGTCAAGGCGAAGCGCGGAGTCACCGCATAGCCGAGCCGCCCCTTGCCTCGCCAGCGCGCGATCAGCGCCTCGCTGTCGGCGCGCCCGCTCGCCACCGTATCGCGCAGGCCATCGGGCGCATCGCGATCCATCAGCACCTTACCCGAAACGATCCGCATGTTGCGCGTGAGCGCGGCTTCGAACAGCGCGTCGACCGAAGCCGTATGCACCGTCGCATAGATCAACGCGCTGGTGGTACCGTTGCGGAGAAGTTCGTCGAGGAAGAAGGCGGCGATCCTGTCCGAATGACCGCGATCCGCAAAGGCAATTTCGGCCGGAAAAATATGCTTGTCGAGCCATTCGAGGAGCTGGCTGCCATGGGCGGCGATGCGTTCGGTCTGCGGGTAATGGACATGGGCGTCGACGAAGCCGGGGACGATCGTCTTGCCCGGGAAATGGGTGACGGGGATGTCGTGCGGTGGCGGCACATAGGGGCCGCAGGAGACGATGATCCCGTCCTCGATGATCAGCAGGCCGTCGAGGTGGTGGACGATGTTGCCGGGTTCGGGAACCGCGAGGATTTCGGCGCGGAAAGCGGAGATCATGCGCGCACTCCCTCGCCCCCTTTAGGGGGAGAGGGTCGGGGAGAGGGGGCAGTGCTGGAGGCCCCGTCGCGAACGTCTTCCCGTCGCCCCCCTCTCCCAACCCTCTCCCCCGCAAGCGGGGGCGAGGGCTTTTGAGCCTGCAGCTGCAGCAATTGCGCTGCCACGGACACGGCAATCACGGCAGGCTCCTTCCCCATAATCCCCGCCAAACCGACAGGACAGGTAAGCCGCGCCGCATCTACCCCATCGCGTGCCAGTCGCGAGAGGAACCGCCCGCGCTTGGTCTCCGAACCGATCAACCCGACGAACCCCGCCGACGATGTCAACGCAGCGACAGTCAGCCGATAATCGAGCCCATGGTCATGCGTCATGATCAAAATCGCACTGTCCACCGGCGCCTCGGCAACGCAATCAGCGATCCTCGCGTCGTCAACCATAGTGACACCCGGCACATCCGCGGTTTCGGCGCGCGTATCGAACCAGCCGAGCTGGATCGGCAATCCTTCAACCGCGCGCGCCACCGCGCGGCCGACATGGCCCGCGCCGAACAGCAGCACCGGTAGCCGTTCGATCCCGAGCCGTTCGACCAGCACATCGCCTGGCTCGGGCTTCGGGCCCCGCGCCGTTACCGCATCGACCGGTATCTTCACGTCAATCAATAGCCGTTCCAGCCGCTCCACACCGAACCGCGTTTCGAGCAGCCCGTCCTGCCCGATCCAGTCCGCGCCAACCGGATCGACATGCTCGAGCAGCAGCCGTACCCGACCGCCGCAACATTGGCCGAGCAACGGCCCGAGCGGATAATCCTGGACGCGCCAGCTTCCCGCCGGATGCTCGAGCAAAGCGCGCGCCTGGCCGATCGCCTGATGCTCGAGCGCACCGCCGCCGATCGTGCCCGCGATACGGGTCGCGCAGACGAGCATCCGCGTTCCCGCGCCGCGCGGCGCCGAGCCTTCAGTTGCGAGGATTGTCACCAGCGCGGCCGCTTCACCGGCGGCTATTGCCGTGCGTGCGGTTGTCGCCCAGTCATCCACGTGGAGGCCGCGCCTTGAGGCCTTCGATCGCGGCCAGGATGCGCTCCGGCGTCGCCGGCGCGTCGAGATCGGCGAGCCCCCGGCCGGGCACCGCCGCCGATACGGCATTGGTCAGCGCCGAAAAGACCGAAATGGCGAGCATGAAGGGCGGCTCGCCAACCGCCTTGGAGCGGTGGATCGTCGGCTCGGTGTTGCGGCCCGGCGCCCACAGCCGGATGTCCATCCGCGCCGGCCGGTCGCTCGCAGTGGGGATCTTGTAGGTCGAGGGTGCGTGGGTGAGCAGCCGGCCGGCATCGTCGAACACCAGTTCCTCGGTGGTGAGCCAGCCCATGCCCTGCACGAAGCCGCCCTCGATCTGGCCGAGGTCGATCGCCGGATTCAGCGAGCGTCCGACATCGTGGAGGATATCGACCGCGAGCACCTTATGCTCGCCGGTCAGCACGTCGATCGCGACTTCGGACACCGCCGCGCCATAAGCGAAATAATAGAATGGCCGGCCGCTATGTGTCGCGCGGTCATAGGCGATCTTCGGCGTCGCATAGAAACCGGTCGACGACAGCGATATCCGGCCGAGATGCGCAAGCCGGCACAGGGTCGCGAATGCGATTATCTCGCCGCCCACCTGCACGCCATCGGCGGTGAAACGGACAGCCTCCGGATCGCCGCCGAATTTTTCCGCAACAAAGGCCACCAGCCGTTCGCGGATTGTCGAGGCGGCATTGAACGCCGCCATGCCGTTGAGATCGGCACCCGACGAGGCCGCGGTGGCCGAGGTGTTGGGTACCTTGTCGGTGGCGGTGGCGACGATTCGGACTGCGCCTACTGGGACCGCAAACACATCGGCGACGACCTGCGCCACCTTGATCATCAGCCCCTGCCCCATTTCGGTGCCGCCATGGTTGAGCTGGATCGAACCATCGGCATAGACATGGACGAGCGCACCCGCCTGGTTGAGATGGGTGGTGGTGAAGCTGATCCCGAATTTAACGGGAGTGAGCGCGATCCCCTTCTTGAGGACGCGATGGCGGGCGTTCCAGGCATCGACCGCCGCCGCCCGCGCGCGATAATCGGACGAGGCCGCCAGTTCCGTCATGATCGCGGGCGCGACATTGTCCTCGACCGTCATATGATAGGGCGTCACGTCGCGACCCGGCTCACCATAGAGATTGGCCTGCCGCACCAAGAGCGAATCAAAACCGAGGTCGGCCGCGATCGCGTCCATCACCCGCTCGATCGCAATCATCCCCTGCGGTCCGCCGAAGCCGCGAAAAGCGGTGTTGGAGACGGTGTAGGTCTTCATCCGGTGCGAGACGATCGACACCGCCGGCAGATAATAGCAATTGTCGGCGTGGAACATCGCCCGGTCGTTGATCGCCGACGACAGATCCCATGTCGCCCCGCAACGCGACGCCAGATCGAACGTGATCCCCTCGATCCGCCCCTGATCGTCGAAACCGACATCGTAACCGACCACGAAATCGTGGCGCTTGCCGGTCATCTCCATATCGTCGTCGCGATCGACGCGGAACTTGGCTGGCCGGCCGGTCTTGCTCGCCACCAAAGCGGCGGCGGCGGCGAAGAGCGCCGCCTGCGTCTCCTTGCCGCCGAACGCGCCGCCCATCCGGCGCACCTCGACGGTAACATCGGCGCTCGGCAGATGGAGCAAGTGCGCGACGAGATGCTGGACTTCGCTCGGATGCTGGGTCGAGCACAGGATGTGGATCTGGCCGTCCTCGCGCGGGGTGGCGAGCGAGACCTGGCCTTCGAGATAGAAATGCTCCTGCCCGCCCATCTCGAGCCGGCCCTGCAACCGGCGCGGTGCGGCGGCGAGCGCAGCCGCAGCATCGCCGCGCGCCATATGCTGGGTCGCCTCGATCAGTGACCCCGCCGCGCGCGCCTGTTCGATCGTGATGAGCGCGGGGCGCGGATCGTAGCTTACCTTCGCCAGCGCGGCGGCCCGACGTGCGGCCGTTACGCTGGTCGCGGCGACCACGAACAACGCCTGCCCCACGCAAATTACCTCACCGTCGGCGAACAGCCGGTCGTCACCGGCCACCGGCGCGACATTGTTGGCGCCGGGGATATCGGCGGCGGCGAACACCGCGACCACGCCGGGGGCGGCGCGCACCCCAGACAGATCCATGTCGATGATCGCGGCATGCGCATGGCTGCTCTTGCCGAAGGCGAGATGGAGCGTGCCCGGCAGTTCGGGCATGTCATCGACATAGCGTGCACTGCCCGCGACATGCCCGGCCGCGCTATCGTGCGGCAGGCTGGCGCGGACCGCACGGGTCGACCGGGGATCGCGATCAGCCATCGGCCATGTCCAGCACGCTCGTCGGCTCCGCGAGCTGGGTTTCGATCCAGACCTTGCGAAGGAGGTTGGCGGCGGCGGAAAGCCGATAGGCCGAAGATCCGCGGACGTCGGTGAGCGGCGAATAATCCTGTGCCAATGCGGCAGCGGCGGCCTCGATCGACGCCTCGCACCAAGGCTTGCCCGTCAGCGCGGCCTCGGTGGCGCTCGCCCGTTGGGGCGTACCGGCCATACCGCCGAACGCGATCCGCGCAGATGTGACCACCCCATCGTCGATCCGGAGCGCGAACGCGCCGCACACCGCCGAAATGTCGCTGTCGAAGCGCTTGGAGAGCTTGAAGATGCGGATCAGATTAAAGCCCTCTCCCCCTAAAGGGGGCGAGGGAGTGAGCGGCCGCGGCACCCATATGCTCTCAACGAATTCACCCGGCTTCCGGTCCTGCACGCCATAGCGCACGAAAAAATCCTCCAGCGGCAATGTCCGGCGTTCCTCGCCCCGCCGCAACGTGACGGTAGCCTCAAGCGCGATCAACGCCGGCGGCATATCGCCGATCGGCGAACCGTTGGCGATATTCCCGCCGATCGTCCCGGCGCTCCGCACCTGCAACGCCCCGATCCGACGCACAAGCTCGCCCAGATCGGGATGCAGCCGCGCCAGCGCCGCATGGGCATCGACATAGCGAACCCCGGCGTCGATCGTGAGACCCGCGTCATCCTCTGCAAGCGTGCGCAGATCGGCCACCTCGCCCAGCCAGATCACCGTATCGAGCACGCGCTGCTGCTTGGTCACCCACAGCCCGACGTCGGTTGCGCCCGCGACCATGCGCGCGTCGGGATGCTCGATCAGCAGCGCCGCGAGTTCGTCGGCCGTCCGCGGGGAGAACCAGCGGCGAACGATACCCGCCAGCGGATCCTCATAAGCGAGCGCAAGGCCTTCGCCGCGCCGCAGTTCCTTCAACGCGGCGATCGTTATGCGATCGTCGACCGGGGCGAATGGTACAGCCTCCCCGGCGTCGAGGATCGGCCCATAGCCGGTGCAACGGCACAAATTGCCCGCGATGACATCCTTGACCGGCGTACCCGCCGTCCCCGCCGCACCAATGCTGCGGCCATAAAGCGACATCACGAAACCCGGCGTGCAGAAGCCGCATTGCGACCCATGCCGCGCGACCATCTCCCTCTGCACCGGATGCCCGCCGCCAAGGCTCTCGACGGTGCGCAGCGCGCGGCCGTCGAGCATCGGCATGAACATGATGCAGGCGTTGAGGGCACGCCAGGTGATACGCGTTCCCTCGATCGCCAGCTTATCGTTTGGCGGACTGCCCCACCCCAACCCCTCCCCTGAAGGGGAGGGGCTTTCGGCTCCGCTCGCCCCATGCAAGCCCCTCCCCTTCAGGGGAGGGGTTGGGGTGGGGCCTCCCGTCTGGACGCCATCTCCGCCTAGTTCCCCCACCAGCACCGTGCACGCCCCGCAATCGCCCTCGGCGCACCCCTCCTTCGTTCCCGTACGGCATGCCCGATAGCGCAGCCACTCGAGCACGGTCAGCGTCGGATCGACGTCCGCCAGATCATGGACCACCTCATCGAGAAGGAAGCGGATGCCCAAATCAGCTTCCCCTGTACGTCGAATAGCCGAACGGGGAGACGAGCAACGGCACATGGTGATGCGCCAACGGATCGGAGACCGCGAAATCTATGATGATCCGATCGAAGAAGGGTGGATCGGGTAGTTCGGCGCCCGCCCGGCGGAAATAGTCAGCGACTTCAAACGTGAATCGGTAGCTGCCCACTGTTAGCGCCTCTTCGCCCAGCATGCCCGGACAACGCCCGTCGGCATTGGTAACCCCGCGGAATAATGTCGTCCCGTCGCGCGTCAGCTTGACGAGCACGCCGGCCGCCGGGCGGCCGTGCGTCGTATCGAGCACATGGGTGGACAGGCCACTCATGCCGCCTGCTCCTCGGCCGGCCAGACGCTGACGAATTCGGGTTCGTCATAGGCAAGATAATCGCGCAAAGCCGCCTCCTGATCATCGGCGAACAATTGGTTCGCCACGCCATCCACCAGCTTGGGGATCGCATATTTGAGGCCCGACAGCGCCGAGGCCGACAGGCCGAGGCTGATCAGACCCGAATAATTGAAGGCGAACAGGCCATGCAGCTTCTGCGCAGCCTCGGGCACCTTCGGCAGCAGTTGGAAGCCCGCGCCGAGATAAGGATGATCGCCGATCAACGGGTTGGCGACGGCGGCCGGCGCCGCATAGCGATCCCGCCACCGCGCGATATCGCTGGCGACCAGCCGCAATTCGGGGCGCAAGCCGGGATCGGTGACGAGTCCGGTCGACAGCACGAGCGCGTCGAACAGGAAAGTGCCGTGCGGAGTCACTACCTCGGCGCCGTCCGCTGTCTCGCGCACTGACAGCCAGGGCGAGCCGAGATGGAGGCGAAAACCGGGCCAGGCGGCGGCGCGCTGGAAGGTATCGTTGGTGGGCGGCTGGTTGCGTTCGAAAAACGACGCCATCACGCAATATTTGGCGTCATCGTCGAGCGCGGTGAAGCGGCCGATCAGGCCCGATTGTTCCATGAAGCGGATCGGGTTGATCGTCGGCAGCATTGTGCGCCGGACGAACACATGCGCCTCGGCGACACCCAGCGACAGCGCATATTGGGCGTTGTCGAACGACGATGCCCCGGCGCCGAGGATGCCGATTTTTTTCCCGGCCAGCGCCGCATAATCGATCATGGCCGACGTGTGAAAATAGCGGCCCTTCGGCAGCGCTTCTTTTATGAATGCCGGCACATGCCATTCGCCGCCGCCCTGAATGCCGGTGGCGAGCACTACCTTGCGCGCGGCGATCGTCCGCGATCCCTCCGGGCCCTCGACATGGAGCAGCCAGGTGCCGTCCGGCGCCGGATCGATCAACGTCAGCCGCGTCTCATTCTCGACCGGGATCTGCAGCACCGCGCGATACCAGCGCAGATAGGCCATCCAGTCCTGCCGCGGAATCTTGTCGATCTGCTCCCAGCCAGCCGGCCCATGCTGCGCCTCCCACCATGCGCGGAAGGTGAGCGAAGGGATGCCGAGATCGATCGAGGTGATATGTTTCGGCGTGCGCAGGGTAATCATCCGCGCATAGGTATCCCACGGCCCTTCATAGCCGGCCGGGTTCTCGTCGATGACGAGGACGTTCGACACGCGCTCGCGCATCAACCCGAACGCCGCGCCGAGCCCGCTCTGCCCTCCGCCGACGATCACGACATCGTACAAATCTTCGCGCGGGCGCACCCAAGTCTGAGCGCCAAAGGCGAGTTTCGCCAAATCGGCGCGAACCTGCTCGTTCAAAGCATCGAGGCCGGTCATGCCAGTGCGTCTCCCAGCCGGAGGTGGACGATCTTCGCGATCTCGCCGCGCGCCGCCGCGATTTCGGCCGGCCGGTCATTGCCAAGCCGGGCGCGCATCGCGGCCAATATACCCGCCTTGTCGGTCAGGCGCACGCAGATGATGAACGGAAAGGCGAACTTCGCGCGATAGGCGTCGTTGCGTTCGTGGAAGGTCGCATATTCTTGCGGCGTCAGCCGATCGAGCCCGGCCGAGGCCTGTTCGGCGGCCGACGCATCAGTGAGCGTCTTGTCCATCGCCGCCTTGCCGGCCAGTTCGGGATGCGCACGCAGCAACGCGATCTGGGCATCCTCGCCGGCTTGCTCGATGACCGCGTTCATCGCGCTTTCCATCGCGTCGAGATCGGCGAAGGGGCGGCTTTTGGCCGCGGTTTCGACAATCCACGGGCTATGTTCGAAGAGGAAACCGAAACGCTCGTTAAAGGCCGCTTCGGGGAGGGCATTGATCTCATCGATGGTCATGCCGGGTGCACCTCCAGCCAATGCCGCGCGATATCGATCCGCCGGGCAATCCAGACATCCTGACGCGCCAGCACATGGTCGACGAACCGCGCCACCGCCGCCGCACGACCCGGCTTGCCCGCGATCCGCGCATGCAGGCCGATCGACATCATCCGCCCGCCTTCGGCATTGAGCGCATCGAACGTGTCGCGCATGTGCCGGAAGAATTGCTCGCCCTCTGTGAAGCCGTTGAGCGCGACGATCTTCATATCATTGACGTCGAGCGTGTAGGGCACGATCAACTGCGCGCGCCCGTAGCGCCGGTCATAATAGGGCACATCGTCGGCATAGCTGTCGGCATCGTAGAGGAAGCCGCCCTCTTCGGCGACGATCCGCGCGGTATTCGGGCTGGTGCGCCCCTGATACCAGCCGAGCGGGCGCGATCCCGTTACCTTCTCGTGCAGCGCGATCGCCTCCGCGACATGCGCGCGTTCGATGGCCTCGGGCACTTTTTGATAATCGATCCATTTGAGGCCGTGGCTGGCGATCTCCCAATCGGCCGCCTGCATTGCCGCAACCGCCTCCGGATTGGTTTCCAGCGCTTTGGCCACACCGAAAACAGTGACGGGAACATCGCGTGACGTGAAAAGCCGGTGCAGCCGCCAGAAGCCCGCGCGGCTGCCATATTCGTAGAGGCTCTCCATCGCCATCGATCGCTCGCCAACATGGCTCCCGGCCCCGACCATTTCGGACAGGAAGGCCTCCGATCCGGCATCCCCGTTGAGGATATTGTTCTCGGCGCCTTCTTCATAGTTGATGACGAACTGCACCGCGATGCGGGCGTCGTTCGGCCAGCACGCATCGGGTGGGGTCGCACCATAGCCGACGAGATCGCGGGCGACCGTCATGAGCGACGTTCCTTGTGGAGAGGCTGGACACACGCTCACGAATAACTCGCCAACGCGGCATCCACACCAGCACCCGATTTCACCGCGAATCCCTCCGCCCGCAGCACCGCCTCAAGCGCGCCCAGCGTGATCAGCACCTTATGCTTCATGGCATTGTAGCCCATCGCACCGATCCGCCAGATCTTCCCCTGCAGCGGTCCGAACGCGGAACCGATCTCGATCTCGAAATCCTCACGCATCCGCGTGCGCACCCGCTCGCCGTCGACGCCGTCGGGTATATAGACGCCGGTCACATTCGCCATGCGGTGATCGTCCGCACCATAGACCGTCAGCCCCATGCCGCGCAGCCCGGCTACGACGGCGCGACCGGCGGCGGCGTGACGGGCGAACCGTGCCTCCAGCCCTTCGGCCAAAGCAATCCGCGCGCATTCGCGGGCACCGTACAGCATCGTCGTCGCCTCGGTATGGTGGTTGAGGCGCTTTTCCGACCAATAATCCATGATCATCGCGAGATCGAAATAGTTGGAAGCGATGCGCGGCCGACCACCGTCCGCCGCATCGGCGGCGCGGATGCCCTTCTCTGTGTGGCGGCGCGCGAAGATGAACTCGGCCGCGCGATCGGAGACTGTGATCGGCGACGATCCCGACGGCCCACCAAGGCATTTCTGCAACCCGCCGGTGACGATATCGGCGCCCCAGCGATCGACCTCGACCGCCATCCCGCCCAAGGTCGCGGTCGCGTCGACATAGGACAAAGCCCCGTGCGCGCGACAGATCTCGCCAAGCCCATCGAGCGGCTGCGCCATCGTGGTCGAGGTATCGCCATGGACGCAGGCGACCACCGCCGGCTTGTGCCGCGCGACCGCTTCGGCGATCGCCGCCATCGGCACAACCTTGCCCCACTCGGCATCGACAGTGACAATATTCCCGCCAGCGCGCTCGACGATCTCGGACAGCAGCAGACCGAAGCGGCCCGAGCGCACGATCAGCACGGTCGCTTTGGGCTCGACCAGCGAGATCAGCGCCGCCTCGATCCCCGCGCGCGCGGTGCCGTCGATCAGGAAGGTCCAGCGGTTGTCGGTCTGGAAGACGCCGCGATAGAGCGCCATCACCTGGTTCATATAGGTCGTGAACTCGGGATCGAACTGGCCGAGCAGATCGGCCGACATCGCCCTGAGCACGCGCGGATGCGCGTTGACCGGCCCCGGCCCCATCAGCATCCGCTGCGGCGGATCGATCTCGCCAAAAAGCTCAGTCACCGTACGACTCTCCCAGTTTATCGATGAATGACCGCATCGCCTTGAGCGCCGCATCGGCATCCTCGCCAGTGACGCTTTCGGCGGGATTGTGGCTGATCCCGTCCTTGCAGCGGATGAACAGCATCGCGGTCGGGCACAAAGCCGACATCACCATAGCATCATGGCCGGCGCCACTGACAAGCCGGCGGACGGGATGGCCGGTTTCGGCGATGGCCTCGCCGAGCAGGTCCATCAGCTTTGGATCGCAGGGCGAGGCCGGCAGATCCTGCACGCGTTCGATATTGAAATCCAAGCCGCGCCGATCGGATAAGTCTGCAATTTCGTCGAGAATTTTCTCCGCAGCCTCATTGCGCGCGGCTTCGTCACCCGATCGCACGTCGATCGAGAAATCGACCCGGCCGGGCACGACATTGACCGCGCCCGGGCCGACGGCCATGCGCCCGACCGTTGCAACCAGATCGCCTCCGCCTTCACGCGCGATCCGCTCGACCGCGAGGACCGCTTCAGCGGCGCCCGCTAGCGCATCGCGGCGAAGGTGCATGGCGTTGGTACCGGCGTGGCCGGCGCGGCCCTCGATCATGACCTGAAAGCGGAGCTGCGCGGCAATTCCTGTGACAAGGCCGAGCGCGAGCCCTTCGGCTTCGAGCAGCGGGCCTTGTTCGATATGCGCTTCGAGGAAAGCGATCGCGGAACCTGCCCGCTTGGCTGCGGCCAAAAAGCCCTCGCCCCCTTTAGGGGGAGAGGGTTGGGAGAGGGGGAACCCGCCCGAGATGGAGCGCGTGCTTGTCTCCAGCACAGCCCCCTCTCCCCGACCCTCTCCCCCTAAAGGGGGCGAGGGGGCGAAAGTCGCACGCGCTTCATCCAACAAAATGCCATCCCGATCGGCGACATCGAGCGCCCCCGCATCCAGCGTCCCCGCAATCGCCCGGCTGCAAAACATCGACGCCGGAAAGCGCGAACCTTCCTCATCGCCGAACGCGATCACCTCGATCGCGAACGGCAGCCTGCGACCGGCTGCATGCAAACTCGCGACGCATTCGATACCCAGCGTGATGCCGAGCGGCCCGTCATAACGCCCGGCATCGCGCACGCTGTCGATATGCGAACCGATCAACAAGGCCCGCGCGTCCGCTTCCAGTCCTTCATAGCGCCCGATCAGATTGGCGGCACCATCGAGTTCCACGTGCATCCCCGCCTCGCCCATCCACTGCGCGATCCGCTCGAGCGAGGCTGCGTGCGCCGGCGTCAGAAAGGCGCGGAACAGCATGTCCGGCGCATCGCTATAGGGCGCGACGCCCAGTTCGTCGCACCGGGCAACCGCGCGGGCGCCCCCGTTCACCATGCAGCCACCGCGCCGTCGCTGCGCGGATCGGTGGCGCCCTCGATCACGCCGTCAGGATGGAGCACGAGCGCTCCGGCATGGCCCATGGTCGCCGTGAACGGATCGAGCAGTTCTACGTCGTGACCGGCATCGCGTAACGCCGCGATCACGCCAGGATCGAAACGGTCCTCGAGCTTCAGCGTCACGCTCTCTTCGCCCCAGGTCTTGCCGAGCAGCCAGCGCGGCGCCGTGATCGCGGTCTGCAACGGCACGCCGAAACGGGCGTAGCGCGAGAACAGCGCCGACTGGGTCTGCGGCTGCCCCTCGCCGCCCATCGTGCCATAAGCCATCACGCGGCCATCATCGAAACGCGCGAGCGCGGGATTGAGCGTGTGGAACGGCTTGCGGCCGGGCTTAAGCGCATTCCAGCCGTCGGTCGCCAGCACGAAACTCGCACCGCGATTCTGCCAGGTGATGCCGGTCTGCGGCAGCACGACACCCGATCCGAATTCGAAATAGGTCGACTGGATGACGCTGGCGACCCGGCCCTCGCCATCGATCGCGCCGAACCAGCAGGTGTCGCCGGCCTGCGACGGCCACGGCCAGGGCAAAGCCCGGGCCGGATCGATCCGCGCGGCCATCGCATCGAGGGCAGCTTTGTCATCGAGCAGAGCCTGCGGATCGACCATCATGTATGCGCTATCGCCGACATGCTCGTCGCGAAACAGGAAGGCCTGCTTGGTCGATTCGACAAGACCGTGGACATGATCGAAGCCATCGGCCTCGCCCGCTGCCAGCCGATCGAACAGGGCGAGGATCAAAAGCGACGCGACGCCCTGCGTCGGCGGCGCGGTGTTGTACAAACGGGCGCCGTCGATCCGAACGGTCAGCGGCGGCGGCGTGGTCGCAGCGTGCGCGGCGAGATCGGCGGCGGACACCGGGCTGCCGGCCGCCGCGAGATCGGCCGCGATATCGCGGGCAATCGCGCCATCATAATAATCCTGCAGGCCATTGGCCGCGAGCCGGCGCAACGTCTCTGCCAATGCCGGCTGCTTCAACACCGAACCTTCGGTCAGGATCGCGCCGCCGGGCCGGAACTGCGCCGCGTAGCCGGGCACATCGCGCAACTCGGCATCCTTGGCCCTGGCGATATGGGCCCCGCCGGCGGTCACGACCACGCCCGCATCGGCATAAGCGATCGCATCGCGCAGCAGGCGCTCTAGCGGCAGCACGCCCGGATCGGTCGCCAGCGCCGCCTGCCAACCCGAAATCGTCCCAGCCACCGTGTTCGCAGCCAGCGGCCCGCGCCATGGCACGGCCGCCAGCCCGGCACGCGCGTAAAGATCGAGGTCCGCCTTCTGCGCCGCGCCGCCGCACGCGTCGACCGCATGCACATCGCCATCGGGTTCGGCAATCAGCCAGAAGCCGTCACCGCCGATCCCGGTCATATGCGGATAGACCGCCGCGAGGCAGGCCGCGATCGCGACGCCCGCCTCGACCGCAGTGCCACCATCCTGCAGCACCGACAGCCCCGCCTGGCTCGCGAGGTGGTGCGGCGAGGTGACCATGCCGCGCAGCGATTTTGGTGTGTTGAGCATCAGCCAGCCGCCAGATAGACGAAGCGCACGACGAACAACGCCGCGAGCACGAACAGCAGCCAATCGCCGCGCACCGCCTTGCCACGGACGATCTTGAGGATCGCATGCGCTGTGATGCCGAAGGCAAGGCCGTTGGCGATCGAGAAGGTGAGCGGGATAAGTGCCAGCGTAAGAAAGGCCGGGATCGCCATTTCGGGCTCGTCCCACGGCACCTCGATCAGCGGCGCCATCATCAGCCCGCCAACCATGATCAAAGCCGGCGCGGTCGCGGCGAGCGGGATGAGCTGCGCATATGGCGCCACGAACATCGTCGCCAGGAAAAGGATGCCGGTTACGATCGCGGTCAAGCCGGTGCGGCCACCCGCCTGCACACCAGCCGCACTTTCGACATAGGATGTAACGGTGCTGGTGCCCGCCAACGATCCGACGATCGTCGCGGTGGCATCGGCGAACAGGATGCGGTTGAGCTTGGTAATCTTGCCATCCGGGCCGATCAGCCCGGCGCGCTTGGTAACCGCCACCAATGTTCCGATATTGTCGAACAGATCGACGAACAGGAACACGAACAATATCTCGAACAGGCCAAGGCCGTGGCCGGTCATGCCGAACACCCCCGGCAGATCGAGCTTGAACGCCGTCTGGCTCAAGGTGGCGAGGCTATAGGGATCGGGCTTGAAGCTCACCATGCCGAACAGCCAGCCGACGATGGTGGTCACGACAATGCCGATAAGCATCGCGCCGCGAACGCCCCAGATGCTCAACCCCGCAATGATCAGCAGCCCGAGCAAAGCCAGCCCCGGCCCGGCGGCGTGAAGATTGCCGAGTGCGACCGAAGTTGCCGGGTTCGACACGACGATCCCGGCATTGCGCAGCCCGATAAAGCCGATGAACAAACCGATGCCGCCCGCCACCGCCGCGAACAGATGCTGCGGGATCGCCGCCACGATCATCTGACGGATACCACCCAAAGTCAGCAGCAGGAAGGCGACACCCGAGATGAACACGCAGCCCAAAGCGATCGGCCAGGGCACATGCATCTGCTGGACGACGGTGAAGCTGAAATAGGCGTTGAGCCCCATGCCGGGTGCAAGCGCCAGCGGCACGTTGGCGACGAAGCCCATCAATATGCAGGCAAAAGCGGCGGCGAAGCAGGTGGCAGCAGCGACGGCGGCGACAGGCATGCCGGCCTGCCCCAGGATCGCCGGATTAACGAGCACGATATAGGCCATCGTCAGGAAGGTCGTGACCCCCGCAACGATCTCGGTGCGCGCGGTAGTGCCGCGTTCGGAAAGCTGGAACAGCCGTTCGAGCCGGCTGTCGGTAACGGTCACGGCCACGCGAATCCCCCTTTTCGTTCGCCTGCCCCTCCCATGAGCGCTCCCCCTGTTCCCCCGGGGAATACAGCCATCCTAACAGCCGGCAGGCCGCTGGCAATGCCACCCCGAAATTCCTCCCCGAGCTTGCTCGGGGAGAGGAACCGCCCGCGTAGCGGGTGGTGGAGCGGTATGCGGTGCCGTTCCGCATGCCCCTCCGTCAGCGCTTCGCGCTGCCACCTCCCCGAGTTTGCTCGGGGAGGAATTTTAGAAAGCCCCTTCACGCGTCCTGCTCCGCATAGCTCGGATCAGGCTCTTTCCAGCAAGGCGCGACCGGCGCGGTGAAGCCAGCAACCCCGGCCGCCTCGAGCCGGCTCGCCAATGCCAGCAGCATCGCCTCACTGCCCGGCGCGCCGACCAGCTGCACGCCAAGCGGCAACAGCCCCGGACGCAACAGCGGCACCGTCACCACGGCCAACCCGACGAAGCTCAAAGGCTGCGTATAGATGCCCAGATGCGCGCGCGCCGGTACCATCTTGCCGTCGATCGCGATCGTGGGCGCATCGATCGGCGGTGCGAAGCCCGGAACGGCAGGCGCGATCAGCACGTCATGGTGCACGAACAGCGCCTTCACCCGCGCCGCAAACCAATTTTGAAACTGCTGCGCGCGCAGATAGACCGATGCCGGCAGGGTCGCGCCGGCAATCAGCCGATCGCGGGTCGCGGGGTCGAAGGCCAGCGGACGGCGGCGCAGTTCGGGCAGGTGCAGCGCGCCGCCTTCGGCCGCCGTCATCAGGAACGCCGCCGATCGCGCGCGCGCAACCTCGGGCAGATCGATGATCGCGCCACCGCCCAGCGCGTCGGCGACCCGATCGACGCCATCGAGCATCTCGGGAATCGCATTATCGCGGAACCAGCCGCCAAGCCGTGCAACCCGCACCGACCCGGCATCCGCGTCACCAGCACCGCCGGCCAACACCGACCATGCCGCGCGAAGATCGTCGGCGTTAGTCGCGAATGGCCCGATATCGTCGAAACTTTCAGCAAACGGAAAGACGCCGGCCATCGGCAGCCTACCATGACTCGGCTTCAACCCGTAGATGCCGGTGAGCGACGCCGGCACCCGGATCGATCCGTTGGTATCCGATCCCAAGGTGATCGGCAGCAGCCCTGCCGCCACCGCCGCCGCCGATCCGCCCGACGATCCGCCGGCAAGGCGGGTCACATCATGCGGGTTGCGAGTCGTGCCATGGGCCGCATTGATCGTCGCGAAACCATAAGCATATTCGTCCATGTTGAGCGTGGCGACGAGCACGGCGCCCGCCTTGCGCATCCGTTCGACCGCCTCGGCGTCCGCCAGCGCGGGCGACGCATCGGCGCGCATACCCGCGCCCGCTGTGGTCGGCAGGCCCGCGACATCGAACAAATCCTTGACGCCATAAGGCACACCGGCGAGCGGCCCCGGATCGCAGCCATCGGCAATCTGCGCGTCGACCGCATCCGCCTCGGCATGGGCGCGGGCGATCAGCAGGCGGGTGACACTGTTATAGGCGCCGTCACGCGCCTCGATATCGGCGATAGCGGCCTCCGCCAACGAACGCGCCGTCCGCCGGCCGGCCCGAACATCGGCAGCGATCGCGCGCGCACTCATCCCGCTATCCCGATATCGCCGGGCAACGCGAAATCGTCGATCCGCGCCGCATGCCCACGCAGCAGCGCAAGATTGGCGACAACACCCTCGACGCATGCTTCCGGCAGGTCGATTCCGATCGACGCGGCGACCCCGACAGCGAACGCCGCGTCGGCCAAATCGGCCTCGTCTCGTCCACCATGCTGCACCGCTTCCATCACAGCCCGCCTTGAAGTAAGTGATTACTGAATTAGTGCGCCAGCCGTGGCGGCTTTTCAAGCAAATTTGGGTTTGCGATCGTCATGCTGCGGCCGCAAACAGTTTATGGGGATTCGAGAAGATGAAGGGGGACTTTCCGATGCGCGTTGCCGCCGCCTTGCTGACACTTGCCGTGCTGGCGCCCGCCCATGCGATCGCCAAGGCCCCGCCGAGCGCCGAGGCACGAACGGCCGCTGCGCTCGACCGCATCGCCAGCGACAGCGCACAGCTGCGGATATTTCTGCAAGCGATGCCCAAGGGCGGCGATCTCCACAATCATCTCGGCGGATCGGTCTATGCCGAGGATTTCCTGGCCTGGGCCGACGAAGCGGGGCTGTGCATAGCGACCGATACCGACACGATCGTACCGCCGCCCTGCGATGCGCCCAACCGGGTGCCCGCGCACGGACTTACCGCCGACGCAGCCCGTTATGAGCGCGTAATCGATGCGATTTCGACGCGCGGCTTCGAAAATGGTGTCGGCGACCCTCGTATTCCCGGCCACGACCGCTTCTTCTCGACCTTCGCCGCATTCGGCGCTGCGTCGCGCGGCAATAGTGGCAGGATGATCGCGGCGGCGCGCGAGCAGGCCGCTTATGATCGTGTCAGCTATCTCGAACTGATGACCCTGCCCCGCGCGATGCTTGACCTCATGCCCGCCGTCATGGCGGTGAGCGATCCGACCGATTTTGAAGCGCTGGCCAAGTCGATCGCGCCGGGCATGCCGGCGGCGATCACCAAGGCACGCGCCGACATGGACCATGACGAGGCAAATGCAGCAGCAATCGAAGGCTGCGGTGGTGCATCGCCGACGCCGGCCTGCACTGTCGAGACGCGCTATCTGGTCTCGGCGCTGCGCAATCTGGCGCCTGCGCAGGTGTTCGCGCAACTGGCGCTGGGCTTTGCGCTGGCCGAAGCCGATCCGCGCTTCGTGGGCATAAACATCGTTGCCCCCGAACATGAGCCGGTGCCGCGGCGCGACTATTCACTGCATATGCGGATGATCGCCTTCCTGCACGCCCGCCATCCCAATGTCGCGATGTCGCTCCATGCGGGCGAACTCACTTTGGGGCTGGTGCCGCCACGCGACCTGCGCTTCCACATTCATGATGCGGTGACGGTGGCTGGGGCGCGACGCATCGGCCATGGCGTCGATATCGCGTATGAGGCGGATGCCCCCGCTTTGCTCCGACGCATGGCCAGCGATCATGTCGCGGTGGAGATCAACCTCACCAGCAATGCGGTGATCCTGGGCGTGAAGGGCAAGGAGCATCCGCTGAAGCTCTACCGCGCCGCCGGAGTTCCCGTCGTTCTGTCGACCGATGACGAGGGCGTCTCACGCAGCGACATGACCAACGAATATCTGCGCGCCGTCACCGAGCAGGGGCTGCGGTATCCAGACCTCAAGCAAATCGCGCGCGACGGGCTGCAATATGCGTTCGTGCAGGGACCGAGTCTGTGGGCTGCTCGAGCGGGCGGGGCCAGGGTTCCGGCCTGCGCCAACGGAGCCTCTCCCGCATGCACCACCTTCCTCGCCACGAGCCCCCGCGCCACGCTGCAATGGAAGTTGGAGCGCGATTTTGCATCGTTCGAGGCGGCAAGCAGCAAGAACTCCCCTCCCTTCTAGGGAGGGGATCAAGGGGTGGGTAGCGACGAAGGTGGCTCGATGCCGCCGACGGCGCTTCGGTTCCGGCGGAGACGCTCGCTTCCCCTCCCTTGCAGGGAGGGGAGATTCACGCCTTCGCCGAATGCCCCGCGCAGCAGGCGGCCCGGCTGCTCTCGACATATTCCGCCGTCTGCCACCAATAATGCTGATGAGCGGCGGCGATCGGCGCCAACTCCTCGTTGCGCACCGCCGATGCCACGCGGGCCGCGAACGGGGCCATCAGCGCCTCGGGCGTGTGCATCACGCCGTTGACCATCACCTGGCGGACGGCGGCGGCGTCCTCGATCTTCGTCAGCGGATCGCCGTCGACCAGGATCAGATCGGCGAGCATGCCGGGCGCGACCGCCCCGATCGGTTCGCCCAGAAATTCGCCCGAATGGCGCGTCGCGCTGAGCAGGGCATCGTGGCAGGACACGCCATATTTCACCATCCCGCGCAAATTGAGATGCAGGCTGACCGCGACGAAATCGATCGGCGCGTCGGTGCCCGAAATGACATGCCAGCCTTGCGCGATCGTCGCCTTGATCTGGTCGACATTGCGGCGAAGCGACGCCAGCAACGGCACCCGATCGGCATCGCGCATCGCCTTCATCCGTGCGAGCAGCTTGGCATAATCCCATGGCGGGAAGAGCGTGCGGATGCGCGTGTCGCGCACCAGCGAATCGTCCTCGCCGAGCAGCACCGATGCGCTGAACAGGGTCGGGGTACGCCCGGCCTTCGCCGCCGCGAACAGCCCGGTCACATCCTGATAGCCGGCGCCCAGCGACGTGATCGTGCGCGAATAGCCGTAGCGATTGGTGGCGCCGAGATGCTCCATGCAATCGACCCCGCTGTGCAAAGCCGGATAATGGTAATGCGAGCTGACATGCATGCCCATCTTGTGCGCCTGCGCCGTCACCGCCGCCTGATCGGCGTGGCGCAGCCGCACATAGGTCTTGATCATGTCGTAGGAGAGCGCCTCGGCGCGTGCGAGTTCGAGCGCCATCTGCCCCGGCTCGGTGACGGGGCGCATGAAATTGTAGAAGATGCGCGAACCATCGATCGCCTCGCCGGTCGCGAAGTGGCGCGCGCCGATACGGGCGCCGGAATCGATCGATTCGCGATCCTCGACCATATGATAAGCCGGGCAGCCCGGCGAGCGCGTCGCCGTGACGCCCATCGCCAGCCACAGCCGCCCCATGCGATCGCCATAGCCATAGCCCTGCATCTGGCGATGGGTATGCATGTCGATCAGGCCCGGCAGCATCGTCAGGCCCGAACCGTCGATGAATTTCGCATTGGCGTCCGTCGGCGGCGTGCCGCCATGCGCGGCCACTCCAACGATGCGGTTGCCATCGATGATCACGTCGACATCGGGTTTGTAAACCGGCGCGCTGCTATCCCACAGCCGGCTCGTCCGCACGATCGTTCGCGCCGTCGGCCGGTTATTGGCCCATGTGATTGCGCAGGGCACCGTTTTTGACGCACCGCCGCTTGCCGAAACGAGGCGCAATTTGCCGTTCGACAGATAGAGCAAGGTCCGCGAATCCCCGCTCCAGCTGACCGCGTCGCTGGTCTCACTGGTGATCTTGCGCGGTGAGCCGGTAAAAGCGCCGGTCTCGTCGACCGGCGCGACCCACAAAGTGCTCGCGAAGACGAACGCCATGCTCTTGCCGTCGGGCGACCAGACCGGCCCGTCGTCGCCGCGCGTGCCCAGCGACTTGCCGGGCGCGACCGGCGCGTAGATCCCCTTGCCGGTGCCGCGATCGATCGTCAGGATTTCGCTCAAGCCTTCGCGGTAGCGCGCCGCCGTCGGCTTGAACGCCGCCATCGCGATGCAGCGGCCGCCGGGACCAAAGCTCGGCTTGCCCGGCTCCCACAGCGGATCATAGATTTTCTGGACCGCACCGGTGGCGACCTCCACGGTGTGCAGCGCACCTTCCTGATTGAGGAAGGCGATCAGCTTGCCGTCCTGCGACCAGGCGCCCGAGACAGCCGCCGCATCCTTCAAATTGGTGAGCTGGCGGTCCTTGCCCGTCGCCATGTCGCGCAGCCATAGATCGAGCGTACCGCCGCGATCGCACGAATAAGCGAGCGTCGCACCGTCCGGCGACCAAGCCGGATCACATTTATAGGCCGGCCCGGCGATCAGCCGCGACGGCGCACCGCCGATGGGCAGCAGCCAGATATCGTTGAGCGCGCGAAAGGCGATATTTTTGCCGTCGGGCGACAGCACTGGCGCGCCGATACCAACCACAGGTTTCGCTACGCTGGAATCGAAATCGCGCCGCTTCTTGACGTAATTGGGACGCGATACCGGCACCTTCATGCTGAACGGCACGGGGGTGGCCGTCCCATCGGCCGCACGCCGCCAGATCTTGCCGGTCGCACCGTAGAAGAAACCGCCATCGGCCAGCCAGGCGGGCCGGAACGGATAGAAATCCTCCCCCGCCACGATATCCTTGCCCGAACGCACCAAAGTGACTCCGCCGGCATCGACCCGGACATAAGCGATCGACCCATCGGGCGCGAAACTCGGCGCCTTCAGTTCGGACGGCCGGAACCGATCGCCCGAGGGTGGAACCGATGCCATTTGCGCGGCCATGTTCGTGGCCAGATCGATCACCATCAACCGGGTGCCGTCCGCGACATAAGCCAGTTTCTTGCCATCGGGCGACCAGGTCGGCTCCGAATCCTGCGACTTGCCGTGGGAGACCAGCCTGATCTGCCCGGTGGCGAAATCGAGCAGGTGGATCGCATAACGGCCTTCGCTGCGATCCGATGAAAAAGCCAGGGTGCGACCGTCCGGCGAGAAGCGCGGTTCGCGATGATCGTTGGTGCCCGCCGTATGCGGCTGCAGATCCGATCCGTCGGCTGCAACCGACCAGAGGTGGAAATTGCCGCTGCGATAGGATTGGAAGGCGATCCTCTTGCCATCTGGTGACCAGTCGGGCTGGCCGAGATCGTCGAAATCGCCGGTCAGCCGCTTCGGCGTGCCACCGGTAATCGGCATCGTCCACAATATGCCGAGCAGATCGAAAGCGATGGTCTGGCCATCGGGCGACACCGCGAGCGCCACATTGGTCGCTTCGATAACGTCGACCAGAATTTCCGTCGAAGGTGACGGCCGGCCGGCGCCGCTCTTGCCGAGCGAAGCACCGCCGCCCGCCGTGAGCAGACCGACACCGCCCAGAGCGAGGGCGCCGCGCCGACTGATTTCAAGATCGGCCATGAAATGCCCCGCTTTTCAAAGTGACGCCCTTTCGCTGTTCCCCTTCGTCAATCCCGCGAAAGCGGGAGTGCCGAACAAGGACGAAGCAAGTTAGAAAGTGAAGCTCAGCTTGCCGTAATAAAAGCCGCCACTCGTCCCGTAGGGCGAATATTGATTGTAGAGCGAGAAGCCATTGCCCTGCAGCGCGGTCACCAATTTGTTCGGGTAGATATTGAACAGGTTGTTCGCGCCGGCCGACACCTTGATCCCCTTGGTCAGATCTACCCCCGCCTCGACATCGAAGATCACCTTGGGATCGATCGCAGCATCGAGCGTGGGATCGGTCGGGTGGACCTGAACGACTTTGCCATAGCGTGTCGCGCGCAGGTTCAGTGAAACCGCGCCCTTCACCCAGTTGACGTTGGCAATCAGCTTGTTGCGCGGCGTGCCCTTGGTGAAATCGCCCTGCTTGCTGCGCCCGATGAGCACCAGTCCGGCGAGTGCCGCCGGCGGCGAATCGACGTGCGTGAAGACCGTCTTGTTGAAGTTGGCCGACAGGGTGAAATTGGCCATGCCCAAATCGCCAAGCTCCGCCTTGTAGGTGCCCACGATATCCAGGCCGCGCGTCCGCGTATCGGCAGCGTTGGAGAAATAGAAGCCGCCAGCCGACGCCGTGATTCCTGCCGCGCGCAGCACGCTGATCACCAGCGGGCCCTGCAATGTCTCGCTCAGCAGGATGCGGTTGGTGATCTTCACCTGATAGGCATCGATCGTGATGTTGAGGCGACGGACCGGCGTGAGCACCAGGCCCGCCGAATAGTTGACCGACTTTTCGGCCTTGAGCGGGGTCGCCCCCAGCGCGACCGCCGCAGGACTGTCGACCGGCAGTGCCTGCACGGGCAACAGCACACCACCGACGTTGATCGTGCTCGCCGATGCATAATGCTGCTGCTGGAGCGTCGGCGCGCGGAAACCTGTGCTGGCGGTACCGCGCAGCGCCACGCCGGTGATGGGCTCGATGCGGATCGAGGCCTTGCCGGTATTGGTGGTGCCGAAGTCCGAATAATCCTCGTGCCGCCCGGCCAGCGCGACTTCGACGCCGTCGATCAGCTTCTGTTCGAGATTCAGATAGGCGCTCCAGCTATGCCGCGAGAAGGTGCCCGCGGCCGACGGCGGAAAGCCGGTCACACCCTGCGATCCCGACGTTCGCAGCACGCCGGCCAGCGGCCCGGTCAGCGATCGATAGCCCCCATCGATGTAGGACGCAGGCTCGCCCGCACCGATCGTGTAGCTATTCCGGCGATATTCGGCCCCAAGCGCAAATGACAATGGCTCGACAAGGCCAAGTTCGACGTCCTTGTGGAGGTCAAGGTTGCTGGTCCACTCGGTCGCCCGGACCTTGCCGATGTAGAAAGTAGTCGGGCTGTTCGGGCCGAGCGATGCGTTGAGCGCGGTCGTCTCGACATATTTGGCCTGATCAGACGCATAGGTTGTGCTCAGATCCATGTGGAAGCCCATCGGGATATCCCCGCGGAGACCGGCCGCGACCTGATAATCGAGATCGTGGACATGCAGATGCGGGCTATAGCCTTCCGGATAGACCTCGATGATATTGTTGGTTGCCATCGGGACGCGATAAGTAAGCCAGGCGTCGGTGTGTCGTTTCGAAAAGGTGCCGAAGCTGTAAAGTTCGAGATTGCCGACCGGCAAAGTCGCGTCATAACCGAGATTGATACCGTAAGATTCGGGTTGCCCGCCCTTGTTGCGATTGCGATCGACGGTCAGTTCGCGCGGGTCGCGAACGCCTGGCGCGATGTTGAAATAATATTGGGCCGGGTTGGGGGCGCTGCGGAACGTGCGGCCCTGCAACGCGCCGTCCGCCGACAGGTGAATCTGGCCACCATTGCCGAAGGCGAAACCATGATCGACCTGAAAGCGCCCCTGCGTGCCGCCGCCATCCCACGTGCCGCCGCCGAGCACCGACGCGCCGCCCGAAAGATCGCTCTTCATGATGATGTTGACGACACCGGCAATCGCATCCGATCCATATTGCGCCGAGGCGCCATCGCGCAGCACCTCGATCCTGGCGATACTGTTCGATGGAATGAGATCGAGATCGGGCGGCGACTGCCCGTTCTGGGTGGTGCCGTTGATGAACAAAGTCGCGGTGTTGTGGCGGCGCTTGCCGTTGACCAGCACCAGCAACTGATCTCCACCCAGACCGCGCAGTGACAGGGTCTTGACCGCGAAACTGGCCCCTGCACCGCTGTTCGACACGTTGATTGACGGCATCAATGTGCCGAGCAGATCGCGCACCGATTGCTTACCGCTGGTCTGGAGGTCCTTGGCCGAAAAGACATCGATCGGCGCCAGGCTTTCCGCCACCGTACGTGTCACCTGACGCGTTCCGGTCACAATGATTTCAGACGGTAATTCAGCCGGCGCCTGCGCCTTTGCGGGCGTCTGCGCCATCGCCATCAGCGTCGCGTCGCTTTCCGGCGTCGACATCGATGCCTGCGCAATCTGGACGATTCCCGGGCGGCGTTGCTCGGCCCTCCGCGGCAGGGTCGACGACAAGGCAACCATGCCATCACGGGACATTGCCAGCCGCAGCGGCGTTCCCTCGATCAATTTCGCCAGCACCCGTTCCGGCGCCATATGGCCGCGCACGGCACGCGATCGCATCCCGGCAATATCGTCATAGGGAAACAGAATGCGCAGCCCCGATTGGACCGACAGCGCGTACAGGGCATCCTTGAGCGGCTGTGCCGGAATGTCGAATGCCATTTTTTGCGACGCAACAGGTGCCGGCGGGGCCGCGACCGCTCCGGCCGCACTCAAGCCAATCGTCAACGCGGTCAGACAGACCTTCAATCGCATCGTTCGCATGGTGATCCCCTATTCTCGCCACGAACTCTGGCTTCCTAGGGATAAAAACGGACAGGAACGCGCAACCCGCTATAGGTTACGAAAATATTGCACCACAGCGATGATTGTACGCTCATGCATGCAATGTTTCCCAACGCATGCTGCATCGCAATATTTGAGACGACAGTCAGCCCTCGCGGGTTCGTCTCAATATTATGTAGAGCGCGCCCTCCCCGCCGTGCCGAGGATGTGCATTGCGGACAGCGGCGATACGGCCGGAATGTCGCGACGAACCCAACCAGTCGCCGATCGTCGCGCGGATCAGCCCGCGCTTGGGCCGGCCATCCGCACCGCGATCGTCTGCGCGCGGAGGGCGTCCGGTGATCACCAACAATATTCGAACGCCATCGAGGATCGCGTCATCGAGTTCGCGATCGAGCATGCGATGCGCGCTGGCAAGCGTATGCCCGTGGAGGTCTATCGTCCGATCGGGTGCCGCAACGCCCCTGCGCAGGCGCCGATCCCAACCTCCGTCGAGGGTATCGGCCTTGGCGGGCGCATTCGCCCTCACGGCGACAGGCTGAGGGGGCGTGGGCTTAGACTTGGCCTTCCTGATCGGATCAGGGGGCATGGCGGGTGCGACGATGGCCGGCGACGGTCGCGGCGCGCCCCTGACTTTGCGGATCGGTCGAACGGTTTCCGTCACCCGGCGCCACAGCAGGGCGCCCTCGGCGTCAAGATCAGGACCGGATCGACGACCCGCCATCGGCAGTCCCCAGCCGTGCCGCCGCGGACTTTGGCAACAGCAGCCATGCCTGCCCGCGCCCGCTCATCCCGCCGGCGATCCGCCTTGCGTCGTCACCCGCACCCCAAAAGGTGTCGAAACGGTTCGGCCCCTTGATGGCACCGCCCGTATCCTGCGCGATCCACAGGCCAGATGCCTCGGCTCGGTCGAGCGACAGCACCACGGGCGCTCCCAGCGGCACAAATGCCGGATCGGCCGCCACGGTCACACGCCCAGCCACCGCCACGCCCAGCGCCCCAATCGGTCCCGCGCCCTTCAGTTCGCGGAAGAAGACGAAGCTCTTATTCTCGCGCATGATCGCGTCGCCCTCGGCAGGGTGGGCGCGCAGCCAGGCCATTACGCCCTGCATCGAAAGCTCGCCGGGGCCAAGCAGCCCGCGATCGCGCATCAAGGCGCCGATCCCGACATATTGGCCGCCATTCTGCCCATCATAGCCGATCCGCATCACCGAACCATCGGGCAGTTTCAGGCGGCCGGAGCCCTGCACCTGCAGGAAGAAGAATTCGATCGGATCGGCCGCCCAGGCTATTTCGAGATTCTTGCTCTTCAAGGCGCCGTCCTCAATCGCACCCCGATCGGGATAGGGCAGCAATTTTCCGTCCTGGACGCGGCCGCGAATCTTGCGGCCCTTCAGATCGGTATAGAAATCGCCGAGATCGCCTTCGACGAGATCGGGGGGGCGGCGATAGACCGGCGTGTCATAGCCCGGCTGCTGCGCGCGCGAGCCCGAAATCTCGGGCTCGTAATAGCCGGTTGCAAAGGCCTGGCCCGTGCCGATCTTTACAGCGACCAGCTGGGTCGCGAAGAACCGCGTCGCGTCGCCATCCGGCCAGTTCGCGGCTGATGCGCAAACGGTGGTCCAGTCGCCCGACTGGGTAAGGCCGCTGGCATCGCTGCGCTTCTGGAGCGCGGGGCAAGACAGGCGGAATGCCGTCAAAGCCGCACCTGCCGATCCTGCGGGTATTGCTAGCGTTTCGATCGGAGGGCCGGCCTGAACGCCGCTGGCTAAAGCATTGACAGGCTTACCGGTTGTCGCGGGCGGGGCTTGCGCAACCGGCGGTGGCACGGGCCGATCGCGAACGGACGGCGGCGCATGCTCCGCTCCTGGTGTCGGCACGATCGATGCGCAGGCGGACAGCATCGCCATAGCCGCGATGCCCGATAGGGCCCGGATCACGCGGCCTCGTCGGTTTCGATCAGCAGCCAGTTGGGATCGGCCGATCGCACTTCGCGGCCGAAGGTCCATACGTCATGGGTGGGCACGGCATCGCTCAGCGACCCGGCGAGCACATCACCCGCGACATTGCGGGTCACCGCGGCGATATCGGCATCGAACCGCACCGTCACGCTCGCCATGCGGCCATTGAGTTGGGCCTGTTCGATCACGGCATGTTCGATCGTCACCAGCCGGTTGTCCAGAACCTCGCCTGCGGCCTTGCGCGCCTCGATCGCGCCGGCGAAGGCGGCATAGACGGACTCATCGGTCAAACGCTTGAGCGCGACTTCATCGCCCCGCCAGAAGGCTTCGAGAATCATCCGATAGGCCGAGCGGGCACCATCGATGAACTGGGCCGCGTCGAACGACGAATCGGCGGCGATGATCGCACGGATGCCAGTTTCGGCGCGTGGCTCGACGACGGCAGGCCGCACGGGATTGGGAACCGGTGAGGCATCAGGGATAGAACGGCCTGGCGAAAGTGGCGCAGATGCGGCTTCGGCGGGTCGCGCTATGGTCTGCTCGTGGCCGGTGCGACGGCCGAGCACGCTCCACAGGCGGAACGCCACGAACAGAAACACCATCGCGAGGATTACAACTGTGGTCACCAGACCTCCCATACGCCAATATTATCGTAACATAGGAGCTTGTCGCCCAACTTTCAAATGGCGCGCGCGATGAGCCCGAATTCGCCCCATATCGGCCCCATTGCCCTGCCCTGCCCTGCCTGCTAGGCGCGGGCGCTGATATCGGGGGCTGGCCCCCGCCATGCAAAGATAACAGGATTCACGCATAATGACCGAAGATCAGGGCGCACCCGCAACCATGTCGAATGGGGAAGACAATATGCCCCAGGTCGCGATGATTGCCCAATATGTCAAAGACCTATCATTCGAAAATCCCAACGCTCCGATGATCTATCAGGCGCCGGAGCAGCCGAAGATCGACGTTCAGTTCAATATCGGGACCAATCCGATTGGCGATGACGTGCACGAAGTCGCGCTGAAGATCGAAGTCACTGCGACGATGGGCGACGTGACGGGCTACGCCGTCGAATTGCTCTATGCCGGCCTGTTCGGAATCCGCAATGTGCCGGACGAGCATCTCGCGCCATTTCTGCTGGCAGAAGCACCGCGGCTGCTGTTCCCGTTCGCCCGCCGCGTCGTCTCCGACGCGATCCGCGACGGCAATTTTGCGCCGCTGCTGCTCGAACCGATCGATTTCGGCGCGCTTTACATGGCGCAGGTCGAACAGCAGAGCGAACTCGCCAATGCCCAGCCAGCCGGCGAAGCCTGATAACAGGGTGATGAACCGCCCTGGGCTCCTCCCGGGGCGGCAATGATCTCGCGATGAGCCTCTTTCGCGCCAGCGCCACAATCGGCGGCCTGACCCTCGTCAGCCGCGTGCTCGGCTTCGTGCGCGACATGCTGATGGCGCGCTTTGTCGGCGCGGGATTCGCATCTGATGCCTTCCTGATCGCGTGGCGGCTGCCCAACCTGTTTCGCGCCTTGTTTGCAGAGGGCGCCTTCTCAGCGGCCTTCGTGCCGATGTTCAACCGCACGGTGGCGCAGGATGAGGGTGGGCTGGCCGCTGGATTGCGCTTTGCCGAGCAGGTGTTGGCGGTGCTGCTCCCGCTGCTGATCGTCTTCACCATCGTCATGATTGCCGCGGCCGGGCCGATCGTCTGGGCGATGACCGGTGGCTTTCCAGATGGCGGGCCCGAAAAGCTGGCCCTGGCCACCACCTATACGCGCATCACCTTCCCGTATCTGATGCTGATCTCGCTAGTGTCGCTGCTCGGCGGAATCCTCAATTCGCTCAACCGCTTCTGGGTGAATGCCGCGGCGCCGGTTTTGCTCAACATCTGCCTGATCGTCGGATTGCTCTTCTTTCGCGGCCATAGCGATGTCGAAACCGCGCGAACCCAGGCGATCGCCGTCACCGTGTCCGGCGCGATGCAGCTGCTATGGCTGGTCTGGGCTTGTCGACGAGCCGGCGTCGTCCTTCGGATCCGCCTGCCGCGGCTCAATCCGCAAGTGAAGGAATTGCTCAAACTGATCGGGCCCGCCGCGCTCGGCGCGGGCGCCGTCCAGTTCAACCTGCTGATCTCCACGACCCTGGCCGCACGCTTCCTGCCGCAGGGATCGGTATCCTATCTTTATTATGCAGATCGGCTGAACCAGCTACCGCTCGGCCTGATCGGCATCGGCGTAGGCACCGCGATGCTCCCCAGCCTGTCGCGACAGATTGGCAGCGGCAATCATCAGGCCGCGCTCGATACGCAGAACCGCGCGATCGAGCTCGTGCTGTTGTTGACTTTGCCCGCCACGGCCGCGCTGATGGTGTCGGCGACGCCGCTGATCCGCGCATTGCTCCAGCACGGCGTGTTCGATCATCACGATACGATTGCCAGCGCACAGGCACTGGCGGCCTTCTCGCTGGGCCTGCCGGCCTATGTGCTGATCAAGGTGCTGACCCCCGGCTTCTATGCCCGCGCCGATACGCGCACGCCGGTCCGCATCGCCGTGCTCGCGATGGTGGTGAACCTCGTGCTCAACCTGATCCTGATCTGGCCGATGGCCCATGTCGGGCTCGCGCTGTCGACGGCCATCTCGGCCTGGGTCAACGCGATCCTGTTATACTGGACGCTCCGCCGCCGCGACCATTTCTCGGTCGATGATCGTCTGCGGCGGACGAGCGTGCGGTTGATGGCGGCGACGGTGGCGATGGCGGCGCTGCTACTGGCGATCAACCCGCTGGTCGCCCCCTGGACCGGCAGGAGCCTGATTGCACGCATAATAGCGCTCTCGGTGATGATCGGCGCTGGAGCGACAGTCTATTTCGGGGCAGTTTTCGGGCTGGGCGCCTATCGGCTGAGCGACCTGAAAGCCCAACTCCGCAGGAAGCGCTGATCGGGGCCTCCACCCGATCGCTTGACCTTCCCCGCGGCGCGCCGCAAAAGCCCGCCACCATGACAAAGCGCACAGTTTCGGGCATCCAGCCCACCGGCAACCTTCACCTGGGCAATTATCTCGGGGCTATCCGCCGCTGGGTAAAAATGCAGGACGAGGGCGAGTGCCTGTTCTTCCTGGCCGATCTGCACGCGATTACCGTGCACAATGATCCGGCGCTGCTGACCGCAAACATCCGCGAAATGGCGGCGGCTTTGATCGCGTGCGGAATCGATCCCGACAAGGCAACATTGTTCCGCCAGCGCCAAGTGCCCGCACATGTCGAATTGTGCTGGCTGCTGAACGGCACCGCGCGGATCGGCTGGCTGAACCGGATGACCCAGTTCAAGGAAAAATCAGGGAAGAATCGCGAGGGTGCCTCGATCGGTCTCTATGCCTATCCAGTGCTGCAGGCGGCCGATGTGCTGCTATACAACGCCACCCATGTGCCGGTGGGCGAAGATCAGAAGCAGCATCTCGAACTGGCACGCGACATCGCCACCAAGTTCAACGCCGATTTCGGTGTCAATTTGTTCACCTTGCCCGAACCGATCATCGGCGGCCCGGCCGCGCGCGTGATGTCGCTGCGCGAGGGTACTGCGAAAATGTCCAAGTCCGATCCATCCGACATGAGCCGCATCAACCTGACCGACGATGCCGACACGATCATGAGCAAGATCCGCAAGGCCAAGACTGATCCGGATCCGCTGCCCGAGACGATGGAGGGCCTGGAAGGTCGGCCGGAGGCTCGCAACCTGATCGGCATCTATGCGGGCATGACCGACGAGACGCCGGCCGGGGTGCTGGCGCGGTTCGCGGGGCAAGGCTTCGGCCAGTTCAAACCGGCACTCGGCGAATTGCTGGTGGAGAA
Organism: Sphingomonas sp. YR710; assembly: GCF_900101455.1. Classification (GTDB taxonomy): domain Bacteria; phylum Pseudomonadota; class Alphaproteobacteria; order Sphingomonadales; family Sphingomonadaceae; genus Rhizorhabdus. The sequence goes on along the minus strand of NZ_FMZJ01000016.1, from coordinate 3,627 downwards.
ACTGCGGCCCATCTCGAAGCGGCTGGTTGCACTTAAGCAGGACCCGCTTGAGCTGGATGCGATCCTGCTGAAGGGCGCCGAAAAGGCCCGCGCGCTGGCAGCGCCGACGCTGGCGGGGGCGTATCAGGCGATGGGGCTGTAACGGCGCTCATGATTGGTTTGGGCGGGCGATTGGATTTTCACGCTGTGGACGAGACTATTTCAGCCGGTGGAGCGGGCGAATCGGACGCCCATTTAGCCCATTGAAATACGCAAAAATTGCGGGAAACCGGCAATAATTCGGTAGCGTGATCGAATTGGCTAATTGCCCGACGTCGCGGCGCACAGCTCATTTCTACCCCAATCAAAAGCAATGCGACCGGTTTATCTACCTATCACATTGAACTTAAAATACATTTTCTCGATTTGATCCCTTTTTCATTTTTGAAGAAATAGCTTGTGCCAGCCCCATATAGCTGGAACTATAAGCGTTGACGGATGCCGAAAGAGCATCCGCGAAAACATGGTTTGGGAAGAGGATACAGCCTTATGATTCGGGTACCTTTGCGCGCGATGCTTTTCGCGTCGGTAGCATTGCCATTTCTCGCAAGCGGCCAGGCGCAGGCGGCGGACGCACCGGCCGCTTCAGCTTCGGATGTAGAGATCATCGTCACCGCGAGACGCATCGAGGAACGGCTTCAGGACGTGCCGATCTCGGTCGCAGTCGTCAATCAGGACCAGTTGAACAGAGCGAACATCGTTGGTGCTGACGATCTGGCAAAGATCATTCCCGGCCTGAACGTCGAATCGCGTTACTCGTCCGAAACCAATGCTTTCTCGATCCGCGGATTTTCGCAGGCATTGCGGACGACGTCCACGGTGGGCACGTTCTTCGCTGAAGTCGTGGCGCCGCGCGGCGGCGCCGGATCGTTTCCTGGCGGTGATGGCGCCGGACCGGGCAGCCTTTTCGATCTGCAGAACGTGCAGGTTTTGAAGGGGCCGCAGGGTACGCTGTTCGGACGCAACACCACCGGCGGCGACGTGCTGCTGACGCCAAGGAAGCCGACTAACCGTTTCGAAGGCTATGTCGAGGGCTCTGCCGGCAATTTCGGCATGCGCCGCATTCAGGCCGTGGTAAATGCACCGCTGACATCCTGGGCGCGGGTGAGGCTTGGCGTCGATCATCAGGTGCGTGACGGCTATCTTCATAACATTTCGGGAATCGGACCGAGAAGGTTCAGTGATACCGACTATACCGCACTGCGCGGTAGCCTCGTTCTCGACGTCACGCCCGATATTGAGAGCTACACGATCATATCCTACCTCAATTCGGATCACATCGGTTCCCAGCCTCAGCTTTACCGGGCCAATCCCAACACATCGTTCGGCGCGCTGGCACAACCACAGATCAACCGGCTCGTTGCGAACGGCGATCCGTATCAGGTTGAGCAGACGTTGAGTAATCCGCAGTCGCTGACCAAGCAGTTGCAGCTGATCAACATCACCAAATGGGCCGTCGCTGACAATCTGACGATCAAGAACATCCTGTCCTACGCCACGTTCAAACAAGGCTTGCGGCAGAGTGTCTTCGGGACCAACTTTCAGCTGACGGCTGCTGGCGTGCCTTCCTATCTGTCGACAGCACAGGCATTTAACGGGGATGGAACCTACGGGAACAACCAGCGCACCTTTGTCGAAGAGTTTCAGGGTCAGGGCTTTGCCTTTGACGGTAAACTTCAGTATCAGGGCGGCCTTTACTTCGAACATAGCACGCCGGGCGCTCGGACAATTTCAGAGTCGATCGGTGTCGGCGCAGTCTGTCAGGTGGGGCCCTACGAAGGGCTGTCATCAATGCGGTGCCTGAGACTGAGCCCGGTCAATACCGTCAATCCCAGCAGCTATACGATCGAATACATCAATATGGCGGCCTATACGCAGGCTACCTATGCAGTCACCGATAAGCTGAAGCTGACCGGCGGTATTCGTATCAACTATGATCGGACGCGGGGCACTGCATACGGTCCGCTGGCAAAGTTCGTCCAGGATCCCGCCAACCCCGCAGCCCTTTTCGTCGGGGCGACGATCGTAGGCTGCCAGGTCCCCTATGCGACTTATGCCAACTGCACGGTCGGCAGCGATGTGCTTCGCACATCCAGCAAGCGCCCGACCTGGACAATGAACGCGTCGTACAAGCCTATTGAAGATGCGATGATTTACGCCACTTATTCGCGCGGCTATCGCCAGGGCTCAGCCGCTCCAGCCGCGGTTGGCGCCAAGTCGACATACGACCCGGAAACCGTGGACAGCTTCGAAGGCGGTGCGAAGACCAGCTTCCATGGCATGGTGCCTGGCAATTTCAACATCGCCGGTTTCTATTCGAAGCTGAAGGACACACAGCTCCTCGTCGGGCTGAACTGCACCAACCCTGTCTGCCCGGCCGGCGGCTCCGCCACGTCCGTCTTCAACGCGGGTAAAGCGCATAGCTACGGCTTCGATTTCGATGGATCGCTACGGCCGTCCAATTGGTTCCGCCTCGATTTCTCGGGAACGTACGTTAAGTCGAGAGTCGATAAGATCAACATCGACATCACGCCCTATATTGCCAATTTTAACAACCGACTGAACCCGGCCGCGCTGGGCGACCCGTTGCCGCTTACTCCAAAATTCGGCGGAAACGTCTCGGGAACCGTCACTTTGCCGATCCCCGAAAAAGCTGGAAAGTTGCAGTTCACAGCTTCCTATCGGTACAGTTCGAGCTTCTCTACGGCAGCATCAGACACCAACGCTACCGCCGCCGCGGCTCTCCGCCTGACGCCTCCGTCGGCCTCATGCAATGCCGCGTGCGTAACCGCCAAGGCTGATCTTGTTGCAAACACGCCTGTCGACAATGCCTCGATGGTCAGCCAGCTCGATCTCAACCTCGATTGGCATGACGTTGGCGGCAATCCGCTGGACATCTCGCTGTTCGTTTCCAACGCGACGAACCAGGTTACCTACACGTTGATCCAGCCGCTGTTTGCGAGCTTCGGCTTCGATCTTCGCTACCTTGGCACGCCCCGTACATACGGTCTGCGCGCAAGGGTTCGCTTCGGCGGACAGAAGTAAGAAAGCGATATCACCCGTGGCACTTCCATGTGCCACGGGTTACCCCGATCGGGGCCAACGGTGGCGGACTATCCCGCCGCCGTTTTTTTCGCGCTCCGAATGCGGAGTCAGCGCCAATTTCTTCCGACTGCTGAGAAAGCCTGCGCGTCGATGGCACCGACGTGGGCGGGTACGGATCAAGCAATCGGGCCAGCCTCATCTCACCCCCGTGCTATCGCGTGAACAAGGTTGAACTCCCTTGCGGGACGCTCCGCGCAAAAAGGTCCATCATCCCGATGAAAGCCCTTAGAGTCTTTCTGATTCATATTGACGCATAGCCCGCACCGCGGATGTAGTTTGCACACTCAGCGGAAGGGAAGTGATCGAGCAGTTTGCCGATACGTTTCCATGTAGCCTCGACGGTTCGCTCGTTGGCCTTGCGCAGCAGCCGTTTGAGTTTGGAGAACACCTCTTCGATGGGGTTCAGATCTGGCGAGTAGGGCGGCAGGAAGAACAGCCTGATGCCTGAGGCCTTGAGCAGCTTGCGCACGCGGCTGCCCTTGT
>NZ_FMZJ01000030.1 GCF_900101455.1 Sphingomonas sp. YR710 | reverse complement strand
GTCTTCGCCGTCGAGCGATTGGAATCGATCGATGATGTTGCAAGACGCGTGCGGAGTGCATCGGCTGCGGCTTTCGTATCTCCCACAATCCATTCCGTGAAGAGCACCGAAGCGTCGCGCGGTTATAGCGTACGCCAAGAGGTCGAGGCCCTGCCGCAGAAATACGAAGCAGGTCACGTCGTCGCGATCTGCTCACATGCAGCCTTGCTGATGAGCGATTTCACAAATTTCCATGGGTGGCATCTTGTCGTTGATGAGGTCCCTGGTGTGCTCCATAGCGAGGAAATCGCCAGCAAATGCGACGTAGAATTCTTCGCTCGCCACTACGAACTCACGCCCGTCGACCAGAAATGGTCGAGCGTTACGCTAACCGACCAAGGTCTAGCGATCGACGGAAGTGACCTCGCGATGGACGACAGCCACCGCCATCTGCGCGCATTCCACCAGCGCGTCGTCGAGGCGAGCCGTGGCGGAGACACGGTCAGGTCGGTGATTTGCAACCTTCAGTCTTGGCCGGAGATGGCTCAGGATAACTTGAAGTGGGTGTGGTGGTCGGTGTTCTCGATCCATCAGCTAGAGGCCTTCCGATCAATAAAATTTCTGGGGAATGCATTCACGCAGAGCCTCAGCTACAAAATTCTTCGCAAAAGGGCGAACCTCCAGCCCGGCGACAACCGCCGACCAGTCCAGTGGAAAAGCTTCTCCAAAAATCGTGTCCGGGCCTTCGCCAAGCGCAACGTTCACGTCCGATATTTCGCCACCCGCAATGCCGCCTGTTCCCATTTCGCGACCGATGTCGGCCTCCGACATCGAAAGCAGATCGGCGAATATGTTGCGAGCCAGGTCGCGGCCGAGCACATGATCTGGACCTGCAACAAGCTGAAGGATGTCGTTGCCGATCCGCTTTTCGAGGCTCTCCCGGCGACGAGTTACCTCAGGCCTCGCCAGGCGGGGACCGACGCATATATGGATCGGTCTCATGCACTCATCATCTATGCGAGCAAACCCTCGCGCAACATGCGGTCCGTCCTGGACCACCTCAGGCTCGACGACTCCGATTGGGTCATCTCGAACGAATATGAGACGATCCTGCAGTTCGTAACGAGGACCAGCGTGCGCGATCCAGCCAACGCGCAGGACGTCACCATCTGGGTCTACAACAAGGATCAGGCCACATATTTAATGGATTATCTCGCGACGCTCCGCCACGTGACGGCGGACATCGATTTAATCGACCTTGGTCTGGTTTTCGAAGCCAGCAATCCTGGCGGGCGCCCGAAGATTTCACGTACGCCTGATGAGGCCGCCGCGCTCGCCCAGGAGCAGCGCGATCGGAAGGCGCGGACGGAGCGCGAGCGGCGCAAAAAGCTGAAGGAGGCGAGGTTCGTCGCGGGGCAGCCCTTGAGACCTCGGGGGCGGCCGAGGAAGGCGGCGTGAGCGAACGGGCGAAGCCCGAGCGTCGCGCTGTCACCGCGCCATGCTTGATGTGGTCGCAGGGAGCGTATTCCACGGTCAACCCGCCGGAGTTCGACATGAGTAATTATTTGATGCGTATGCCAATTGAGGGGCGATTCTAACTTCTGGCCGCTATTTTTCGGTAACGATGTCGTCCTCGGCACAGAAGTTGGAACGTCACGGGGAGCTAAAGGTGGACCTCGGCGAGGGACGTAACCACTGCGTAATCGACGCCGATGCTCTCGAAATGTCGGCGTCCACAATCGATTTTCTGATTTTCCTTCGAGCGTCTCTCTTCGGAATCGAGCGTGCTTTTGGTTTCGCGCACAAAATAGAGCTTCTCGTCGCGATCAGTCACAAATGCCCAGTCGGGATTGTACGGCCCGATAGGCGTGTCAATCTTGAACCATGATGGAATTTTTACGAACAAGCGGACGTTTTCATTGTTATCGAGGTCACGTGCAAACTGCCGTTCTACTTCCGATTCATATTCGATGGCGTCGAAGAGGGCCTTCTCGCGATTCTGAACCTCGTAAAGATTATCGAGGTATCGAACTATGCCTTTTTCGGCTTCCTGTTCGATGCGGCTCATTTCCCAAGAGTGATCGGTAATTTTCTCGTATTGAATCCCTTCGAGCATTAAGTCGTGCAAGGCACGTGAAATTTCCTTTGCGACTGCTGCCATGAAAGCCTGCGGATTGAGTTTGAACTCAGCCAAACGTCCTGACTGTTTCAAAATTTCCGCGAGGGTATGGCGAGTAAGCTCGGTTTCCCTCTGTAGAAACGCGAGAATATCCGGCAGGAATTGAACCCGCTCGGCGTCGCGGACGCGGGTTGCGATCTGACGGTCAGCGGATACGCCTGCGTCGGTGATGTCCACCTCAACGACCGTGGTTCCAATGCGCGGAGCTTTGATCGGCTCGATGTTCAGCTTGATGCGTTTGACGGCACGGTCGATGAGGTCGGGGGTTTGGAAGCTCACCCGATACCGCGTCCGGTGTTTGATCTTGTCCCAAAGCGCCGTGAATTCCTCGCTCAACTGGACTTCCTTTCGGAACTTCAGCTCTCGGCGGTCACGGGCATTGGCAATCCGGTTTTTGAACAGCTTGCGATTGATCTCGTCGATAATCTCCGGCTTCAAATCGGAAAATTCGTCTGCGATGTTCAGCGAAAAATGCGGGTTCTTTGGATCGAACTTGTTCTGAATGTCCCCGCTGGCATTCAGATAGCCGTTCGCCACAAGGTCAGCCCAAATGCGGGCGGACACGTCCTGCCCTACAGGCTTGTCCGTGCCGTCCTCGGCTTCGCGAACCAGCTTTGCGAAGGCGATCCTGTCCACCTTGCCGAACTTGATCCCGAAATCTTCCTCGAACTCATTTTGAAGGGAGCGGGCAAAATCTTCGTAGGACTCATTGGCGATGACGGTGAGGCGATTGACGCTTTCGTCATGGACGCGTTCGCCTGCGGCGTTGACCGGAAGGCGAAGGCCACGCCCAATTTCCTGACGCTTCTTGTCCGCCGATTGGGACTCGTTGAGCGTACAGATTTGGAAGACGTTCGGATTATCCCAGCCCTCGCGCAATGCGGAGTGTGAGAAGATGAACCGCAAGGGTTCGGCCTGATCGAGCAAGCGTTCCTTGTCGCGCATGATGAGGCTGTAGGTGTCATCATCTTCGGCGGTATTGCCGCGCGTGTCCTTCGCACGGCCCTGCTTATCCTGCGAAAAATAGCCATTATGGACCTGCGACACGTCGAAGGGGACAAGTCCCTTGTATATCGGCTTGGCGGTGAGTTCCGCGAAGGCCTCCTCAAACCATTGCCCGATTTTGCCAAGGCTCGTCGTGCCGTCGTCGTTGTAGATGCGGTAATTTGCAACGCGGTCGATGAAAAACAGCGACAGAACCTTGATGCCCTTACCTTTGAGCGCCCGTTCTTTCTTGAGGTGCTGCTCGACGGTTTCAAAAACCTGCGCCCGCATGACATCTTCGCCAAGCCCGCCAATTTCCTGACCTAGCTCAAGAAAGCGACCTTGGTTGAATTCGAGATACTCGGAGTCCGGCGTGCAATCGATGTTCTGCACGATGTAGCCGTCGCGATAGGTTTCGCGGCCACCTGACTTTACGAAAAGATCGTCGCCCTGTTTGACCCAGATTTTTGAAGGCGTAGGGCCGCTTGCGCCGTCCTTATGAATCTCGACCTGCGCCTTGATGCCGTTTTTGTTGTCCGTTTTCAGCAGCTTCACATAGGCGTCATTGAAGCTGTCTTCGGACTTGATCGAAGCGACCTCAATCCGCTTGACGAGCCTCAGGTCGTAGGCGCGGATCGGGTCCAGCTTATAAAGGAGGTTGTAGGGGTTCTTGTGGGTGGCGCTGTATCGCAGCGTTGCCATCGGGCTGAGGTTGCCGACGGCCCGTCTTGATTTTTCGGTCGTATCCACGCTCTGCGGTTCGTCGATGATGACAATGGGCTTTGCGGCTTGAATGAACTCGATAGGGCGGCGACCAGACATTCGGTCGTTTTCGCGGTTAATGACGTTCAGCTTTTTCAGCTCGTCCTCGGTCATTTCCGACAAGTCCTTGTCGGCAACGTCCTTTTGGAACGACTGAATGTTGATGACCATGATCTGAATCTGGTTACTGCTGGCAAACTGCCGCACCTTGCCCAGGCGCTTCGAATCATAGACGAAGTGATCGAACGGCACGTTCTCATAGAGCGTTTGGAAATGCTCTTTCATTATTGTGATCGAGTGGAGGACGCCTTCGCGGATTGCCACGCTCGGGACGACGATGATGAATTTTTTGAAGCCGTAAACCTTGTTCAGCTCGAAGATCGTGCGGAGGTACACATAGGTTTTGCCCGTGCCTGTTTCCATCTCGACCGAAAATTCGCGCCCCTGCAAAGCCGCCGTTTTCGCAATGTCGTTGGCCTCCTGAACCACCTGCACATTTTTGAGCAGGGTATCGTCATCCAGCGACAGGCTGTTGCCCATGCCCAGTTCCGATTGGAAGAGGCCGCCAATTTGCAGGGCTTGGAACGCCATAGCCGATGATTGCACGAACGGCTGGCCGTCAAACACGTTGACGACCGCGCTGATGGCGTCCTGCTGATATTGCAGCGTAGGGTCAAACTTGAGTTTCATCGTATGCGCCCTCAAACAGTCCGAAACACTATTTCGGACTCTTCGGCCTGAGCGCGAGCTTTGAAAGTTTGCACCGCGTTGGCTTTCAACTGATCGTTGCCTTTAAAGCCCTCATCCAAACAGATAACCTGCAATGGATTAATTTCCGCAAGCCCGTCGATTAGATTCTGGTCGATATCCTTTTCGAGGCATATTAACATTGCCCCATCCGCGACTGAGAAGACGTTCTTGTTGGCGACCTCGATCAGAGACACTTTAGTCGTTAGCGGAAACCCACCTTTCAAAAGAATCTCATAAAGAATTTCCTCAGGCTTAGCTGATTCCTGAATATGATGAATATGCATTTCAATCTGGCTATCTACGTCTGCGTTTTGATCGCCATCCCAGACACTGAAATTCGATTCCGCAAGGCTGAATGCTTTGAATCCTAAATCGATTCCAGTCGCAAGCAAAGCGGGCGAATCCCCGGAATCCGCTTCGCCGAATGATTTAGCGGCCCTACGAATTCTCTCCCGACCAATCTCAGCGATATTTTTGAACCCTGCCTTAAAGGCCTCGGAATCCTCTAACGTCGGTTCGGGCAACTGAACCATAATAAACTTACGATTGCCGCCGTCTTCCTCGTTCATCTCGAAAACTGCCTGCGCGGTCGCGCAACTCCCAGCGAAAAAATCCAGAATTATATCGTCTTCCGACGGATTAGGAATGATCTGAATCATCCTCTTTATGAGGGCGGTAGGTTTCGGAAAGTCGAATACCTTGCTACCATCAAATAGGTCACGCAAATCTCTCGCAGCTTTCTTATTTCCATCGAGGTCAGTCCAAAGTGGAGAAGGACGTTTGGTTCGGCCTTCAAGGTAGTATTTTACATACGGCCACCAAACCTCTTCGCCAGACCGGACAGTCTTCTTCCACAGAATGAAGTTGTCGTCCTTAAATTTCTGATAAGTATCCTTGCCGAAGCGCCAGCGGCCTTCGTAGCCTGCGGGTGCCATTGGCAAGACTTCGGTACCATCCGGCGCATAAACCGGATAGAACATCTTGGGGCGGTCCTCTCTACGATCAGCACTTCCTGTTTTTCGCATTTGATCGATTGCGAATTTTCCGCGCTCATCCTCTCCATCAAAACGTGACATATCTTTCTGAGATAGGGGTATACCCTCCAGACTTACGTTGTCTGATTTTGTATAAACGAGAACAAAATCGAATGATGATCCAAGCCCACCGCTATCTTGTCCTGTAGTTTGCCCTGTTGATCTTGCGATGTTACCTAAAAAGTTATCTTCGCCAAATATTTCGTCACAAAGAGACCTAAGATTAGATACTTCGTGGTTATCGATGGATACGAATACAATCCCATCTTCCTGGAGGAGATTTCTTGCCAAATAAAGTCTTGGATACATCATATTGAGCCAACGGGAGTGGTACCTCCCAGAAGTATCCGCATTCGTTGAAAATGCCCTGCCTTCACCATCAATCTGATTCGTGTACGATAGATACGTTTGGAGTGTTTCTGAATATTTATCAGGATATATGAATTCATTGCCCGTATTGTACGGAGGGTCGATGTAAATCATCTTTATCTTGCCGTAATATGATTTCTGGAGAAGCTTCAAAACTTCCAGATTATCACCTTCGATGAAAATATTATCGCTTTGATCGAATCCTACAGAATCTTCACGCTTTGGGAGCAGTGTTGCAAGGCTTGGCTGCTGTATAACTTTCATGCAGTCAGCTTTTCCAGCCCAATTAAGGCCGAAACGCTCTTTAACGGGATCAATCCATTCTCCAAGCGAACGTTTGAGCTGCTCAAAATCTATGTAACCTTCTGAGAAAACCTCAGGAAATACATCTTTAATCGCGCGCTTTATCTCTTCATGTTTGCTATCCGCTACGCTCAACGACGCTAATTCCATCTTTTCAGGGACACTCATTCCTTCATTCCTCACTTAATTTCAAACCGGATCGCAAAAAGCGGCTCATCGGACGCGTGTTGCCCTAAGCGCTCTTCGACCTGATCAAGCAGGCCATCCTTTTGTGTTTCAATATCTTTCGCGGCTTCGTCGTAAGCTCGCCAAGCGTCGTCTCTGGTATTTTCCAGCATTCGCGCTTTCCGTTGCAAAGCGAGCTTGTCGGGCAGATTGCCTGTTTGCCGGATTTCCTTTTTCAGTGCCTTGAGCTGTTCGTCCAAATCCTTGAGGTCGGCTTTCAGTCCGGCGCGGCGATCCTCCGCCCAGTGGTCCAGCTTATCCATTTCCTGATCGAACCATTGGGCTTGGCGGGTCGCCATAGCCTCTAAGATGGATTGGCGTTCGGCGTGAACCGCATCACTAACGGCCTGCGGCACAGATAGCGCGGCTGCTCCCTCACAATGGGCCGGAAGTTCGAATAACCGCATCGCTGCTTTGGAATCTATCCGCCGCCCGTCGTCGGTGAGTGCGGCTATGATGATATGATCTTGGTCATCCGATCCCCTGACGGAGAGCTTATGCGCGATGAGAGTGCCTCTCGATCCGATGAATGGCTCCAAAGCAACCGACTTCTGGGGCCATGCGCCGCAGTCGAACACGAAGTTTGCGCCGCTCAATGCACGGGTCGCGGCGTTCCCCATGATGTGCTGTGCAAGGGGGTGGCCCAGCCTGTAGCGATGGCCGTCCAGCCCTTGCTTGGTCATGAAATAGTGGCCGACTGGCGCGGCGATCCCTTTCGGCAGGGTCTTCAAGGCAAAGCTTAGATAGTCGTCATCAAACTTGGCGTGCTTGGCCAGTTCGTGCTTGGTGACATACCAGAGCATCCGGGCGTAGCGGTCGAGATACTCGCGGCTCTTGTCCATGTTCATCTTGAGCCTGTCGTGAACCTCGGCGTCAAAATTTTCCAAGAGCTTACGTCGGGTATCCTCCATCGTGACGCTGATATTTTCGTCCATGTCGGCCCGTAGCTGCTCGAACTCGGACTCGATCTCCTCCGTCGTTCGGCAATTCTGATAGATCGACACGATACGCTTTTCGAATTCGATGCCGGATTCAATCGCGCCCAGTACTTCATCGGATGCGCCGAATACGCCATCGAACAGCTTAAACTTCTCAGCCAAGAGCTGATAAACGCGCTGATCGGCGGCGTTGTTTTTGTTTAGAAAGTTGACGACAACAACGTCGAACCGCTGGCCGTATCGGTGGCAGCGTCCGATGCGCTGCTCGATCCGTTGAGGATTCCAAGGGAGATCGTAATTCACGACCATCGAACAGAATTGGAGATTGATGCCTTCGGCTGCGGCCTCGGTGGCGATCATGATAGACGCCTTATCGCGGAAATATTCCACGAGCGCGGCCCGCATATCGGCGGTGCGCGATCCGGTGACTTTATCCGTGCCTTTATGATGCTCGACCCAAGCCGCGTAGACAGCTTTGGATTGGGCGTCGGCATTGGACCCGTTAAAGAGGACCATTTCGTCAGCGTACTCGCTCTCGGAGAGGAGGCGGACAAGATACTCCTGCGTCCGACGGGACTCGGTAAAGATGATGGCCTTGCGGGGGCCGCCAAGCTCCGTCGATTTTGCGAAGCCCGCCTTCAATGCGCTGAGAAGGGCTTGCCCCTTGGCGTTCTCCGTGACGGATACGGCGAGGTCGCGGAACCGCCGAAGATCCAAAATCTCGGCGTCGATGGCGGCGATGTCATCGGCGGTGAGCAGTTCAGCCTCATCTAGGCCTTCTGACCATTCGTCGGCCATCTCGTCGAATTCTTCGAAATCGTCCGACAGCTCCTCCTCAAGCTGCTTCCGTGCAGTTTTGTCATTCCGAATCTGAGCTTCCAGCTTGCGGGCCAATGTGTCGAGCGCACCCGCAATCGCAAAGGTCGATGAGGCCAACAGCTTACGCATGATGAGTGTCATCAAGGTCCGCTGGCTGGAAGGGAGCGCCTGTAGCGACGGACGGCGGAGATAATCCGACACCATGTCGTACAAGGCCTGTTCCGTATCGGTCGGAACAAACTCCTGCGTGATCGGAATGCGGTTCGTGTACCGGATATATTCCAAAACCTGACGGCGAAGCGTCCGATGGCAGATACGCTGCAATCTGGTTTTCAGCTCATCGAATTGCCCGTCAGTGAGGCGGGCATACTGGGCGCGGAAGCTCTTCGCGTCGCCAAAGGCATAATCGTCGATCAGACTGACGAGGCCGTACAATTCCATCAACGAGTTTTGCAGCGGCGTTGCGGTAAGCAGAACCTTTGGCACATTGGCTAGGGCGGTTTTCAACGTCCGCCCGATGCGGTTGTCTGGCCGATAGACGTTACGCAAGCGGTGCGCTTCGTCGATCACCACCAAATCCCAAGGGATGACCATCAGCTCCTCAGCGTGACGGGCGGCAAACTGGTAAGAGCAAATCACGATATGATTTTGTTCGAATGGGCGGCGCACGCCATCCTTGGCCATCCTATTATAGTTACGGGCCTCAAGGATTCCGGTTGGCAGGAAAAACTTTTCCTCCACCTCCTGCGACCACTGCTTGCGGAGATTGGCAGGGGTGATGACGAGAATGCGCCGTTTACCCTCGGTCCACTTTTGAGCGAGGACGAGGCCTGCCTCGATGGTTTTTCCCAAGCCGACTTCATCGGCTAGGATCGCACCCTTGGACAACGGAGATTTGAAGGCGAACAACGCGGCTTCGACCTGATGGGGATTGAGGTCCACTTGAGCGTCCAGCAACGCGCCCGCCAACTTTTCATCGTCGGCCACAGAATGCCGCCTGTTCAGCTCATGAGCGAACAGCTTGGCATGATAATCTGTTGTGGAAGCGAAATTCTGCTGCACGCTTGCCCTTTATTAAGTGCGGAAGGGGCCGTTTGATGGGCGACATTAATCCGCGTTCTTGCTCTTCCCATCCGTGCGAGCGACATACTTCCGCATGAATTCCCGTATGACCTGCGCGGCAGGTCGGTCCTGCGCGTGGCAGGCCTCCAAGAAATCATGGCGAAGGGCTTTATCAACGCGAACGCGAAGCCCAGAATCTTTCACCGACATGGCAGGGAGTGTAGCCAATGGATACACAATCGGGAAGGGCTATTTGTGCCCGATTTAGGCGAGAAAACGGCTATGCGGCATCCAATCGCTGCACGGTTGGCAGGCTGGTTTTCAAGGGGCAGGCACGTCGCTCTGGTCGTCTTGCTAGAGTGAAACCAGTGCCGAGTGGTAGGACTGCACGTCCGCATCGGGACCGGCGGGGCTGGCTCATTGTTCGCATGGCTCGTAGTATTCTTTAGGAAGCGATTTAAACCGCTCGCAAATTAATTTTGTCCGGTCGACAACGAGTCACTTGAATATTTGTACTCGCGTCTTTTGAGTGCCACGCGACAGGTGGCTGCGTAAACCATCTTTTTTGAAGTAAGACGAGTGGAGACGGGCTTGCCGTCCTCATTTTGCGCTCTTATCGAGGCCGTAGAGTTCAAAAAGCATCACCGATGTCTGGGCGTGACGCAGCACCTGCACAACCCCTTGGGAGTCAGCTCCGACGGGGTCATGGGTAAAGGGCGATCTTGGCGGAGGTCCGTCCATTGCGCGGCACCCAACCATACCGGATAATTCAACATTCTATAACTTCGCAGAGAATTTTAGCGACGCGGCGAGCTATTCGCCTCCGGAAAGATGCTGGCGGTCCTTCACCGTTCGTGCATCTCGCTCGCGAGCTTCCAGCGCCTCTTCCAGCAGAACCCGCACAAAATCCCCTTGGCGGACCGGCCCGCGCAAGGCATCGATCCGGGCCTTTGTGCCCGCCCGCGCACGAACATGAAGCGCTTCGTCAAAGATTTTTGGTTTCGTCACGTAGCCACGAATAGCGGTATCGCTTTCTTTCATCCAGACCTCATTGCCCTAGGAAGTTGACCCTTTAAACGGTACCGGTTATATAAGCGGTACCGTTTAAGAGGGCAAGGTTTTGGCTACCGCGAAAATTTTGATTAGCGTCCCAACCAATGGAAATCCGGCGCAAATCTACGAGCAGATCGCGGCCTATAACGCCGCGATGAGCGGCAATTGCACGCACGTTGTCCATGTGTCGCGCGATGCTGCGCAGTCTGGAGCAATGGCGGAGTCCGGCGCGCTCAGGCTAAGCAGCTTCGAGAACGTCCTCCTCAATGATCGGCACTATTTCTCCAGGACGCCGTCGATCCTGGGCATCCACGTGATGAACGTCGAATTCGCCGTTAGGCGAGGAATCGCGTTCGATTATGTCTATCTCCACACCGCATCGGACTTGCCGTTCAGGCGCGGTCTCAATGTTCATATTGCGCAACATGATTTCGGCATGGGGCCGTCCCGGCGCGTCGATACGACCAAACAAAATGGCTGGAATCCGGCCGTCGCGGACCATCGCGACATTCACGCATTGACTTCGTTTTTTGGTCCGGATGCCGCAATCTACACTACCCGGACGGAAGGCTTTTTCGCGCGGCGCGACCTGTTTTTTGAGGTGATGTGGTATGCAAAGGTCCACGTGCCTTTCGAGCGCGAGAACATCTGGCGGGGCAATTATCCGTTCGAGGAGTACTTGCTGCCAACAGTCGTCGAGCACGTTCTAGGCAAACGTGATTTGCGCCGGACGCGTCACGCCGTGGTCACGACAACATCGGATCGAAGCTTCGGACTGAAAACGCGGGAACCTGTGAACGAGCAGCATATCCCCATTCTCGAAAAGCTCGATCCGGCGATCTTCGCATTCAAGTTCGTGCCGACCGACCTCACCTCGCCGGTGCGGGCCTGGGTGCGGGCGCAACTCGGCTACGGGCTACCCACCCAATGACGGACGAAGAATTTGCCCCGCATCCGGCCGACGCGCCGATGCCGGTTGACCACGACGTATTGGTCGACGTGTTGTTCGCAGATGGACACATTTCCCGGCGGCAGCCCGCCGGGACATTCGGCCCCCATACCGCCTGTGATGATTGCATGTGGTCCTGGCCGTCGCGCGAGGAGGATCGGATCGTGGGCTGGCGACCCGCAACATAAATACCTGCATAGCAAAGGCAGGTTTTTATGAGATATCGAGAAATTGCGCGCGGCCGCTCCGAGCTTCCGACCCCGACCTTTACGCATCCGTTCCTTACCCGAATCTGGCTCGATCCCGTCGATGCTGAGCGATTTTTTGCGGCAATCGACCGCAGCGAGCACTATCAGGTCTACGAACACGACCGGTCACAGGCGGACGTGCATGTCGTCCTGCTGGGATGCTCAACGGAACTCGTTCGGGATCATCTGCGACGGGAGTGGATGTGACATGGTCCGCGAAAGGCTGATCATCGCGCAATCGGACCAGCAGGCGGCCGACGATTGGATTATGGACCGATGCGATCCTTTTCAGGCCGTCGTTCCGGTAAATAGAGGGACCGTCCTTGTTATCGACTGCTCGCCACCTGGAGCGATGCTCATCTTAATGGTGGGCGCCGATCGAGGTTGGTGCGCTGATGACAGTCGAGCTTTTTTCGCCAACGAGAACGAGGAGGTCGTCCTCCAGGAAGTGGCTTGGGTCGAACGCTTTGCGCGTGTTTACGCATTCGAGGACTCCCTCGAAATCGATCTACGAACAATTTTGGACTGTGAGTTCGATACGACCGCGAATGCTGCGGCTTTCCGCTTGGAGTTGAAGGCGCAGATATATTGAATGGGCCCATGTTTTACCGCAATTTCGGAACTTACACTTCATTGCAATAAAGCACTGCGGATATATCTCGCGACATACGAGATCGCCTCATTACTGTTCAGTCCGTTCGACCCGCCACTCAAATGTGGAAGAACGACCGTCGGCACGGAGCCCTCCCCCATATAGATGCGCTTTTTATGACCGCTCACTTGAAATTCGTGGAGGCGGGGCATTTCCATGCTCGTAGCAGCGGTGAAATCATCAAGGTGAGTTAAGCCCAAACATATAATCAAACTCGGATTACACTTTTCGACCCACGACCTGACAATAGGCAATCTGACTTCCCGCATCCATTCGTGATACATTGATTTTTGATCAAACCCGGTCTGCATTGCGTCTTGGTTCGTCCAAGCGCTGATCCTATTACATGCAACAGGATAAAGGTTCCCTTTAAAATAGCCTTTGCACCCCCGCTCAAACGGCCGGAATTGCCGCGCAAACTGTTCATAATCTTCGGCGTTGCCGCCGCTCAAAACCGATAAGAGCTTGAACGCATTGCGGTTGAAAGGCCATTTCAGTTGAAGGTCGACCGCATAATTTCTCAGCAATTCCGAGGCGTGACCACCGTTCATTTTATTCGCAGCATCGGCTCTTGACCACCCTGGCTCAAGACCAAGGAGCCAAATCGACCGAGCGTTCGGCGTCCCCGCGTCGCCGCCATCACAGCTTTCGAGAAAGGCTTCTGGGTCCCGCATACGCTCTCGAAAAGCGCGGGCAGCTTCAGAAAGAGTGGAGCAACTCATCGGGTTGCAGAATCCTTCCGCTAAATTCTCAGTTTGCCTACCGTGGCGTTCACAGCGAAGCTGTCAAGTGAGATGCCGCCGGAATCACGGCCGCCACCGACAAACTGTCCATCAGTGATCCGTGCCGTCCGAACACTCCTCAGGGGCATTTTGTGAACTGACCTTTCTTCGGACCTGACGCCACACGGCACTTACCTTTCGCGTCCTTGGTTATGCTCGACGCAGCAATCGCAGGCGCCGCAGGTGGGCACTTGATGAACTTCCCCTTGGCATCCCGATACGGCGCAGCCCACGCAGGGACAGCGGAGCCCGCCAGGAGCGCAAAGGCGACAAGAGGGGAGATGAAGACCTTTGACATTGCATCGACTCCTATAGGCTTCCTAGGCGGCCTGGCGAGCGAGCCCCGGCTCTTTTGTTGCGCCCCTATCAATGCAATCGTGGGGATCGGCACGGACGGAGCTAGAGAAGATGACGGTGATCGGAGATCGAGAACATGTGACTGATCCCCTTACAAGAGCAGAGACATATCTCGGTGATAAAGGGATGTTGAATTGCCCAGGAGCCGTGCTTTATTCTTCCTATGACACGCTAGCACCCTGTCCAATGTATATATTAGGATTGAATCCCGGAGGCGATGATAGTGTGAAATCGACCATTGCAGACAATATTTTCGCATCGAGGCGAGGAAACAACTCCTATCTCGATGAGGAATGGAGTCGGAATGGTAGACTCCAGAAGCGTGGACAAGCAGTTCTGCAGCGGAGAATGCAAAATGTAGCTTCTCTAGTTGGAATTAACCTTCGACATATACCGGCCACTAACCTCGCCTTTACGAGGTCGCGCAACATTGCAGGACACCTCGATTTTCATGGAGCCGTCGAACTTTGCAAGCCGGTTCACGAGATATTTTTGAGCGCGGTTCAGCCAAAGCTGTTGTTCACATTTGGAAACGTCCGTCATTTTGCGAACAGCTTTGTTTTGGACCAGTGCGAAGAGCGATCAGCTTATCATGCGAACTGGAAGGCCTATCGCGGTCGCGTAGTGTTTGGATCACGATCATTCGCGTTCGGAAATGTGCCCCATCTCTCGTTATGGGGAGGAGAGAATAAGAATGATGTGCTTCGGTGGGCGCTCGAAGCCGCGATCTCACCTTCATAGGGGCGGCTCCTGCAGCTTCAACCATGTGGGGAACGAGCGTGCCGAAGCCAAATCTCCACGCCCAAACGCAGAAAATGCGACACTTGCCGAGCCCGTCTGGGTCCATCCCAAAGACGCTTGGAGGCGGTCAGTCGTTATGATTAGCTTGTAAAGCTCGAACGCCCAACATTCGACCGACATCAGAAAACACGCGACTGCTGAAGTTTCGTCGATGAGAGTTGCCATTTCGTGTTCGATGTAGGTCTCGACCTACATTGAGCGAAGCATTTCCGCCCAGGCCAAAGCCTCGACCTTTTCGTCATTTGACCAATCTTTCATGTGCGCCATGCCACTCAATCCTCCGCCTTCTTGGGAGCCCGAGCCCTCTGCTCCAGGTTCTCGCGCCACTCCTTGAGGCGGCGGTTGTCGGCGGTCTGCTTGTTGAGCTTGCGGATGGAACGCTGCATCCGGGTCATCTTGCGGCGGCGCTTCGGCTTCTTCGCGACCTCCGCGCCGGGATCGGGAATCGCCGCTTCCGCATTTTCGGGAGAGGTTAACAG
>NZ_FMZJ01000005.1 GCF_900101455.1 Sphingomonas sp. YR710 | reverse complement strand
TCCCCCCGCTCAAAGCCAGGGACGTGTTCAAACATGGGTCAATTCTCGGTGGAAATTACTGGCCTTCCCGGGTCACTTCTCAGCGGCAATCAACAGCGCTATGAGCTGAACCGGGCGCGGGGCTGGGCCAAGAAGGAGGGCCATTGGCGCGACCGGCTCCTCTGGGGCCGCTTCAAGCTGGCGATGTTGAAAGACGGTGATGAAGCCAAGCTGGATTAGCCTGTGGCTGACGCGTTGGCGCATAGCCGATAAAGCTTGGGTTCTTTGGCGGGTCAGCGCGCTCAAAAAAGACTTAAAGCTTTTGCTTCTGCCGCATTGACCCGCCAATTTTCTCAAAGATTGATCGCCTTACAGCGGAGACAACATTTGATCGCCATGATGAGTTTGATGTCGCGAATATCAATCTTGTTTTATATTTCTTCTCGCTCTATATCCACTTGCCTTCAACATTGACAGGATCAGGCCGTCACCGACCGTAGCGCGATCATCACCTTCCGAGGACAAAGGGCGGGCCTGCTGAGCGAAGCGGGACCCGACGCCCGCTTCGTCTATGACCCGGATTGGAGCGAGACGATCGCATGCGCCTTTCCGGTCGCCACCCGCGATTTCGTATGGCGCGACGGTCTCTTCCCCTTTTTCGAGCATCTAGGGCCCGAGGGCTGGCTGCGTGGCCGTCAGGCGCGCGCGGGCCGCACCGCCAATGAAGATGACCTTGGCCTTCTCCTGACCCATGGCGCGGATTGTATCGGGGCGGTCGGCGTGTTGCCGGCCGATGGCGAAATACCGCTCCAGACGCCACAGACCGGCGACATTGAGGAAGCCGCGGTGTTGGCCAGGCGAACACTGTCGGGGGTCCAGAAGAAGCTCCTCGTCTATCGCAACGACACGGGCTTCCACCCCGCGATCGCGCGCGACGATCCGGCAACCCATATCGCCAAGTTCAACCAGGCCGACGAACCGACCCTGGTCCAGAATGAGGATCTTTCGCTGTGTCTGGCCCGGGAAATCCTCGGCGCAGCCGAGGTCACCGGCGCCGCCAAGGGCGTGGTCGCCGGCTTTGAGGGGATCGCGCTCTTGGTCGAACGCTTCGACCGGGATGGCGACCGGCGCTTGCGGCTAGAGGACTTCGCGCAAATCCTCGAGGTGCCCCATGGCCGCGATTTCAGCGGCAAATATGAATCGAGCTATGAGGAGGCCGCCCAGGCCATCCTAAAACACTCGGCCCGCGCGCGGATCGATCTCCAGCGCTATTTCGCCTTGGTCACCTTCAACATCCTGATCGGCAATGCCGACGCGCATCTCAAGAATTTCTCGCTGCTCGAGACGAAGGAGGGACTCCGGCTGAGCCCGGCCTATGACCTGCTCTGCACGCGCCTCTATCCGTTCAATAATGAGACCGCGCTCGCGATCGGCGGGGCGAAGCGCGCCCTCGAAAGCGTCGACCGCAAGGTGCTGCTTGCATTCGCCGATGCGATCGGCTTGCCGGCACGCGCCGCCGTCGCGACGCTCGATACGCTCGCTCGCCGCACTGCGGCCGCGCGCTGCCTCGATTTCGCGCCGCGGGTGGAAGCCAACGATTTCCGGGCCCGCTACAAGGGCGTCGTCACCGAACAAGCGGAAAGGATTTTCGCATGAGCGAATGGCCTCTCGACTGGCGCGCCCTCGTCGATGAGGCGACCCGCCGACGCAAGGCGGAAGGCCTGACCCAGAAAGACCTTGCCGCCCTCGCCGGGGTCAGCGCGCCCACCGTGATCGCCTTCGAGCGCGGCGAAATCAACCTGCGGCTCGAGCGCGTCTTCGCCATACTCGACGCGGTGGGACTGATCGTACAGCCGGGTGCCCCCGACAGCCTGGCCGCCTTCATTCACGCGGCCCGCAAGCGATGGGAGGAGCTGACGGCGACGCTCGACGACGACGCCCCAGCCCGGCAACCGCACGGGCACAGCGAGCAGGCCTACCGCATCGCTGGCGTCGAGGATGTGCCCGCGCTCGGCGGCCTGCGCGACATCTTGCGCCATATCCCGAAGACCTCGGGCTGGTCGCCCTTCTGGGTGCCCACCAAGGAGTCGATTCGGCCCGTCATTCGCGACGGGCTGATCGAATGCTGGATCGGCGGCGACAATGATCGCGTACTGTCCGATGCCGCACACAGCGATTTCTGGCAGATTTCGCGCGACGGAACAGCCTATCTCCAGCGGGGCTATCAGGAGGATGGCCGCGACATTGATCCGGGCACGATGTTCGATCTGACCTTGCCGATCTGGCGGACCGCCGAGGTTCTGCTCCACGCCTCGGCGCTCGCGCTCGATCTCGGCGCCGCTGCCGATACCGAGATCCAATATGTCGCCCGCTATACCGGGCTGGAGGGCCGCGAGCTCCTCGCCTGGGCACAGCCGCGCTATCGCTATGACGTTGTCGATCATCTGGTTGCGCGGTCCGAGCGCGCTGATATCGCGGTCGAGACGAGCCCCACCGAGATCGAAACCGACCTGCCCGGGGCCGTTTATCGTGCCGTGGTCGGTCTTTACGACCGCTTCGATGGGTACAACCTCCCGGCGGCGCTGGTCGAAAACCAGATCCAGGAACTGCGGCAATCGGCGGGCTTCGGCCGCCGACCGCTGCTGGGATGATGGAGACCGACGCCTCGCCGGCCGCCCCCTATGTCGCGCGGACGCTGAGCTATCAGAACGCGAAGGACGAGCGCGTCTTCGTCGAGGACGGGGCGATCACAGACTGGCCGACGCCGGTCGTGCTTTTGGGCGAGCCGGGCATGGGCAAGACCCGGCTGCTCGAGGCGCTGTCCGATAGTCCCGACTGGGTTTTTCGGTCGGCGCGCGCCTTTGTCGACCATCCGGACCCGCGCCAGCTTGTAGCGGCCGGGCAAGGCCTGATCATCGATGGCCTCGACGAACTTTCCGCGGCAAGTGAGGCCGATCCGATCTACCGCGTGCTAGGCAAGCTGATCGCCGCCGGGACGCCTCCGTTCATCCTCTCCTGTCGCGCGGCCGATTGGCGCGGCGCGGTGGCTCGCCCTGATATCGAACGCGAATATCAGGGTATGGCGCCGACCGAGATGCGGATCGAACCGCTCGACCGCACGTGCGCGACGGCGTTTCTGACCTGCACGATTGACCCAGAGCATGCCGACGAGATCA
Organism: Sphingomonas sp. YR710; assembly: GCF_900101455.1. Taxonomy (GTDB): domain Bacteria; phylum Pseudomonadota; class Alphaproteobacteria; order Sphingomonadales; family Sphingomonadaceae; genus Rhizorhabdus. The sequence goes on along the minus strand of NZ_FMZJ01000005.1, from coordinate 273,532 downwards.
TTGCCTATCTCGACGATAAAGGCTTGCGGGACCTCTACGGCAACCCGCTGACCCTGATGCTCTTCGCCGAGGTCGCGGCGGCCGGCACAACCCTCCCTGAAACCCGCGCCGAACTGATGCGTCAGGCCTGCGCCTTGATGTGGCATGAGCGTAGCGACCGGCATGACGGGAGCGCCCCAGCCAAGCTCGACGAACAATCGGCGCTCCGCGCCGCCGGCCTGGCGTCGACCGCGCTGATTCTTACCGGCGCCGAGGCATTGAGCTTCGCGCCCTCGCGCGCGGGACAGATCGGACTTCTCAGCGGCGCCGAGCTTCAGCGCTTTGCGGGCGGCACCGACGTGCGCACGATGATGGGGAGCCGACTGTTCACACCAGTCCCGGGCCGCACCGACCTGTTCCGCCCGGTCCACCGTACAATTGCCGAATATCTGGGCGCGCGCTGGTTGGCTGGGGCTGCGCAGGATGACCAGGCTCGCGCCCGGGTGCTGGCGATGCTGACGATCGACGAAGGCGTGCCCGCCTCGCTGCGCGGCCTTCATGCCTGGCTCGCCTCCGACGCGCACTTCGCGTCGGCGGTGATCGATACCGATCCCTATGGCGTGCTACGCTACGGCGATGCCGATGGACTCGCCGAGGTGAATGCGCGCCGGCTGCTGCACGCGCTGCGACGCCTCGAGGAGGCCAATCCCTATTTCCGCGCCGAAGACTGGGGCCAGCATTCGGCCAAGAGCCTTGGCCAGCTCGCGCTGCTCGACGATGTGCGCGCGCTGTTGGTGGCACCCGACACCGGCTTCCACCTGCGCACCCTTCTTCTCGGCACGGTTCGAGGCCACCCGATCGCGAGCGCGCTGGCCGACGTGTTGGCGATCATCGTCCTCGACGAAGAAGGCCGTTACCATTTCTCCGAGCGCTATGACGCGGTGAAGGCCGTCATCCGTCTCGATCGCAGCGTCCTCGACTGGCCGGCGACGTTCGACCGCCTCATCGTCCAGGGCAGCGAGGATTCGACGCGGCTCGCGCTCGAAACTATGGACGACCTCGGCTTCGAGGCGGTCGCACCCCACCAGATCGCCCGCGCTGTCCTCGCGCACCTCGGACTCCTCGATGATGTCGAGGCCGAGGAGCGCGATCATCATGCCATCGGCACGCTGCATCTTGCGAGCCGTCACATGCCAGACCCGGTCATCGGAGCAGTGCTCGACGCAGTCGCTATTCTCCATCCAGGCCGGGACGCGGACGCCGACTACCGGACCCGTTCGGAGCTCTCCGATTTTGTCTCGCATCTGATCGCGCGCTTTGTCGAACGGGAGGACCCCGACCCGGCGCGGTTGATGACGTGGTTGCGGATCACACCTGGCCGCCAGGGCTATGCGCATGACAGTCGCCAGGAGATCGCAGCCTATCTCATGAAGGCCGACACGGTCCGTCACGCGATCCAGCATGAGATCATCTTCCATGACAGGGAGCATGAACGGCTCTGGAGCCGGATGTGGCGCCTGGGCGAACTCAGCCCCCCGCTGCACATCGGCGCCGACGATGTCGTCCATTTCCTGAACCTCTTGGCCGCGCGGCCTGCACTCGATGAAAATGAGCTCGCGATCTGGCGCGAACTCGCCGAGTTTGCGCCGCGAACCGCCGACGGCCGCAACGCCGTACTCGATGCCGCGGCCCCGGTCGCTAAAGGCCATGCGGATCGCACCGCCTTTCTCAAGCAGTTGCGCAAACCACCCAAGCTCGCGTCGTGGGAGATCGAGGATCGCAAACGGCGACGCGACCGTGAACGATCGCGCGACAAGGCTTGGACAAAACACCGCGCCGATTTCAGCGCCCATGAGGACGAGGTTCGGCAGGGTGAGCTGCGCTGGATGTACCCGGTGGCGCAGGCCTACCTCGCCCTGTTTCGCGACACAGATCGCGAGCTGGCACCGGCCGACCGAGTCGGCCAATGGCTCGGCCCCGAACTCCAGATTGCCGCAGTCGCCGGGCTCGATGCGGTGTTATTCCGCGACGATCTCCCATCGGTCGATGCGGTCGCCGAGAGCTATGCCGAGTCCAAGCGTTGGAATTTCATCTACCCGATGATCGCCGGCATCGTCGAACGCGTCCAGACCGGCCGATCCCTCGCGGATGTACCGCTTGAAGTCCTGATCGCGGTGCGGATCGGGCTGCACAATGAGCATCTCAACGAACGCGTTCATGGTGAGGACGTGCAGGTAGCGATCGACGCGGCGCTGCGCGCCGATCCGGCGGTCTACGAACGCTATATTCGCCGCCTGCTCGAGCCGTCGTTTGAGAAACGTCGGACGCATATTTCAGGACTCTACAGCTTCGCGCGGACCGAGGCCGACAAGATGCTGGCCCGGCGCCTTGCCGCGGAGTGGCTCGGGCGTTTCGACCGCTTGCCGGCCGAGGTCGAACTGGAGTTGATCGATCTGCTTGCCTTTGGCGGCGATTTTGCGACGCTCACGAATATCGGCCGTTCGCGGGCGCAAGCCGGTTTCGCCGACGAGATTCGGCGCTGGCAATGGCGCGCGGTCGGGCTGCTGACCGATTTTCCGGCAATGGCGTCCGACATCGGAATGCTCGGCGCCGACGATCGCGATTTCCTCTGGTCGCTGCGCCACCGTTTGCAGGGGAGCCGGATGGAGGAGCGCCCCTTCACAGAGCTCGCACCCGAGATTCTCGCCTGGATGTTCGAGCAATTCCGACCCCACTGGCCCCGCGCCGAACGACCGAACACCGTGACGATGGGCGATCAGAATGCCTGGGACGCAAGCGATTTCCTGGCTGTCCTGATCAACTGCCTCGAAAGCGACATCTCACCCGAGGCTGCCCAGGCGATGGCGCGCCTCGGCGAGGCCCCCGAGGATGGCTACAGCGTTTCGGTCCGCTATGCCGCCGAACAGCAGCGACGTGCGCGCCGGGAGGTGAATTTCCCGGGCGTCAGCCTTGATCAGCTTCAGGACATGATCGAGGCGCGGCCGCCACGCACTACCGACGACCTGCTTATCGTGGTGCAGCACGCGATTGCCCGCTTCCAGCGCGAGCTGCGCGGTAGCGACACCGACGTCGTCAACAAATATTGGCGCGACAATGGGCAGCCACGTCTCGAGGACGAATGCACCGACCGCCTGATCGAGGATCTCGATCGGCTGCTCTTTCCCTTCGGCGTTGGCCGCGCGCCGCAGACCGATATGCCGCAGGGCAAGCGGGCCGACATCACCTTCTCCGTCGGCAGCGCGGCCTTGCCGGTCGAGTGCAAGGGACAATGGAATCCAGCGCTGTGGCGCGCCGCGGATGAGCAGCTAGGCGCGCTCTACCTCCGCGACTGGCGGGCCAGTGGCCGCGGTCTGTATCTGGTCTTTTGGTTCGGCCCCGATGTTGACACGGCCTATCGGCTCAAAGCGCCGCCCGATGGCGCGCCGAGGCCGCAGACGGCCGATGAGGCTCGGTCTCTCCTGTTGGCGCACCTGCCGACCGCGCGACGCAGCTGCATCTCCGTCGAGGTGTTGGATCTGACTCGATGAGTCAATCTTCGGCCTCCTGGCGTGGAGCGCAGGACGCCCCACAGATCGACCGGACGCTGTTGTCTGCCGCCGACGAGGGGCTCGCGACCTATGGCGCCGCTTTTCTTGCAGGCCCCTACGAGGTCGGGAAATCGGACCTTGCCCGTGAAATCGCTCGACGCTTCGGTCCGAAGGCGCTGATGCTCGACGGAAGTGACGCCCGCGATCGCCAGCGCATTCTCGGCGACGAAGACATCTTGCGGCGGCATGATGGCGGACTGGTGGTTATCGACCAACTCCAGGATTGTCCGGGCGCCGCGGATATAGTGCGCCAGCAGCTCGACAAAGCGCGTCTAGCCGGCACGGCGCCGGGGCGCTTCCTCGTTCTCGGCTCGCAGTCGACCGAAGCCCAAATGATCGTTGCGACCCGGATCGGGACACAGATGCTGCGGTTGGACTTGGCGCCGATCGGTCTTAGCGAGCTTCAGACGCCGGGCTTGAGCAGCGGCGACGCCCGCACGATGACGCTGGACGAACTGGCGTCAACCGAGACCATAGCGCGTCCGAACATGGCGATCGACCTCGAAACCCTGTGGATGCGCGGCGGCTTTCCCCGCAGCCTGTTCGCGACCGATGACGCGGCCAGTTTCGCCTGGCGCGGTGCCTATATCGACCACCTGACGAGCAAGGGCTATCGACACATCAGCCCGTTGGTGTCGGCCTCGACCTTTCGCGATCTGCTGGGTCGTCTGGCCGCCGGCCAAGGCGAGTCTTTCGAAGATCGGTCTCGCGGGGGTCTTCAGGGCTGTATCGACCATCTTGTCGATCTCGGCCTTGTCCGGCAGCTGCAGCCCTGGTCGGTCAATGTCGCGAAGCGCTACGAGAAAGGCGCCAAGGTCTTTCTGCGCGACAGCGGCCTCCTCCACACATTGCTCAACCGACGCTCGCTCCCCGATCTGCAGCAGAATGGCTATCAACTTGGCCACAGCTGGGAAGGATTTTGCATCGAGAATCTGGTGACGGCAGCGCCGCGCGCCCGACCTTTTTACTACCGGGACGCCGACAAGAACGAGATCGACCTCGTCCTCGATTATGGCGAGGAGCGGCGCCTTGCGATCGAGATCAAATCACCGGCCGCCAAGATGGGCGACGGCTTCGACGCAGCGGCGCGGGCGATCGACCCCATCGGCCAATATGTCGTGCGGCGTGTCGAGGAGAGCTACACGGATGCCAATGGCCGCCGCATCATGACCCTCCAGGATATGATCGGAATTGTGCGCGATACCGCGACCTCTTCAATCCGCCAAAAGGGAGCGCCGCACAGCGTATCCTGATCCACTGGACGGTCACAGATCGTCATCATATCGCGTCTCATTGTAGACATGGACATCCATATGGGCGGCGGTCCAAGCGGCAATGTAGCGGCACAGAGAGCGCAGCATAGTGATCCGCTGCCGATTATCGGTCATCGAAAACCCGTCATAGTCCTCCGCATGCACGCGGATCATTTCGTCGACGAGGGTCCGGTCGAGTGTGAAGCCGTGGGCGACGAGGTTTCGGACCTTGTTCCAGCGCTGGACCGACGGCAACAACGCGGGCTCGTTCACGCCAAAGCCCATCAAATAGGCGACTTCCAGCTTTTGCGAAAAGCTGAACCGAAGTGTCGCCTCGTCGACCAACACGCGCGCGTGGCAGCGAATGAACTGAAGCAGCGCATGCTCGATGATGAGATGACCCTTGAGGATCGCGAACTCGAGATTCTGGGTTCGCGGAAACTGCTTTTGCGCCAGGTCCAGAAGTTTGGTCCCCTCGATACGCCAGAGCTCGATACGGTCTTCGTCAGACAGCCAGTGGTCGGGCCCGGTGCCGAACAGGCCTTCGCGCCTGAAGCCGTGTGCAGTTTCCAGGGTCGGCCGCGGCCGGCGGAATTGGCGGTCGCCCATATTGTCTGTCCACTCCCCCGATCGTGTCATCGCTACCTTAGTCCCGAAGCGCGCATTCTTGAACCTGGAGGCAAGACTCCTGCCACGAACGTCGATCGATGACCCGATGCGTGACGATCAAGATCGATGAATCGACCGGCTCAGAGATCGTTGGCGGCCGGCATCGCGGGCGCTGACGAAACCGTTGGCGAGCCGTTTATCGCGGCCGCGACCCGACGTGATAGGACCACGGCCCTTGTCGCGCCGTCGTGCAGGATCGACAATGCGGATCATGTGAACGAGTGGTGGCTTTCGGGATCCGGTCGAAACCCGTGGACAACCGAAGTTGGGGCGCGTTGCCGCCCGGCGGCTTCGGCGCGCGCGAACGGCAGATTTTCCCGAAACCGGTCGATCGTTGTGATGGCCGCGCACGGCGGGAGTTGGTCGACTTTGGAAATACCCGAAGGTCGAGCCGGGACGGCAATTGGGCCGGTTGCTCACCGTCCGCTTTCAGACATATCGGTTAGGAAGCAGACGTTCTGGCGAACGCACCGGCACTGTGCGTCGGCGAGATCGACTTCTCGATCGGACTCGCGCCATATAACTGATCAAATGTCTGTGGGAGCCAGTGATGCTAGACAGTGTCTTTATTTTAGAATCCTTGGATCCGAAGGACTTTTACGAGCGCACGTTGGACGGCCACGCTGCAAACGAAATCTTGCGCATCTTGGGGACCAAGTCCGAGTATCGAGTGGCTTTTACAAAGGCATTGGCGGAACGCGCAATTCGCGAAGCTGCAAAGCGAAACTTCACGATCCTGCACTTCTCGTCGCACGGCAGCGGCACTGGTGTCACGCTCACGAACGGCAAACGCTTGAGCTGGGACAAATTCGTCAAACTCATCGCCCCGGCCGCGGGCGCAGATCAGGCACTGGTCATGGCGACTTGCGGGGGCGGCGATCATGAACTCACCAAAGCGCTCGCGAAGGCTGGGGTGATCTTCGGCTGGGTTTTCGGCTCGACTGCCGACACCGTCCATTTTTCAGACTCATGTTTGGCGTGGTCGATTCTCTATAATCGCCTTTACGACCATGGCTTCGAGCCGGCGGCGCTCAGGACGACGCTGAAAGCGATTAACGCCGCTATCCAGGGCGATTTCGTGTACCGGCGTTGGGACGGCAAAGCCTATCGTCGCTTTCCAACCGGATCGTGATGAAATGGGGTGCTCAAACGCAGTGGCAAATGTTTGGACGGACACTGTGCAGGGGTAATGATCGATGGGCACCATCTCGCAGTTTTTCCAGCCCCCCCTTTACTGGCAACAGTTCGAGGAACTGTGCGTCGGCCTGCTCACCGAAACTTATGACGTGCCCAATGCACAACAAGTTGGTCGGCCCGGACAGGCGCAGGACGGCGTTGATGTGTACGGGAAGTCCGCGCGCTACGGAATAATCGGCGTCCAGTGCAAACGCCTTGCCGAGCTGGATCAAAACAACAATCCGTTCCCAGGCGGACCAATCAGTCGAGCCTTTCTGCGGAAAGAGGCCAAGACCGCATTGGCGTTCAAGCCCGATCTGAACCTCTGGATATTGGCAACGACGGTCCGCCGAGACACTCACGTCCAAGGCTGGGTAGATGAGTTAAATGAAGAATGGGAACAGGAAAAGCGGGGCCGCATTGCCATCGTGTGGACATGGGACGAATGCATTTCAGCGCTGAATAATTACCCGCGGCTCCAGCGCGAATATTATCGCGATGTGATCGGTATTCACGCGGCGGAGGACCTTGATGAGATCATCCTTAAGACGTTCGCAATGGCGTTCCAGCGCCCTGCGTTCGAGATGCCGCTTCACTGTGAATCGCCGACCGAATTTCTCGATGCGCTGAAGGACACTCAAAAAGCTGTTCGGACCGGCGAACTCGTCGATCGAGAGTCGCGCCATGTCATTCGAAAGGCAATTGGTGGCTATCGCGAGTTAAGCGATCGCTCATCGCGGGAGCGAATGAGCGAGATTGATCGGCGTCTCCGTCAGTTGCGTTCGCAGCTTGAGCAGGGGTTGAAAGATGGCACGATCCGCCGAACTGGCGGCTACCTGGATATTACCGACGGCGTACTTGCCCGCTATCTTGATACTCTGCGTGAGCGCCGCGTTGATGAAATGAGCGCGGTCCTCGTCGCAGCAGGACTACCGCCGCTCTAAGCGCTCGTTACCTTGTCGACCCAGTTTAGCCGAGATAAATGAACCCTTTGCCATACGCCAGTGCAAGCCCCACGATTAGCACCATTGGAGGCAGCATCCATTTGGCGATCTTGAACCAAGTCTCGCCAGCCCGCACCCGTGTCCATTCCGCCTTGAGCAATTGCTGGGACAAGGCGATGACACGGCTGCTGTCGACGGTCAGATCGACCTCGAACGAATAGGAAAAGGCCGCATTTCGCAAGCGATCGAGCGTCTTGAGCACAGATTTCCATTCTTCCTTCGTAGGGTTCTCACGAAGTCGGATGCGGTTGAGAGCTTCGTCGAACGCAACGCGCGCTTCCGCTTGCTTGCCAGGTTTTTTCCCTCTCGCGTTGTTCGCCAAGGCAAGTACTAGCGCGAGGTCACTGCGCTGAGCGTTGATCCAGTCCTGCCGGAATTCGGTGGTCTTTTGCTCTTTCCCGATGACGACGCCGATAAACGCGGCACTCGCGGCAATGACCGCCGCTCCGATATAGGCTGCTGCCGTGACTGTCATCTAATCATCCCCGAACACCGCGCGTTGCCGCGCTACGCGAACGACAGCTTTCAAGGTTCCCGGTCAATATGTCCAACCGCCGAAATTGGGGCGCGTTGCCGAGGGGCAGTTTCGGTGGGCGCGAACGGCAGAATTTCCGGAAACCAGTCCATCGTGGTGGTAACCGCAAACGACGGGAGGTGGTCCACTGCCGCCACGAGACAATGGCAATTTCTGTGTGACTTTCTTCCTGCAGCAGGTGCGCTCTCACCCCCGAATAGTGTATCGTCGGACCGGCTCAGCGTACACGCGTTGCAGCACCGATTCGGGGAGCCGATTTGGCCTTTGGTCAACGGTTCGAGTCCGAAAATTTCTTGGGGCCACGCTGGGGCCACCGGAATTAACGAAGCCAGATGGGCATTTTATATCAAATGTTTATCGGCTGAATTCGAGTCCGTTACCCGCACCAGGAGACATGGTCGAAGCGGCCGAAGCTAGCTCCGCGCATCGCACGTTATCATAGCGCCCCGCACTGGCCCCACTTCGCCACAGAATGGGAAGCCGACGCAACAGCGCTGGCCACCGCATCGTCGCCCGACCGACAAACTGGCAGATGCCCGCGACACGGCAAAGTGTCGCGGGCGCCGGTGTTACGAATGTCCGCGCTTACTTGCTTTCGCCGAACCGGACCTTGGCGCGCAAACCATACATGCGTGGGCGCCCCACGTAGCGCGCATCGAAGCCAAAGCTGTTGATGAGCGGCAGAATGATGCCCTGCGTGAACTGGTTCGTCATGTTGGTGCCGAAAAAGGCCAGGTCGACCGGCCTGCCGGCGACATTGTGCCAATCCAGCGTGATATCGAGTTGCTTGACCGGCGTCGACTTTAGCGACGTCGTCGAGGATGCCGCGCTCGTGTAGGAAGAACTGTACCGGTAAACTGCTCCCAACTCGATCGTACCGATGCTCTTGTCGGTTGGCAGGGTGAACGTCCCGCCGAAATTTGCACCCCATTTAGGTGAATATGGCAGGGGATCCCCCGCGAGCGCCGAGGGAACGATCACATTGTAGCCCGGGAAGGAGGTTGGCAACGCAATCGTCTGCAGCTTCGTGTTGAGATAGGTGCCCGAGGCATCCACCCGGAACATTCGCGAGAAGCGCAGCGATCCATCGAACTCGATACCGTATATGCGCGACTTGCCGGCATTGAATATCGAGGTGGCTGTCGCTCCACGTGGGTTACCCACACCATCGCTATTTTGCAGACCCACTTGAAGCTGCTGCTGGGAAAGTTTCGAGTAGAAGGCCGCGACATTGAAGGTACCCGAAACAGCACCCGCGAAACTCGTCTTTGCGCCGAGCTCGTAGCTGTCGACCTTCTCGGGACCGAAAACCGGGCTGCCTGCGGGCACGAAGGGCGTCACGGCGCCTTGGCGATAACCGCGTGAATAGGTGCCGTACACCATCACATCCTGCACCGGATTGTAGGAGATGTTCATCGTCCAGGTCGGCTTTTTGTCGGATGTTCGTGCCGAGAATACGCAGTTCGTGGCTGCCGGGTAACCGGCCGCGCATCCCGTTATCACGGGCGCGACATATGCGCCGGTGGTCGACGTATAGGTCGCGTTGAAGCCTTGCGCCGAGCCTCTCGAACGATCGTAAGTGTAGCGGACGCCCCCCGTGAGCTTAAGCTGATCGGTGAGCGCATATGTCGCCTGCGCATAGGCCGCCATGTTGATGAATTCGATCGTACCTGTATTCGGGGTGGCAGTGCCGCTGAGGCAACGCGAATTCTCCGTCGTTGTGAAACCGCTGACCAGGCAAACCGCGCCAACAGACGGACTTGCAGACGCGGTCAGCCCGCCCGGGGTACTATGCTCGTAATAGAGCCCGAACTGATAATTGAGCTTCCCGGCCAACGAATTGCCCTGGAACTGCAGTTCCTCGGTAAAATTCTTCTGGTCATTGGTGTGGAAGCCGTCAGGATTGAACGAGAAAGCCGTCGAAATATAACCGGGCGTTGGCGTTGGAACGCCAAAGTTAGTCGCGAAAATATCCTGCCGGAGATCCTGGATGAACCGCGAATAGGACAGTATATTTTTGGCAGTCAGAGTATCCGTCGCGAACCAGGTGGTGGTGTTGATGGCCTGGAACTGCTTGGTCAGCGACAGCGGATTGATGAGCTTTTGCTCGATCTGGTACGGGTCGCCGCTCGCAACGAAGCGAGCGACCTGCGGTGCTGCCAGCCCGGCGAGACCGACCCGCGGATTCGCATTGGCTTCAAAAAGCTGTGCGATCTGCCCGTTATTATGCGACCGAAGGTAAGAGACGATCGTGTAGTTCTCGAGGTTGGACCCGACATCCAGAACCAGGCTACCGCGCAGCGCGATGTAGTTGAGGTCTGAGAAGAGCCTCGGCCCGATTCCCGAAACGTTATGCTGGTAGCCGTCCCGCTTCTGACGGTCGACGCCGACTCGCAGCCGCGCCCAAGAGGTCAGCGGTGCGTTCAACACGGCCTGAACCCGCTTCATGTCATAGTTGCCGTAGGTTCCTTCGACATAACCTTCGAAACGCGATGTCGGCTTCCGAGGCGTCAGCAGCACGGCACCACCTGTCGTGTTACGCCCGAACAACGTTCCTTGCGGGCCCTTCAACACCTGAACATTCTGGAGATCGAACAGGCTGCCCGGTCCGGCACCATCGCCGCCCTGAAGGGAAATGCCACCTCCGCGCGGCGCGACAACTTCGCCGAAATAGGTGCCGACCGATGCCGAGGTACGCAATTCCTGCGAGAAGCCGCGGATCGCGAAGTTCGACTGCTCGGATGAGTAGCGTGATTGCACGTTGAGACCGGGGACGACCCGGGTGAGATCTTCTGTGGAGACGATGTTCGACTTGGTCAGGCGGTCCTGGTTAACGACCGAGACCGAGATCGGCACATCCTGAAGCCGTTCCTCGATACGCCGCGCCGTGACGATGATGTTCGCTTCCGCTCCTGTATCGACCGGAGCAGACGTCTGCGCGAATACTTGCGCGCCCGCGAAAACCTGCATCGCTACTGTCGTGAAAAGCGCTACGCGCAAATGTGTGCGATTCATTGATTGCCTCCTCTTCCCAGTCAATCGTTTTGCAAGCGCTCTTTTGGCGCCTGTCATGCGTCATAGTTTCAGCTATTAAGCGAGAGCACAAGCTGTTTTGAGTCCGGCGGAAAATCGATCGCGTAAAGCACCCGATTTTTCCCGCATTTCTCCAATAAAAATATCGATTTTGATTTTTATCGACTGCGCTGGAAGCACAGTCGTTTCGTATGTGAATCCTGAGAAGAAATCACGTTTGGACTTACCTCGCTATTTCAACGATACCGACCTGTGGCTCGAAGAGGTTCAGCCTCATTACCGCGCAGAATTCTGAGAAATCTTGGCAGGGAACCGCTATTATTCGTGCAAGATCAATTCGACTGACCGATCAGGCCTTCACGGCACATCTTCCAGCAGCGCGACCCGATCCTCGTCCCGCCGTTTGGCTGGCACGGATTTCCATTCAGGACAGCGCGGCAGCGTCAGGATCAGCAGTCCGGCCACGAAACAACCGACCATGCCAACGATGACGAACAAGTTGTAGCTGCCGGTCAGATCGTAAGCGAGCCCGGCAAGAAACGGGCCCAGCGCTCCGCCGATGGCGATCAGGCTGCCCATGAAGCCGAAAATCGCGCCGTAGTTTTTGAGCCCGCCATAGCGGGAGGTCAAATAGCCGCAGATCTGCAGCTTGGTCCCCGCCGAATAACCGTTGATCATGATCGCGATAAAGATCAGCACGGGTGTACGTATGCCATCGAGCAGCAAGGCGAAGGTCAGCGCCATGATGCCCAGCGTGATCCCGCCCACCCAATTGGCGCGATAGCGGTCCATCAGGGCCCCGGTCACCACATTGCCGGCCATGCCGGCGATACCGCTGATGCCCGCCAGCAGCGCCGCGGTCTCGCGACTGATTCCGGATTCGGTCATGATCGGGATCTGGTGCACGGCCAGCCCCATCGTGAGCAACATCAGCAGCAACGTCGAGATGGCGATGCGCCACAAGCCGGGATCGCGCCAGGCCTGCGCAATCGATAAGCCATCGAGATCGGCGCCGCGCGCAGCCGTCGCCTTCGATTCGCGTTTCGACGGGCCGCGCACATTGTGCAGAAACAGCCAGCAGAGCAGAAACGTTATGCTTCCCCAGCCGAAGCCAAGGTACATATAAGCGTGGCGCCAACCGACGATGTCGATCAGCCAGGTCGAAAGGCTTGGGATCACAGTCTGTGCGACGGCCGAACCGGCCAGCGTCATCCCCAGCGCCAGGCCACGCCCCTTGTCGAATGCACCGGCAACGGCGCCCGTCCAGATGCTCATCATCATCGAGACGTGCGCGAGCGCATAGAACATCCACAGGAAGACCCATTGCACCACCGATCCATTGGCCAGGCCGAACGCGGCGGTGGCCAGGGTCATGATGATCACGCCGGGCAGCGCAAGCGATCGCGGCCCAAAACGATCGACCATCGTTCCGGCGACGGGAGACAGCAGCAGCACGACCGACCCCGCGATCGCCATGCCCATCGTCAACGTGGCCCGGCTCCACCCGAATTCCGCGCTCAATGGCGCGATGAACGTGCCGACACCCGACATCACAACGGAGAGGAAAGACAGCCCGGCAGCCGCGGTCAGGACGATCGCCCAGCCGTGCCTCCATTCCTCGGCAGCAGTCACTTTAATGCTCACGACCAACCTCTCCTGACGGTCCGGCTGTTACCGGCACCCTGCAAACCATCGCATCTAAGGATCGCCAGCGCATCGAGGCGATACGGCAGCAACGGACCTCGGCATTTTCGCACCGTTATATCCACGATCGTCGAATCCCCGAACAGGCGAAGCTCGATCGCACTCGGTACCGGCAACGTATAGACATTGACGGGATCGACAAGGAGAGAACTATCGCCGGTACGGTGGCGTTACTTTCGGCGCGCCTGACTAGAATGCAGCATAGCCTTTCCAGCCGCTATCGGTAGTTTTGAGAAGCGTTACATATAGTCGGGGGAGAATTTCACATGGCGCAACCCGGATCATTTTCCGGTTGCGGGTGCCCGGGAGGCCTGATGGAGATCGAATACAATTGCGAAGAGTCGGCGCGACACGAGTTCGCTTCCGACTCTCCTTTTAGTTGACACAGGTTTAGAGAGGGGCGCCGGGCACGCACGACATTTATCCGCCCTTCGCCGCCGCACTCAAAATGCCGCAGACACCGAGAACAGCACGGTACTGCCTGCGATCGACGAACCATTTTTCGTCGAGGAGAAGTTCGGCTGCAAATAAGCGGACTCGCGCTTGCCGATGTCGGTATCGACATAGGCCAGGCCCAGCGTGACGGGCCCCAGCGCATAATCCGCCCCGATCATCCAGTCCCAATATTTGCCGGTCGGGGCAACGCTGGTGCCGTTCGGTCCCAGGCCGGGATTGCCGTGGGACCAGCCGATATGGGCTTTGGCGGTGATCGGAGTGCCGGGAATGCCGCCACTCGCGTCCGTCCACAGATAGAGATTGTCTTCCTTGTCGCCCGCCGCGCTGTCGGGCCGGTTCGACCAGTTGCCCAGCGCCTGCTGTGCGGGCGCATAGGCTATGCCGCCGAGCAACGTCAGCGGGCCATATGTTCCAGAGAGTTTGACATAAGGTTCGGCAAAGTCGGTCTTATCGAAACCGCCCGGATACATATACCATGTCAGGCCGACGTCGAGCGTCCCGATGCCGACCGGCACCTTGTAGCCGGCATAAAGATCCAGTTCCATGTTGGCGCCACCGAAGGTACCCCAACCGGAAAGGTTCGATGCCCAGGTGCCGGCGTAGAGACCGCTACGATGCGTTACGCCCAATCCCCCCTGGATCGCCATCTGCTTGTCGCTCTGCGAGACGCCGCGAAACCGGTAATCGGAAACCAGCGCGACATTGCCGGACATGGTGAAAGGCCCCGGAGCGGCGGCCTGGCCGAGGGCCGGCGCGGCGCCGAGTGCGAGCACGACTGCGGCGAGACGATAGATCATCGAACATTCCCCTTAATTCCGATGTGATAGGTCCTTCTCCGCCCCGAAGCGGCGGCTTCTCACCAACACAGAAAACCCTGCCTGGCGGAGCCGCCATCCTTCCGGACGATCGCCACCCTATGGACCCCGGCTGGCCGCCGGATTGCCGGGCCGTGACGAAATGTTGCTGCCGGCGGATATCGTCAGCATGCCAGCCCCAGATCGGATCGAGCCCCGCGCATGTCGACGGTGACGCCCTGGCTGCGCTTGCGCTGCAACCAATCCGTCAGCATCTCCGACGATGTATGATCGACGCCACGCAAACCGCTGAGGTCGAGCTGGATACGGCTGCCGCCGGGCACCGCCTCCAGCGCATGGCTGAGCCGCGGCAGCGACAGGAAGGTCGCGACACCATTCAGGCTGATGCGGCTTTCGCCCTCGTCATGCCGCTGATCGATCCGCAGACTGAGGCGGCGCACATGCGGCAACAATTCCAGCAAGGAAAGTCCCATGCCCACCAGCACGCCGGTCAACAAATCCGTTGCAACGACCATCACGAACGTCACCAGCCAGATCAGCGCGGGCAGCGCCCCATAATGCCGTAGCAGGTGGCGGGCATGGGTCAGGCTGACGAGTCTCCAGCCCGTGATGACCAGGATGCCGCCCAGCGCCGCCATCGGGATCAGGCGTAACAGCCAGGGCAGCAGAGCGACGAAGCCCAAAATCCACGCGCCGTGCAGGATCGCCGAAAGGCGGGTGATGGCGCCCGCCTGCACATTGGCCGATGATCGCACGATCACGCCGGTCATCGGCAACGCGCCGGCGAAGCCGCACAGCAGATTGCCGATACCCTGCGCGCGCAGCTCCTTGTCATAGTTCGAGCGCGGACCATCGTGCATCCGGTCCACCGCCGCCGCCGACAGCAAGGTCTCGGCACTGGCGATGAACGCGATCGCGATCGCCGTGGTCACGATAGCCGGATTGACCAGCTGCGACAGGAATGTCGACGGCGGAAGATCGATCGCGGCAAAGATCGAGGATGGCACCACGACCCGCGCGACACCAAGGCCCGCCGCCGCCGCGAGCAGCGTGCCGGCGACAACCCCGACCAAAGCACCGGGCACGAGGCGCAGCGACGCCGGCCGCCAGCGTTCCCACGCCAGCATCGCACCGATCGTAACCAGCCCGATCAGGAAGGCCAGCTCCGTCGCCCGCATGTCCGTCAATGACAGATCCATCAGGCGGCCCGGCATGGCTGCCAGATTCTCCAGACCGCTGGACATCGGCTTTGCGTCGAACATCACGTGAAACTGGCCGATCACGATCAGCGCGCCGATCCCGGCAAGCATGCCGTGGACCACCGCCGGCGAGATGGCCCGAAACCAGCCGCCAAGCCGAAAGATGCCGGCGGCCAACTGGATCAGCCCGGCGAGCACCAGGATCGGCCCCAGCGCCGAAAGGCCCTGATCGCGGACAATCTCGAACACGATCACCGCAAGCCCCGCCGCCGGCCCGCTGACCTGGAGCGGCGAGCCCGCGATCAGACCGACGACGAGACCGCCGATGATGCCGGTGATCAACCCTTTTTCGGGCGGCACGCCCGATGCGACCGCAATGCCCATGCACAGCGGCATCGCGACGAGGAATACGACGATCGAGGCCGTGAAGTCGGCGGCCGGATTCGCACCGGCGAGCCTTGCCCGAATCCCCATCATTCGGCCGCCTCAAGATAAGGAAAATCCGCCGCCAGCCGCACCGCGGGCTTATGGGCAACCGGCAGGCTCTGATCGTCGCGGATCGCCCGGAACCGGCCGCTTTTGCCGTCGAGGCCCAGAATCAGCCCGGCATGGATATCGACATACCAGCCGTGGAGCGAGATATCGCCGCGGGCCACGCCCGCCGCGACCGACGGATGCGTCCGCAGATGCGCGAGCTGGGCGACGATATTTTCCAGCGAAATCGCGCGGAGCCGTTCGTCGGGTTCAAGCTCGACATAACAATCGTCGACCACCTGGCGCGCGGCGTTGCTGTGGCGCAGCCACGCGGCGACATTCGGCATGGCCTCCAGCCCCGTCGGATCGGCGACCGCCTTCATCGCACCGCAATCCGAATGCCCGCATACGATGATGTCGCGGACGCCCAGCGCCATGACCGCATATTCCACCGTGGACGAGACACCGCCATTCTGCGTGGCGAACGGCGGAACGATGTTGCCGGCGTTGCGGCAAACGAATAGATCGCCGGGCTGCGCCTGCACGATCTGTTCGGGCACGACCCGGGAATCGGCGCAGGAGATTATCAGCGTCTTGGGACTTTGCCCGTTGACGGCGAGATGGCTGTAAAGTGCGCTCTGATTGGGGAAGACCTGCGTCTCAAAGGTAAAGACACGGCCGATCAGCTCGTTCATGATGATGCTCCTTGGATTTGGTGCAGATTTCGGCGAACCTGCTCTCTTCCCAATTAGCTTCGGCACTTTGCTGTGATGCAGCGTGATCGTAAGGAATCGTTGCTGTCAGGCGGGGAGCGTGATTTCCACACGAAGGCCGCCTTGCGGACGATTGGAAAGGTGAAGTCGACCGCTCTCGCGCTCCACCGCCTGGACCACGATCGCGAGGCCAAGCCCGAGCCCGCCGGTATTGCGGCTGCGGGCGCTATCCAGCCGGGCGAAGGGCAGCAGAACCTCCGCCAGCCGGTCCTCGGCAATGCCGGGGCCATCATCCTCCACGGCGATGACGATATTTTCCGCCATGGCATTGAGCGACACGCGCGCATGCGTCCCGTGATGAAAGGCATTTTCCAGCAGATTGGTGACGGCGCGACGCATTCCCATCGGGCGGATCATCGCCTCCAATGATTCAGCGCCGATATATTCGGTCGGATGCCCACGGTCGCTGAAATCGTCAGCCAACGTCCGAAGCAGAATGGCAAGATCGACACGGCCAGCCGCCTCGGGGTCCTGCTCCCCACCCAGAAACGCGAGCAGCGACGCTACCATCGCCTCCATTTCGGCAATGTCGCGGCCCATCGCATCCTGCAACGCATCATCGGCGACACTATCCAGCCGCAATTGCAACCGCGCGAGCGGCGTGCGGATATCATGCCCGACCGCGGCCAATGCCTGCGTCCGCTCCGCTATCAATCGGTGAATGCGCTCCTGCATCGTATTGAAGGCGCGTATCAGGCCGCGGACTTCGGACGTGCCTTGCTCCGGCAGGCCGAGCTGCACGCCGACCCCGACCCGCTCTGTCGCCCGCGCAAGCCGGCGAATCGGGCTCAAGGCATTCCGGATCAGCAACCCGCCGATAATGAACAATGCGATCGCGGGCACCAGCGCAAGCAGCGCGCGTCCCGTAACGAAGTCCCAACGGCTGACCGCCTCGCGCGTACTGAAGTATAACCAGCTGCCGTCGGACAGACGCAGCCCACCGCTGATCGTCGATTTGCGGCCGGGGGATGTCAGGCGCAGACGAAGGTCGGTCCGTTCGAGACTGGGCTCCCACGCAACGATCTGATGGCGCGTCCGATCGAGCTCGGGGGCGAGGGGCGGCGGCGGCGGCAACACCCTGGCCCAATGCAAATGATAACGTTCGGTGGTCAATTCGTTCGCCAGCCCCGGCCGCAACTCCGGGGGGCGCTCCGCGACCAGCTTGCGTGCGATCACCAGATGTTCGGCCAGCCGGCGGGCCTCGTCTTCGTGCAGCGAAAAGCGGCTTGCGCGCTCATAGAGGAAGGTGCTCGCACCAAATTCGATGAGGACCGTCAGCAGCAGAATCGCGAGGATCTGCCCCAATATGCCGATCGACCAGCGGATTCGGCGCATCAGAGGGGTACGACTTCCACATTGAGCATATAGCCGATGCCGCGCACCGTGATGATAGGCGCGGTGCCACCCGCTGCCATGAGCTTGCGGCGCAGCCGGCTGACCAGCACGTCGATCGATCGATCCGAACTGTCGCCCAGGCGCGTGCGCGACAATTCGATCAACCGCTCGCGCGCGATCACGCGCTGGGGCTGGTTCAGGAAGCTGGCCAGCAGATCGAACTCCGCCCCCGTGAGATCGATGATCGCACCGCTGGACGATCGCAGTTCACGGCGCGGAAAATTGACCCGCCATTCGCCGAATTCAACTTCACTGCCGCGCGGGGCGCCAGCAGCGCGTTCGGCCCCCGTCCTGCGCAGCACCGCGCGCACCCGGGCAACGAGCTCGCGCGTGCCGAACGGCTTGGCGATATAATCGTCCGCCCCCAGTTCCAGCCCCAGTACGCGATCGGCTTCCTGGCTTCGGGCGCTGATGAAGATGATCGGAACCTCGCTCGTCTTGCGGATCTCGCGGCACAGGTCGATCCCGTTGGTTCCGGGCAGCATGATGTCCAGCAGGATGAGGTCGACCGGCGCTGCCTTCAGGGCGATCCACATTTCGGGGGCCGACGTCGCAGGCCGAACGGCATAGCCATTTTCCTGCAAGGTGCGCGAGACGAGCGTGCGCAGCGCCGGGTCATCCTCGACAATAACGATGGAAGGCGCGGTCATGAAATACGAAAATCTTGTTGCATCGCAATAAGCTGGGCACCCCGGCCAAGCTGTTCAAGCACCACATCGATCGATCGGTGGCATTTTCGCCCGGCAGCAACAATTTGTCGCCGAACCGCAACATGCCGGTCGTTTGCCAGACATCATTCCTTACAGTCGCGCGAAAGGCCCGCAATGGCACATCCCTAAATTGGCAATGTCACCAACAACGACAGCCCAAAGGAATTTTGATGCGCCTTCTGTTTCTCGTCGCCCTGGCCCTGCCTACCGCCCCGCTGCTGGCCCAGTCCGCGCCCACATTGATCGAGGGCTGGGCGCCTGGCGGCAAGACGCCCGTCAAGCATTACCGCATCGCCGGCGAAACCGCCGGATGCGACACGGGATATCGTCATGTCCCGGCTGGCAAGGGCGCTCCTGCCGCCGATCAGGCGCGCGACGCCACCTGCGGCGCAATTGCCGATCGCGCGCCGCAGGATCGCACCGTTCAGGCCGATTGATCCCCGTCCGCTTCGACGCCTGCCACGGCCGGGTACCTGCGATCAATCATCATCCCCGGCCGACCGCGGCCCTCATCATTATCAGGAGTTCCCATGTTACGTGCCATATTGCTTGCCCTCGCGGCCGCGCCCGCGACCACCGGCGCAAACGCGTCGGTTGCCATATCGCCCGATATGCAGTCGCTGACCGCCGACAAGGTCTATTCCAAAATCCTGGTGAAGGACGACAACCTTGAGTTCGTCGCGACGCTTTCGACCGAAAAGGCCCACCGCGGCCGTGTGGGCTGGCACTGGACGGGCAATGTGGTCGACAGCGATCCGTCGCTGCGCGCGGTCATCGATCGCGCGACCGGCAAGATCCGATACGAAGTCCATCACAAGGTGCGCTATATCGGGCCTGAGCGGACGTTCGAAGCGGTTCATTTCCAGACGGCGGGCGGCCTTGCCCGCACGGCGCCGACACTCAACGCGAATGGCGGTGATTATTGCGCCAACCCCGAACTCAGCACCGATTGCATCCTCTCCAAATTGGTCGCGTTCCCCATCGAAGAGAGCCTGTTGCGCGAAATCGCCGCGCGTTACGATACCGACGCGGGCCGCCCATTTGCCTTCCGGTTGAAGGAACGCGCTGGCCGGGACGTGACTGCGCTGATCATGCCTGCCGAAGCCGCCGGCCTGCTTCGCAAGACGGGCAGCTATGCGCTGGCAGCACAATAGCGCCCCTTATCCTTCCCAGGGCGGCACGGCATAGATCCCGCGCAGATATTCGAGAAATGCCGTCACCGCCGGCGGCACGAACGCCGCGCGCGGATAAGCAACGAAGATGCCGACCGCCGCCGATCCCTCATGATCGGGCAGCACGCGCTGCAATCGCCCTGCCGCCAGATCATGGCCAACATCCCAGAGCGAACGCAGCGCGATCCCGACGCCGGCCAACGCCAGTTCGCGCACCACTTCGCTGGAATTGGTGCGGACATGACTGCGGCCGTCGACGACGATCGCCCCGCCCGGCCCTTCGAGCCGCCATGGCAATTGATCGGTCGCCGCAAGCAGGCAGTGGCCCGCAAGGTCATCGATCGATGACGGCATGCCTGCGCCGGCCAGATAGGCCGGCGCGGCACATAGGATGCGGCGGCTGGTGGCAAGGCGGTGGCCCACCAGACCCGGGCCGATTTCGGGGGCGATGCGGATCACAAGGTCGATCCGCTCGCCGACCAGATCGGTAAAGCCGTCCGACAGATCGATCTGCAGATCGATCCGTGGATGCATGTCGAGAAAATTCTTGAGATAAGGCGCAACGTAGAGGCGCCCGAACGATGTCGGTGCGGCAACCCGCAGACTGCCGGCGGCACTTCCCCCATTGTCCGAGATGCGGGCCTCGGCCGCGCGGATCGCCGCCAATATGCCGACGACATCCTCGTGAAAGCCCTGCCCAGCCGGCGTCAGCGAAAGGCGGCGGGTGGTGCGATGGACGAGCTGGGTTCCCAATCGCCGCTCAAGCCGCGCGAGCCGCTTCGATACCATCGCCGATGAAATGCGCAGCCGCCGCCCTGCCGCCGAAAGGCTGCCCGCGGCGACCACCTCGGCGAACAGGCTATAATCGGGATCCATCATTCTTTCCTTAAAAGAAAAGCTGTGTTCGCTCTCGATCATCTACCGACGAGATGACGAATCGTCTACAGCGCTGCACGGAAGGAACCGCCATGTCGCTCAAAATGCCGGAGCCCGATGCGTCGGTGATCGCACGGCGCGCGCAGATCGCCGCGGCGCTGCGCGCGATCGTGCCGGGCGACGGCGTGATCGACGATGCCGATGCGCTGCGCGTTTATGAATCCGACGGCCTTTCCGCCTATCGCCAGCCGCCGATGCTGGTCGTGCTGCCCGAAACCCGCGAGCAGGTGTCCGCCATCCTCGCCTGGTGCCATGCCGAGGGCGTCAAGGTCGTGCCGCGCGGATCGGGGACGTCGCTGTCGGGCGGGGCCTTGCCGCTCGCCGACGCCGTGTTGCTGGGCATGGCGCGGTTCAACCGGATCATCGCGATCGACTATGATGATCGCACCGCGGTCGTGCAGCCGGGGGTGACCAACCTCGCCGTCACCCGCGCGGTGGAAGGGCGCGGCTTCTATTATGCGCCCGATCCTTCGAGCCAGATAGCCTGTTCGATCGGCGGCAATGTCGCCGAAAATTCGGGCGGCGTGCATTGCCTGAAATATGGTCTGACCACCAACAATGTGCTCGGCGTCGAAATCGTGATGATGGACGGCGAGATCGTCCGGCTCGGCGGGCGACAGCTCGATCCGGCCGGGCTCGATCTGCTCGGGATCGTCGTCGGATCGGAAGGGCTGCTCGGCGTCGTGACCGAGGTGACGGTGCGTATCCTGCCGAAGCCAGAAACCGCGCGCGCCGTGCTGATCGGCTTTCCGACGGTCGAGAGCGCCGGCCTGTGCGTCGCCGAGGTGATCGCCGCCGGCATCATTCCGGCGGGCATGGAAATGATGGACCGGCTCGCGATCCGGGCCGCCGAGGCGTTCGTCCACGTCGGCTATCCGCTCGACGTCGAGGCGCTGCTGATCGTCGAACTCGACGGCCCTTCGGCCGAATGCGATCATCTGACCCAGGAGGTCGAGCAGATCGCGGCCGCCAACGGCGCGGTATCGTGCCGATCATCGACCAGCGAAGACGAACGGCTGGCCTTCTGGGCAGGGCGCAAGGCGGCCTTCCCCGCCACCGGCATGCTGGCCCCCGATTATTATTGCATGGACGGCACCATTCCGCGCCGCCGGCTTCCGCAGGTGCTGCAGCGGATGCGCGAGCTTTCCGAACATTATAGCCTGGGCGTTGCCAACGTCTTTCATGCCGGTGACGGCAACCTGCACCCATTGATCCTCTACGACGCCAATATCCCGGGCCAGCTCGAACGCGCCGAGGAATTCGGCAGCGACATCCTGCGGCTCTGCGTCGAAGTCGGTGGCGTGCTGACGGGCGAACATGGCGTCGGCGTCGAGAAGCGCGATCTGATGCCGGTGATGTTCTCCGAGACCGATCTTGCCCATCAGCAGCGCGTGAAATGCGCGTTCGATCCCAAACTGCTGCTCAATCCCGGCAAGGTCTTTCCGACCCTGCACCGCTGCGCCGAACTCGGCCGCATGCACATCCATGGCGGACAATTGCCCTTTCCCGAGCTACCGCGCTTCTGACATGAGCTGCCCCGTCACCCTGAAGCCGGCCAGCGCGGCCGACTTGATCGATGCGGTCGCCGATGCCGCGCGCCACGGCACACGCCTTGCCATCGCCGGCGGCGGCAGCAAGGCCGCGATCGGCGCGCCCGCCCCCGATGCCATGACGCTCGACATGACCGGCTTTGCCGGTGTGATCGATTATGATCCGGCCGAGCTGGTGCTGACCGTCGGTGCCGGAACCCCGCTGGCGGAAATCGAGGCGCTGGTCGCCGGCGCCGGGCAGATGCTCGCGTTCGAGCCGTTCGATCATGGACCGATCTTTGGCCGCGCCGCGAAGATGGCGACGATCGGCGGAATTGTCGCGGCGGGTGTGGCAGGTTCTCGCCGGCTGTCGGCCGGCGGCGTCCGCGATCACCTGCTTGGTTTTCGCGCGGTTTCAGGACGCGGCGAGGCCTTTGTAGCGGGGGCGAAGGTCGTCAAAAACGTGACCGGCTATGATCTGCCGAAGCTCGCCTGCGGAAGCTGGGGCCGGCTGTTCGCGCTCACCGAGCTGACCCTCAAGACGCTTCCGGCGGCCCGCGCGTGCGCAACGCGGGCGATTGCAGGACTCGATCCGCAGCAGGCGCAGAAGGCTATGGCATTGGCGATGGGGTCGCAGGCCGATGTATCGGCCGCAGCGCATATTCCGGCGCATGTCCGCAGCGAGGGAGCCCTCACCGCGATCAGGATCGCGGGCTTCGGTCCATCGGTTGTCGCGCGTTGCGCGATGCTCGACAGGCTGCTCGCCGAGCATGGCCCTGTGCTGGCGCTGCCCGATTCCGAAGCCGATGCTTTCTGGTCGGACCTTCGCACGCTCGCACCGCTCGGCGGCAGCGCGCCGCTCTGGCGGATCAATGTTCCGCCCAGCGCCGGACCACAGATTGTCGCCAGCCTGCCCGCAGACGCGGGCTGGACGTTCGATTGGGCCGGCGGCCTGATCTGGGCCGCCTTTGAGGGCGCTCCGTTCATGCTGCGCACAGCCGCGGAAGCCGCGGGCGGCCACGCAGCGCTGGTCCGCGCGCCCGCTGATATGCGCGCACGGATATCGGCGCTCCATCCGCAACCGCGGGGCGTCGCCGCGCTGGAGGCGCGGGTGCGGCGCGCCTTCGATCCGCAGTCCATCTTCGAGACGGGACGATTCCGCGATGCGCACTGATTTCGCCCCCGAACTGCTCGCCGAACCGGCGATGGCGACGTCTGAAGCGGCCATCCGCAAATGCGTGCATTGCGGCTTCTGCACCGCCACCTGCCCCACTTATGTGCTGCTGGGCGACGAGCTCGATAGCCCGCGCGGCCGCATCTACCTGATGAAGGAGATGCTGGAGCAAGGCCGCGATCCGTCGCCGACAGTCGTCAAGCATATCGATCGCTGCCTGTCCTGCCTGTCCTGCATGACGACCTGCCCCTCGGGCGTGCATTATATGCACCTCGTCGACCATGCCCGCGCCTATATCGAGGCGCGCTATCGCCGGCCGTGGATCGAGCGGATGATCCGCGCGCTGCTTGCCGCCACCTTGCCGCATCCGCGCCGCTTCCGGCTGGCGTTGCGGCTGGCGCGGATCGCGCGGCCGTTCGCTTATCTGATCGAGGACATGCCGGCCCTGAAGCCGATCGCGGCGATGCTTGCGCTCGCGCCGAACCATGTGCCCGCCGCGACGAAATCGCGAAACACGATCGTGCCGGCGCCAAAAGGCCGGGTAATCCTGATGCAGGGCTGTGCCGAACCTGTGCTGCGCCCCGAAATCAGTGCCGCCACGGTGCGGCTGCTGACCCGTGCCGGTCATGAGGTGGCGTTTGCGCCTGGCGAAGCCTGTTGCGGCGCGCTCGTCCACCATATGGGCCGCGAACAGGAAGCGCTGGCCGCAGCCCGCCGCAATGTCGACGCCTGGATCGCCGAGGCCGACCGCGCCGCGATCGACGCGATCGTCATCACCGCATCGGGGTGCGGGACGACGATCAAGGATTATGGCCATATGCTGCGCGACGATCCGGCTTACGCTGCGAAGGCGGCGAAGGTTTCCGCGCTGGCCGTCGACATCAGCGAATTGCTTGCGCGGATCGCGATGCCCGCTGGCCATGCCGATGGTCTGGTCGTCGCCTATCACCCCGCCTGCTCGCTGCAGCATGGGCAGAAGGTGATCGACGCACCCAAACGGCTGCTCGCCGATGCCGGCTTCGCGGTGCGCGTACCCGCCGAAGCGCATTTGTGCTGCGGTTCGGCCGGGACCTATAACATCCTCCAGCCCGACATCGCCGCCCAGCTCGGCGATCGCAAGGCGGCGGCCATCGCCGCGCTCACCCCGCAGGTGATCGCCACCGGCAATATCGGCTGCGCGACCCAGATCGCGCAGCGTACTGACATCCCCGTCGTCCACCTGGTCGAACTGCTCGACTGGGCGACTGGCGGGCCCCCACCATCTGCGCTGAAAGCGGCGCCGGACCTGTTGAAGCGAAAGGACCCAGTGAATGGCTGATTATATCGAGAAAGCGGGGCTGTCGGTCGCCACCGTGCTTGCCGATTTCATCGAACAGAAGGCGCTTCCTGGCACCGGGCTGGACGCGGCGGCCTTCTGGACCGGCGTAAGCGCAATCTTCACGCGCTTCGTCCCGACCAACACAATGTTGCTGCAAAAGCGCGACGGGCTGCAGAAGCAGATCGACGACTGGCATATCGCGCGGCGCGGCGCGCCGATCGATCCGGCACAATATGAAGGCTTCCTGCGCGACATCGGCTATCTGGTGGCCGAGCCGGCGCCGTTCGCGGTGACACCTACCAGGGTCGATGATGAAGTCGCCCGGATGGCCGGTCCGCAGCTCGTCGTGCCGATCCTCAACGCCCGCTTCCTGCTCAACGCCGCCAATGCGCGCTGGGGCAGCCTCTACGATGCGCTCTATGGCACGGACGCGCTGCCCGGCTCCCCGGCCGGCAAGGGCTATGATCCGGTGCGGGGCGCCCAGGTGATCGCCCGCGCCAAGGCCTTCCTCGACGCGGCGGTGCCACTGGCGAGTGGCAACCACACCGATGCGACCGGCTATGTCATCGTCAATGGCGCGCTGGCTCCGGCGCTTGCCGATCCATCCGCCTTCGTCGGCTATCGCGGCGGCGCGGCCAGCCCAAGCGCCGTCCTGCTGCGCCACAACGGCCTGCACATCGAACTGGTGATCGACCGCGCCCATGCGATCGGCCGCGACGATCCGGCCGGCCTCGCCGACGTCGTGCTCGAATCGGCGCTGACCACGATCTGCGATCTCGAGGATTCGGTCGCCGCCGTGGATGCCGACGACAAGGTCGACGCCTATGCCAACTGGCTCGGCCTGATGAAGGGCGATCTCGAAGCCAGCTTCGACAAGGGCGGCAAGACGATGACCCGCCGGATGGAGGCCGATCGCAGCTACACCGCACCCGATGGCAGCGAGCTGACGGTCGCCGGCCGAAGCCTGCTGTTCGTCCGCAATGTCGGCCATCTGATGACCAATCCCGCCATTCTGCTGGCCGATGGCAGCGAAGCGCCCGAGGGCATTCTCGACGCGATCGTCACCAGCCTGATCGCGATCCACGACCTCAAGCGGCTTGGCCGCTTCACCAACAGCCGCGCCGGTTCGGTCTATATCGTCAAGCCGAAGATGCACGGGCCCGAGGAAGTCGCCTTCACCAATGACCTGTTCGATGCCGTCGAGGATCTGCTCGGGCTCGAACGGTTCACCGTCAAGGTCGGCGTGATGGATGAGGAGCGGCGCACCTCGGCCAATCTGGCGGCCTGCATCCATGCGGTGAAGGACCGCATCATCTTCATCAACACCGGCTTCCTCGATCGCACCGGCGACGAGATGCACACATCGATGCAAGCGGGCCCGATGATCCCGAAGGCGGAGATGAAGGCCAGCGCGTGGATCAGCGCCTATGAGGCCCGCAACGTCCAGATCGGCCTCGCCTGTGGGCTTTCCGGCAAGGCGCAGATCGGCAAGGGCATGTGGGCCGCGCCCGATCGCATGGCCGATATGATCGAGCAGAAGATCGTCCACCCGCGCGCCGGCGCCAACACCGCCTGGGTGCCGAGCCCGACCGCGGCCACCTTGCACGCGCTCCATTATCATCAACTCGACGTGTTCGCGCGGCAGAAGGAACTGGCGGCGCAGCCGACGCCGGGCCTGGCCCCGCTGCTCACCATCCCGCTGGCGATCGGCCGCAACTGGACGCCGGACGAAGTCCGCGCCGAACTCGACAATAATGCGCAAGGCATTCTCGGCTATGTCGTGCGCTGGATCGATCAGGGCGTCGGCTGTTCGAAAGTGCCCGACATCCATGACGTCGGCCTGATGGAGGATCGTGCGACCTTGCGCATCTCGTCGCAGCATATGGCGAACTGGCTGCTCCACGGTGTGTGCACGCCCGACGATGTCGACGCCGCGCTCAAGCGGATGGCGGCCAAGGTCGATGGTCAGAATGCGGGCGACCCGCTTTACCGGCCGATGGCGGGGAATGAGGCGACCAGCCTGGCGTTTCAGGCGGCGCGCGCGCTGGTTTTCGAAGGCATATCCCAGCCGAACGGTTATACGGAGCCGTTGCTGCATAAATTCCGGCAGCAGGTCAAAGCCAGGGGCTGATCGATGCCTTCATGTGCGTTCGCGGGCAAGCAGCCCGAACTTCCCGATGACGGATCGGCCTGGGTCGCACCCTCGGCCGATCTGATCGGCGAGGTGCGGCTGGGCCGCGACGCCAGCGTGTGGTCCGGCACGGTGATCCGCGCCGACAACACGCCGATCAGCGTAGGCGACGGCACCAACATCCAGGAAGGCGCGATGCTCCATTCCGATCGCGGCGCCCCGCTGGTGATCGGCAAGAGCTGCACCGTCGGCCACCACGCGATCCTGCACGGCTGCACGATCGCGGACAATGTGCTGACCGGCATGGGCGCGACGGTGCTCAACCATGCGGTGATCCCCGAAAACTGCCTGGTCGGCGCGGGCGCGCTGGTAACCGAGGGCAAGACCTTCGAACCGGGCTCGCTGATCGTGGGAAGCCCGGCGAAGGCGGTGCGGTAGTTGAGCGCCGAAGCGATCGCCGGGATCAGAATGTCGGCCGCGGGATATGCGAAAAAGGCGAAGGCGTTTGGGGAGGGGCTCAGGCGGGCCGACGAGGCACTACCGAGGTTCAACATCGGTTGACGATCATATAGGCGGGTTTAGCGGATCACTTAAACTCGCTTCGCGTTTGTCAGAGTTCGTGGCGAGGCGTGGGCTATCCGCTCAAACCCACTGGCAAGTCGCTCTGCTCGTTAAAAACCTATCTCGATTATGGGCTCGATATGAAATTAGCAGAGGTCGAAACCGACTATCGCGCGTTTGAAATTGCGCAACCAAACTGTCGCACTTGCGATTGAAGGCTTCGAATGTTCCCGCCCGTGATAGAATTCGACCCGCTCCCGCTTATTGTCGGACCTGCATCAGTGACGCTCCGCAAACGATGGTCGGGCGATTGTGAATTGAGTGGTCGTTGCGAGGCTGGCGTTGAGCCATTTATCATATTATGACGTGTTTGAAGCTGCCGCAAGGAGATAATGGTCTGATGATTGATTCCGCAGAAAATTGTTCTGCCTGCCTTCTGGCGGGCATTGTCCTTCAAGCTTGACGAAAATATCGGATTTCATGGTAAAGCAGACAGTATGACAGAGCCCATGTTTATTATTGTTGGCGAACAGAGGTCGGGAACAACTGCGCTCGGGAATTATCTGGACAGTCATCCGGATATTTCCGTTCATCCGGAAATATTTTTGAATTTTCCAACCCAGTATGAAAATTATTTTCCATTCTTTGGGAAATTGGTGATTGAGGATATTCAAAACGCCTACCCTCAGTTCTTTATCATCCGACGCAATCTCAACAGATATTTCGATTATTTAAGAGATAAATCTGGGGCGTCCCGCCATGGCTTTCACCTTAAGTACGACCAATTAAGTTATATTCCAGAATTGTTTAAACATCTTTCCGACCTTGACGTGAAGTGCATTCACATAGTAAGAAGAAACTTACTAGATATCGCAATCTCTCAACTATCACTCAAAATAAGAGAAGAAAATAAATTATCAGCCCATACTGGGGTGAACGATTCAGAGCGTTCTATCAAAGTAAATATTGAAAATGTTGCAGCCCTTTCCGCGCACATTACACGAATAAGGACGAATATATCTGAAAATAGGAAGATATTTTCTAGATTGAAACATTATACAGAAGTATATTACGATGATATATTTGCTGATGGAGATCAGTTATCACTGGCGAATGTCCAGAAATTTATTGGTGTAATTCCGCAGACATTGACAACGTCAATTAGAAAATCTCTTCCGAGTAAGAGCCACGATTCTGTTTCCAATCCAGAAATACTGGATAAGTATTTATCTGTTACTAATATTTCGGAATACTTGCTGTAACGGTTATTGAAATTATTTTTGTACCATGCGCCGGAGCACAGTCACTGAATTCAGGAATGTGAGCAAGTCCGAGGAGAGATCGACAGTCGCACCGCCGTCGATGCGGCCCAATTTAAGCCACGCACCGGCATTTTCAACGCCATCGCCGTCTCCATCACCACCTCAAATCCGCCCTCACGGAAGGACGTAGGTAATTACCTTGTCAGTGGAGCTGAAACGTAATAGCTAAAGTACAGAATCCCATTCTGGGGTTTAGCAGCGATTTGTTGGCGTGATATCAAATTGGGGGCTTTGATCTGTGGTAAATCTACCGACGGGGCCGTTGCTGGCCCTCGCGGAGGTGATTGGCTACGCCGAGGTGCGGGGGCGCCGTGTATTTGGTTGGTGTTTTTATCCGGCTAGGCACGAGGATGTAGCGCGCATCGAGATTTCCGTCGATGGCAAGACACATGTTGCAGTTCTCGCCAACCGCCGTTGGACGGGCGCATTGCCACCGGGCGCCCCACACATATTCTGCGGCTTTGAAGCGCTTTTGGATGTCGAAAAGTCGCAGATTCAACAGGTGAAGGTTGCGATATCAGATGGCCCAACCCTGCTAGAGCGCGAGGTTAACCTTGCCTTTTTCCACAGAGCACATCTTGAAGCCAAGCTGTATGCTAATAACCGGGTAGAAGGTTGGGCTTGGTCACCGCAAGCTGGTGACCGGATCGAGATTGACGTGATAACCGATGATCGGCGTCCGATCACCATTCGTACCGATCGCTATCGAGACGATCTTCGGAACATTGGCATGAAGCATGCTTTGTGTGGCTATTCCATAAATCTCCGTCGTTTGGGGATCGGCTTGGATGTGAGTAGGATACGGCTACGCGCTGTCGGACTAGAGCGAGAAGTGGAGATCATCCCGCCCGCCGAGGTCGCAAGCGAAAACCCGAACGGCTACAGGGGACACTCTGCCTTGATGCTTCAGGCCGCACCCCGTTTCTTAATTACGCTGTAAGGGGTTATCATGAAATCCGCGGCTGCATCAAAAATTGCCTATAACGCCCAGGGCCAGGCGCCGGGAAGCAGCGATCCCGTGCTACGCGACCGTGACCTGAAATTTCGTCGGCCAGTGCGTTCGGCGGCCGAGCAAATTCTCGAAATTGTTGACCGCGAACGCCCGTCACTCGTTACTCTTGACGTATTTGACACCGTACTCTGGCGACCGAGCCGGGTTCCGGCCGATATATTCAGTTTAGTCGGCACAAGATTGTTCACCGAGAAAATGCTGCGTTACGGCCTCGGCCCGGAGCAATTCTCGGTTGCACGTCGGCAAGCGGAACATCGGTTGCGGCTCGAAGCCTTGCAGCAAGGGCGTTCCCCCGAAATTGGGCTGATCGCCGTCTATAGCGCATTGCAACATATTCTGGCCACCGATAGCACGACACTGGATGAGTTTATCTCTGTAGAAGTGGAAGTCGAGCGCAAGGCGCTTCAGCCCGATTATACTCTACAGCAAGTTCTTTCTGGATTACGCGCGCGTAATATCCCACACGCATATTGTTCGGATACATATTTTACCGCTACCGAATTGAAGCGACTACTAAAGAGAGCCGACCCTACCGTCGATAAAATTTGCATTGCATCCTCACACGACGAGGGTTCTGATAAAGCACAGGGTCTACTATCGGTTGTGGCTGCCCGGTGTGGAATAGCGCCAACGGATATTCTCCACATCGGTGACAACCTTGAGGCAGATACGCGCGGTGCCAAGCGCGTTGGCGCGCCCAGCATCCACCTGCCGCAATTTAAAGCTATAGCAAGGGAATTCTTCGAGGGAGAAGAGCAGGCGGCTCGTTTGCTGGGCCTTGACTGGGCGGATTTTCCCGTACGTTGCGGTATCGACGCTATTCGCCGCCAAGTATGGAACGAAGTGATCGGACTCCAGCGCAAAGGCGACCTTGTCGATGAACTGGGGCTGTTAACGGTGGGGCCCTTACTGACTGCATTTGCAGAATGGACACTGGAACAAGCCGAGGCGGCTGGTATTGAACATCTGCTATGCCTTACTCGCGAGGGCATGTTCCTCTCAGAGCTGATAAATATTTTTGCAGATCAACGCGGGAGCAAAGTGAAGGCAATTCCGTTTCTTACTTCGAGGACGGTGACATATCCAACGCTTTTCACCGAAGGCGACATGGCGGAGTTCCAAGCATATTTCTTCAGCCGACGAACTCCGATGACGGCCGCGAGCTTTCTCGCGCGCGCAGGCAGCGCTGAACTCGTCTCTGAAGTGCCGGCCGAACTCAGGCATGTGTTGGTTCGCGGGGGCGATCCGCGGGCTGACAAGGTTTTGGAGGCATTGGTAAGAAGTGCGGCAGTGCGTGCTGCGGTAACCAACTGGTCCATTGGCGTTCAGGATAGCCTAGCCCGCTACGTTTCCCGCGTGGCTGCAGAATCGGATGTCAGTTCCGAAGCGATGATCGGCATGGTCGACCTTGGATGGACAACGCGCTCGCAGACAGTTCTTCGAAAGGCTATGGAGCGCCTTGGCTGGACCGGCGGTTCGATTGGCTTCTATCTGGCAACGGACGAGGCTGCTGCACGCGAAGTCGCCGAAGGCAGCATTTCGCGGGGCTTCTTATTCGAAATGGGGGCGCCGCGCAGTGAATGTCGGGTCACGTTGCGATGTAAGGAAATTCTCGAACAGGTGTGCTCTGCTGACGTGGGATCAGTAGTCGGGTATGACATGGATGGCGCCGTCATCTTTGACCCAGCCCGCCCCCCCGCTTCGCAGCATCGCTTTCTGGCAGGGCTGCGCGGACGAGTCAGAGATTTCTGCCACGCCTATCAAGCCATGTTGGCCGACAACAAAGGCGGTTCTTGGTGCCTTGCCGATATGGCGCCAGCATTGCGCGTAATGCTGGCTCGGTTGACGGTGTGTCCGACCGAGCGAGAACTCACCTTGATTGGCAACTGGGTTCATGACGAAAACAATGGGTCCGAATCAAGCGAGACGATATGCGATCCCTATTTTCTCGAATTAGTTCGATATGCTACGCTTCGACAAATCCATAGCCTACCTGTATACTGGGTATTCGGATTGTTGAAACTAGCTAGGCCTCAAGCACTCGATAGCCTTGTTCTTCTATCTCGTGGCGGCCATATGGTTGGTGATGATCATTGGCACGCGGCTCGACTACAGTTCTTCACAAATGGTGAACTCATAGAAGATTTGGCTGCAGATTATTTCATCGCAAGCGATGGGGTTGGCATCTCATACGCAACCTTTCACCATGCCGGCTGCTTTTCAATCCGCTGGTTTAATTATGGCAGCGATGGGGCGATACGGATCGAACGGGTTCTTGTTGGAAGCAAACCCTCACAAGCGGGTGCGGTGCTCCGAACCGTATATTTCGAACCTGCGAATATATTGCGAGATGGCGAAACTGTGCCCGGCGCAGTAATCGTTAGTCCCGGGATGTCAGTAGAAATCATGCTGCCTATTCTGGATGGTTTATGTGAGACAAGCCTCATCCTCTGCTTGCGACGTGTCGCAGCCTAATACGGATACGATTTGATGCGGATTTCTATCCTCTCACCAGCACCTATCCACGGCTCCGGCGGTTTACGGACTATTTTTACTTACGCCTCCGGGCTCCACGAAGTGGGCTTCGACGTTGAAATTGTCATCCTCGATCAGGTTCCCGGAACACGAAACCTTGAGGCGGAGGCTGCGGATTTCTACGGGATCAGAGGAATTCCAATACGCTATTGGCCTTGCGATTTTTCCGGCAGCGACATGATCGTTGCGACGCGTTGGGATTCAGCGCGCATTGCGCGAGATAGCGGCGCACGCCTCAAGGCATACCTAGTTCAAGATTATGAATCGTTATTTAATGCGATGGGCGATAGCTATATCGCGGGCGAGAACGGCTATCTTTATGGCCTGTCCACGATAACCCTTGGCCGTTGGCTTAACCGGACACTTGCGACAGATTTCGGTAATGACGCGTATCGCATGGATTTTGGAGTTGATACGAGTATTTATTACCCATTTGAACGGAAGACCCGAGCAAAACCCGCCATATGCGCCATCTTGCAGCCAGAAAAGCCTCGTAGATGTGGCGCTTTGCTGATCGAAGCACTGGGCATTGTTGCACACAATTACCCGGACGTACCTATACGTCTCTATGGCGGCGAAGAAGTACCATTGTGGTACAAGGCCGAGCAGATGGGTATTATTACGCCACCTCAACTATCCGAGCTTTATAACGAAAGCACTGTCGGTATATGTATGAGTTCATCCAATCCGTCACGCGTCCCTTTCGAGATGATGGCATGCGGACTGCCGGTAGTCGATTTATATAGAAGTAATAACCTTCTTGATTTACCAGAAGCGGGCTGTTTGCTTGCGCACCAGACGCCCGAATCAGTAGCTGAAGCTATCGCGATCTTGCTCGTTAACACGGAACTTGCGAACGATCTTTCGCGTGGTGGTGCCGAGTTGATGCATCGACGCACATTGCGAGAGGAAACGTGGGGCTTTGTTCGAGCGATCCAAGCTATCGCTGATGGCAAGCCGCCTCAAGAAGACGATATTGCGGCTTCGCTATATAAGCGGCCCGCTGTTATAGGGCGGGCATTGCGACACTCTACAGTTTTTCGTCATTGCGCACGTCAGGTTGAACTGTTGGCGCTGGCCTAAAAGTGTGAATAGTCGGCCGTGAAAAACATCGAAGTGGCTGAGAAGGAACGGTTATTCGATGATGGCAAGTGATCGAGTTTGCTGGACCAGATTCGACGATGAAGCGGGCGATTGTCTTGCAAATTGCTTTTGCCCTGGAGGCGTGATTCGCTACGCCTGACAAGGATGTTGGGGGTGGGGAGGAAGCCGACCGAACGACGCGAGACAGGCCAGCGGGACATGTTCCGCTCGCGTCTCGACCAGATCATCGACATGGGGCACCCACTGGTACGACTGGTGGGCAAGATCGACTGGACTTTCCTCGAGAGCCAGTTTGCGGAGATCCATGAGGACAAGCCGGTCGCTCGCCTTTGGCGACGCGATTGATGGCAGGGCGGGCGATCCTCAAGCGCATTTGCACTATAACAGCTCGTTCAATCGTTCCGTAGCCATCCGGTAACAGCCAACGTCGTATGGTTTGGGGCTCACGTCACCCCCGCCCAATCCCTGCATAGCGCAACCCAACCCGCTCCACATCGCCCTGCGGATAGATATTCCGCAAATCCACCAGCACCGGCTCCTTCATAACCGCCGCTACTCGCCTCAAATCGAGTGCTCGGAACGCATTCCATTCCGTTACCAACACCAGCGCATCCGCCCCCTCGGCCACCGCATAAGGATCGTCCATGAACTCGACCCCACTCAGCACCATCTTCGCCTGCTCCACCGCCTCCGGATCATAAGCGCGCACCTTCGCTCCAGCATCCTGCAATGCCTGGATGATCGCCAGCGACGGCGCATCGCGCATGTCATCTGTATTCGGCTTGAACGCGAGCCCCAGCACCCCGACCGTCTTGCCGCGCACCTCGCCGCCCATCGCATGGATCACCTTGCGGCCCATCGCCCGCTTGCGATTGTCGTTCACCTTGACGACGGCCTCAACGATCCGCAGCGGTACATCATTGTCGTCGGCCGTCTTGAGAAGTGCCAGCGTATCCTTGGGAAAGCAGGAGCCACCGTAGCCCGGCCCCGCATGCAGGAACTTCGATCCGATGCGATTGTCCATGCCGATGCCGCGCGAAACTTCCTGCACGTCGGCGCCGGCTTTCTCGCACAGATCGGCAATCTCGTTGATGAAAGTGATCTTGGTCGCCAGGAATGCATTGGCGGCATATTTGATCAGCTCGGCCGATCGCCGGCCGGTAAACATCAACGGCGCACGATTGAGCGAGAGCGGGCGATAGATGTCCTGCATGATCTTGGTCGCCTGCGGGTTTTCGGTGCCGATGACGATACGATCCGGCCGCTTGAAATCCTCGATAGCGGCGCCCTCGCGCAGGAATTCGGGGTTCGAGACCACCCAATATTCCTGGCCGGGCGCAATCTCGCCGATGATCCGCTCTACCTCGTCGCCCGTGCCCACGGGAACGGTCGATTTGGTCACGATCACCGTCGGCCCCGAGATTGCAGCGGCGATTTCCTTGGCGGCTGCAAACACATAGCTCAGATCCGCATGGCCGTCGCCACGGCGGGAGGGCGTGCCCACCGCGATGAACACGGCATCCGCGCCCGCGACGCCGGCGGCAATATCGGTCGTGAACGAAAGGCGGTTCGCGCGCACATTGGTTGCCACCAGATCGGCCAGGCCAGGCTCATAGATCGGCATGACGCCGGCTTCGATCTTCTCGATCTTCGCCGCATCCTTATCGACGCAGACGACGTTATGCCCGAAATCGGCAAAACACGCCCCCGACACGAGGCCGACATAGCCAGTTCCGATCATCGCAATTCGCATTTACCCACGTCCCCATGCAACCACTAACGAACACCCCATCGACGGGGCCATCCCCCTTCTCTAATCGTTAAACTCTGGATCTCAACGCGCTTCTCCAACGTTTCCAAAGAACTCCGGATTGCCTGGCTGCCGCAATCGATCGGTCTCATTCCGAGGAACGCGAGTGCGGGTCCATGCCTTCGGCAAAGTCGATCGCGCACATCGTGCCATAAGCGGTGTGAAAACCGCACGCCGCGCCCGCAACCCGCAGGACGGCCAGGAAAATCGCCTTGCGGTGGCCACGGTCGCGGACGCCATCGTCGATGATCAATTCGCGCACCACGTCGATCGCCGTTGCCGGTCCATAGGCCAGATCCTCGGCCAGCGCGTGGCGCCACAGCCCGTACCGGCGAACCCGGTCGCTTGGCGTCGAGCCGTCGGAACCGATATGGCCGGTCATTCCCCCCGGCCCCTGATCGCGCACATGATCGCGCGCGGCGCGCGTCAGCGCTTTATCGGCAACGAGCGGCGGCAGCGCCGGCTGCCGCATGAGGAAGGCGATCGCCTCGTCGACCGCGGCGACGCCTTCCTTGGTCATCAGATTCTCGGTCTCTCCGGGGCGACGGACGATCCTGCCACGATAAAGTTCGCGATAGGACCGCAGCCGCTGCGCATAAGCGGATGGATCGGTGCGCGCGAAATTCAGTTCGGCGATAATCTCTCTGGCGATATCCCGCGAACCGGGATCATCGGCGTTGGCGGGCACCGAAAACAGTCCGACCGTCATGGTCGCGAGGATGGGCCAGTGCCATTGCATATCGGAAGACTGGCATCCGCGGCGGGCGGTTGCAACTGCCGGCCAGGGATGTTGCCGATTTCGATGGAATTTCGCAGCGATTTCGGCTTGCGGTACATGAGCCACAAGGGAGCGAGGCGATTGCGCAAGGGACTTTGGCCGGGTGCCGCGCTGGCCGCGATAATGCTGGGCGCCGCGATGATCCAGGCCCGGGCCTATTGGCCCGGCATCATGATCTACGATGCGATCCGCCAATATGGGCAGGCGCTGAGCGGGCATTTCGATGACTGGCATCCCCCCGCCTTTGAATGGCTGTGGCGCCGGCTCCTGCCGATCGCATCCGGGCCCACACCGATGCTCGTACTGCAAATTCTCCTCTATTGGAGCGGCTTCGCACTGCTCGCCAGCTGGGCAATGCGCGGGCGGCGGCCATGGCTGGCGTTCGGTATCGCGGCCTGCGCGACGCTCCCGATTCCGTTCGCCTTGCTGGGCGCGGTGCTCAAGGACAGCCTGATGGCCGGGCTGTTGCTGACGGTAACCGGTCTGCTTGCCTGGAGCCAAAGCGAGGACAAGCAGCAGGCGCACAACCTTACGCGCATCGCCGCCCTGCTGTTGCTGCTGTGCGCCGCCACCTTAAGGTTCAACGCCTTTTTCGCGGGCTTGCCACTCGCGCTGGCGCTGATGCCGGCAGGGTGGCGAAGCCGGCCTCGGCGCTTCGTGATGGTCGCGTTGGCCCTGCTGATCCCGCTGCTGCTCGCACCACCATTCGTAAATCGCGCCTTGCGAGCGGAGCGCAGCGGCGTCGAACTGTCGCTGATCATCTATGACCTGGGCGGGATCACCCGCTATAGCGGGGTCGACGTCTTTCCGCCGCTCGGCATCGCCGATCCGGTTGCCGTCAACGCCCGTTGCTATTCGTCGGTCAACTGGGATCCCTATGCCTGGTGGGGCCCCGCCCCCTGTCCGATTGGCTTCGATCTGATCCGCGCAAGACTGAAGGCAAGCGGCGAAAGCCCCTATCGCTTATGGGTGCAGGCGATCGCCGCCCACCCGATCGCTTATGCCGAACATCGCCTCGGCCACTTCAATGCGAACACTCATTTTCTGATCGATCATGATGCGCAACGCGCGATACCCGCACAGTCCGATCCCAATCCCTGGAATCAGCAGGTGCCGCCCAACCGGCTGTTCGGCATCATCGACAGCATTGCCCTGTGGAGCGCGACCTGGCCGATCGGATGGCCGATCTGCTGGATTGCTTTGGCACTCGGTACACTTGCCGTGGCACCCAGCCTCCCGTCGCGCCGGATAATTATTCCACTGGCCGCATCATCGGCCGCCTACGGCCTGGGCTATCTGCTGGTCAGTGTCGCATCCGAAACGCGCTATCACCTC
Organism: Sphingomonas sp. YR710; assembly: GCF_900101455.1. Taxonomy (GTDB): domain Bacteria; phylum Pseudomonadota; class Alphaproteobacteria; order Sphingomonadales; family Sphingomonadaceae; genus Rhizorhabdus. The sequence continues at coordinate 236,032 of NZ_FMZJ01000005.1, read as the reverse complement.
TGGACGATGAGCGCCGCAGCCATCGCAGCCGTGATCGCGGCCGCCGATATGGCCATAGCGCCGGTGGCAAGGCGTCGGCTGCTGCCGGGCCTGGCACCATTGATGATCGTCACCGTGCTGGGCTGCGCCTGGCGGATCTAGCGTTTGATCGGCGCGCCCATCAGCATGTCGCCGCCGAGACTGCGGTACATTGTAACGAGATTGTCAGCGCGCACGAGCCGGACCGACGCCAGCGAACGCCGTGCTCCATAAAAGGTCCGCTGGGCGTCGAGCGTGCTCAGATACGGATCGATTCCCTCGCGATAGCGCGCTTGTGCGAGCTGATAATTGTCGCGTGCGGCGGCCTCGAGATTGGCCTGCGCCGCATATTGCCGATCGATCGTCCCGCGCCGCGCCAGCGCGTCGGCAACGTCGCGAAACGCCGCCTGGATCGCCTGCTGATATTGGGCGACGGCCACTTCGCGCTGCGCCTTCGAATATGCAAGGTTCCCTGCATTGGCTCCGCCGTCGAACAGCGGCAGAGTGGCCGACGGCGCCACTGACCAGGTGAACGCTCCGCCTGTGAACAGGCTGGACAGGGCCGAACTCGCCAGCCCTGCCGCGGCCGTCAGGCTGATTGTTGGGAAGAAGTTCGCACGGGCGGCGCCGATCCGGGCATTGGCCGCGCGCAATCGATATTCGGCCTGCACCACGTCGGGGCGCCGCAGCAATATGCGCGAATCAAGACCCGCTGGTAGCTCGCCGAGCGAGCCGTCCACCGCCTCGATCGACCCTGGCAATTCCGAATCGGCCACCGGCGCCCCGACCAGCAGATCGAGCGCATTGCGATCCTGCGCGACGATCGTCGTCAGATTGGCCCGGTCCGCCTGCGCCTGCGCAAGTACGGTCTCCGCCTGCCGCACGTCGGTGCGCGGGGCGATGCCGCCCTTGAGCCGCGCGCGGGTCAGATCAACAGTGTGAGTGGCACTCGTCTCGGTATCGGCTGCGATGGCGAGCAGGCTGCAGTCGGTAGCCAAGGTGAGCCAGGCGCTCGCAATCTCGGAAACCAGCGTCAGCCGCGCGGTTCGCGCCGCGGCCTCGGTGCCCAGATATTCCTGCAGTGCCGCCTTCGTCAGGCTGCGGACCCGGCCGAACAGATCGATCTCGAACGCCGACATGCCGACATTGGCGCTATAGGTCGTGGTCCTGGCACTGCTTGCGTTCGAAGCATTGCTGCTTTGCGTAGCCGTGCTTGTCTCTCCAGTCGTTACCTTGGCATTGGCGTCGACCGCGGGCAGCAGTTCCGCGCGCTGAACGCGATATTGCGCGCGCGCCGAAGCGACATTGGCCAAGGCAACTCGCAGATCCTGATTGTTCGCCAGCGCGCGTTCGATCAGCGCCTGCAGCCGTGGATCGCGGAAGACATCGCGATAGCTTACCGTCGGCAGTGCCGCTTCGCCGGCCGAAGGATAGGCATCCCCTGTCGGCCAGCCCGGCGCTATCGCCGGCTTGGGCGCGGCATATTTCGGCTCGAGCGTACAGCCTGCCAGCAGGGCTGCGTTGAACAGGATGCTCATGTTGCGCTTCATGCGGCAGCCTCGTCCGCGCGATGCTCGTGCCGTAACCTCGGCACATGAAGATAGCGGCGCACGAGCACAAAAAAGAGCGGCACGTAAAAGATCGCGAGCGCCGTCGCCGTCAACATGCCGCCGATCACGGCCGTACCGATCGCAACCCGACTCTGCGCCCCTGGACCTGTCGAGATCGCGAGCGGCAATACGCCGAAAATGAAGGCAAAACTGGTCATCAGGATCGGGCGCAACCGCAGCCGCGCGGCTTCCAGCGCAGCCTGGAGCGCTGGCTTGCCATCCTTCTCTGCCAGTTCGGCAAATTCGACGATCAGGATCGCATTCTTCGCCGACAGGCCCATGGTGGTGAGCAGGCCCACCTGGAAATAGACGTCGTTGCTCAGGCCCCGCAATGCGACGGCTATCGCCGCGCCGACCAGTCCGAGCGGCATCACGAGCATCACCGCGACCGGGATCGACCAGCTTTCATAGAGAGCCGCAAGGCAAAGGAACACGACCAGGAGCGAGAGCGAGTAGAGGATGGGCGTCTGACCGCCCGAAAGCCGTTCCTGATAGGACAGGCCGCTCCAGGCGATCGCTGTGCCCGGCAATTGCGCCGCCAGTTGCGCCATCCGCTCCATCGCGTCGCCGCTGCTCTTGCCTGGCGCGGCATCACCCTGGATTTCGAAGGCCGGCAGCCCGTTGAACCGCAGCAGCGTAGCCGGTGCCACCCCCCAATGCGTCCGCGCAAATGACGAGAAGGGTGCCATTTCGCCAGAGCTGCCGCGCACGAACCAGGTCGAAAGGTCCTCGGGGCGGCTGCGAAACGGCGCGTCGCCCTGGATATAGACGCGCTTCACCCGGCCGCGATCGACGAAGTCGTTGATATAGGCACCGCCCCAAGCCGCAGTCAGCGTCGAATCGACTGCGGTTTGCGATAGCCCAAGCGCCCCGATCTTTTCCGGATCGAAGTCGACCGCCAACGTGGGATTGTCTTCCAGCGAGTTCAGTCGAACCGATGTCAGCGCCGGATCTTTTTGGGCTGCCGCCATCAATTCGTCGCGGCGCGCCTTGAAGTCCGCACGACTCAGGCCACCACTGTTCAACAGCTCCAACGTGAACCCGCTGGATTGGCCAAGTCCGCGCACCGGCGGCGGGTTGAGCGCGAAGAACTGCGCATCGCGCATGCTCGCAAGGCTCTTCGTTGCCCTTCTCGTGAAGGCCTGCGCCGAATTCTCGGCCCCTGCGCGTTCATCCCAGGGTTTCAGAGACAGGAAGCCTCGTCCGGCATTCTGACCTCCACCGCCCTGTCCCTGGCCGATGACAGTATAGATTGCGCCGAGATTCTTCTTTTCCTTGACCAGAAAATACTGCTCGATGGTGCGGGCCGCCGCCAGCGTTCGCGCCTGCGTCGCGCCCGGCGGCAACGTATATTGAATCTGGGCGACACCCTGATCCTCGATCGGCAGAAAGCTGGTCGGGAGATAAGTGAACAGCACGATCAGCAGCACGACGATCGCAACGAAGACCAGCAGTGCAGGGATTGCCCGGCCGACCAGCCACGCAACACCATCGCGATAGCGGTCGGCCGTCCGATTGAACCACACATTGAACCTTTCGCCGGCTTGATATGCAAAGCGCGCGAAGCGATTGTCCGATTTCGAATGGTCATCCGGTCGTTTGAGCAAGGTCGCTGCCAGCGCCGGTGACAGGATCAGGGCCACGAGCACCGACAGGGCCATTGACGAGACTAGCGTGATCGAAAACTGACGGTAGATCACGCCGACCGAACCGCCAAAAAAGGCCATGGGCAGGAACACGGCGGACAGCACCATCGCAATCGCGATCAGCGCCGTCTGGATCTCATCCATCGATTTGATCGTGGCGTCGCGCGGCGAAATTTCCGGCTCCTCGGTCATCACGCGCTCGACATTCTCGACGACCACGATCGCATCATCGACGAGCAAACCGATCGACAGCACCATGCCGAACAAGGTGAGCACGTTGATGCTGAAGCCCGCGACTGCGAGGATCCCGAAAGTGCCGAGCAACACCACCGGCACCGCAATCGCAGGAATCAGCGTAGCCCGCCAATTTTGCAGGAAGACGAACATCACGATCACGACCAGGATGATCGCCTCGATCAGCGTCTTGATGACCTCCCACACCGACACCTTGATGAATGCCGTGCTGTCGTTCGGGAGCGAATATTTGAACCCGTCCGGGAAGGATTTTGACCGCCGCTCAATCTCGTCGCGCACCAGCTTGGAGGTCTTGAGCGCATCAGCCCCCGGCGCAAGCTGGATGGCGATGCCCGCACCAGGGTGGCCGTTCAGCCGGCTGAGCGTGGTGTAATTCTCATTGCCGAGCTCGACCCTCGCGACATTGCTCAGCAGAACCTTCGATCCGTCACTCTGCGACTTGACCAGAATGTTGCGAAACTGCTCGGGCGTGGTCAGCCGCGAACGCGCCGTCACCGTCGCGCTGAGCATCTGGCTGTCCGGAGACGGCTGAGCGCCGATCTGGCCAGCGGCCACCTGCGTATTCTGCGCCTGGATCGCTGCGATTACATCCGACGGCATCAGCTGATAGCTGGCGAGCTTGAACGGATCGAGCCAGATCCGCATTGCATATTGGGCGCCAAATACATTGAGGTCGCCAACGCCCCGCAGACGGCCAATCGGATCCTGGAGATTCGAGACGAGATAGTCGGATACGTCGCTGCTCGTATGGCGATCGGTCTCATCATAGATCGAAATCACGAGCAGAAAATCGTTGTTCGCCTTGGTGACGACCAGCCCCTGCTGCTGCACCTGCTGCGGCAGGCGTGGCAGCGCCTGCTGGACCTTGTTCTGCACCTGAACCTGGGCGATGTCCGGATTGATGCCTTTGTCAAAGGTCACCGTCACCGTCACCGAACCCGACGCGCTCGACGTGGCAGAGAAGTAGATCAGCCCGTCAATGCCGGTGAGTTGCTGCTCGATCACCTGGGTGACGCTCGATTCGAGCGTCTCCGCCGACGCGCCCGGATAGTTCGCACGGATGTTGACCGACGGTGGCGCGATGTCCGGATATTGTTCGACCGGAAGCGAGAGGATGCCGCCGATTCCCGCCAGCATGATCACGATCGCGATCACCCACGCGAAGATCGGGCGATCGATGAAAATCCGGGAGAGCATCGACGATCAGCTCTGCGGTGGGTGCGCCGCGCGCGGCCGGGGTTCGGTACCGGCCGGCACAGCTATGATCTTCATGCCCCGCTTGATTCGTTGCAGCCCTTCCACGATCACTTTGTCGCCCGGCTTGAGGCCGGCGGTCACCAGCCATTTGTCGCCGATCGTACGATCGGCCGTCACGAGCTGCGATATGGCCTTGCCGTCGGCACCGACGAGCATGACCGTCGCTTGCCCCTTGGGATCACGAGACAGCCCCTGCTGCGGCACCAGAATCGCATTTTTGGCCGTCGCCTGCGACAACCGCGCACGAACGTACATTCCCGGCAACAACAAGCCGTCGCGATTAGGGAAGGTCGCGCGCAGCGTCACCGTGCCGGTGCTCGGATCAACCATGGCTTCGGAAAACTGAACCTTGCCCGCTGCGGGATATTGGCTGCCGTCCTCGAGTTGAAGATGCGCCGTCGCGGCCGACGGAACCGCGCCACCGGACGCAAGCGATCGCCGCAGCGCCAGCAGATCGGCGCTCGATTGCTGGATATCGACGAAGATCGGATCGAGGCGCTGGATCGTTGTCAGCGGGCTCGTTTGGCCTGCCGTGACGAGTGCGCCCGTCGTGAACAACGAACGCCCGATCCGTCCCGTGATCGGCGCCGGCACCTTCGTAAACCGCAGGTTGATGTTCGCTGCCTCCAGCAACGCGCGGTTCTGCGCGACCGCTGCGCTGGCCTGCTTCGCGGCCGCAGCGGCGTCGGTATAGTCCTGCTGACTGACGGCCTCCATCGCCGCCAACGGTTTGTAGCGGCTGGCCTTGGCCTCTGCTGCGGCGCGCGTCGCGGTGGCATTAGCGAGATTGGCGCTCGCCTGGTCCGCCGCCGCACGATAGAGGCTGGGATCGATCTGATAAAGCGTTTCGCCGGCGTGGACGATCGCACCCTCGACGAAATTGCGTGCCTTGATGACGCCGGACACCTGCGGGCGAACCTCCGATGTCTCGTAAGCCGAAGTCCGCCCCGCCAGTTCGAGAACCAGGGGAACCGACTGCGCCTTGACGACGACATAGCCGGCTTCAGGCGGAGAAATATCCTTGCCGGGCTTCTTGTCGCCGCACCCGGCGAGCAGGAGCACCAGCGGAAGCGCAAGCCTGAAGGATCGCTTGAAGCAAGCGGAAAAGAACTCGACTTGCATGCCGTTGGGCTACCGGACGGTGCAGCGCAATGTCAATCTATGAGTAGCGTGTTAACCGGGAATTTTATGACAACGTCAACGCTTCCGGGAAATCCCCTCAAAAGCGAGTACCACCGGGCACTAAAAACCGAATCGCGGCAGCCTAGCCGGATCAGTTCTGAGGAGGTCCCACCAAACAGACCCCTTGTGCAAATGCAGCATCCAGGCTTTCTGCGAGATGCTTCTGTCGGAACGGCTTGGCCAGTCTGACGATATTTTGAGGAAGATCGAGATCCGGTGTCGTATATCCCGTAATGAGCACCACCGGCAATAATGGCCTGGATTTCCGTACCTCTGCAATCAGCGCCGCTCCGTTCATACCGGGCATCATATAGTCGGTCACCATCGCCTCAATCGCGGAGTCTCCGCGCAACCGATCGAGCGCCTCGGCGGCCGAAGCTGCAGGCACGATATCATAACCGAGTTCGGCCAAAAGTTCGGCGGTTCCCGCACGGACCAACGGCTCGTCATCAACGAGAAGAATTCGCCCCCGGCGCCCCCCGGCTGGCCCGGGCTGTTCACGCGATTCCGTCGGCGCCTGCACCGCCTGATCGCTCGCCGGCAACCATAAGTCGATTTGCGTGCCTTTGCCCCGTTCGCTCGTCAACTGGAAACCACCGCCCGATTGCGCCGCAAGACCATGCACCATCGACAAGCCCAGGCCGGTTCCCCGGCCATGTGCCTTCGTGGTGAAGAACGGTTCTATCGCGCGCAAACGGGTGCTCTCATCCATACCGCGCCCTGTGTCCGAAACGGTGATGCGAACATAATCTGCCGGTGGCAGGCCACTGCCTGCGGCTTCCCGATCATCGCTGACGGCAATCGCAAGACTACCACCGTCAGGCATGGCATCGCGCGCATTGACCGCAAGATTGAGGATCGCCATTTCAAGCTGGTTCGGATCCACATGGGCAACGGCCCGCCCTATCGTAGGTGCTATCCGAACGACCACTCCTGCCCCGAGAGAGTGCTGCAGAAAGTCGCTCATGCCGTGAAGCAGCGCTCCGACGTCAACGGCGCGCGGCCGCAGCGCCTGTCTCCGCGCAAACGCCAGGAGACGCGCGACGAGTTCCTTTGCTCGCTCGGCTCCGCCCAACGCCGCATCGATAAGCCGCGCTGCCTTTTCGTCATGACCTAAGCGACGCTGAAGCAGATCGAGCGCCCCCATGATCGGCGTGAGCAGATTGTTGAAGTCGTGGGCAACGCCACCAGTCAGTTGGCCTAGCGTCTCCAATTTCTGCGCTTCGTGCAGTTGCGCAAGCGCCGTTTCCCGCTCAGCCAGCGCCGTTTCGACACGCTCGGCCTGCGACGCAGTAAGCGCCTCGAGTTGCCGATCGCGGGTAGCCAGACTTGCTTCAGCCTGAGACAGCGCCGCGGAGATTTCGGCAAATTCCTTGATCCGCGTCGGCGACCCAGTGAAGTGCTCTCGGCTTCCGAGCGCGCGCGCCTGAGCCGCGAGGTTTTCGACACCACGGGAGACGACCCGCGTCCATTGGAACGCCAGCAGCCCACCGACCTGCATCAGGACGAGGACAATCGCGAAGCTTCCTAAAAGAGCCGGGATCACACCGCCGGAAAATTGCTTGCGCGGCGCCGCGACGATCACAAACCAGCGGCTGACCTGCGCGCGACCGAAAGCCGCATATGTAGGCACGCCATCAGAATTGCGGAGGCTGAGCAACCCCGCATCCTGCGCCTTGGCGCTGGCGAAGAACTGGGGCGCCCGCGTTCCGATATAGTGTTGGTGTGTCCCGCTGCGCCACACGATCGCGCCGCGGCTATCCAGGGTCGCCACATTCCAGCGGGCAGGAAGATGTTGCCGCTCGAATAATCTGCCCAGCGCCTGCGGGCGCATGATCACGGAAATAAAATATTCAGTACGACCTCCGATCACCACCGGAACATCGACGCACGTTATATGCGGCTCGACCAAACCAGAGGTCAGATCGCAGATATGGGTCAGCCCCTTGTCCAGCAAAGGCCAGATCTTCGTCGGGTTTTTGCCCCGCGGCAGTACCGCGTTGTCGGGCAACCGCGTATTGACGAGTTGACGGCCGTTCCTGTCACCGACGACGATCCAGGCGTCCGGTTCGTGCAGCACTGCCATAGCCTCGCGCCGGACGGACGGCCAATCGCGTTTTTGCGCGCTGGGAGACACTGCCAGCGCGCGCAACATGGCTTCGTCGCGGGCGAACATGCCATCAACGACTTCGGCGAGCGCCCGCGTCGTATCAACCATCTGCCTTTTGGCTTGGTCGCGGGCAAAGCCATAAGCAGCCCAGATGAGAACCGCCGAGCTCGCAAGGGAGAACGCCATCAATATGGCAAGGAGGCGGAGAAATCCCAGCCGGATCGACTGGGGGCGCTTATTACCGAGGCCCGGCATATAACTCACTATCCGGCACGCTCCTATGTTGCAGACCCGTGCTCGCGCCAACTTAGGCTGGGTGTAGCAAAGCCCCCTTCCCGAGACGAGCGGAGAATATATCGGAGATTCACGTATCTCCCGCCTCCTCCGCATCCTTTTTGTCACTCTCGGCTAACCCGGTGCCCTCGAAATCGTTATGGTGCGTTCATGAGCACACGGATGTGGTGAGGTAAGTCGAATGGCACGCGAGACCAACGAGAAGGGAAGCGATTCCGGCAACACCACACCACGCCGCCGGGCGAAGGCCGACATACGCGAGGTTGGCGGCCGGCGCCTGCAACCATCGACCCTGATGATGGGGCACGGCTATGATCCGATGCTGTCCGAAGGCGCGCTGAAGCCGCCAATCTTTCTCACCTCGACCTTCGTTTTTGAAAGCGCCGCGGCCGGCAAGCGCCATTTCGAAGGCGTCACCGGCAAACGCCCGGGTGGTGCGGAAGGGCTTGTCTATTCGCGCTTCAACGGCCCCAATCAGGAAATATTAGAGGATCGGCTCGGTATCTGGGAGGATGCGGAGGAGGCCCTTTCTTTTTCCTCCGGCATGTCGGCGATCGCCACGGTGATGCTGGCCAGCGTTCGGCCTGGCGATACGATCATCCATTCCTCGCCGCTTTATGCCGCGACCGAGACCCTGATCGGCAAGATCCTCGGCCGGTTCGGCGTCCACTGGCTCGATTTCCCGGCCGGTGCCACCCGCGCCGAAATTGACGCAGTGATGATGCGGGCAGCGAGCGGACGCGTGGCGATGATCTACCTCGAAAGCCCCGCCAATCCCACCAATGCGCTGGTCGACGTCGAAGCCGTCCGTGCGAGCCGCGACGCAACCTTTCCAGCCGAGGCACGCCCGCCGATCATTATCGACAACACCTTCCTCGGCCCGCTCTGGCAGAAACCCTTGATCCACGGTGCGGACATGGTGATCTACAGCCTCACCAAATATGCCGGTGGCCATTCCGATCTGGTCGCCGGCGGCGCGGTCGGATCGAAGGCGGTAATCGATCCGGTGCGGGCGATGCGCAACACGATCGGCACGATTCTCGATCCGCATTCGGCATGGATGCTGCTGCGCAGCCTCGAAACGCTCGAGCTGCGAATGACTCGCGCCGGGGAAAATGCGGCCAAGGTCTGCGCCTGGCTGCGCGATCATCCCAAGGTCGAGCGGTTGAACTATCTCGGTTTCCTCGATGAAGGCAGCCGGCAAGCCGATATCTTCAACCGCCATTGCACGGGCGCCGGTTCAACCTTCTCGCTCTATCTCAAAGGCGGCGAGCGCGAGGCATTCGCTTTCCTCGACGCGCTGAAGATTGCGAAACTGGCGGTCAGCTTGGGCGGCACAGAAACCCTCGCCAGCCATCCGGCGGCGATGACGCACCTCTCGGTCCCCGATGCCCGCAAGGCGGCGCTCGACATCGGCGACAATCTCGTCCGCATCTCGATCGGCGTTGAGGATGCGGGTGATCTGATTGCGGACTTCGAACAGGCGCTCGATATGGTTTGAGCATCGATCGAGGTTGACTTGGCGGATTTCCATTTTGGCTTTTTGACCCTACAGCGCGGACGATAAGCCAGCCACAGGAGTTCCAATGTCCGCACCTTCGATCGATGTTCTCGGCATCGGCAACGCCATCGTCGACGTGATCGCCCACGCCGACGATGCTTTCCTCGATGCCCAGTCGATGCCGAAGGGCGGGATGGCACTGATCGACGAGGAGCGCGCCGAAGCGATCTATGAGGCGATGGGTGCGGGCATCCAGGCTTCGGGCGGATCGGCCGGAAACACCATCGCGGGAATCGCCTCGCTCGGCGGCAAGGCCGGCTATATCGGCAAGGTGAAAGCCGATCCGCTCGGCCATGTCTTCACCCATGATCTGCGCGCAATGGGCGTGCACTTCGACACCCCGGCCGCGACCGAAGGCCCTGCCACCGCGCGCTGCCTGATCCTCGTCACCGCCGATGCGCAGCGCACGATGAATACCTTTCTCGGCGCCTGTGTGAACCTCACGCCGGATGATATCGACGAGCAGATCGTGGCATCGGCCGGCATCACCTATCTCGAAGGTTATCTGTTCGATCCGCCGCACGCCAAAGAAGCATTCCGCAAGGCCGCCCGTATCGCTCGCGACGCGGGCCGCAAGGTTGCCCTGTCGCTGTCGGACAGCTTCTGCGTCGCCCGCTACCGCGATGAATTCCGGGCGCTGATCGACGAGCATATCGACATTCTCTTCGCCAACGAGGATGAGATCATGGCTCTGTATGAGAGCGATCTCGATACCGCGATCGCGGCGGTCAGCAAGTCCGCGGGCATCGCCGCCATCACGCTCGGCGCCAAGGGGTCGATGATCGTATCGGGCAGCGAGCGGATCGCGGTGCCGGTCGCCCATGTCTCGCAGGTCGTCGACACGACGGGTGCAGGCGATCTCTACGCGGCCGGCGTCCTCCACGGGCTGTCGCGGGGCCTGCCACTGGCCGAATGCGGCCGTCTCGGCAGCATCGCCGCCGGCGAAATCATCTCGCACTTTGGTGCGCGGCCGGAAACGCCGCTCGCCAGCCTGATCGGCTGATGACAGGAGCCGCACAGGCCGGCCGCTGAAAGGCCGGCCGGCCTAGCCGGGTTCATGATAAAGCGGCCAGCATCCCCAGAAATTTGCCATCATTACGGCTACGAACCGGCAAACCGATCACCCCCGATTATGTCGCCTTTGAAATCCTCCTGCGGAAATGCGGTGCTAGAGACAGGCGCGCGGGGATATCGAAGGAGTGTCCTATGGCCGGCTATCGATCCTTTCTCTGGTCCGGTAAACGGGGGATCGTCGGGCATGATGTCGGCCCGGTGGCCGATGGCCAGACATGGCTTTCGCGGATCAATCTGATCGGCAAAAAGGCCGTGCGCTTGCGCCAGATGCGCGCGGTCGCGGCGGATGTCGAATCCAGCTCTGCGGACCGGGTCCGCGCGGCGCGGCATCATCTGCGTCAGGCACAACGGCTGTTGCGCGCGCTTGGCGAAAGCGATCTCGCCGAAGAGGCCGCACTGTTGCGTGACTGCGTCAAACAATGCGGTTTTCGAACCTGACCTCCGCCGCTCTGGAAACATTTCGGCCGGACATCGTTGCGCATGCCAAACATCCGCGCTTCATCACGGCCCCCCGCACACAAAGAAAGCACCGCAATTGACGACCGGATCCGATCGCTTCCTGCGTCCCTCGCGACGCAACGCTCTGATCGCGCTGGCAGCGCTCGTGCTGGTCGGGCTTGCCGCATGGTATTTCACCCACGGCAAGACAGCTTCGAGCCGGTCCGGCCGACGGCCGGCAACGACCGTCGGAGTGGCCAAGGCCAGCCTCGCCAACATGCCGGTAAGCTTGGCGGAGATCGGTACAGTCCAGCCCGTCATCACCGCCACGGTACGTCCGCAGCTCTCCGGCAATGTGTTCAGCATCCACTTCACCGAGGGGCAGGCCGTCCGCAAAGGGCAGTTGCTGGTCCAGATCGATCCACGCCCTTACCGCCTCGCGCTGTCGCAGGCCCAGGCCAACCTGACCCGCGACATGGCACAGCTCAATCTCGCCAAGGTCGATCTCAACCGCTACCGCACCCTGCTTGCTCAGGATTCGATCGCACGGCAGCAGGTCGAGACGCAGGCCGCAACCGCGAAGCAGTTCGAAGGCACGGTCGCCGCCGATCAAGCCGCGGTCGGGGCGGCGAAGCTCAATCTGGCCTATACGGCCGTTACGGCGCCCGTCGCCGGGAAGATCGGCCTGCGGCAGGTCGATATCGGCAATTATGTGACGCCGGGTGACACAAACGGCCTCGCCGTCATCACCCAGGCCGATCCGATCGACGTAAGCTTCGCGGTGCCGCAAAACCAGTTGCCCGCCATCCAGCGGCAGATTGCGAGCGGCGCCTCGCTGCCGGCGGTCGCGCGCGATCAGAACGGCGCGACCATACTCGCGCAGGGACGTTTTCTGACCTTCGACAATCAGATTGATGCGACCAGCGGCACCGTGAAAGCCAAGGCGCGATTCGGCAATGCCAAGGGCACCCTGTTCCCCAACCAGTTCGTCAATATCAGCCTGCTGGTCGATACGCTGCACAACGCCGTCACCGTACCGGTGAGCGCAGTCCGGCACGGCGCGCAGGGCGACTTCGTGTTCGTCCTCCAACCCGACAAGACCGTGAAATTGCAGGTGGTGAAGACCGGACCCAGCGACACCGCGAAGATCGTGATCGCCAGCGGCCTGCCCGCCGGCGCGACCGTCATCACCGAAGGCGCCGACAGTCTCGACGACGGATCCACCGTGACCCTGCCGGGCGACAAACCGCGCGGTGCAGGCGGCAGCGGAGGTGGTGGAGCCGGCGGTCACAAGGGCAAGCACCATCGCGCTTCCGCCGGCGGGGACGGCGGCGGCCAGTGACGGAAATCCAGGCCGGGGTGCCCGAAACAGGCACCGCCAATCCGTCGCGGCCGTTCATCCTGCGGCCGGTCGCGACGACCTTGTTCATGATCGCGATCTTCCTGACTGGGTTGATCGCCTACCGCTTCCTGCCGGTCTCAGCACTGCCCGAAGTCGATTATCCGACGATCCAGGTCCGTACACTCTACCCCGGCGCGAGCCCGGACGTGATGGCAGTGACGGTCACCGGCCCGCTCGAACGCCAGTTCGGACAGATGGCCGGGCTCAACCGCATGTCCTCCACCTCGTCGGCGGGCGCCTCGGTGATCACCCTCCAGTTCAAGCTCAATCTGACGCTCGATGTGGCCGAACAGGAGGTCCAGGCAGCGATCAATGCGGCGGGCACCTTGCTGCCGTCCGACCTGCCCGCGCCGCCGGTCTATGCGAAGGTCAATCCCGCCGACGCGCCGATCATCAGCCTGGGGATTACATCGAAGACACGCCCGCTCGCCGAGGTGCAAAATCTCGTCGACCAGAGGCTCGCCAGCAAGATCTCGCAGATATCGGGTGTCGGCCTCGTCAGCCTGTCCGGCGGCCAGCGGCCAGCGGTCCGCATTCAGGCCAATGTCCAGGCGCTGGCGACGCGCGGCCTGTCGATGGACACGTTAAGGACGGTGATCTCCTCGGCCAACGTCAATGGCGCCAAGGGTAGTTTCGACGGTCCGACCCGGTCTTGGACGATCGATGCCAATGACCAGCTCGCCACCGCCGCCGAATATCGCGATCTGATCATCGCGTACAAGAATGATGCCCCAGTGCGACTGTCCGATGTCGCGCAGATCGTCGATTCGTCGGAAAATATGCGGCTCGGCGCGTGGATGAACCGCACGCCGGCAATCATCGTCGACGTTCAGCGGCAGCCGGGCGCGAATGTGATCGGCACGGTCGATACGATCAAGGCGACATTGCCCGATCTCGAACGGCAATTGCCGGCCGACGTCCATGTCACCCTGCTCACCGACCGGACCGCCGGCATCCGCTCATCGGTCGCGGACGTCGAATTCGAACTGGTGCTCGCGGTGCTGCTGGTGACGCTCGCGATCTTCCTGTTCCTCGGCAGCCCGCGCGCGACCATCGTCGCCAGCGTCGCGGTGCCGCTGTCGCTGGTCGGCAGCTTCGGCGCGATGTACCTGCTCGGTTTCAGCCTCAACAATTTGACGTTGATGGCACTGACCATCGCCTCGGGCTTCGTCGTCGACGATGCGATCGTGGTGATCGAGAATATCGCCCGCCATATCGAGGAGGGTAAAACTCCGTTGCAGGCGGCGCTGAAGGGATCGAGCGAGATCGGTTTCACGATCATCTCGCTGACGATCAGCCTGATCGCGGTTTTGATCCCGTTGCTGTTCATGGGCGATATCGTCGGCCGGCTGTTTCGCGAGTTCGCGGTCACGCTTGCGGTGACGATCCTGATATCGGCCGTGGTGGCGTTGACGCTGGTGCCGATGCTGTCGGCGCGCTGGCTGAAGGCGGAAGCCGCGACGAACAAGCCGAAGCTCGCCCGGAAGAGTCTCGCATGGTTCGACAAACTCGCCGACAAATATGCTATGTGGCTCGACTGGGTGCTCGCCCGCCAGCGCGCGACGATGATCGCCTTTTTCGGCACGCTGGCATTAACCGCCCTGCTGTTCGTACTGATCCCGAAAGGCCTGTTTCCCGAACAGGATACCGGCCAGTTGCAGGCCGTGGTGGTCGGTGGCCAGGGCGTATCGTTCCAGCGGATGAGCGCACTGCAGGCCAATCTCGCCGACGCGATCCTCAACGATCCCGATGTCGAGAGCCTGAGTTCGAATATCGGCGTCGATGGCCAGAATCCGTCGCTCAATCAGGGGCGGATGCTGATCAACCTCAAGGCATCGGGCGATCGCGGCAGCCAGTCCGACCTGATCACCCGCCTGCGCGATCTTGCGCGCCAGACAGCCGGCGTCACCCTCTATGTCCGTCCGGTGCAGGATCTGACGATCGATGCCGAAGGCGGGCCGACCCAATATCGCTTCTCGCTGCAGGGCTCCGATCAGGCCGAGACGTCGATGTGGGCGAACCGGTTGACCGCCGAGCTCCGGAATGAGCCCAAGGTCCGCCACGTCACGTCCGACGTGCTCGAACGTGGCGAGGCCGTCACCGTCTCGATCAATCGCGACACCGCGGCGCGGCTCGGCATCAGCACCGCGTCGATCGACAGCGCGCTGTACAACGCATTCGGCCAGCGGATCATCTCGACGATCTTCACGCAGTCGAGCCAGTACCGCGTGATTTTGGAGAGTCAGCCCGGTCTGGTGACGACCCCGGAAGCGCTCAATACGCTCTATGTCCCGACGAGCAACGGTACGGCAGTGCCGCTCGGTACGGTCGCGACGCTCAAAGTCGGCAATGCGCCCTTGCTCGTTTCGCGGGTGGCGCAATTCCCGTCGGCGACGATCGGCTTCGACCTCGCCCCCCGCGTGTCGCTTGGCAGCGCGGTCAACGCCATCACCGAGGCCGAGGCGCGGATCGGCGTGCCCGACAGTATTACCACCAAATTCCTCGGGGCGGCCGATGCGTTCCGCGCGTCGCTCGCCAACGAACTGTGGCTGATCCTCGCCGCGGTCGTCGTCGTTTATATCGTGCTCGGCGTGCTCTATGAGAGCTTCGTCCACCCGATCACGATCCTCTCGACCCTGCCATCGGCGGGCGTTGGTGCACTGCTGGCCCTGA
The DNA here is from genome assembly GCF_900101455.1 of Sphingomonas sp. YR710. GTDB lineage: Bacteria > Pseudomonadota > Alphaproteobacteria > Sphingomonadales > Sphingomonadaceae > Rhizorhabdus. The sequence goes on along the minus strand of NZ_FMZJ01000005.1, from coordinate 220,512 downwards.
TGGTAACCGGCAACGATCTCGGCGTGATCGGGATCATTGGCATCGTGCTGCTGATCGGCATCGTCAAGAAGAACGCGATCATGATGATCGACTTCGCGATCGACGCGCAGCGGACCCAGGGCAAGGATGCCGACAGCGCGATCCGGCAGGCCGCCACGCTGCGGTTCCGGCCGATCATGATGACGACTTTCGCGGCGCTGTTCGCGGCGCTGCCGCTGATCTTCGGCAGCGGTATGGGATCCGAACTGCGCCGTCCGCTCGGCCTCGCCATCGCGGGCGGACTGATCCTCAGCCAGGCGCTCACCCTGTTCACGACTCCGGTGATCTTCCTCGCGTTCGAACGGCTCAACGAGCGTTGGCGGCACAGGAAGGCTGCAACCCGGCCCGAACTGCCGCTCGAACCGGCATGAACCTTTCAGCGCCCTTCATCCGCCGCCCGATCGGCACCTTGCTGCTGACGGTGGGCCTCGCGCTCGCGGGTATCGCCGCCTTTTTCGTGTTGCCGGTAGCGCCCTTGCCGCAGGTCGATTTCCCCACCGTCAACGTGCAGGCATCTTTGGCCGGCGCCAGCCCGGCCACGATGGCGTCCAGCGTCGCCTCGCCACTCGAAAAGCGGCTGGGGACGATCGCCGGCGTTACCGAGATGACCTCGCAATCGGGGGTGGGATCGACCCGCATCACGCTCCAGTTCGATTTGAGTCGCGATGTGGATGGCGCGGCCCGCGACGTTCAGGCCGCGATCAACGCGGCGCGCGCCGATCTGCCGGCCACCCTGCGCACCAACCCGACCTATCGCAAGGCCAACCCGGCCGACGCGCCGATCATGATCGTCGCGCTGACATCGAAAACGCGCAGCCCCGCCGAAATCTACGATGCGGTGTCGACCGTCGTGCAGCAAAGATTGCTGCAGGTGGAGGGAGTCGGCGACGTCGAGCTTGGCGGTGCGGCACTGCCTGCGGTGCGGATCGAGCTCCACCCGCTCGCGCTCGCCCGCTACGGCATCGCGCTCGAAGATGTTCGCAGCGCGCTGAGTTCGACCAGCGCCAACCGCCCGCGCGGTGTGATCGAGGGCAAGGATCTGGCGTGGCAGGTCTATGGCGATGCACCAGCCCAGCACGCCGACGATTATCGCAACATTCCGATTGCCTCGCGCGGCGGATCATTGGTGCGACTGTCCGATGTCGCTTCCGTCTATGACGGACCGGAAGATGTCCGCACGATGGGCCTGTTCAACGGCCAACGCGCGGTGACCGTCGTGCTCAGCCGCCAGCCCGGCGCCAATATCGTTGCGACCGTCGATGCCATCAAGGCGCAGCTGCCGGGACTGGAAGCCGCACTGCCGGCCGATATCAAGCTGACCGTGGCATCGGACCGGACGACCACCATCCGCGCCTCGCTGCACGAAGTCGAAATCACCCTGGTGATCGCGACCTTGCTGGTGGTGGCAGTGGTCAGCGTCTTCCTGCGCTCGCTGCGCGCGACGGTAGTGCCGGCGGTGGCGGTGGTCGTGTCGCTGCTCGGCACGCTGGGCGTGATGTATCTGGCGGGCTTCTCGCTCAACAATCTGTCGCTGATGGCACTGACCGTCGCCACCGGCTTCGTCGTCGACGATGCGATCGTCGTGCTCGAGAATATCTCGCGCCATGTCGAGGATGGTGTGCGCCCGATCGATGCAGCCCTGCGCGGCGCGCGGGAGGTGGGCTTCACCGTGTTGTCGATTTCGGTGAGCCTCGTCGCGGTGTTCATCCCCCTGCTGTTCATGGGCGGCATCATCGGCCGGCTGTTTCGCGAATTCGCGATCACCATGTCGGTGGCGGTGCTGATCAGCCTCGTCATCTCGCTGACCACTACGCCGATGCTGGCGGCGCTGCTGCTCAAGGGGGAGCCAAAGCCGAACCGGTTTACGCGCTTTTCCGAGCGCCAGTTCGATCGGCTGCATCGGCAATATGCGCGCAGCCTCGATTGGGCGCTCGCCAATCGCGGCGCGGTGCTGATCATCCTGGCGGGCACCGTGGCGCTCAACATCTTCCTGATCTCGGTAGCCAGCAAAGGCTTCTTCCCCGAACAGGATACCGGCGCGTTGCAGGGTGGCCTGCGCGCGGACCAGAGTATTTCGTTTCAGGATATGCAGCAGAAGCTAGGCCAGATCGTCCGCATAATCCGCCACGACAAGGATGTCGCAACCGTCGTCGCCTTCACCGGTGGCGCGCGCGCCGGCGGCGGCTTCATGTTCGTCAATCTGAAGCCCGAACGCCAGCGCGATGCAAGCCGGGCGATCATCGCCCGGCTGCGGCCCAAGCTCGCGCGGATCAGCGGCATCGGTGTCTTCCTGAACCCGGTGCAGGACATGCGCGTGGGCGGGCGCCAATCGAACAGCACCTATCAATATACGCTCAAGGCCGACGATATGGTTACGCTGAAGTCGGCGGGCGCCAAGCTGGTCGAACTGCTCAAGGCCGAATCGGCGCTGACAGACGTCGACATCGATCAGCAGGATGGCGGCGCCAATGTCTATGTCACCGTCGATCGCGACACGGCAAGCCGTCTGGGCATCAACAATCAGGCCGTCGATGCGGCGCTTTACGATGCCTTCGGCCAGCGTCAGGTGGCGACGATCTATTCCGGCCTCAACCAATATCATGTGGTGATGGGCGTCGCGCCGCAATTCAACGGATCGCCCGAAGCGCTGCAACAGGTCTATGTGCCGGGCGGGAATGCCGCGACGACGAGCACGACGACAGCCACCACCGGATCGACCCCAGTCTCCACCACCGGCTCCAGCCGCGACACGTCGACCGGCAGCGCGGTCAGTCTCACCCCAAAGACCGCCGTGCCGCTATCTGCGATCGCGCACTGGAAGACGGGATCGACCGCCGCCCAGGTTAACCATCAGGACGGACAACCATCCGCGACGATCTCGTTCAACACGGCCAACAACGTCTCGCTGGGTACGGCTGCGCAGCGGATCACCGCCGTTCAGCAATCGGCGGGCTTTCCCGCAAGCGTCCATGGCAACTTCGCGGGCACCGCCAAGGTGTTCGCACAATCGACGGCGACGATGCCGTTGCTGATCCTGGCCGCTTTGGTGGTGATCTATATCGTGCTCGGCATCCTTTATGAGAGCGCGATCCATCCGCTGACCGTCCTGTCGACCTTGCCCTCGGCCGGAATCGGTGCGGTGCTGGCGCTGATGCTCACCGGCTCGGATCTCGATATGATCGCCCTGATCGGCATCATCCTGCTGATCGGCATCGTGAAGAAGAATGCGATCATGATCATCGACTTCGCGCTCGATGCCGAACGCGCGCGCGGGCTCACCCCGTTCGCGGCGATCCGCGAGGCGTCCCTGCTCCGGTTCCGGCCGATCCTGATGACAACGGCCGCCGCCGCGCTCGGCGCGCTGCCGCTCGCGATCGGCTTCGGCGAGGGCGCCGAACTGCGGCGCCCGCTCGGCATCGCGATCGTCGGCGGGCTGATCGCCAGCCAGTTCATCACCCTGCTCACCACGCCTGTCGTCTATCTCGCGCTCGATCGCTTCCGCCGCCGCGGCATCCACGAACGCGAACTGGCGCGCCATGGTAAGCTGACCCCGAGACCCGCATGAGGAACCGCATGAGCCGCACGTCCATGAACGCGATCCTGCTGCCCGCGCTGTTACTCGCCGGCTGCAACCTCGCGCCGACCTATCGCCCGCCCGCGATTGCAACGATTCCGTCGAGCTTCAAGGAAGCACCCGGCTGGCGCGCGGCCGCACCATCCGATGCCATAAAGCGCGGCGAATGGTGGGCCTTGTTCAACGATCCGGCGCTCGATGCGCTCGAACGCAAAGTGATCGTATCGAACCAGAATCTTGCGGTAGCGAAGGCGGCCTATGATCAGGCGCGCGCGCTGGTGCGCGAGCAGCGTGCGGCCTTGTTCCCTACGGTCGATGCGTCCGCCGGCGCCACCAAGGCCGGATCGTTCGGTTCGGCGAGCCCCACCGTCGGCACCGGCACCAGCGCGAGCACTTCCGCATCAAGCCAGCGTTTCTCGCTGTCGGTCGGCGCGACGTGGGAGCCAGACCTGTGGGGCCAGATCGGCAATGCCGTGAAACAGGCCGGTGCGCTCGCGCAAGCGAGCCGGAGCGATCTGATCAACGCCACCCTGTCCGCGCAGGGCGAACTCGCGCTCGATTATGTGCAGTTGCGCGGACTGGACATGCAGAAGGACATATTGACCGCTACCGTCACGGCTTATGATCGCTCGCTGACGATCACCAACAATCGCTACAATGCCGGCGTCGTCGCGCGGGTGGATGTGCTGCAGGCGGAAACGGCACTCCGCAACGCCCGGGCCGACCTCGCCGATCTCGAGCGGCAGCGCGCGACGCTGGAACATGCGATTGCGGTTCTGATCGGCGAGAACCCGTCCGGCTTCACCCTGCCGGCGACGCCATGGCAGCGGACCGTGCCGGATGTGCCGGCGATCCTCCCTTCCGAACTGCTCGAGCGCCGCCCCGATGTCGCGGCGGCCGAACGACGGGTTGCCGCCGCCAACGCCGCGATCGGCATTCAGCGCGCCGCCTTCTTTCCGACGATCGGGCTCAGCGGGGACGTCGGATCGAGTTCGAGCTCGCTCGGCAAGCTGTTCAGCGTCGCCAGCAGTGTGTGGTCGCTCGGCCTCACCGGCGCGTTGACGCTGCTCGATTTCGGCGCGCGATCGGCGAAAGTTGCGGAAGCCCGCGCGGCCTATGAACAGACGGTCGCGGAATATCGCCAGACTGCACTGACCGCCTTCCAGCAGACCGAGGATCAGCTCGTTGCCGTGCGCGTCTATGGCACCGTCGCACAGGAACGCGCCGCCGCAGCCGTCGCAGCCAATCGCGCCGAGGCGATCGCCCGCAACCAATATGTCGCCGGCCAGATCGGCTATGCCGATGTAATCGTCGCCCAGACCACCGCGCTATCGGCGCGCACGGCCGACGTGCAGGCCGTCGTCAACCGCCAGAGCGCCGTAATTTCGTTGATTCAGGCGATCGGCGGGCGCTGGGGCGAAGCCGCAGGAGTCGCCCCGCCGCTGCACTGATCGGCCTGCAGCACAGCCTTTGTTGATGGGCGCGTTCGCTACCTTCTGACACGATTTATTTTATATTGAATAATTCATTGCTCTAAATCAAATTATGTCGCAAATTGCCCTCAGCTGATCGGTCTGTGTCGATTCCTTCCGGTGCGGACACGCTCAGATAAAAAGCGGGAGAGCGATCGAGATGCACCAAGCACGCAGGATCAACGCGGCCGTGTTTCCGAAATGCGAAGGAAAAATCTCCTTCGACCGCCTCTGGCCATAAGGACTTCAGCGATACCGACGCCGCCTCGAACAGCGGCGCCGGTGCCAAAGATATCGCAGCCCTGCGCATCACAAACTTCGGCATGCCGGGGGCTGCGTCGTGCCGCCTGTTGCCTTGCGTTCCGACATTCCGATTGGCCGGCGTGATCGCCCTGCCGCCGGCCCGTTTGCAATCTGGGCAATAAAGTCGGGGCAAGTCCCGACAGGGGAGAGAACACAATGAAGAACATATATTTGAGTGGCAGTGCGATCGCCCTGGCAAGCGCTGTGCTATTGGCAGGAGCGGCTCCGGCGCTCGCCCAGGACGCAGCTCAACATGCCGTCGAGGGCGGCATTGAGGAGATCGTTGTTACCGCGCAGAAGCGGTCCGAAAATGTGCAGAACGTGCCCATCGCGATTTCGGCCTTTGCCGGAAACGCGCTTGCCGAACGGTCAATCGGCAATGTCAGCCAGCTCGCTTCACTCGCACCCAACGTCAACCTCGACTCCGGTGTTTCCTTTACGGCATCCACCGCCGTTCTCGCGGCCTCGATCCGCGGCATCGGCGCGAGTGACTTCGCACTCAATATCGATCCGGCGGTCGGCGTTTACGTTGACGGTGTCTATCTCGCGCGCTCGGTCGGCGCGAACCAGGATCTGCTCGACGTTCAGCGGATCGAGATCCTCAAGGGTCCGCAGGGGACGCTGTTTGGACGCAACACGATCGGCGGCGCGGTTTCCGTCGTCACGCGCGATCCGGGCAAGGAGTTCGCGGTTAAAGGCGATCTGACGGTGGGCCGTTTCAACCTGTTCGAAGCGCGCGGATCGGTCGACGTTCCGCTCACCGACAATCTCTATTCGCTCGTTACGCTGGATGTAAAAACCCGCAACGGCTACGCGCATCGCATACCGTTCCCGGGCTCGCTGGCCGCGAATTCACGATCTTACACCGTCTATCCGGCCGCCGGATACGATTCACCCGGCCGCGAAGGCGATGAAGAGAGTCGGACCGTGCGGGGTAAGCTGAAATGGGACGGCGGATCGTTCCGCGCCACCTTTACCGGCGATTACGCCTATAATAGCGGCACTTCGCCGACAACGCTTCTGCAGACCACCGACGGCACAGCGGGAGGCCTGTTCGCCAATCTTTACAACACCTGCATTGGCACGCCCGTAGCAACGCTGCAGTCGATCGGCCTGCTGAACATGTGCAACTCGTCCGGCACACAATTTCCATCAGTCCACCGCAGCGAGACCTTTCCGGTGAACCGGCTCTACGGCCTGGCCGGCGTCAATGCGGACGGCAATCCGAACAACGACGTCCTCCCTTATGACAACCGTTTCATCACTAAGAACATCGATACAAGCTACGCCAACGGCGCGAACTTCTCGCACCTGAAGAACTGGGGGCTCACGGTCAACGCGGAAGCCGACATCACCAACGACATCCTGCTGAAGTCCATTACCGCCTATCGCCGGAGCCACTGGACGAGCGGCCTCGACGGCGACGGTTCGCCACTCAACATGTCGAACTACGGGTTCAACCAGAAGCAGAACCAATTCAGCGAAGAGCTCCAGCTTGTCGGAAAGGCGCTGGACGACCGGATCAAATATGTGCTCGGCGCTTATTATTTCCGCGAGACCGGATTCCTGGATGACTTTGTCAATTCCGGCGAGGGAATCTATGTGATCGACGGCCCCAACTGGTTGAAGACTAACGCCTACGCCACCTTTGGCCAGATGGACTTCCACGTCAGTGACCTGATCGGTGTCACATTGGGCGGACGATATACGCACGAAACCAAGAGCTTCGAGGGCGGGCAGCAGGAACTCAGCGGCCTGTTTTACAAGCTTGCCGGCGCGCCCTGTTCGGATCTTGCCGGCAACATCTTCCCCAATGCCGTCCTCCCCAACGGCCAGACCTGCCGCGTGGCGAACAACTATCCCGATCCGAACAATCCGCTGCGTATCTACCCTGGCGGTCTTAACCACCTGACCTTCAACAATTTCTCGCCCAAAGTCGGCGTGCAGCTGCACCCCGCCCGGGACATGATGCTCTACGCATCATGGTCGAAGGGGTATAAAACGGGTGGCTGGACCACCCGTTATTCGACGCCGCAGACCACGGTCAGCAGCTTCAACCCGGAAAAGGCCACTACCTATGAAGTCGGCCTCAAGTCGACATTCCTCGACCGCCGCCTGCAGGTGAACGGCGCGCTGTTTCTGACCGAATATCGCGGAATCCAGCTCAATTATCAGGTGGGCGGTTCACCGACGATCGCGAACGTCGGCAATGGGCGCATAAAAGGTGGCGAGCTTGAGATTGTCTTAGCTCCGGCCAGAGGGTTCACTGTGAATGCTGCAATCGGCTATACCGATGCATATTATACAAGCCTCGATCCCGCCGTCGCGGTGGTGAGCGGTCCGAGCGACTTGCAATATGGTGCCCTCGTCGGCAGCCCGCTGCCCAAAACACCCAAATGGAAGATAAACCTCAGCCCACGCTATGAATATGCGCTGCCGGGTGGCGGCAAGGTAGTTCTGATCGGCGATTATACGTACACGTCGAAGATGTACAACAATGTCGAGCGGACCAAGATTCTCACTCGAGATGCCGTGGCGAACCTGAATGCGAGCATCGCTTACACCGATTCATCGAACCGCTTCACCCTGACGGTGGGAGGCACCAACATCACCAACCGGCGCTATCTGACCTCGGGTACCGCCATACCGGCATTTGGCGCCATCGTGGGTACGTACAGCCGCCCCGCCGAATGGTTCACGCGCCTCGGCTTCAAGTTCTGACCACGCCATATCCTTACCGGGCCTCGCACTGGTGACGCGAGGCCCTTCTTTGCTCAGGCGCCCGCCAGTCCTACGATCGCAATGGAGCTCACATTCTGGCTCGGCATGCCCCCTAGATTGTGGCTGAGAGCAAGGCTGGGGGGCGTGCTGCGCTGGCGGTCACCAGCGCGACCCAGCAACTGCAGATAGTTTTCATAGACCATGCGCAGACCCGAAGCGCCGATAGGGTGCCCGAAGCACTTCAGGCCACCATCGATCTGGCACGGAATCCGTCCGTCGGAATCGAATTCGCCATTGAGCACATCTCTCCACGCCTGGCCATCGTCGGAGAGTGCAAGGTCTTCCATCGTCACGAGTTCGGTGATCGAAAAGCAGTCGTGGACTTCGGTAAGGCTGATTTGCTCGCGCGGCCGCGTTATCCCGGCTTCGGCATAAGCCCGTCTGGCGGCGATCCGCGTCGTATGGAAATAGGATCCATTCCAGCCGCCGCCGGCCTGGAGTTCCCAGCCGTTCGACGCAGCGATTTGGAGTGCCTTGACGGTGACCAGATCCTTCTTGCCCAGCGCGCGGGCAATTTCCGGCGTGGTGAGGATGGCGCACGCAGCGCCGTCCGACACGCCGCAGCAGTCATAGAGACCAAGCGGCGCGGCGATCATCGGCGCGTTCAGGACGGTGTCGATATCCACTATCTTGCGCAAATGCGCTTTCGGGTTCTTCGCGCCGTTCGCGTGGCTCTTGACCGAGACATGGCCGATCGCGCGCTTCAAGTCGGCCTTGCTGACGCCATGGACGGCGCCGTAGGCCGAAGCGATCTGCGCGAAGTTGCCGGGGCCCGAGCCCGTAACGCCCAGCATGTCGTCGGTGGTCCCCCGGCTTCGGACGGGAAGGCCGCCATACCCTGTATCCTTGAGCTTCTCGATCCCCATCGCCAATGCGATGTCCGCGGCACCACTGGCGACCGCATATACCGCGCCGCGCAGACTCTCGGTGCCGCTCGCGCAGTAATTCTCGACCTTCGTCACACCGATGTTCGGCAAGCGCAGCGCGATCGACAGCGGCAGGCCCGAGGGCCCGATATTCAACGCGTCGAAACCGACGCCGAGCCAGGCAGCATCGATCTGGCTTACTTCGATGCCCGCATCCGCCAGCGCCTCGTCAAATGCTTCGACCATGAGACTGTCGGCATCCATATCCCAGCGCTCGCCGAAGCGGGTGCACCCCATGCCGAGGATCGCGACCTTGTCCTTGATGCCTGTGACCATCCGGCTACTCCTTGTCCATGTTCCACCCACGTTCCGCAGGCATCCGCCCGACAACTATTGGACTTTAATAATGGCGATCGCTATTAAAAAATCAATGGCCGGGAGTGTGGTATGAAGGTAACCAAGGAAAAGGCGGGCCAGCACCGGGCCGCGTTGGTGAAGGCGGCTTCGAATCTCTTTCAGAAGCGGGGTATCGAAGGAACGGGCGTGGCGCAGATCAGCGCTGGCGCCGGGCTAACCCAAGGCGCATTCTATTCGCATTTCCGCTCGAAAGACCTGCTTGCCGCAGAGGCGTGCCGGCAGTCGTTCGACGGCACAATCGCGGCCTGGCGCTCGATTCGCGATGAGCAGGCGATCGATATCGGCACTTACATCGATCGTTATCTTTCCCAAGCACACCGCGACAATATCGAAACCGGCTGTCCGATGGTGGCATATGGCGGAGAGATCGAACGCCATTCGGGGAACCTCGGGCGTGAATTTGCCCGCGGATTCGAAGACATCGTCGGCCTGCTGGAGGAAGCCCTGAGCAAGGAGATCGAGCCCGTCGTCGCCCGTGAACGGGCGCTCGCTCTCATGCCGGCCATGATCGGGGTGATGATGATGGCGCGCGCGGTCAAGCAGAGCGACCGTCGCCTTTCCGACGAGATCCTCGCCAACGGCCGTCGACAGCTGCTCAAGATGGCGTTGGCATGACTCCAGCCGCCCGCGCAGGCCAGACCGTCATCACGAAAAGCGCTCGCCCACCATGTCTTCACTCTTCGCCCAAAGCGCCTTGGCATTGTCAGGATCGACAGCATAGCCGCGCACGCCGTACCGCTTCGAGCGATCGTCTTCTACCTCGGCAACGTGGCAATCTTCGCAATATCGTCCACCGACCTCTTCGGCGGCCCCAACGAAGCCCGCCCAGACCGTCGTCGCGGCTCCTTGCTGGACCGTCTTGCTGTTCATCATCTTCGATGCGTCCTGCCCAGATCGCACCGCAGCGGCCGAAATCTGTTCGATCAGTTCGGGCGTCATATGCCGGCCGAGTTCGGTCCGGATCCCGCCCGGATGCACCGCGACACCACGAACGCCCCGGGCCTGGTGGCGTCGGTCGAATTCGACGGCGAACAAGGCATTGGCGGTCTTGGAACGGGCATAAGCACCGAATTCCGTATAGGTCGTATGATCGAAATTGGGATCATCGAGATTGACGTCGCCGCCCCTATGGCCGGAGGACGACAGCATGACCAACCGATCCCTGATCAACGGTGCGATCCGGTTCATCAGCACGAAATGCCCCAGGTGGTTCGTACCGAACTGGGTTTCGAACCCGTCCTCGGTCTTGCCAAACGGACAGGCCATCACCCCGGCATTGCCGATCACGACGTCAAATGGCAGACCGATCGCGTTCAATGTGTCGGCGCAGGCTCGCACGCTCTTCAGCGAAGCGAGATCGCATTCGATCAGTTCGACACCACCCCCGTTCGCGGCCTGCGCGCGTATCTGCTCGGCAGCCTTTTCGGCTTTGGCGAGATCACGCGCCGTACCCACCACCCAGGCGCCACGCGCAGCCAGAACGCGCGCCGTTTCGACGCCCAGGCCCGCCGATACGCCCGTGATCAGGATACGCTTGCCCGAAAGATCGCAACCCTGCAGCACCTCATCCGTAGTGGATGTCGCACCGAATGCATTGGCCATCAGATCGTCCTCTCTATTGGGTAGCGGCCCCCGACGCGCAGCTTCTCTTATCGTTCATCACGTCGGGGATTTGGTTGTCAGCCCCAGACTTTTGCCGGCTGATTCTTCTCGACTTCCCAGGCAACGACCGCATCCTTGCCCAGTTCGGCCATGGCACCTTCATCGTAGCCCAGCTCGGTGAGGAGCGCGCGCGTGCATTCCCCGAATTCGGAATAAGGCGTCCCCCGTGCGGGCGTGGCGGTGAACTTCAGCATCGGCGAGTAGCGATAATATTTGCCGAAAGCCGAATGTTCGGTGGGGCTCATATAATTGAGCGCGAGCGCCTGGGGATCACGATAGATGAACGCGAAGTGTGACATTTCATCGGCAACGACGCAGCCGACGCCGGCCGCCACCATGCGTGTTTCCCAATCCTTGGCCGTGCGCTCGAGGAAGAGTGCCTCGAGCAGCCCCACCAGCGCCGCGTCATTCTGCTCGCGTGCCGCGCGTGTCGCGAAACGCGCATCGGCCAGCAGATCGCCACGGCCCGCCACGTCGCAGAAGCGGGCGAACTCCGCGTCGCGATCCACGGACAGAAACACCCAGCGGGGATTGGGATTGGCGTATGGCGCAATGGCCGAACGATCGGTGACGTCTGCGGTCTGGTAGAGCCTATAGGTCGCGCTCAGCCCGAGCTGGCGCTTGTCCGGCTGCCGGCGCGCAGGCTTGCCCGCATAAGCGAGCGCGTCCTCATAGTTGTGGAGCAGGTTGGAGATGATCATCGCCGATTCGACATATTGCCCCTGCCCGGTGCGATGCTGCGCGAAGATGCCCATCATCATGGCGGCAGCGCAACCGGCGGCGGCCACGGGATCGGCGCCGGTCTCGGTCAGCGGCTCGTTGCCGGCGCCCGCCTGATAGGCGGTGGTGCCCGTGAACGCCGTGATTACCGGATCGATGGCCGGCAACCGGTTCAGAGGGCCGTTGCTGCCATAAGATGCACCATATTGATAAACGAGCTTCGGGTTGACCGCCCGCAAGGTCGCTTCATCCATGCCGAGCGTTTCGGGGACGCCACGGCGGAAATTGTGAATGAAGACATCGGCCTTGGCCACCAGCTTGTGCAGGATCTCCCGGCCACGCGGATCCTTGAGGTTCAGAGCAATGCTCTCCTTGCCGGACATCGCGCGGACCATGTTGTTCTGCCCCAGATTGAGCACGGGATCGCCCGTGCCCGCACGGCCCAGCGCACGGTAGGGATCGGCGCGCAGGGGCTCGATCTTGATGATCCTGGCGCCAAGTTCGCCCAGCAATGCCGTGGCGAACGGGGTTGCATAATAATATGCTGCCTCGACGATGGTTATGCCCTTGAGCGGCTGGTCCAGCGTGACACCGGTCGGAACCGGCGCGGGGCGCGGCGTGAGCGCCGAACCCAGCACGGCGGCAGTATCCTGACCGGGACGAGGCGCCGATCCGCGCACATGGGCCGGCGCACCGGGAATGTTAGCGAGCGGACCGAACTCGACGATATGGCCGACCTTGGGATCTTCGACTTCGACGAGCAGTCCGGTCTCGACCACCTGCGGATGCTTCAAGGCTTCCTGGCTGGTCTGCACGATGTTGCCGCAGACATTGCCGTTGGCGACATAGGCCGCCATCCATTCGGCGGCGTCCTTCTGTTTGAAGTGCTCCTGAAGAAGCCGGATCAGCTCATCCTTGTCCTCGGGTGTGGGGAATTTATAGGGCGCATCCTTGAAGCGCGAATCTTCCCAGATCCACTTGAAGCCGATGGCGTCGATCCAGGCCGGGAAGAAATGCGGCTCGGTGTGCGAATGGACCACCCATTTGCCGTCCTTGCACTGCATCCGCGCACCGGTGAGCGTGATCTGCCGCGGATCCATGTGGTGCGGCAGGACGTGCTTCTCGCTCTGCACCTCCGCCCCGCCGGCGCCGCCGGCTTCCGACGGCAATTGCTCGCCCTCGCGCAGCAGCCAGCGCACCGTAGGATTCTGCCGGCAGGCAATGGCCTGGAGCATGTTGGTTTCGACGAGTTGACCCTGGCCTGTGATATCGCGTGCGCGCAGCGCCGCCAGCACGCCCTGAATCGCAAGCATTGCCGCGAAATAGCTCGCGTCCCTGCCCGCACGGAACGTCGGCCGTTCGCCGCCAGCCTCCCAGCCGCGCTGTGCGCGCAACTGCCCTGCCTTGGCCATGATCAGACCGTCATCGGCGCGCAGATGGGCAAGCGGGCCGGTGCGCCCAAAGCCGCTTATGCCGCAATAGACGACGCCCGGATTGACGGCGGAAACCGCTGCATAGCCGACGCCGACCGCCTCGGCCTGGCCGGGCGCCATCATCTCGATCACGACGTCAACCGACGACGCCAGGCGCAGTAGCTCGCGACGACCGGCCTCGCCGTCCAGATCCAGAGTGACGCTCTTCTTGCCGCGGTTGAGAAACAGATAGGTCGGCTCTTCCCAGTCCGGACCTTCAGGCGACGTTTCGACCCGGATAACCTCGGCACCAAAATCTGCCAGAACCATGCCCGCCAGGCCGCCGGCATGGCCCCCGCTCAATTCGAGGACGCGAATGCTGTCACAGGCACCAGGCATGGTATTCTTCCCTCAATCGCTAGACAATTAGCTGAAGTGGGGGGTCTCTCTCGAATACACGCCGGGGTCAATCTTTCCCATGAAACGGCCGTGCACATCCCCTCTTTCAAAGAATTTAATTCATCGGAATTATATATGTCAATACGCTTAAATTTTCGAGCCGCCATTTCTACGGTGCCACCTCAACATCTCCGCTGAACGGCAATCCTGAAAAATTACAAGCACCTGTTAATAATCAATTTTTTGAGCGACAGGTTTAGATATAGCCCCCTCTCGCAACTTTCGGATATCCATTTTACGCTCAAGAGAGAGCCGTTCAGAGCCCATACGTCAATGGAGGAACCCGCATGCGGGCACGCGGATTCGGCATCACGCTGATGCAATTGACAGAAATAATGCATCTGCATTAGACCGTCAATCCATGGTCTTCGGCCGAGCCGGACGCAACGCACAACGCCCTCCTCGCCAGCCCCTTCGCAAATTGCGCGAGTAATATCGGGGCAGGGCCTTGTTTGAAGTGAAGGTCGCGGCAGTGCTTATGCCGACTCGCGGCCTGCTCGGTGGTGGAGGAAACGGCCGATGACCCTGATGATTGACATACCGATCTTGTCTCGCGGAAGGGTGATCATGCCCGGAGATAACGATAACGTCGTGTTTGGCGGACGCGCCGGGGCAAGTTTTCGCGCGCCGGATCCGCACAAACATGTGCGGGAACTGACGCTCGGCTCGGCATACCGGCTGATGGACCTTCAGGAAACGCCGATCGACGAAGTCATCGAATTGCTGGCCAGCCTCGGTCCGCTGCTGACGATAGAAGCCAATCCTTATCTTCGGCAGGCCTTCGAACTCGGCCTCGAAGCCGGCGGGCTGACCGAACCCGTCTTGCGCGAAATATTCGATCAGGTGCCAGCGCTGTTCGATCGCCATAGGCTAGACGCGGAGATCGACAAGACGGTTGGCAAAGCATATCTCGACGGCTGGGTCGAACAGGGCCAGCCCGGAACGTCGCGGCGGCGCGTGCGCGCCTTCGGCACGCGGCAGCTGCATATTCCGGCCGGCAACGCTCCTATCGTTGCCGCTGTCACCGTGATCCGTGCAGCGCTCACCAAATCGGATTGTCTGATCAAGTCGCCGTCGAACGATCCGCTCACGGCCAACGCGATCGTGCGCACACTGATCGACCTTGCCCCCGATCATCCGGTTACGAAGCATCTGGCAGTCGCTTATTGGAAGGGCGGGGACGAAGTGATCGAACGCCAGATTATCCGCGTCTCGCGGATCGACAAGATTATGGCGTGGGGCGGGATGGCCTCGATGCAACATATCCAGAGGTATCTGGTGCCGGGTCTCGATCTGATCGCGCTCAATCCGAAACATTCGATCTCGATCCTCGGCAAGGAGGCGCTCGAAAGCGATAGGGCAATGCGTGAGGCCGCTGCCGGGCTGGCGCTGACGGTCGGCAATCTCAATCAAACGGCGTGTGCGTGCACCCGAGTAGCCTATGTCGAATGCGGTACCGACGAGGCTTCGCTCCAGCGCCTTATCTTATTCGGGGAAGTCGTGTTTGATGCGATCCAGGCCCTGCCAACGAGGCTGTCCACCCCCGCACCACGGCCAAACGCGCCCTTGCAGGCCGAGCTCGACGCCATCGAATCCGAGGACGAATATTATTGGATCAAGGGCGATACAGTTGCAGGCGGCGTCATCGTTTCCCGTTTGGAGCACAAGGTGGATTTCGCCGACGACCTCAACAACCGGATCGTCAATCTGGTGCCGGTAGCCGATCCGATCGCCGTCCTCGACCGCTGTGACCACATGACGCAAAGCGTCCCGGTCTATCCCGAAAGCCTGCGCGAACGGATGCGTGACATGCTGGCGGTGTGCGGCGTCCAGCGCATTTCCCCGATGGTCACCCGCCGCGAAGCGAATTGGTGGGGCGATGTCGAGGAAACCGCCGGCCTCCCGCACGATGGCCTCGAACTCGAGCGCCGGATGGTACGCTGGGTAGTCGATCAGAGCGGCGCACCGGTGGCATCTTCCCGGCCGGTGCCCGCCTCGGTCTCGCCGGACCGCAATGTTACGAATGTGGAACATTGAGGTCCCGAAGCGCCGCTAGATTGGAAGACCAGCACTCGGATTATTGTGATGGATATCGTTGACGCTCAACTCCACATGGGGCCAGGCCCGATCGAACGTACGCTGACGGCGATGGACGCAATCGGCGTCCAATCGGTGATGCTGGAAGAGTTCTGGTATTGGGTCAAATCGCCCAACCCGATCCACAACCATCCTGGTTTCGCGTTGCCGAACGGCGCCTGGCGCGCAATCTATCCGGGCGCCGAACTCGCTAGTTTTCAATACCCGGACCGCTTTGCTTTCTTCGTGCGGATCGACCGCCGGGACCCGCAAATCGACAGCGTGATGCATCTGATCGCCGGCTCGCCAAGTGCCCGCGCATTCCGGTTTCTCGCAACGCGCACACGCGACGAGGCGGAAACATTCGTGGCGGGCGGCTATGACACGCCGTTTGCGATCGCGCGCGATTGCGGCATGCCGGTATGTCTGGCGATTCCCGGCTATGTCGAACATTTGCCCCGCTACCTGAGGAAATTTCCAACCGTGCAGTTCGTAGTCGATCATTGGGGGCTTGCGACTCAATATAATACGACGGGCATGTCGGAAGCGGAAGCGCTTCGCGTGCTGCGTCCAGACTATCTCGATGAGGTACTGAAGCTCGGCCAATATCCCAACGTGTCGATCAAGATCAGCCATGCCCATATGTATTTCGGGACGACCGAGTTCCCTTACACGCCGATCCGGCCGCATCTGCGCGCCCTGATCGAGTCATTTGGCGCTGATCGCGTCCTGTGGTCGAGCGACCATACCGTATTGCGGCCTGCGATCGCCTGGGGGGAACTGGTCCACTATATCCGCGACGACCCGACGCTATCGCAGATCGAAAAACAGCAGATTCTTGGGGCCAATGCGCGGCGTATCTTCGGTTGGCCGGCCGTTACCCCTGCCCCATCACATATTCCATGAATTCGTCATAGGCCTTGGCCGAGCCCGAGCAGGTGATCTTGTCATCGCCGCCTTCCATTTCGGAGTAGCGGCGGATCTGGTTGGTAAGGCGCGGCCCGCGCCAGCCGCACGGGCAGTCGTCGTCGAAATGCACGGTGACCTCGTCGCCCGACACGAACGCCCCCCAATAGGTCTCCGCCAGCAGATCGAATACCGAAAGCCGTCCCGTCTGTACGCCTTCGCGCGGCAGGGCCTGACCCTCGGGGCCCATCAGCATTACGACCGCATAGGGGAAAAAATGATAATAGCCGTGCGTGCATTCGGGCGCGGCGCTCATGATCTCCGAAAATCCGTAGAGCGTGCAGAGGCGTTCGACGCCGAAGAAGTCGAGGATGATTTCGCGCCAGTCTTCCGGCGGATTCTTTAACGATTTCATACCGCCGCCGGTCGTGACAATCGAACCCGGCGCAAACTCGCACTTCAGGCCGCGTTCGCGACCCGCCATCGCGAGGCGCAGCAACTCTGGCAGGATGCCGCCGATCCTGACTTGTTGGCCCTTGAAGCGCTCGATCAGATTGTCGAACCAGGCTTCGACATCCTGTGGACGTCGCTTGCCTTGCTCGATCATTGCCCGCCGTTCCCCGATCAGCGCGGCATCAAGGCCTAGCCCTTCAAATTCGCCTTTGTCCTCCGCCGCCTGCAGCCGCCCCGATAGCGCCAGGAGGTCGGCCGACATATGGCCGCTGTAGAGCGTATGATGGTTGTGGCGACCGCCATGGATTTCTTGCGTGAAGAGACGGCTGACCTTGAGCGATTGCGTGTGGCCCGATCTGTAACCGGGTGAGAAGCTCGGCAATTTGGTCGTCCGCGGATCAACCCCCGACGCCGCATAATTCAGCTGCATCCACGCAAGACGCCATGCAACGATATCTTCGGGGCCGCGCATGTTGAAGCTGAGCTTGCCGGTAGTGCCGCTCGACGTGAATACGATCAGTCCATGTTCTTCGAGCCGATCGATCCAGCTGTCGATCGTGGTGAGGCCGGAGAGATCGACCCTGCTCAAATCGTGCATCGTCAATTTATCGAGCCAGCTCGTCAGCCGTGCGAAATCGCGCTTTTCGAGGATCGACAGCGGATAGTTTTTGAGGACGCGATGATCGAAGCAGACCGGAAGCACGTCCTCGATCGCCGAGATGCGGTCGACGCCCTGCTTCTCGATCAGCTTGCGCAATGCGGGAACGCTGTCGCGGGCGCGTTCGAACCGGTACTGAATTGCCCGAAGCTGAAGCGCTTCGCGCTCCAGCTTGCCGAGCGCGAACAGCTTTTCGTGGTGATATTCGGGCCAGGCAGAAGGGCATAGAGCAAGCAGATCCGGTTCCATCACATCATTCTCCCTGGGAATATGCTTCGGCGGCTCGTTTTTGGCCGATCAATCCACTCGTCGGCATGCAATCGGCCCGCCGATACCGCGCCCCGCCGACCACCCAGCCGGCAGGGTTCCGTCCCCCTTTGGACAAGATGATCCGATCGCCAGTTGCCCGGCGTCAACTGAACATCCTGCGTCCGGCTGTCAGGTTCGATCGAAAGTCGGGCGCTCGTATTTCTGCTTGGGAATCGGAGCGATCACCTTGCGGAGCGTCCGTGTCGGTCCGTCCAGAGCGACATAGCCACGCGAATGCTGCACCGCGAGATTGTCCAGCACTAGCAAATCGCCATCGCGCCATTGATGTTCATAGACGTGACGCGGCGCGTAAAGCTGATCGAACAGCGTCTGGAGCATTTTTTCGCCATCATCGCCCGGTATCTCAACGATCTCGCGCGTATTCTGCTGGCTCACATATAGGACGGGCTTGCCCGTACGCCTGTGGCGGTGAATGATCGGCGTTACGTGGGACCTTTCCTGTTCGCGCTTCGGGTTGATCAGGTCTTCTCCACCTCGATTATAGGCTTGGCCGCTCGCCTGCACCGCGTGCAGCGGCTCGATCTGCCTACGCAGATCGTCGGGCAGCTGCTCGCAAGCATAGACTCCGTTGGTCACCGAAGTGCTTGCGGAACCCGGTTCCACCTTCGTCGCATAGAGCGACAGCACCTCGAACGGCTCCTCCGCCCACATCATGTCGGCATGGAATAGCAGCCGGCCATACGGGGCGGCGCCGTTTTCTTCCTTGTTGGAAACGAAAAAATTGTCGCGCCTTTCGGCAGCGGACGGGCCATCGTCGCCGATGAGCATGCGGCAAAGCTTGTCCTGATAATCGTAATCGATATCGAGCCCGCGGAAGACGAGCGCGCCGCGCTCGAAAAACGCCTCTCTGAGCTGACGGCGGGTTTCGTCGTCAAATTCCTTGCTGGGATCGAGACCGATGACCTCAGATCCCACCCCATCGGTAACTTTTCGAATTTCGAGTGCCATTACTTCACCCTCCTCTCGATCATTGCCCCTGACGAATATCTCGAATTTTTGCAACGTTGGATCGATCACGCACGGCGCTAAGCAGCTTTGAGAAGGCGATTTTTTGTCCACCCAAGCGGATGAGGCCATTCCTGATGAACTCGTCCCTGAACAGATGTGGCGCCAATCACGACATTCGTCCTCCGATCATTCCTTCCCGCGGCGGTCGACCTTGTCCTACCGCCGCCTCAGGCCATCGAGGCTCTGCCTAACCGACTTTTAATGCCATTGACAGAAATAATTTTATACAATTAATACCTGGATATGGATTACGTCTGCCAAAAGGGTTTGCGTTTCACTACAGCTTGACACCTCTATCATGGTGCAAGCGAATGCGGAGCTCGATCAATGGTGAAGGATCGTCGAGTGAACCGAACGCGTTCAGCTCCCTTGGGCGGGATCCCGGACATCGTCTCGGACGGCGCGCGGATTGGTCAAACGGATAGCGACATTTCGGGAGATGCCGGGCGCAAACATCTGCGCGAGCACCGGCTGGGGGAGAGCGCCCTCTCGCTGGGGCTCAAGCCGTTGCCGGATCGCCCTTCCACCAAGGCGCTCCTGATGGACGTGGGCGAAATTCTCATGGGCCGCAACGGCATCGAAGGCGTGACCTTGCGAGAGATTGGCCTGCTCGCGGGCCAGGCCAATAGCAACGTCGTTCAATATCATTTCGAGAGCAAGGAAGGCCTGATTGCCGCGATTCTCGAAGATCGCGTTCGGCGATCGGAAAAAATACGATCTGAACGATTTCAGTCGCTGAAGCGTGAATGTTCGGAGATAAACCCGCGCAGGCTTCTTGAGATACTATGGCTACCTACGCTGACTTTTCAGGACGAAAATGGAACTCACGCGTTCTGCCGATTCATGCTGCAATGCCGACTTCACCTAAGATATTCGGCTCGTTACCCGCATAATGAACGTTATGATGGATCTGTTATTGTTGAAATAATGGACTTTCTCCGAAAATTTCATCAACATCTTCCGAAGGAAGTCTTCAATCTTCGGCTGTCGACGTTAACGTTGATGTTTGTTTCATGTGTCGTAGAGTTTGATAATGGACGACACATGAATGGTCATTTGGATGATTTTGAGCCGGGGCCTATTCTTGATATGGCTATTGCCGCCTTGGCAGCGCCCAATGGCGAACACACAAACGAGTGAACCTCGTCAACGGCGCGCGGTAATGCGAGATTTATCGATCGTCGCTGGAGCCCCCCCCCACGTTCGATGCCTCCCGTGGAACTGCCGCCAATGGCGATGAGCCCTTCGGCGACGATGGCGCAAGCGCATTGATTTTTGCAGAGAATTAGCGCGCCACGCCCACGCAATGCCGACAATCTACGCTTCAGGAAAAAATGGTGCCCGGGGGCGGTTTCGAACCACCGACACTGCGATTTTCAGTCGCATGCTCTACCAACTGAGCTACCCGGGCCCATGCGCGTCTCCGCGTTGGAGGCGTGCCTATAGAGGCGGGGGAAAGGCTTTGTCTAGCCTTCCCTGTCAATTTCCTGGCCGTCAGGGTCAACCGGCGGCCCGGGGATACGATAGCCGTCATCGAGCCAGCGGAGAAGATCGCGATCGCGGCATCCCTGGCTGCAGAAAGGCGCGTCAGCGGGCTTTTCGGGTTTCCCGCAGATCGGGCATTTAGGGGTTTTGAGCGTCGACATGTCCGGCCGATATGGCGAGCGCAGGGTCGGCACGCAAGACGATTGGTGCGCCCACGCGACGCGCCAGTTCCACTTGCCAGTCAACACGATGCTCGATTGCGGCAATCACGCGCGGCGCCGCGCTGATCGTACGCGGGCCTGCGCCCGGCGTGCGTTCCGCGCGGCGAAGCAGGGCGCGCGCCGCCGCAATGACGGGATCACCCTGCACCCGCTCGGGCAAGGAGGCCCGCATCCGGCGACGGATGATCTGGATGAAGCCAAAGCCATTGACCGCAGTGCGCTCAAACGGCTGGGGCAGGATCGAATCTATCGCTGCCGCCGCTGCCAGACGGGCGGCTTTACTTTCGACGGTCGGCAGATCGATACCGATCGAGCCGC
Organism: Sphingomonas sp. YR710; assembly: GCF_900101455.1. Classification (GTDB taxonomy): domain Bacteria; phylum Pseudomonadota; class Alphaproteobacteria; order Sphingomonadales; family Sphingomonadaceae; genus Rhizorhabdus. The sequence continues at coordinate 199,352 of NZ_FMZJ01000005.1, read as the reverse complement.
CAACATCGTGCCGCATGATCATCTGCGCAGCAGCAGCAGCCCCCGCCGCCGCCAGATCGGCAAGCGGCAGCCAGCCGTCGACATCGATCAGGGTCATCGCCGGGGTCAGCGACAGGCGCAGCGATCCGCCCTCGAAATCGCATGCGCCGGTCGCGGCCTCTTCGATCAGTTCGGACCAGCCCGCGGCTTCCAGCTGGTCGGGACCGTGCATCGACACCAGGCGGACCGGATCCACGGTCGCTGCGATGCGAGCGGCCAGATCGGGTCCGGTCGCGGGCTCCGATCCCGGCGGGGCAACCCGCGCGATAGCCAGCTTCGCGCGGCCGGGCTCCGGCAGCCCCGCGCGGCCAATCTCGATCATCAGGCGCGCGCCCTGAGTGACCCCCGCCGGCACCGGTTCGATCAGCGCCTCATGCCCGCTGTCCAACGTGACGATCGCACGGCGACCGGGAATGACGATGCGGGTGAGCCGGGCGGCCGCGACGGTGCCGGCGCGCGGCCCGTCATCATCGGCCTCGATCGCGGCGGTTATGATTCGTCCGTCCTCGATCAGCGCAGCGCGCGCTTCGCCGATGCCGGCCTCATACAGCCATTCACGCATCGTCGTCAGCGACGGAGGCGATTATCCCGGCCGCCTGCAGCAACGCCCGCGTTTCGAACAAGGGCAGCCCCATGACGCCCGAATGGCTGCCGGAGAGCATGCGTACCCAGCTTTCGGCAAAACCCTGGATCGCATAGCCGCCGGCCTTGCCGTGCCATTCGCCGCCCGCGAGATAGGCGTCGATCTCCTGGCGCGTCAGCCGTTTGAACGCGACGATGCTGGTGGAGATGCGGTGGCGTGCCGTGCCGCCGGCATCGATCAGGGTGATCGCCGAATGGACGCGGTGGCGGCGGCCTGACAGCAATTCAAGACAGACCCGCGCCTCGGCCGGCTCCTCGGCCTTGGGCAGGATGCGCCGCCCGGCCGCGACTACAGTATCGGCGCCGAGCACCGCCGCACCCGGATGGCGCGCGGCGACGTGCGCGGCCTTGGCGGCCGCTATGCGCTTCGCGTAGACTTGCGGCGGCTCATCCCTGCGGGGACTTTCGTCGATGTCCGCCGGATCGATCGCAGCCGGTGTCACGCCGAGGCGCGCAATCAGCTCCGCCCGGCGCGGGCTGGCGGAGGCAAGGATCAGCGGCGGGGACATGCTGCCCCGATTATTATTTGAAGCGATAGGTAATGCGGCCCTTGGTCAGGTCGTAGGGCGTCAGCTCTACCAGGACTTCGTCGCCCACCAGCACGCGGATGCGATTCTTGCGCATCTTGCCGGCGGTATGGCCGAGAATCTCATGGTCATTTTCGAGCTTCACGCGGAACATGGCGTTGGGGAGGAGTTCCACCACCGAACCACGCATTTCCAGCAATTCTTCCTTCGCCAAACAAAGCCTCTTTGCATTTTGGGGATCAAAAAACTGCGCCGCCATACGCGCAACGCCGCCAAAAGGAAAGCTGTGCGCGCAAGGGCTGGAAAGGGCCCATCGACGACAGCTTTCAGAAGCCGAGTTCGCTCAGCTCCGCATGGTCATCCGGCCGGCGCCCAAGCGGCCAGTGATAGGCGCGATCGGCTTCGGCGATCGGCGCGTCGTTGATGCTGGCGACCCGCCGGCGCATCAGGCCGTTTTCGTCGAACTCCCACAACTCATTGCCATAAGAGCGGAACCACTGCCCGCCATCGTCATGCCATTCATAAGCGAAGCGCACGGCCATACGGTTCTCGCGAAATCCCCAGAGTTCCTTGATCAGCCGATACTCCTGTTCGCGTGCCCATTTGCGCGTCAGGAACGCCACAATCGCCTCGCGGCCCTGGAGGAATTCGGTGCGGTTCCGCCAATGGCTATCCGGGGTGTAGGCGAGCGAGACGCGCGCGGGATCGCGGCTGTTCCAGCCATCCTCCGCCAGCCGCACCTTTTCGATCGCGGTCTCCATCGTGAAGGGCGGCAGCGGTGGGCGTTCGATGTCCATGATCATTCTCCTCCGGTGGCAAGCAAGACCCGCAGCCTGTCGTTTTCGGCCTGCAGATCGGCCAGCCGGTCGTGAAGCGGCGCCAACGCCTGTCCGATTTCGGCTTCGGTGAAGCGTGGCGTAATGTGCTGCGGGCAATTCCAGTCGAAGCTTGCGAGGTGGAGCAGCAAGACCCGCTCCGGCTTCGCCTTATAGCCGGGATCAACGACGCGCTCCACCAAAGCGGGATCTGCATCGAGCGCAACCGCCTCGACAAGCGCATAGATTTTGAGCCGCCGCCGGCCGGCATAGTCCATCAGGATCAGCGCCACCCGATCGTTGGCGGCAAGATTGCCGACGCTGATATATTGGCGATTGCCACGATAATCGGCGAATGCCAGCGTGCGATCGTCGATCAGCTTCAGGAAGCCCGCCGGGCCGCCGCGATGCTGAATATAGGGCCAACCGGTTTCGGAGACGGTGGCCATGTAGAAGCTATCGCGCGCGGCGATGAACTGCCCCTCGTTCGTCGTGAACCGATCGAATTCACGGTGCCCTTTGAAGTAGCTCCAGACACTATCGCTGCCCATCGCCGCCTGTGCGGCGCGGACGCCGGGCGTCGCGGCGATATCGAGAAATCCATAACCCATGACCATTCTCCTCTTTGCGCAGACAGGCCGGGACAAACCCCGGCCATCGATTCGGAAGCCGCCCGACGAAGGCATCATGGATAGTTTTGATGATTCGAATAATATGGCTATATTAAAACATATTCTTTCATTTTTTGGAATAAATGATGGACCGCTTCGAAGCCATGAGCCTTTTGCTGCGGGTGGTCGAAAAGGGCAGTTTCTCTGCCGCCGGCCGGGATCTGCGCATCCCGCTACCCACGCTCAGCCGCAAGATCTCCGATCTCGAAACCCTGCTGGGAGCGAAGCTGCTTATCCGCACCACCCGCCGGCTGAGCCTCACCGACGCCGGAATCGCTTATGTTGCAGCGGCAAAGCGCATCCTCGACCAGCTCGAAGACGCCGAGCGCGCCGCAGCCGGCGAATTCGTGACGCCCAAGGGCGAACTGGTGCTGACCGCACCGATCCTGTTCGGCCGCCTGCATGTGCTGCCGGTGGTCACCGATTTTCTGGCGGCGTTCCCGAGCATCCGGCTCATCCTCTCGGATCGCAATGTCGATCTGATCGACGACCATGTCGACATGGCCGTACGGATCGGCGCGCTGCCGGACAGCAGCATGGTCGCGACGGCGATCGGATCGATGCGCACCATTATGTGCGCAAGCCCGCGATTGCTCGCCAGCCATGGCTTGCCGAAAACTCCCGAGGATCTTGCCCGCCTGCCATGCGTGACATTCGATATGCAGGCACCCTCTACATCCTGGCCGATGCGGCACAGCGGATCGTCCGCAAATATGGATGTGCCGATCCGCCCACGCCTGTCGGTAACGACGGCTGAAACCGCCGTCGCTGCGGCCGAGGCGGGCGTGGGGGTGACGCGGGTGCTACATTATCAGGCTGCAGACGCAATCGCGCGCGGAGCGCTCCGGATCATCCTGCCCGAATATGAAAGCGAACCGCTGCCGATCCATCTGCTGCATGCAAGCCGGGGCCTGATGCCGCTCAAGATGCGCAGTTTCCTTGATTTTGCGGCGCCACGGTTGCGGGCCGAACTCGCTTCGCTCGCAGACAGATCACTGCAAAATGCGCGGGAAGCACGGTGATGGTCGCAAGATGGGCAGAGAGCGCCCATGCCTGCCCATCTACCTGCTTCTGTAGCACCCGATTTGCACGGGCCTCAGCTTAGTCTTCCATTCGCCGCTTCAACCAACAGCCGATCGACGACGTGGCGGACACGCGGGCTCAGATGCGCCTGCCGCGGCCAGACCGCATGAACCTCGACCGGTATTGTCGAGACATCGGCGAGAACGGATTCGAGCCTGCCTTGCAAAAGATGCTGCCGGACCATCGATATCGGCACCTGACACAGACCCAGGCCGGCGACTGTCGCATCCACCATGGCTTCGCCGTCGCTCATCTGATGCGTCCGCGGGGGCGTAATCCGTTTCAGCTGGCCATCCTCACCCACCACCCAGGCGAGCGGCGGCCCCTTCGGCGATCCTACGATGCAACGGTGGGCACGCAGATCAGCCGTCGTCTCCGGCCGACCATATTGCGCGAGATAGGATGGCGAGGCGCAGATCACCCGCGCCTGATCGACCAGATGGCGGGCGATCAGATGGTCGCTGTCCTTCAGCGCACCGAATCGGATCGCAAGGTCGACATCCTCTTGCAGAAGATCGCTGGTCGCGTCGGTGAAGGTCAGCGAAAGATCGAGACCGGGGTGGACACGCGCTATGTCGATCAGGATCGGCAGCAGCACGTGGCGGCCAAACACCACCGGCATATCGATCCGCAAACGCCCGCTCAGGACGCGGCCAGCCGATGACAGCGCCGACTGGGCAGCAGTCACTTCGTCGATCGCCGCGGCGCAGGCCGCAAGATAGGCCTCGCCATCGGCCGTCAGGCGGGTCAACCTGGTAGTGCGATGGAAGAGTTTCGTGCCGAGCCTCGCCTCCAGTCGCGCAACCGTCTTGCCGACCGCCGACTTCGTGATGCCCAGCCGCTCAGCAGCGAGCGTGAAGCTGCCTGCTCGCGCCGCCACCACAAAAACGCTCACGCCCGCCAACGAATCCTGTTCGACCATGGTTTCCCTCAGCTCTACCTAGAGTAGCCGAACAGCGGCTTTATCATGCATATTTCTACAGTAAATTGATTGCCGATAAGTCGCGCGGACGCGCCAATGACAAGGATTGAGTCATGCAGGACCAAGTCTACACGCTTTACCATGTCGCGATTGACCCGGCGAAGTTCGACACATTCAAAACACTCATCGAGCAGATCGTCGAAGCGACAAGCAAGGAACCCGATGCATTGACCTACGAATATGTGGTGAATGCCGATCGGACTGCCGTACATATCATCGAGCGCTATCATAGCCGGGGCCTGCTTCCACATGTCGAGAAGACGTTCGCGCCTTTCGCCGAACGCTTCCTGGAACTTGGTACAATTCAGAAGACCTATGTCTATGGCGAGACGACCCCGGAAATTCGGGCGAAGCTCGACACATTCGGCGCCGAATATCTGACCCCATTTGCGGGCTTTTCGCGCTGATTCGGATGCGATGGGTCGCGGCGCCGCGATAATGGCGGAACCCACCGATTGAGGAGAGGCCAGGTGACGAGAGCAACCATGATTCTTGGCCGCATCGCCGCAGGCTTGCTCGCGCTGAGCGGGATGCCGGCGGCGGCGACACAGATATCGGCGCCGGCGGCATGCGCCGCACTTGCCCATGAAGCAATTCCAGATGGGCGCATTCTTTCGAGCGAAGCTGTCGCGGCCGGTACATTCAAGGCGGCGCCGTCGCCCATAGCGCCCGACCTCGGCGAACGCATCGCGACTATGCCCGCATTCTGCCGCGTGCGCGCCGAAGCGATACCGACGCCGGACAGCCGGATTGGCGTTGAAATCTGGCTGCCGCTCCAAAATTGGAATGGGCGACTGCTCGGCACCGGCAATGGTGGCGGCGCGGGTCGGATCGCGTACGAGATGGGCATGGTCGAGGGTCTGAAGCGCGGCTTCGCGGTCGCCAATACCGACATGGGTACTGCGCCCGATATCAATGCTATTATCGGGCACCCCGAGCGCTGGATCGACTTTGGCCACCGCGCCACCCATGAGATGACGCGTATCGCCAAGATGACGGTGCGCACCTTCTACAAGGTCACCGCCTTCCGTTCCTATTTCGAAGGCTGTTCGACGGGTGGCCAGCAGGCGCTCAGCGCCGCGCAGCGCTATCCGAACGATTATGACGGCATTCTCGCCGGCGACCCCGGCAATAATCGCACCCATGTCGCAAGCTATTTTCTCTGGAACTATGCCGCGCTGAACGCCTCGCCGCTTGCGAAGCTGTCGGTCGGCCAATGGTCGACCGTTGCACAAGCCGTGCTCGCGAATTGCGTCGGCAAGGATGGCGGGGCGCCTGGCGACCGGTTCCTGACCGATCCGCGCTTGTGCCGTTTTGATCCGGCGAGCCTGCCCCTGTGCAAGGCCGGAACGACCACGGACGGATGCGTCACGACAGCGCAACTTGCCACGCTTCGCCGGCTCTACGCGGGGCCCGTCAATCCCCGGACGGCCGAGCGCATCTATGCGGGGCTTACGCCGGGGAGCGAAGATCAGCCGCTCGGCCCCCTGCTACAGGGAGATCCCGCAATCTGGCCAGACCAGCAATTCTATCCCTTCAGATGGAGCCTGGGCGCGAACTTTTCGGCCGAAAAATTCGACTTCGATCATGATCTCGATCGGGTCGATGCCCAACTCGCTGGTACGCTGAATGCCAACGCGGCCGACCTGTCCGACTTTGCGGCGCGTGGCGGCAAGCTATTGCTCTACACCGGCCTCGCCGACCCGGCGGTGCCGTTCGCCGAAATCGTGCAACATTATGACCGCGTCGTGGCGAGTGCCGGCGGGCCGGACACGGCCGCGGCATTCGCACGGCTCTTCCTCGTGCCGGGCATGGGCCATTGCATCGGCGGCCCTGGCGTCACCGATATCGGCCAGCCCTTCGCCTCCGACGTGCCGCCGGCTGCGGTGAACGACGCGCTGATGCTGCTGGTGGCGTGGACTGAAAGCGGAACTGCGCCAGACATGGTCGTCGCCCGCAAGCCCGCCGACGATAGCAACCCCGCGCAGGAACGCCCGATCTGCGCCTATCCTGCGCTGCCCGAATATCGCGGCGGCGATGCCACGAAGCGCGCGAATTTCTCCTGCACGGCGCATGCCCGGGGCACCGATCAGCCACCCGCGCCCCGCTACCTCAATTGACCTTCACGGGTTGCCCTATTGCAGAAAATGGAAGGTCGAACATGGAACGGAACGCTGGACAAAACAGTGATGTGAAGCCCTCAAGGCCGGTGGGGACGCCGATCGGGAATGATGGCCGGGCTGCCAACGGCCCGCCCACGATGCCCTTCTGGGAAATGAAGATCGCACCCGACGGGCTTTCCACCATCGCGCAGCGGCAACTGGAAGGCTTCATCCAGCAGAGCGTCAGCGGCGACACCACGCCGATCTGGATGCACCGATTTCCGGGAATCGTAAAAGCCGTCTGGTTCAACATCCTGCCCGTGGGCTGGATCGGCGACTGGCACCCCAGCCCCGCGCTGCAGTGGGTCGTCCCGCTCTCAGGGCGCTGGTTCATCGAGACCCAGGACGGCGTGCGCGTCGAGATGGGTCCGGGTGACATTCACTGGGGCGCTGACAAGGCGGCGGGTATCGTCGACGGCGAAATCGGGCATCGATCGGGCCAATTGGGCGACGTGCCGTGTGTCCAGCTTATGGTCCAGTTTGACGGGACAACCGAGCCCGGCGTCACGGTCTGATCGCAATCGCGCAACGACCTCCGGCAAAGGTTCCCCCCCTGTTCGCCTGCTTTCAGATGCGGGAAAGGGCCGCGCTCGGCAGCTTCTCGCAGCTCTTTCGTTCGACCGCCATCAACATGGCCGGGCGTTTGCCTGCGGCGGTGCCCTATGGCAGCAAGAGACGAACGCACATGGCGAGATCGCATATGACATCGATGAAGCGACCCGAGGATGCGCCGGAGGCGTTCCAATCCGCATGGAACACTCATGATATGGAGGCTTTTGGCGCCCTGTTCCATGACGATGCGACCTTCGTGAATCGGTTCGGCCACTATGTGCGCGGGGTCGGCGAGATCATTGCCCTTCACCGCCCGATCCATGAAACCATCTATCGGGATTCAACCCTCAAAAATGAGCTCATCGATACCGTCCCGATCGGTGATCGAGCAGCGATCATACATTTCTGGAGTCGCCTCATTGCCGGTGCGGCCCATCCGTCCGGCCCGCACGAGGTCGATACGCTGATCCTTGCCGTGCTCACGCAACAAGACGATTTCTGGCAAATTCAGGCCGTTGAAAATGTCACTTTAACAAACCCCCGGACCGGGGAGATCGTTCTGAGAGGGTGAGCGACGCACGGCGAGACTGCGACGCATCAACAATCATTCGCTCCGGTGCGGAACAACGCCTTAGCGGCCGCCCCAGAACCCATTACTTTTTCAATGAATTCTGGAGCGGGCGAAGGGATTCGAACCCTCGACCCCAACCTTGGCAAGGTTGTGCTCTACCCCTGAGCTACGCCCGCTCGGCATCCGACCGGCGGGCATGCCCGCTGTCGAGGCGCGGCTATTAGCGTGAGGGTTCGGGGGTGGCAAGGGGTAAGTGACAATAATCGTGCGGGGCTTGGCAGCGGGTATATTCGCCCCACATAAGGGCCATCAATAGCTAAGGGAGAATCATTGGTGGCGACGTTGGGCATGAGCGCGGCGGATAAGGAAGCGATCGAAGCATTCCGGCGCGATGTGGTCGAACCATCGATGACCTCGCTCGTCATCCTCGATTTCTGGGCCGAATGGTGCGGGCCGTGCAAGGCGCTGTCGCCTTTGCTCGACAAGGTCGCGACCAATTATGCGTCCAAGGGCGTCGTGCTGAAGAAGGTCGACGTCGACAAGAACAAGATGATCGCCGCCCAGTTTCGTGTCCAGTCGATCCCCACCGTCTATGCGATGTTCCAGGGGCAGCTCGTCGCCGATCTCACGCCCGCACGCACCGAGGGGCAGCTCACCCAGATGCTCGACCAGATCCTGCGGCAGTTGCCGATCAAGGGAGCCGAGGGCCAGCAGGCGGAGGATATTGCCCCGATGATCGCGATGGGCGAGGAATCGCTGGAGGCCGGCGATATCGAGCATGCCTTGTCGGTGTTCGAGCAGCTCGCCGAGATCGCCCCGGAAAATAGCGATGTGCTGTCCGGCCATGCGCGAGCATTGGTGCGCGCCGGCCATCTCGATCATGCCGATTCGGTGCTCGCCGGCCTGCCCGCCGAAAAGGAGAAGGATCCGGCCATTGCCCGCGCCCGCGCCGCGATCGCGCTGGCCCGCGAGGCGCAGCCGGTCGACGATCTGACCGGGCTGAAGGCACGTATCGCCGCCAATCCCGATGATCTCGACGCACGCTACGAACTGGCAGGCGGATTGATGGCCGCCAATGATCGCGACGGCGCCGCCGAGACCTTACTCGAAATCATCGCGCGCGATCGCGACTGGAACGAGGGGGCCGCCCGCGCGCGGCTGCTGAAATTGTTCGAGGTGGTGGGGCTCGAGGACGGATGGGTGCGCGATCAGCGGCGCAAGCTTTCCGCGATCCTGTTCACCTGAGCGCGCCGTGACGGTCCGCACCCGCCAGAGGCTGTCGATCTTCCCGCTGACGGGGGCGCTGCTGTTTCCGCGCGGCCATCTGCCGTTGCACATCTTCGAGCCCCGCTACCGCGCGATGATTTCCGATTCGGTCGCGCGTGACCGGCGGATCGCGATGATCCAGCCGCGCGACACGGCCGAGCCACCGGCACTGTTCGACGTTGGTTGCATCGGCCATATTCGCGAGATCGAGCGGCTCGATGACGGCCGCTTCAACCTCGTACTCGAAGGGGTCAGCCGGTTCCGGCTGCTGCGCGAGCTCGATGTCAGCACGCCGTTCCGGCAGGTCGAGGGTGATACAGCCGAATTCGGCGATGCCGAGCCGCAGGATGCGCTTCCCAGCATCGTGCGCGCCGAGATCGAACGCGAAGCCCGGCGCTTTGCCGAATCGCGCGGCATGGCGATCGATTGGACCGCGGTCAGCCGGCTCGATGACGAGACCCTGGTCAACGGTATCGCCCAGGTGGCACCATTCGATGCGGCCGCGAAACAGGCTTTGCTCGAAGCGCTGACTCTGGCCGAACGCGCCGACCTGCTCGCGCAATTCCTGGGATTTTTCCGACGCGGCGATGACGATGCGGCGACGTTGCAATGAGCGCGATCGATCCGGCGTTGATGGCGCTGCTGATTTGCCCGATTACGCGGGGGCCGTTGCTGCACGACGCGCTGACCGATGAACTTGTGTCGGAGCAGGCGAGGCTCGCCTTTCCGATACGGGATGGCGTGCCGGTGATGGTCGTCGAGGCGGCGCGCACTTTCTAATTCCTCCCCGAGATTGTAACCTCGGGAGGAATTTTCAGATCAGATCGACAATCCCTGCAGCAGCTTCGGCAATTTCCCGGTCTCGCCGCGCGCCTCCGCCATGAAGCGCCCCTTGAGCGGGCCCATGCGCTGGACCGCGCCAAGCCCGATCCGGCGGATCGTGCGCGCCGCGCGGCCGGGGACGCCGAACAGGCGGGTCAGGCCGTCGGTCGAAGCCGCGACCATGAAGGTGTCGAGACTGCGCCAGCGCTGGTAGCGCGCGAGCAACTGCGCGTCGCCCGGCTCAAGCCCGAGCCGCATCCCTTCGACCAGCACTTCGGTGAGCGCCGCGACATCGCGATAGCCGAGATTGACTCCCTGCCCCGCGATCGGATGGATGCCATGCGCGGCATCGCCGACCAGCGCCAGCCGTGTATCGGTGATCCGCGCGGCATGGTGGAAGCCGAGCGGGTAACTCGATCGCGGCGAAATCAGCCGGATATCGCCGAGCATCCCGCCCATCCTTCTCTCCGCTTCGGCCTGATAGGCGCGTTCGGGAAGCCCGAGCATGGCCGGCGCATCGGCCGCTGCCACCGTCCACACCAAAGCCGATCGATGCGAACCGTCTTCGCCATCAGGCAACGGCAGCAGCGCGAACGGCCCGGTCGGATAGAAGATCTCATAAGCGATGTTACCGTGCGGTCGACTGTGCACGATCGAGGCGATCATCGCGACATGATCGTAGCTCCACCGTGCGACGGTGATTTTCGCGGCATCGCGGGTTGGGGACTGGCGGCCCTCGGCGCCGACCAGCAACGATCCGTGGAGCGTTTCGCCCGATTCCAGCGTGACGCGAACGCCATCGAGATCGCGTTCAACCGCCGCCGCCCGCGCCGGCATGTGCAGCGTCAAGCCTGGCACGTCCCGGGCCGTCGCCTGCAACGCGAACCGCAGCATCCGGTTTTCGAACATATAGCCCAGCGCGCCATCATCGGCATCGGGTTCGAACATCAGCGCTTCGGGCGAGAGCCCGTCCTGCACCTTGATCGAGCCGATCGGACAGCCCTTGCCCTCAAGATGCCTGGCCACGCCGATCGCCTGCAGCATCTTCCACGGCGCACTGGCCACCGCCGACGCACGCCCGTCAAAGCCCGCCGCAACCGTCTTTGACGGATCGATCGGATCGATGACGGTGACCGAAATATCGTGCCTTGCCAGCGCGATGCCAAGTGTGAGACCGACCAGGCCACCGCCCAGGATGATGACGTCGCTGCGTTCCATGCACGTCCCTTAAGCCCGCGACCCGGCCCCGCCAAGCGCGATCGCTTGACCGCCACGCCAAGGCCTGCGATTCTGGCGCCAAATCGGAACATTTCGGGCCCATGCCACCGGGGGCAGGGCCCGGAGCGACGAACCCGTTCCGGAAGGACAGGGCATGGCAAGTAGCATCGCGGTCGAACAGGGCGGATGGCGCAACACGGTGCGCGGGATCGGCCATCGCGCCGGCGCGATGGCCTGCGGGCTGGCGCTGATCGGCGGCACGATCGCTTATGCGTTCGCGCTGGCCAGCTATCATGTCACCGACCCCGCACTGAATACCGCCGCAGGCGGCCCTGCGCTCAACGTGTTCGGCGATGTCGGCGCATGGATCGCCGATCTGGCGCTCAGCCTGTTCGGCTTGACGGTGGTGCTGATCCTGCCGCTCGGGCTCTTATGGGGTCTCAGATTGTGGCGTGCGGCGCCGATCGGCCGCTGGATCCGCTCGCTGCTGATCGCGACCGGCGCGGCGATCGGCATCGGAATCGGCCTGACCCTGTTCCGTGGCGGATCGATCGCCGGGCTGCCCGCCGGCTTCGGCGGCGGGCTGGGCTTGAGTGGCGCGGCTCTGGTGCAGCTCGGCATCGTTCAGATCGCCGATCCTGCCATCGCCAATGGCGCCCGGCTGGCGGCCGCCATGGCGTTCGGCATCGCCGGCCTGTCGTTGTGGGTCTGGGGTCTCGGCCTGATGGCCGACGAGCGCGACTGGCTGCTACGGCGCGGCGCCTATGCACGGCAGCCATATGACGAGCCGGATGATAGCGGCGAGCATCATGGCGCTCTGGACCGGGCGCCGCTGCCGCCACGGCCACCCCGCTACATGCCGGTCGCCCCCGATTCCGACGCTTCCCCCCCGCCGGTGATCGCCGATCGCAGCAAGCCGGTGGTGACCGGCCCGCGGCCCAATCGCGACCGGCAAAGCTCGCTTCCGCTGGGTGACACCTACAAGCTTCCCGGGATCGATCTGCTGGCCCCGCCCCCGCCTTCGACCGGCCCGGTGATCGACAAGGCCGCGCTCGAACGCAATGCCAGGCTGCTCGAAACCGTGCTCGACGATTTCAACGTCAAGGGCCGCATCGTCGAGATCCGGCCCGGCCCCGTCGTCACCATGTACGAACTGGAGCCGGCATCGGGCGTGAAGGCCAGCCGCGTGACCGCGCTGGCCGACGATATCGCGCGCAACATGTCGGCCCTGTCAGCGCGCATCGCGGTGATCCCCGGCCGCACGGTGATCGGCATAGAATTGCCCAATGCACGCCGCGAATCGGTCGTCCTGTCCGAACTGATCGGCAGCGACGCCTTCGAGGATCAGCCCCCCGGCTCGCTGGCGCTCGTGCTCGGCAAGAATATCGGCGGCGATCCGGTGATCGCCGATCTCGCGCCAATGCCACATCTGCTGGTTGCCGGCACCACCGGATCCGGCAAGTCGGTGGGCCTCAACTGCATGATCGTGTCGCTGCTGTACCGGCTCAATCCGGATCAGTGCCGGATGATCATGATCGATCCCAAGATGCTCGAGCTGAGTTCCTACGAAGGCATCCCGCATCTGCTGGCCGATGTCGTTACCGAGCCGCAGAAGGCGGTACGCGCGCTCAAATGGGCGGTCGAGCAGATGGAGGACCGCTACCGGATGATGGCGTCGGTCGGCGTGCGCGGGCTTGCCAGCTTCAACGAGAAGGTGCGCGGCGCCAAGGCCAAGGGACAACCGCTCGGCCGTCGCGTCCAGACCGGTTACGATGCCGAAAGCGGCAAGCCGATCTACGAGGAAGAAAAACTCGATTACGAGCCGCTGCCGCAGATCGTGGTGATCGTCGACGAATTGGCCGACCTGATGATGACGGCGGGCAAGGAAGTCGAATTCCTGATCCAGCGGCTCGCACAAAAGGCGCGCGCGGCCGGCATCCACCTGATCATGGCGACGCAGCGCCCCTCGGTCGACGTCATCACCGGCGTGATCAAGGCGAACCTGCCGACCCGGATCAGCTTCAACGTCACCAGCAAGATCGATTCGCGCACGATCCTGGGTGAGCAGGGTGCCGAACAATTGCTGGGCAAGGGCGACATGCTCTACATGCCAGGCGGCAAGCAGATCGCCCGCGTCCATGGGCCGTTCGTGTCCGACGACGAAGTCCGCGCCGTCGTCGAGCATTGGCGTGCGCAGGGCACACCCGATTACATCAAGGCGGTCACCGAAGAGCCCGAGGATGGCGGCTTCGCGCTCGAAGGCGGCCCGTCCGGCCCCGACGATCCCGAGACCCAGGCCTATCGCAAGGCGATCCAGCTGGTGGTCGAAAATGGCAAGGCATCGACGAGCTGGCTCCAGCGGCAATTGCGCGTCGGTTACAACAATGCCGCGCGGCTGATCGAGCGGATGGAGAAGGCGGGTGTGATCAGCGCGCCCGATCATGTCGGCCGGCGCGAAGTGCTGATCGAGATCGTCGATCTGCCGCGGTTTTTGGATTGATTCATTTGGCCGTCATCCCGGCGAAAGCCGGGACCCATAGGCGCAACGATGCCGGATATATCCTGCCGCTCAGCATTTTCACCTCTTGGCCAAAGCCTATGGGTCCCGGCTTTCGCCGGGATGACGAAAATAAGAAGGACGACGAATGACCAAACCGCGGATGCTCCTCGGCCTCTCCCTATTGGCAGCCACCACCGCCCTCCCCGCCCAAACCCCGCCGATGACGCCCGACATCCCGAAGAGCTTCGAAGCGGTCACGCCCGACGCGGACTATATCCGCCGCGAGGTGATGATCCCGATGCGCGACGGAGCGAAGATGTTCGCGGTGATCGTGATGAAAAAGGGCACCAAAGACGCCCCGATCCTGCTGACGCGCACGCCCTATAATGCCGCCAAGACGACGTCGCGCAACCCGAGCCAGTCGATCACCGAGATCCTGCCGATCTCCGACGCGGTGTTCGTGAATGGCAGCTATATCCGGGTTTATGAAGACGTGCGCGGGCGCAACAAGTCCGAAGGCGACTATGTGATGAACCGGCCGCTGCGCGGTCCGCTCAACGCCAGCAAGGTCGATCATGCGACCGACGCTTATGATACGATCGACTGGCTCATAAAGCATGTTCCCGAAACGAACGGCCGGGTGGGAATGACCGGATCCTCTTATCCGGGCTTCACCACGCTGATGGCCACGATCGATCCACATCCCGCGCTGAAGGCGGTGGTGCCGATGAGTCCGATGGTCGATGGCTGGCGGGGTGACGACTGGTTCCACAACGGCGCCTTCCGCCAGAACGCCTTCGACTATTTCACAGGACAGATGGGTCAGAAGGGCGACGGCGACGATGTCGCATCGGGCACGGGCGACAATTACACGACCTTCCTGAATGCGGGATCGGCCGGCGATTATGTCCGCAAATATGGCCTCGCCACCCTGCCCGCCACGCGAAAACTGCTCGAGCACCCGGGCTATGATACCTATTGGCAGGAACAGGCGGTCGACAAATTGCTCGGCGCGCGGCCGCTGACCGTGCCGATGATGCTGGTCGTCGGTCAATGGGACCAGGAGGACAGCTATGGTGCGCCGGCGGTCTATCGCGCACTCGAATCGAAGGATGTGGGTGGCGACAAGCTGCACCTCGTGATCGGCCCCTGGCGCCACAGCGGCGTCAATTATGACGGATCGACCCTGGGGCCGCTCAGCTTCACCGGCGACACGGCGTTGCAGTTCCGCCGCGACGTAATGAAGCCGTTCCTCGACCATTATCTAAAATCCGATGCGCCCGCCGCCGCGACCCCGCCGGTGCTGACATACGAAACCGGGGTCAATCGCTGGCAGGAAAGCAAGAGCTGGCCGGCCGGAACTTTGACCCCGCTCTATCTGCAGCCGGGCTTTGCGGCCGGCTTCGACAAACCCGCCGGGCCCGTCGCGCATGACGATTATGTCTCCGATCCGGCGAAACCGATCCCATTCCTGCCGCGCCCGATCCGCTGGGATCAGGCCGATGTGTGGAAACCATGGCTGGTAAGCGACCAGCGCTTCGCCGCCGATCGGCCCGATGTGCTGACATATGTCACCCCGCCGCTGACGCAGGCTGTCCACATCATGGGATCGCCGATGGTTGACCTGTTCGCCGCGACCAGCGGCACCGACAGCGACTGGGTGGTCAAGCTGATCGACGTCTATCCGGAGGAGATGTCATCGAACCCGAAGCTGGCAGGCTATCAGCTCGGCATCGGCATGGACATTTTTCGCGGTCGCTACGTTCATGGCTTCGACAAGCCGGAACCGCTCATAGCCGGCAAGACCGAGGAATATCGATTCGCCTTGCCCGCCGTGAACCACGCCTTCCTGCCCGGTCACCGGATCATGGTGCAGATTCAGTCGAGCTGGTACCCGCTCTATGATCGCAATCCGCAGACCTATGTGCCGAACATCTTCTTCGCGAAACCCGGCGATTATCGCAAGGCGACGCAGAGCGTGTTTACCGGGGGCGCAATGGCGAGTGCGGTCTTGCTGCCGGTGGTTGGAGATTGACGGGAAATTCCTCCCCGTTCCGGGGAGGAATTTTTGGCCTTCATGCCCAATTCACAGGCCCGAGCGTAGCGAAGCCAAAACCCAACCCAGGACATCCATGCGTTTCATCATTCCTGCCATCGTCGCCGCCATCGCAGCCCCCGCAGCTTCAGAGGCGCCGCTCGCCCAGATCACGGCGCATCTGCGCGGCATCTCGACCATGACCGCCGATTTCGTGCAGACCGATCGCAACGGGAAGGCCGTGCGCGGCACGATCAGCCTGCGCCAGCCCGGCAAGATTCGATTCGAATATGAAAAGGGGGTCCCCCTGCTGATCGTCGGCGATGGCAACTCGCTGACGATGATCGATTATTCGGTGCGCCAGGTGTCGCGCTGGCCGGTCGGCGGTTCGCCGCTGTCGGTGCTGATCGATCCGTCGAAGGATATCGGCAAGGTTGCCCATGTCGTGCCGACCGCAATACCCGGCCTTTTGATGCTGGAAGCCCGCGATCCCAAACATCCCGAATTCGGGACGATCAGCATCGCCTTCGCGAGGGGCGCCGGCCCGGCGGGGCTTACCCTGGCGGGCTGGACCGTGCTCGACGCACAGAATGGCAGATCCTCGGTCCGGCTATCGAATCAGCGATATGGCGGGCCGATTTCCGATCAAGCGTTCCGGTGGAACGATCCACGGCCAAAAGGCCCGCAAAAGTAATGATGCCGTTCATGAAGCCGACAGGAATAGGAGCGTAGATACATCCTCAGCGGTCGCGAAACGCACACCCCGGGGTTCCCCCCTGTTACCCGGGCAAATCAATCGCTTCCGCTTCCTGCGTGACGAACGCTAGGTCGGCCCTCGCTCCTTGCCCCCGGAGCGGGGGCCATTCCTTTTCTGGCCCCCGCGATGCAGCGAACGTTACCCGCGCAGCCGCGCGCCCGCTTTATCCGCAGCCTTCACGATCTGATCGGACAGCGTCTGCAGTTCGGCGTCGGTGAAGCTCTTTCCGCCCGGCTGCAACGTGACCTCAACCGCGACGGACTTGTCACCCTCCGGAACGCCATGCCCGGTAAAGATATCGAACAGCTTCACCGTCTGGATGAACGTCTTGTCAGCGCCGCGCACCGCGCGCAGCAGATCCTCGACAGAGCGGTCCGCCGCCATCAGGAAGGCAAAATCACGACGAACAGCCTGCAGGGCCGGCGGAGCATAGGCATCGCGCATATGGCCACCGCCCGCGCGCCGGGCCGGGATCGCATCGAGGAAGATTTCCGCCGCGATCACCGGCCCATCAAGATCGAAGGCCTTCGCCGTCAGCGGATGCAATTCGCCGAATTCGGCCAGAACGGTCTTTGGCCCCAAGCGCAATGTTGCGGAGCGGCCGGGATGATAGACAGTCGATAGCGCCGCCATCACCTGCAGCCGATCGGCCGGGGCGCCGGCCGCATCGAGCAGGCCAATCACCTCTGCCTTCGCATCGAGAGCATCGAACAAGGTCGCACGCCCCGAGCGCCAGTCACGCGGGCTCTTCTGGCCGGCGAGCACGAACCCCAGCGTGGCATGTTCGCCATCGGCCAGATAGCGCCGGCCGATTTCGAACAGCCGGATACTGTCGGCACCGCGATCGGTGTTGCGGCGCGCCGCCGCCAGCAGCCCCGGCAGCATCGATGGCCGCATCACCTTCAGATCGTCGCTGATCGGATTGGCCAGGGTCCAGCGCCCTCCTCCAAAGACCGCGGCTTCGCTTGTGCTGATGAAGCTCCAGGTCACCGCCTCGTTCAGCCCGCGGGCTGCGGCCGCACGGCGCGCGTTACGCTCGACGAGCTGGGATACCGTCGCGGTGGGATTGGCGACGCCCTCGGCGCGCGGCAACGGCGTCGACGGGATCGTATCGATGCCGACCATCCGCACAATTTCTTCGACCAGATCGGCCGCGCCGTCGATATCGCGCCGCCAGGATGGCACGCTGACGGTCCACACGGCATCGATGCCGAAGCCGAGTGCCGTCAGGATCGCGCGCTGCTTCTCCGGTGCCACCTTGATGCCCGCGAGCTTCTCGCTCAGCGCCGGATCGTAGCGCAAGGCCTTGCGGCCGGCCGGTGCCTCGCCAGCCTCAATGGCGGCAGTCGGCACGCCGCCGCACAGATCGACGACCATCTTCGTCGCCAGCGCCAGCCCGTCGGCCAGAAACGCGGGGTCGACACCACGTTCGAACCGGGTGCGCGCGTCGGAGGTCAAGGCCAGCTTCTGGCCGGTCCGCGCAATCGCCTCGGGGGTGAAATAGGCGCATTCGATCAGCACGTCGGTGGTCGCTTCGGTCACGCCCGAATGTTCGCCGCCCATGATGCCGCCAATGTCATGGACCGCCGCATCGTCGGCGATCACCGTCATCGTTTCGTCGAGCGCATAAGTCTTGCCGTTGAGCGCGAGCACCTGCTCACCGGGCCTCGCCTTGCGCGCGACCAGCGCACCTTCCAGCTTCGCCACATCATAGACGTGCAGCGGCCGCCCGAGATCGAGCATGATATGGTTGGTGATGTCGACAAGCGCCGAGATACTACGCTGGCCGACCGCTGTCAGCCGCCTGGCCAGCCAGTCGGGCGATGGGCCATTGGCAACGCCGCGAACGACGCGGCCGAAAAAAGCCGGGCAGCCATCGGGATCGTCGGTGCGGATCTCTACCGGGCAATCGCCGCCGATCTTGATCATCGGCGCGTGCAGCGGCTTGAGCGTACCGAGTCCCGCCGCGGCCAGATCGCGCGCGATACCGCGCACGCCCATGCAATCCTGCCGGTTCGGCGTGATCGCGACATCGATCACCGGATCGTTGAGCCCGGCCCAATCGGCATAGACCGCGCCGATCGGGGCGTCGGCCGGCAGATCGATGATCCCCTCATGCGCGTCGGACAGTTCGAGCTCGCGCATCGAACACATCATGCCGCGCGATTCGACACCCCGAATTGCGCTGATCTTCAGGGTGACGTCGAGGCCGGGCACATAATCGCCTGGCTGGCCGAGCACGCCCACCAGACCTGCGCGGGCATTCGGCGCTCCGCAGACGACCTGCAGTGGCGCATCTGCACCGACATCGACCGACAACACCTGCAATTTGTCCGCCTGCGGATGACGCTCGGCGCTGAGCACTTTCGCGATACGGAACGCGCCCAGCTTCTCGGCCGGATTATCGACACCCTCGACCTCGAGGCCGACCTTGGTCAGCCCTTCGAGGATCGCGTCGAGCGACGCAGCGGTTTCGAGATGCTCCTTGATCCAGCTTAAAGTGAACTTCATGCGCCGACTCCCCCGCTCAACGTGGGTACATCGAGGGCCGCGAAGCCATAATGGCGCAGCCAGCGCAGATCGCCATCGAAGAAGGCTCGCAGATCGTCCATGCCATATTTGAGCATCGCCAGCCGATCGATCCCGCAGCCGAAGGCGAAGCCCTGCCACTCTTCGGGATCGAGCCCGCACGCCGCGATCACCTTCGGGTGAACCATACCCGAGCCAAGAATCTCCATCCAGCCGCCATTGCCCGCCGCCGGATCGCCGCCGATCACGCGCCGGCCCTTGACCCAGGTGAAGCCGACATCGACCTCGGCCGACGGCTCGGTGAACGGGAAGAAGCTCGGCCGCAGGCGCAGGACGATATCATCACGCTCGAAATAGGCCTTCACGAAGGTCTCAAGCGTCCATTTGAGATGGCCCATATGGATGCCGCGATCGATCACCAGTCCTTCAACCTGATGGAACATCGGCGTGTGGGTGGCATCCGAATCGGAACGATAGGTGCGGCCAGGCGCGATGATCCGGATCGGCGGCGACTGGTTCATCATCGTGCGGATCTGCACCGGGGAGGTGTGCGTGCGCAGCAGCATCTTCTTCCCGTCTTTTTCATCGGGGAAATAGAATGTGTCATGCATCGCCCGCGCCGGGTGGGTCTCGGGAATGTTGAGCGCGGTGAAATTGTGCCAGTCATCCTCGATCTCGGGCCCGGTCGCGACCGCAAAGCCCAGATCGGCAAAGATTTCGGCGAGTTCGTCCATCACCTGGCTGACGGGATGCACCGAACCTTGCGGGCCGGTCGACACCGGCAGGGTCATGTCGAGCTTCTCGGTGGCCAGCTTGGCGTCCAGCGCTTCGGCTTCCAGCGCGGCCTTGCGCGCGGCGATCGCGTCGGCGACGGCAGCGCGCAAGCCCTGAATCGCCGGCCCCTGCACCTGCCGCTCCTCGGGCGACATGCCACCCAGCGTCTTGAGCAGACCGGTGATCGCCCCCTGCTTGCCCAACGCCTTCACCCGAATCGCCTCGAGCGCATCGAGATCGGCCGTGGCGATTTCGGCCATCAGGTCGGATTGAAGCTGTTCCACGTCTATCGACATCAATGTGTCCCGTTGTCCGCCGCGGCGGGAAGAAAGGTATCGGTCTTTGCCCTTTTACCGGTGAACCGATCGAAATAAGCGGAGTGCACGACCACTCCTAGTTGTGCCTCTCGCTTAGCCACATCGAAGGTACAGCTATGATGCAAAAAGGGCGTCCGGATGACATCCCCGACTTCCGCGGACAAAGCGGCCATCGCGGATTCCGGCCGACCATCGTCGCCAAGCATACGAATCTGCCGATGAGCATCGACAAGAAAGGCCCTCTCTCCAATTTGCCCACGGACATCGCTCGCAAATTCGATCAACACGCCAGAACCGTGAACGATGACACTAGACACGGCACATTCGTATTTTGCGACATCGGCATCGGCAATGCCTTGCTTCGCTTGGGCAAAACACGCCGTCCCCCCCCACATCGTCATCCCCGCGAAAGCGGGGACCCATGGACGGCGGCACGACCGATTTTCACGAACATCGCAACCGTGGGTTCCCGCTTTCGCGGGAATGACGGGGAGGGCGGGGTCTATCAGACCGTCAAAGCCGAAAAACCGAGCATCGTAACGGCGAGATCTTCCCATACCGGATTCGTCGTCTCGATCAGTTCGATTTTCCATGCCCTGCGCCATTTCTTGAGCCGCTTCTCCCGAAGAATCGCGGCTTCCATATCTTCATGCACCTCGAAGAACACGAGGCGCTTGACCCCGTACTCGCGGGTGAAGCCGGGGATCAAGCCTTCACGGTGTTCATAGATGCGTTTGGCTAGATCGGACGTGACACCGACGTAGAGAGTGCCGTGGCGCCGGCTCGCGAGAAGGTAGACGGCTGGCTGCTTTTCCAAGGCTTTCCTTACCCCAAGTCGTCATTCTCGCGAACGCGGGAACCCATGGACGGCGGCACGCTTCAACGCTCACGGGCCGTAACCGTGGGTCCCCGCGTTCGCGGGGATGACAATTATAAGGTGAATGGCGGAGTCACCAGCAACAAAAAAAAGGGCGCGGTGACCGTCGCCACCGCGCCCTTTTTCAAACCCTGTCTGCAAGGATCACGCCGCTACGCGGGCGCCTTCCGGAAGTGCGGCTTTCGCCTGGGCGATGATCGCCGAGAAGGCGCCGCCTTCGTGCATCGCCAGATCGGCCAGGACCTTGCGGTCGAGTTCGACGCCGGCCAGTTTCAGGCCGTGCATGAACACGCCGTAGGTCAGGCCTTCGGCGCGGACAGCGGCGTTGATGCGCTGGATCCACAGGGCGCGGAACGAACGCTTCTTAACCTTGCGGTCGCGATAGGCGTATTGCCCGGCTTTCTCCACCGCCTGCTTGGCAATGCGGATCGTGTTCTTGCGACGGCCATAATAGCCCTTCGCCTGTTCGAGTACCCGCTTGTGGCGGGCCTTGGTGGTTACACCACGTTTGACGCGTGCCATGCCTTATACTCCTCAGTTGAGACCGTAGGGCGCCCAGAGCTTGACCCGGCCGGTATCGGCCTCGGCCAGCACGCTGGTGCCGCGGTTCTGACGGATATACTTGGCGTTGTGGCTGATCAGGCGGTGGCGCTTGCCGGCCACGCCATGCTTCACATGGCCGTTGGCGGTGATCTTGAAGCGCTTCTTGACCCCGCTCTTGGTCTTGAGTTTGGGCATTTTCGTCTCCTGGTTAGCGACGTTTGCAGACAGCCACGGCAGCCCATACCGGCCGGACCATCCATCAAATCGCGGAAGCGCGGGCCTATAAGCAGGTTACCGGGGGATTGCAACCTCACGCGGAACCTTGCCGGCGGTGCCGGGTTCACAACCTCATGGTCGTTGAGCCTCACCCTGCGCTCGCCGTCCCGGACGAGCCCGTCAAAACGGCCCCGGAGCCGGGCCTAGCCGGCCGCGCTGCGTCGATCGTTGCCAGCCTGTGCGCGGTCATCGCGACGATCGTCGGGCTGATCGTGTTGGGCTGGTTCATCCTGTTCGTGACCAAGGGCCGGTTTCTCAAGCATGCCTTCGAATCCTATGCGAGCCGGACGCTGCAACGCGAGGTGAAGGTCGCCGGCGACTTCCAACTCTATTTCGATATCATCGATACGCACTTCCTGGCGGACGGCATGACGGTTTCGAACCCGATCTGGGCGTCGAAGCCCGATTTCTTCGACGCTCGCCATATCGAGGCGCGGATCAAGACGATTCCGCTGATCTTCGGCGAGCGCCGTGCCGACTGGCTGGTGCTGGACGGCGGCCGGGTCGATACCGAATGGGATGCGAGACGCCACAATACATGGACGTTCGGCGATCCCAACAAGAAGGGCAAACCCTTCCAGTTCCCGATCATCGGCAGCGCCGCCGTGAGCGACACACAGGTTCGCTACATCGATCCGGCGCTGCACCTGAAGACCGACGTCATCGTCGGCGATGTAGCCGCGGCCGGCACCACGATCACCGACAAGAAAGTGCCCTTCACCGGCACCGGCACATTGCGCGACAAGCCGTTCACGATGAACGGCGCGATCCTCTCGCCCAACAGCACGGTGACATTCGGCCGCACCACGCTCGACCTTCATGCGCGATCGGGACGAACTTTCCTCGACGTCAACGGCGTGCTGCCCAGAGCGACGCAGATCGAAGGATCCGACCTCAACCTGCGGGTACGGGGCCCCAACATCCGGCAATTGTTCGATTTCCTCGGGGTGGCCGCACCCGATACGCGCGGCTACACCTTCCGGTCGAAGCTGACCAAAGTTGGAGGCGAGTGGCGCTTCACGCGGATCATCGGCCGGTATGGCGCGAGCGATCTTGCCGGCAAGATGACGGTGTCCTTCCCGAACGAGCGGCTGTTCCTGGCGGCCGATCTGTCGTCGCGGCTGGTGGACATCATCGATGTCGGTCCGTTCATCGGCTATGAGCCCACCAAGCTGGCGACCCAGGGCGCGCAGGCGGCAGTCAAGCAGACCGGCGGCACCCCGCGCATATTGCCCGATGCGCCCTTACGCATCGAATCGATCCGGAATTACGACGCGCATGTGACCTACAAGGTCGCGCAGGTCCGCGCACCGCATGTGCCGATCTCCAATATCGACCTCACGCTCGATCTCGATCACAGCCTGCTGAAACTGTCGCCGCTGACGATGGACATGGCGGGCGGGCATTTGGCTTCCGACGTCTCGATCGATGCGCGGGTACCGGCAGTAATAACCGACTACGACATCCGGCTGTCGCCAACCCCGATGGGCAAATTGCTGTCCGGCTTCGGCGTCGAGCAATCGGGCACCACCGGCACGGTGAAGGCACGAGTCCAGATGAAGGGCACGGGAAATACGCTGCGCGAGTCGCTCGCCACGTCGAACGGCCGCATCGCGATCATTTTGCCTGCCGGTACCTTCTGGACCAAATATATCCAGCTTTCCGAATTCGATGTAGGCGTGTTCCTGCAGAAGCTGCTCCAGGACAAGCTCAAGAAGCCCGTGCAGATCAATTGCGGCCTGCTGGGCTTTACCGTCCGCAATGGCGTCGCCGCGGCCGATCCGATCCTGATCGATACCGACAAGAACGTGATGACGGCCAAGGGCGGCTTCAGCTTCAAGGACGAATCGCTCGATTTCGCCTTCCGTGCCTATGGCAAGAAGTTCAGCCTGTTTTCCGGTCAATCACCGATCGGCATCAAGGGCTATTTCGCACAGCCACGCCTCCAGATCCTCAGCTCGCAACTCCTGGCCCGCGCTGGCGTCGGCATCGGTCTGGGCCTTGTCGCCAGCCCGCTCGCGGTGGTGCTCGCCTTTGTGGATATCGGCAATGCCAAGGCGGCCGCCTGCGGGCCGGTATTGGCAGGCGCCACCTCAGCCGCCCAGCGCACCACCAAAGGCGACCCGCGCAAGGATCTCGGCAAGGTCAGTGAAAATCGCCAAAAGGCCGGCGATCGTAAGCAGTGAGGCGCGCGTCTCTTTGATCGCCCCCAACCATCGTCATCCCCGCGAAAGTGCAGACCCACGGACGGCGGCCCGCATGATATCGGAGTGCCCCGTGACGGTGGGTTCCCGCTTTCGCGGGAATAACGAATAGATATAGCGCCTAAGCCAGCAACGCCGCGACCTGATCGACGAGCGCCGGATCACCCGCAGCGATCACCTGCCCGCCGCTCGCAGCGCCCAGCGACCGCCCCTGCCAGTCACACATCCGCCCGCCCGCGCCTTCAACCACCGGCACCAGCGCCGCGAAATCGTATAGCTTGAGTCCCGCCTCGATCACCGCGTCGAGATGCCCGGACGCGACCAGCGCATAATTATGACAATCCCCACCCCATAAGGTGTCGCCGGCGGCCGCGCAGACAGTGTCGAACTTCGCTTTCTCGGCCGGCTGGAAATGAAGCGGGCCGGTCGTGGCGATGTGCGCCGCGGCAAGCGCACCGCACCTGCGGGTCTGCGCGACGACGCCATTGAGTGTGGTCGGTCGCCCCGCCGCGCCGAGCCAGCGATCGCGCGCGATCGGCTGGTCGATGATGCCGAGCACAGGCACCCCCTGCTCCATCAGCGCGACCAATGTTCCGAAGATCGGGCGACCGGCGATGAAGCTGCGCGTGCCGTCGATCGGATCGAGCACCCAGACCCGTTCGGCATCCTCACGCTCGCGGCCATATTCCTCGCCGATGATGCCGTCGCCGGGGCGCTCGCGGTTGATGATCGCGCGCATCGCGGCCTCGGCGGCGCGGTCGGCCTCGGTGACGGGCGAGGCATCGGCCTTGGTCTCGCGTTCGAAACGCGCGCGGAAAAAGGGGCGAATCGCGGCGCCGGCCGCGTCGGCCAGCCGTTCGGCGAGGCGGATGTCATCATCGGTCATCCCGCCTGCCGTAGCCGAGCGCGCGCGGATCGCATAGTCTTCCGATATGCTCGATTTCTCCCGGGTGATTCGCGTCGATACGCACGACGACGGCATCAACAGCTGGGAAATGGCACGCATCTCCGCGCCGCTGGCCGTCACCGGGCTGATCGACGGCTATTCGGATTATCATGAGCGGACCGCCAGCTTCTCGGTGCGGCGCGAGCTGCCGCATGCCGAGGGCGTGATGATCATCAATCTTGGGCCGCCGATCGCGATCACCGGCGGCGACGGCCAGATCCTGCGGCTCGGCCCGGCCGAAGCCTTTGTGGCCGGCATCCATCTGCGCCCGGCGCTTTCGCATTCGTGCGGGACGCAAGCCGGAATGCACGTCCACCTGCCGCTGCTCACCTTGCGGCGGCTACTCGGCATTCCGATGAATGAGATGATCGACCGCGTCGTGCCGCTCGACGCCCTGCTGGGCCAGGAGGCGAGAACACTGGGAATTGCGCTGGTCGAGGCCAGGACGCGCGCGGAGCGGATCGCATTGCTCGATGCGGCCCTGATCCGGCGGCTCGCGCGGTGCGCGCCGGCCCGTGCCGATCAGTTCCATGCGCTGGCGCTGCTACGATCGCGACCCGAGCTCGACATCGCCGAGATCGCGCGGGAGATCGGCTGGAGCCGCAAGCATCTCGCCAACCGGATCCGCGACGCGACCGGCGTCGGCCCGCGCAGTTATCGCCGGCTGCTCCGTTTTTCGCGACTGTCCGCGGCAATCGGCACGGCGCCCGACTGGGCCGCGCTGGCCGCCGACATCGGCTATTGCGACCAATCGCACCTGATCCGCGAATTCGGCGAGTTTGCGGGGATGACGCCGACGCAGTTCATCGCGCGGTCGCTTGGCCATGGCGGCGGGCTAATCGAACAATAGGTTCGTTTGATCCAATACAGCGGCATGCGGGCGGATTATGATCGGCGCAGCCTCAACGGAGACCGCCATGACCGACAAGCAATCCTTGATCCCGTGCCTGCGCTATGAAGATGCGCCCGCCGCGATCGACTTCCTGTGCCGCGCGTTCGGCTTCGAGCGCCATGTCATCTATGCCGATCCCGCTGATCCGACGATCATCCACCATGCCCAACTGATGCTGAACGGTAGCATGGTGATGCTGTCATCCGCACGCAACGACCCGGGGGCCGACATCTACCGCTGGCGGACCCCGAAGCAGGCCGGCGGGGTCACGGTGTGCGTCGCCGCGATCATCGACGATCCCGACGCCCATTACGCCCGCGCCAGGGCCGAGGGCGCCGACATCGTCACCGAGCCGCATGACAATGAGGGCTATCCGGGGCGGAGCTACAATGTCCGCGACCCGGAGGGTAATGACTGGGACTTCGGGACTTATGATCCGTGGGCGGTTGGGGTGTGAAGGAGTGACTTTAAATTCCTCCCCGGAACGGGGAGGAATTATTGATGATCAGTCGAACAGGCTCGACACAGAACTCTCGTCCGCGATTCGCTTGATCGCCTCGCCCAGCAGCGGGGCGATCGTCAGCAGGCGGATCTTTTTGGCGTCGATCACCGCCTCCGGTACACCGATCGAATCGGTGATTACTAGTTCGGTGAGCGCCGAACCCTCGACGCGCGCGACCGCGCCGCCCGACAGCACGCCGTGGCTGACATAAGCGACGACATCCTCGGCGCCGGCCTGCCGCAGCGCCGCGGCCGCATTGCACAGCGTGCCCGCCGAATCGACGATATCGTCGACGAGAATGCAGAAGCGGCCCGAGACATCGCCGATGATGTTCATCACCTCCGATTCGCCCGGCCGTTCACGCCGCTTGTCGACAATCGCCAGCGGGGCGTTGTCGAGCCGCTTGGAAAGCGCGCGGGCGCGGACCACGCCACCGACGTCGGGCGAGACCACCATCAGGTTGCGCCCCGCAAAACGCGCCTGGATGTCCGCCGACATCACCGGTGCGGCATAAAGATTGTCGGTCGGGATATCGAAGAAGCCCTGGATCTGGCCGGCATGGAGATCGACCGAAAGCACGCGGTTGGCACCCGCCGTCTCGAGCAGGTTCGCCACCAGCTTGGCGGAAATCGGCGTACGCGGACCGGGTTTGCGATCCTGCCGGGCATAGCCGAAATAGGGAATGACCGCGGTGATGCGGCGCGCCGACGAACGCTTCAGCGCATCGATGCAGATCAGCAACTCCATCAGATTGTCGTTCGCCGGATAGCCGGTCGACTGGATCACGAACACATCCTCGCCGCGGACATTTTCATGAATCTCGACGAACACCTCTTCGTCGGCAAAGCGCCGTACGCTCGCATCGGTGAGCGGGGTTTCGAGATAGCCGGCAATGGCCTTGGCGAGCGGCATATTCGAATTGCCGGTGAGAAGTTTCATGACGGTCCCCTGGGTCGACGTCGCGGTCAGCGTTTCGGGGCCTCTTAGTCGTAAGGTTGTGATCGGGAAAGGGGGTCGTGAGACAGGCGCACGGCAGCGAGTGATCGGCCTCCATCGAACAGTTGCCCACCGCGGAGATTGTACAGACCGAAATCGCATTTGTGTCTGTACGAGCCGGGCCGGGAATGCCAGGGATCATCAAAAAGCGCGAGACTTTTGCGTCACCCTGCTAGAGGGCGCCCCATGACGATCACCACCCGTTTCGCCCCCTCGCCCACCGGCCGGCTGCATGTCGGCAATATCCGGGCCGCGCTTCATAACTGGATGTGGGCGCGCAAGGCGGGCGGGCGTTTCCTGTTGCGGCTCGACGATACCGACCTCGAACGATCGACCCAGGAATATGCGCAGGCGATTCGCGCCGATCTCGACTGGCTTGGTCTCACACCAGATGATGCCGTGCGCCAGTCCGATCGCTTCGCGCTCTATCAGGCGCGATTCGACGCATTGCAGGCCGCGGGGCGGGTCTATCCCTGTTACGAAACCGCGCAGGAGCTCGATCTCAAGCGCAAGATCCTCGCCGGGCGCGGGCTTCCTCCGGTCTATGATCGCGCGGCGCTGACGCTGAGCGATGCCGATCGCGCCGCCTTTGCGGCCGAAGGGCGGACGCCGCACTGGCGCTTCCTGCTCAATCATGACAGCCCGATCGCGTGGGACGATCTGATCCGCGGGCCCCAGCAACTCGATCCGAAGCTGATGTCCGATCCGGTGATCCGGCGCGCCGACGGCAGCTGGCTCTATATGCTGCCCAGCGTGATCGACGACATCGATATGGGTGTGACTCACGTCGTGCGCGGCGAGGATCATGTCACCAATACCGGGCTGCAATTGCAGATGTTCGCGGCCCTCGACGCGCCGGCGCCATCTTTCGCCCATGAGGCGCTGCTGACCGGGACCGAGGGCAAGCTGTCGAAGCGGCTGGGATCGTTGGGGTGTGACACCTTTCGCGAGGAAGGCATCGAGCCGATGGCGATCATCGCATTGCTCGCCCGAATCGGCACGAGCCTGCCGGTCGAGCCCGTCGCCGACCCCGCGCCGCTGATCGACAGTTTCGATTTTGCCCGCTTCGGCCGCGCACCCGCGCGGTTCGACATGGAGGAACTGAAAGCGCTCAACGCGCGCATCCTGCACGTCACCGACCACGCGGCGGTGGCCGGCCGGCTGCCGGCCGGCATGGACGAGCAGGCCTGGCTGACGATCCGGCCGAACCTGCACATTATCGCCGAAGCCGCCGACTGGTGGGCGGTGGTCGAAGGACCCGTCGAGGGCTGGGCCGCGCCGGAAGATCATGATTTCCTCGAACAGGCCGCGTCGCTTGCGGCGTCGCTCGACTGGACGGATGGACCGTGGAAGGCGCTGACCGGCGCACTGGGCGCCACCACCGGGCGGAAGGGCAAGGGCCTGTTCCTGCCGCTGCGCCTTGCGCTGACAGGGCGCGAACATGGGCCGGACATGAACGCGATGCTCGGCCTCATCGGCAAGGATCGCGCGGTCGCGCGACTGCGAGAGGCCGTTACGAAATCCGCCGATCAGTAACGATTGGACGGCGCAACCAGGCCAACGATCAGATAGAGGATGATCGTCGAGCCGAAGCCGCAGATGGTGAGCAGCACCGTGGCGATGCGGATCAGCATCAGATCGATGCCGCTATAATCGGCCAGACCGGCGCAAACGCCCATGATCTTGGCATCGCGCTTGTTGAGACGGAACGAATTGGACATGGCAATTTCCCTTTGCGGACGTTGGGGTGATCAGAGCAAAGTCGGACGGCAGCTGTCGACGGTGTGAGACGAAGCGGCATTGGCCGGGGCCAGCGCGGCGGTGAGGCAGGCCAGGCTCATCAACAATCCGCCGGCCAACGCCAGAACGATCCTCTTGGCATCGCTGGAGGTGAAATCGAACATCGTCTTGCTCCCTTGGTGATCATGCCCGCGCTACCGCGGTGAATGTCCGATGTTCTGCATGAGCCGTGCCAAATGGACGGAACTAAGATTTTTCTACGTTTCGGCGTTATTTACGCTGCTCAAATGCGAATTTTTCGCAAATGATTGGGATAATCTCCCGAGTCAGCTTAGCATTATTCGCTAACTTGAAAAATTTCAGCGCTGAAATAAATTCGCTGCCACTCCAGAATGATATGATGTACCATCGCGACTGCGAGCCACCACAGAGTGCCGCACCGATAGGAGATCGTCATGGAGCATGAAGGCTTTCTCGATACCCGCAAACCCCACACCCTCACCCTCGGCCTGATCATCGCCGGCCACGTAGCCGTACTGGCGGCGATCATTCTGGCACCGGCGCAGCAATATGTCCGGATCACCTGGCTTCCCACACCGCTGATTCCCATCCACGAACCGCCGCCACCGCCCGAAAGCAAACCGCAACACGAGCACCGCGCGCAAAAAGCGCTGCCAGCCCGCCCCTTCGATCAACCGGTGAAGGTTGATCCCATATTACCACCAAAGGGACCGGATCCTGTCGATGTAGACGCCCGGCCGCGAACAGCGGGCAACGGCGCGACGGATACGGTTATCGCTCCAAAACTCGATCCGGTAACAAGGCCCGCCACAATCGATCCATCCGCGAGCGGCCGCTTTCAGCCCGATTATCCGCCGTCGCTGGTCCGTGCAGAGATTGAAGGCACCGCTACGGTGCGCATCCTGATAGGCACGGACGGCCAGGTAAAACAGGTCGAGCTGGTATCGGCCACCAATCCCGCCTTCTTCGATGCCACCCGCAAACAGGCGCTCCGCTACTGGCGTTTTCGCCCCGCCACGACCGACGGCATGCCCACCGAAAGCTGGCGGGTGATGACCGTGAAGTTCCACCTCGAAAGCTGAAATCCATATTCCGGCGCGCCGATGGGCTGGCGCGCCGGGCATTTGCACCGTATTTAGCGGGTCATGGCTCTTCCCCGTCCCGCTTCCCCCCGCACCCTCTGGGCCGATCTTCGCGCCTTTGCGGCCGGGCAGGATCGTACCAAATTGATGCTCGGCCTGCTCGCGGCGATGATGCCCGTGATCATCGTCTATGGTTTCATGCGCGACACGCGCGGCCTGGCGCCGAAGGGCCCGAAAATCATCTATGTCGAAGGCTGGCGCGCCGATCGCAGCGACGAGGTGATCAAAAAGGAACAGATCGCCGATCAGAAGATCCGCGACGCCGCCAAGCTCGAACGACAACGTTCTTACCAGCGGCTGGCGAAACAGCTCGGCATTGAATAGTTCGGTGTCCGCCGACGATCGGCGCTTCATGACCGCCGCGATCGCATTATCGCAACGCGGGCGCGGTCGGACGGCACCCAATCCCCCGGTGGGCTGCATCATCGTGCGGGACGACCGCGTCATCGGGCGCGGCTGGACCCAGCCCGGCGGGCGACCACATGCCGAAGCGCATGCGATCGAACAGGCCGGAGCGGCGGTCGAAGGCGCCACGATCTATGTCACGCTCGAGCCCTGCGCCCATGTCTCGGCGCGGGGCCCCGCCTGTGCAGATCTGCTTGTGGCGGCTCGCCCCGCGCGCGTCGTTATCGCCGCCGGCGATCCGGATCCGCGCACCAACGGCCAGGGCATCGATCGCCTGCGCGCCGCTGGCATCATTGTCGTAGACGGCATCGAAGCGGATGCCGCGCGCGCCGCGATGGCTGGCTTTTTCGCGCGCCAGACATGGGGCCGCCCCTATGTAACGCTCAAGTTCGGTCTATCGATCGACGGCCGGATCGCTCTGCCCGACGGATCGAGCCGCTGGATCACCGGCCCGGTCGCCCGTGCCCATGCCCATGTCGAACGCGCGCGGAGCGACGTGATTCTGGTCGGGCGCGGCACGCTCGAAGCGGACCGCCCCGCGCTCGACGTGCGGCTCCCCGGCCTCGAGGAGCGCTCGCCGCGCCGCGCCGTGCTTGGCCGTGGGATCGCCCCCGATGGCTGGATCGCCTTGCCGGCGCCGCAGGATATCGCAGCGATCGATGCTTGCGATCATGTGCTGATCGAAGGCGGGGCCGGCGCGGCAACCGCCTTTCTGAAGGCCGATCTGGTCGACAGGCTGCTCATTTACCGCGCACCAATCCTGATTGGTAATGGCCTGCCGGCGATCGGCGATATCGGCCTCACCGAGCTCGCCGACGCGCATGGACGCTGGCACCATAAGGAGTCGCGGGCGCTTGGCAGCGACCGGCTGGACGGCTACCACCGGACCCGGAGTTAGCGCACACTATGTTTACCGGGATCATTACCGACATCGGCACGATCATGGCCGTCGAAATGCGGGGTGACATGCATGTCCGCATCGGTTGCACCTATGACACGGACGATATCGACATCGGAGCGTCGATCGCCTGTTCCGGTGCCTGTATGACGGTGGTCGAAAAGGGCGCGGGCTGGTTCGCGGTCGACGTGTCGCATGAGAGCGTGTCACGAACGGCGCGCGACCATTGGGCCGCCGGGAGCCGGCTCAACCTCGAACGCGCGCTCAAGGTGGGCGACGAACTCGGCGGCCATATCGTTACCGGCCATGTCGACGGCATCGGCCGCATCACATCGATCAGCGATGACGGCGATTCGCACCGTTTCGAAATCGATGCCCCGCGCGCGCTGGCTCCCTATCTGGCACCCAAGGGGTCGATTACCGTCGATGGCATCTCATTGACGGTGAACGGCGTCACCGATCTGCCCGACGGCAGCGTGCGCTTCGGGTTGAACATCATTCCGCACACGTCGGCGGTCACGACCCTGGGCTCGGCCACCGCCGGTGACGAGATCAACCTCGAGATCGATGTGCTCGCACGCTATCTTGGCCGGATGGAACAGTTGCGCAATCACACTGTAGTGTGATTTTATTATTTTCAGCCTGCTTATGATGTGATAATTGCGGCAATCATGAGCACATCCCTTATCGAGCGCGTCCGCGCTGCCGTTGCCGAAGGCGGCTTTTCCCGTTCGGGCCTTGCGCGCGCCGCGGGGCTCCACCCCAATTCGCTGCGGTCGATCGACGATCCCGAGTGGAACCCGACAGCGGACACATTGCGCAAACTACAAACCTATCTCGATTCGCCGGGCCTGACGCCGATCGAGGAGATCATCAACGAAGCCCGCAACGGCCGGATGTTCATCCTCGTCGACGACGAGGACCGCGAGAATGAAGGCGATCTCGTCATTCCCGCGCAAATGGCGACGCCGGATGCGATCAACTTCATGGCCAAGCACGGCCGGGGGCTGATCTGCCTGTCGCTGACCCGCGAGCGCGTCGAGCAGCTGGGGCTCGACCTGATGAGCCGCAATAACGGCACCCGCCACGAAACCGCCTTCACCGTCTCGATCGAGGCACGCGAAGGCGTGACGACGGGCATTTCGGCGGCAGATCGCGCGCGGACGGTCGCTGTCGCGATCGATGCCGGCAAAGGCCCCGAACATATCGTTACGCCGGGCCACGTCTTTCCATTGGTCGCACGCGACGGTGGCGTGCTGGTGCGCACCGGCCATACCGAGGCGGCGGTCGATGTCGCCCGACTCGCGGGGCTCAATCCT
Organism: Sphingomonas sp. YR710; assembly: GCF_900101455.1. Taxonomy (GTDB): domain Bacteria; phylum Pseudomonadota; class Alphaproteobacteria; order Sphingomonadales; family Sphingomonadaceae; genus Rhizorhabdus. The sequence continues at coordinate 166,329 of NZ_FMZJ01000005.1, read as the reverse complement.
TCGGGCGTGATCTGCGAGATCATGAAGGACGATGGCACGATGGCGCGGATGGACGATCTCCTCGTCTTCGCGCAGACGCACGGGCTGAAGATCGGCACCATCCGCGACCTGATCGCCTATCGCCGCCAATATGATCATCTGGTTGAAAAGCGTGCCGAAACCCGCTTCACCAGCAAATGGGGCGGCGACTGGACGGCGATGACCTTCTACAACAAGGCGACCGGAACCGAGCAGATCGCCCTGACCAAGGGCAAGATCGATCCGGACAAGGCGACTTTGGTCCGGATGCATACGACCTCGATGCTGACCGACACGTTCGGTGAAATCAATCCGCGTAGCGACCTGCTCGCCCGATCGATGGAAATGATCGCCGAAGAGGGCGCCGGCGTGATCGTCGTGATAAATCGCGCGGCGGCCGGATGGATGTCCCGCGCCTTCGCCGCTCGCAACACGCCTCACCCGGATGCAGGCCTGATGGAGGAGCTGCGCGACTATGGCGTCGGCGCCCAGATCCTCACCGAACTCGGCGTACAGGACATGATCCTGCTCACCAATACGCACCACACGCTGATCGGGCTGGACGGCTACGGCCTGTCGATCGTTGGCGAACGCCCCATCCTTCCAGCCGGAGCCCAATGATGGCCAAGATCCTTATCGTCGAAGCCCGATTCTACGACCATCTGAATGACATGCTGCTCGACGGCGCCCGTACCGCGATCGAGGAGGCGGGGCACAAACATGAAACCGTCACCGTCCCCGGCGCGCTGGAAGTCCCCGGCGCGATCGCCATGGCCGCCGAGACGGGCCGCTACGACGCGTTCGTCGCGTTGGGCGTCATCATCCGGGGCGAAACTTATCATTTCGAGGTCGTCTCGAACGAAAGCGCGCGCGGGCTGATGGCATTGTCGATGGACGCGCTTGCGATCGGCAACGGCATCCTCACCGTCGAGAATGAGGCACAGGCGCTGGCCCGTGCCCGCCGGTCGGAAAAGGACAAGGGCGGCGACGCGGCGAAGGCCGCCATCGCGATGCTGGCGCTGAAAGAACGGTTCGGCGCCTAAGCCGATCTTTCGATCAGGGGACAGCATGATCCTCCGACCTGGCGAGAAGACCATCCGAATTGCCCGATCAACGACACACGCACGCCGCGGCAGACTTGCCGAAGCAGACCAAGCCGGCGGCGTTTCTGGCGATGCTGCTGGCGAACGTCGCGCTGGCCTTCGGGCCCACGCTGGTCAGAATGGCGCAAGTGTCGCCGATCGGCTCGGGCTTCTGGCGGCTCGCTCTGGCTGCCCCCGTCCTGTTGCTGCTCACGGTGGGCACGCGCCAGCCAATCCCACGAATGCCCCGAAAATTGTGGGCTTGGCTCCTGATTGGCGGCATCTTCTTTGCGGCCGATCTCGCGGCGTGGCACATCGGGATCGTCCGCACGAAATTGGCCAATGCCGCCCTCTTCGCCAATCTGACGACGTTCACCTTCGCGGCTTACGGCCTGATCATCGCGCGCAGCTTGCCGACTCGCAGCCAGGTTGTGGCGCTCGTCCTGGCTGCAATCGGGACGATCGTGCTGATCGGCCGATCCTATGAATTGTCGCCCCAATATCTGATCGGCGATCTGCTCTGCATCACCGCCGGCCTGTTCTATACCGGCTACCTTATCGCGATCGAGAAAGTGCGCGGGGTTCTGGCGCCGCTGCCTGCGCTGGCGATTTCCACGCTGACCGGACTACTGCCCTTATGGCTTTTTGCGTGGGGCGCCGGACAGGAAATCTGGCCGCGCAGCTGGGGGCCGCTGGTGCTGCTTGCGCTGGGCAGCCAAGTGATCGGGCAGGGTTTGCTGGTCTATGCGGTTGGCAGATTGCCGCCACTGGTGGTCGGGATGGGCTTCCTGATCCAGCCGCTGATGGGTGCGGTCCTGGGAAGCACCTTATATGGCGAACAACTCGGACCTGCCGATATGATCGGCGGTATGGCGGTCGCGGCGGCGCTGGTACTCGCGCGGCGCGGCTCCGCTGCACCGCTGGCAAATCGCTCGGCAAGAGATTAGGGAAGGCGCATGACGGCTCCGATCGATATGACGCTGGACGAATTGCGCGATTCCGCGGCACCGCTGCTGCCCGCTTATGCCGTGTTCGATGGGTGGAGCGATGTTGCGCTGGCTGGCGCCGCCACCGCACTCGGCGTCCCGGCCGACCGGCTGAAATTATGCTTTCCCGGCGGCGCGATCGCGATGATCGACAGCTGGTTCGCAGCGATCGACCGCGCGATGATCGATGCCTTCCCGCCCGAGCGAATCGCCACGATGAAGATTCGCGAGCGGATCCGGTCGCTGGTCTGGACCCGCATCGAGCTGGCCAGCACACATGCCGATGCGTGGCGGCGCGCTTTTTCGATATTGGCGCGGCCCGCCCACGCCGCGCACGCGGCCCGACTCGGCTGGCGTGCCGCCGACCTGATCTGGCGGACAGCCGGCGATACCAGCACCGATTTTGCGCACTATACGAAGCGTGCGACGCTGGCCGCGGTCTATGGCGCCACCATGCTCGCCTGGATCGACGATGACAGCGAGGGTTTCGCCGATACCCGCGCCTTTCTCGACCGTCGCATCGAAGGCGTGATGCGGTTCGAAAAGTTCAAGGCCCAATTGCTGCCGTCCGGCGACCATCATTTCAGTCCGGCGCGCTTTCTGGGGCGGCTTCGTTACCCGGCAACATGACGCTGGTATTTTTGAAGCGCTAATGATAATGAATCGCAGCATGGAGATTGATGTCATCACGCCGAGCGTTTCGCTCGACAAATTGCCGCTCAACAAAGCTGCGCGAATCCTTTCGATCGGCTGGTCGATGCTTCGTGAAAAAGATGCGAAACGGCTGCGAGAGCTGGGCGTCGACGTCGGCGTCGCGATCGAGAAATTGCACCGCGGTCCATTCGGACTCGATCCGATCGCCTGCCGAATCGGCCGGATGACCGTCGCCCTGCGCAGCGCGCAGGCGGCGTCGATCATGGTGGAGCCGATCCCGCAACCATGAACGCCGCGCCCTTGATCGCACTTGTCGGCAATCCCAATGCCGGCAAGAGCGCCTTGTTCAATGCCCTGACCGGCGCCCGGCAAAAGGTCGGTAATTATCCGGGTGTCACGGTCGAGCGGAAATCTGGGCGGCTGAGCCTTGCCGACGGCCGCCCGGTCGAACTGATCGATCTGCCCGGCACCTACAGCCTCGAGCCGTCGAGTCCAGACGAAGCCGTTACCCGCGATGTCCTGCTCGGCAAGCAGGCCGGTGAGCGGCTGCCGTCGGCGATGGTGGTGGTGGTGGACGCCGCCAATCTCGACAATCATCTGCGCTTCACCCTGCAGCTGATCGCGCTGGGCCTGCCGATCGTCGTCGCGCTCAACATGATCGACATGGCCGAACGCGACGGGCTGAAGATCGATGCGGCAAAGCTATCGGCGGAGCTGGGGGTTCCCGTAATCCCCACCGTTGCCGTCCGTCGCAAGGGGATCGATGATCTGAAGGCGGCGATCGGGCTCATCGCCACCGGCGGTCCGCGCATCTTCAGCGGCGACGCCCGCGCGCTCGATCAGGACGTCATCACCTTGCAGCGGCGCGCCCGCGCGATCGCCGTGGCGGCGACCACCGAGGAAAATTTTCGCCGCCGCTGGACGCACCGTGCCGATGCCGTGGCCCTGCATCCGCTGATCGGACCGCTTCTGCTGGGTGCAATCCTGTTCGTGATGTTCCAGGCTGTTTTCGCCTGGTCGCAGGCGCCGATCGGCTGGATCGAGGGCGCCTTCGCCGCGATTTCGCAAGGTGTGGCGCAACTGCTGCCCCAGGGCGTGCTGCGATCTCTGATCGTCGATGGCATCATCGCCGGCGTCGGATCGGTCGTCGTGTTCCTGCCGCAGATCCTGATCCTGTTCTTCTTCATCCTGCTGCTCGAGGCATCGGGCTATATGGTGCGGGCCGCTTTCCTGATGGACCGGCTGATGGCCAGCGTCGGCCTGTCCGGGCGGGCGTTCATTCCGTTGCTGTCGTCCTTCGCCTGCGCAATCCCCGGAATCATGGCGACCCGGACGATCGACGACCCCAAGGATCGCCTGACCACGATCCTGATCGCCCCGCTGATGACCTGTTCGGCCCGGCTTCCCGTCTATGCGGTGATCATCGGCGCGTTCATCCCCGCGCGAACGGTTGGTCCCGGGATTGGCCTGCAAGGACTGGTGCTGTTCGGCCTCTACATCACCGGCATTGTCTCGGCGATGGTGGCATCGCTGGTCATCCGCCGGACGGTCGCACGCGGCGATAGCGCGGGGTTCATGATGGAAATGCCCAAATATCAAATGCCGGCCTGGCGCGATGTCGTGCTTGGCCTCTGGCAGCGGGCGATGATATTCCTCAAGCGCGCCGGCACGCTGATCCTCGCGGCAACGATCCTGTTATGGGCGTTGCTGTCATTCCCCAAGGCACCCGAGGGGCAGAGCCAGGTGCAATATTCGGCCGCCGGCCGGATCGCCGACGGGCTGGCCTTCATCGTTCGGCCAATCGGTTTCAATCATGAGATGGCCCTCGCGATCATTCCCGCCATGGCCGCGCGCGAAGTGGCGGTGTCAGCGCTCGCTACCGTCTATTCGATCGAGAACAATGATGATGAAAATGCCGTCAAAAAGACGCTGATTCAGCGGCTGCAGGGGCGATGGTCGCTGCCGACGGCACTGGCCTTCCTGATCTGGTTCGTATTCGCGCCCCAATGCCTGTCGACGATCGCTGTGATGCGGCGCGAGACCAACGGATGGAAATGGCCCGCTTTCGCCTTAGCCTATCTGTTCGCCCTGGCCTATATCGGCGCAGGACTTACCTTCTGGACGGCGACAGCGATCGGATTGTAGGACTCGCGCCGCGCGATTGATTCGCTATATGTTCTCATCAACAAAGGCTCGGTCGAGGATTCGATCGGGCTTTCATCGCATTTTATCGGGAGATTTCGATGGCGGGCAGCGTGAACAAGGTGATCCTGGTCGGCAATCTGGGCCGCGATCCCGAATCGCGCAGCTTCCAGAATGGCGGCAAGGTGGTGAACCTGCGCATCGCGACATCGGAAAGCTGGAAGGATCGCGCCACCGGTGATCGCAAGGAAAAGACCGAATGGCATTCGGTGGCGATCTTCAACGAGGCGCTGGCGGGCATTGCCGAACGCTATCTGCGCAAGGGCAGCAAAGTCTATCTCGAAGGCGCGCTGCAGACCCGCAAATGGACCGATGCGCAGGGGCAGGAACGCTATTCAACCGAGGTCGTTCTTCAAGGCTTCAACGCGGTCATGGTCCTCCTCGATCGGCCAGATGGCGGCTCCTCGGGCGGCTCCGGCAGCAGCGGCGGCAGTTGGGGAGACGATGATGGCGGCTATGGTGGCGGCGCGAGCAGCTTCGGCGGCGGATCGCGCAGTGCCGCAGCGCCCGCAGCCCGCAAGCCCAATCCGTTCGACAGCGATCTCGACGACGACGTGCCATTCTGAGGCTCGCTTTGCAGTGCATATTCGGCGGCTTTTCGAGCGGGAAATCCGCTTGATCGCCCACGTCGTGCGGCGATCATCGCGCGGTACGCAGTATTGCCGAACAGGTGGAGCCAGATGAACGCGCGACGATCCGGCACGCTGGTGACACAGGAACCATTCCTGCGGTCGCCACCCTTTCCCGGAACAGCAACAGCCATCGCGGCGGTCAGTTCGCCTCGAGCGCGTCCGGGCAAGCGCAAGGCATTGATCGATGCCGAACGGGATCGCGCACTCCGCGTCGCCGATCTGATCGTCGCCGAACGGGTCGGCGGTCGTTTCTGGGGCAGCCAACAGCCATCGGAAGAGAGCTGCGATCCCTGGTCGCGGACCGACTCGCTTTCGTCCGTGTGCGTCGACGGAAATGACGAGCTCGGCTTCGTCGCATGGTTGCGCGGGATCGACGTAAAGTGGCTGAACGCCGGCACCTATGCCGATCATCATCGCGATGATGGCCACGATAGCCTCGCGCGCGCCATCACCGCGCTGCTGATTGATGGCGTGACTTATCGAGACCCTTATTCAGGAAACGCGATCACCATTGAGGAAGCGATTGCGCAGCTCGCCTTCTGGCGACGCACGATCGATCGCAACCGCGGCCTCGCTGCTGCCACGGGAATCGCCGGCTGGAAGCAACGCGAAGTGGAAGCCATGTTATGGCCGGGCAGCGAAGGGCTGCATTTCACGCGCAGCGCCGGCGTCGCCGTTCGTTACGCCGCGGCGCGAAACGGCGCCGTCGCCGTATGGCCAACGCGGGCACCGAAGGGGCTTGATGCCTTGGCCGAAGCAGATGGCGTCGCCGTCCATCCGGTCGAAGACGGCTTTCTGCGCTCGTCCGGTCTCGGCAGCGATTGCCATCCGCCGCATTCGATCATCCTCGATCGCAGCGGACTCCATTTCGATCCCCGCCAGCCCAGCGATCTGGAACTTATGATTGCCGCACCGATCGACGATCCGGCTCTGCTTGCCCGTGCCGACCGACTGGCGCGGACGATCGTGGAAACTGGCGTCAGCAAATATTCGAGCAGCCGTGCGCCCTTCGCAAGGCCCGAGACCGATCGAAAGGTCGTGCTCGTCACAGGACAGGTCGAGGATGATCTCTCGGTGCGACTGGGTGCCGCCGGGGTCCGTGGCAACCTCGACCTCATCATCCGCGCCCGCAAAGCCGAGCCGGACGCCTTTCTGATCTTCCGGCCACATCCGGATGTCGACGCCGGGCATCGCAGGGGCCGGATCGAGGATTGGGACGCATTGCGTCATGTCGATATGGTCGAACGCGGAGCGTCGATCGCATCGATCCTGGAAGTTGTTGATTCCGTCCACGTATTGACCTCGCTCACGGGGTTCGAAGCGCTGCTTCGCGATTGCGAGGTTGTGACCCACGGCTATCCCTTCTACGCTGGCTGGGGCTTGACGCGCGATCTGGCGCCGCCCATTGATCGACGTCGGGCGAGGGCAGTATCGAGGGCACAATTGGTGGCTGCAGCGTTGATCCTTTACCCCCGCTACCTCGATCCCGTCACAAAATTGCCATGTCCGCCCGAAGTGCTGATCGAGCGCCTTGCGGCCCAACCGGTTCCGCAGGAAACCTTGCTGACCCGCCTCCGCAAGGTTCAGGGTCGCATTCGCCGTGGCCTGGCCGGCGCGAGGACGCCGGCATGATGCATGGCGTCGCCTCCAAGCAGCGCTTCCTGTTCCTGCAGGGGCCACCCGGCCCGTTTTTCTTTCGCCTCGGGCTGGCATTGCGCGATCTGGGACACGCCGTTCACCGCATCAATCTCAACGGCGGTGATCAATCGGTCTGGCCCGGCGCAGCGATCAATTATACCGGGACCGCGGATCGCTGGCCGAGCTTCGTCGATACGTTCCTGGTCGAAAACCGGATCAGCGACATCGTCCTGTTCGGCGATTGCCGTCCGCTGCACAATGCCGCACGCGGCATGGCGCGGTTGCGCGGCATACGCGTGCATGTGTTTGAAGAAGGCTATATCCGGCCCAATTGGGCCACGCTCGAACTCGATGGTGTCAACGGCCATTCGACATTACCTCGCGATCCCGAATGGTTCATCGCGGCCGCCCGTGATTTACCGCCGCTGGGCGAACACGCACCGGTCCCTGCCACGTTCCGCCGACGCGCGCGAGAGGCCACCGCTTATTATGCGAGCACATTTTTACGCACATGGCGGTTCCCGCATTATCGCTCGCATCGCGACCGATCGGCAGCCGCGGAAGCGTTGGGCTGGCTCAAGCAACTCGCTTTGCGCAAGCTGCATCAGGGGCAGGCCGAAGCCACGCTCGCAAAGCTTGCCGGCAAAAGCTATTTCGCATTGCCTCTGCAACTGTCATCCGATCACCAGATCCGCATCCATTCGCCGTTTCGGTCGATGGAAGCCGGCGCAAGCTATGTCATCGAGAGCTTTGCCCGGGCGGCACCCAGCGACACGATGCTGCTCATCAAGGAGCATCCGCTGGACAATGGCCTGTTCAGTTGGGGGCGCTTTATCGGCCAGGAAGCGGCACGCCTGAAGGTGAGCGACCGCGTGCTTTTTGCCAAGGGCGGCGATATCGAGACAATCGTAACCGGCTCGCTTGGCGTGGTGACGGTCAACAGCACCACCGGCACATTGGCGCTGGCGTCAGGAATTCCCGTCGCCGCGCTTGGCCATGCCGTCTATAATATCCCCGGCGTCACCTTCAGCGGCCCACTCGACAGTTTCTGGGCGAATCCGCCAGCCCCCGATCCCGAAACATGGGATAGTTTCTGCCGCGTGCTGCAGGCGCGCTGCCTGATTTATGGTGGCTTTGCCAGCGACGAAGGAATTGCCCTGCTTATCGCAGGTGCGATCGCGCGGATGTTGAACCTGTCCGAGATGGTGAAGATTCACGCATCACCATCGTAGCTGCCGCAACCTGGTCAGAATGCGTCGATATCGAGTGCCATCATCGTGCGCTTGCCCGATTTGATTGCCCCCAGCAATCCCGCTACCTGGGGTAGGATACGATCGTAGTAAAAGCCGGCGGTGATCAGCTTGGATGCATAGAAACCTTCGGCATCCTCGTTCGCACCAATTCGATCGTATGCGATCTTGGCCGATTTGGCGAAAACGAAGGCGATCGCGACAAGGCCGAGAAGCCTTAGATAATCGGTCCCCGCCGCGGCCGCCTCCTCGGGATCGGCCATGCCCTTCTGCGCGATGGTGCCCGTGGCAAGCTGGAGCGCGCCGAAAGCCTTTTCGAGTCCGCCAACGAGATCGCCCAGCTGCGGATGCGTCTTGTGATCGGCGATGAAGTTCGACACCGGATGGAAGAAGGATCGCAAATAGCGGCCGCCATGCGCCGCGAGCTTGCGGCCGACCAGATCGAGCGCCTGGATGCCGTTGGTACCTTCATAAATCATCGTGATCCGGGCATCGCGCGCATATTGCTCCATGCCATGTTCGCGAATGTAGCCATGGCCGCCATAGGTCTGGACAGCCAATTGCGCAGCCTCATGGCCCAGATCGGTAAACAGTGCCTTGACCACCGGCGTCATCAGCGCGGTGAAATCAGCGGCGCGCTGACGGGCCTCGGGATCCGGCGCGTGACGCTCGGCATCGAGCGCGCGCGCCACCCACGTGCCGAGGGCGCGGCAGCCTTCGGTATAGGCCCGCATCGTCATCAGCATCCGCCGGACATCGGGATGGACGATGATCGGATCGGCTGCGAGATCGGGCCTCTTTACGCCTGACAACGACCGGCCCTGGATGCGATCCTTCGCATAGGCAACCGCGCCCTGATAAGCGCCGACTCCGACGCCGAGCCCCTGCACACCGACCGCGACCCGTTCCTGGTTCATCATCACGAACATCGCGGACAGCCCCTTATTGGGCTCGCCGACGATCCATCCGGTCGCATCGTCGAAACTCATCTGACACGTGGCCGAGGCTTTCAGCCCCATCTTGTGTTCCAGACCGGTGCAGGCCACGCCGTTGCGCGGGCCCACCGTGCCATCATCGTTCGGCAGATATTTGGGCACGAGAAACAGGCTGATCCCCTTCACCCCCGCCGGCGCTCCGGGCAACCGCGCAAGAACAAGGTGGATGACATTCTCGGTCAGGTCGTGATCGCCAGCCGAGATGAAGATTTTGTTGCCGGTGATCCTGTAGCTGCCATCCGCCTGCGGCTCCGCTTTGGTGCGCAGCATACCGAGATCGGTTCCGCAATGCGGCTCGGTAAGGCACATCGTGCCGGACCAGACCCCCTCCACCAACTTGGGCATGTAGCGCGCCTTGAGCTCCTCCGAGCCCTTGCTTTCGAGCGCCGTCGTCGCGCCGTGGGTCAGGCCGGGATACAGCCCGAATGAAACATTTGTCGCGCAGATCATCTCCTCGACCAGCTTGTTGATCGTCTCTGGCAGACCCTGGCCGCCCCATTTCGGATCGGCCGCCAGCGCGCACCAACCGCCCTCACGGAACTGGTCATAGGCATGCTTGAAGCCCGCCGGCGTCCGCACAACGCCATTTTCAAGCCGGCAGCCCTCGATATCGCCATTGGCATTGATCGGCAGCAGCACGTCGCGTGCGAGCTTGGCGGCTTCCTCCAGCACGGCATCGAGCAGATCGGGCGTGAATTCTTCATGGGCCGGCAGACCACCGAAACCATCGTCGGCATGGAGTTCGTGGAGGACGAAGCGCATGTCGCGCAAGGGGGCGTCATAGGTCTGCATGGTTCATCTCTCCGAAGTTTTGCGCCTTCCAATTCCTCCCCGGAACGGGGAGGGGGACCGCTCGAAGAGCGGTGGAGGGGCCTGCGGAACCGTCCCGCATGCCCCTCCCCCATGCTGCGCATGGTCCCCCTCCCCGAGCAAGCTCGGGGAGGAATTTGAAGTACCTAAACATCAATTTCTCAACGGCTTGCCGGTCTCGAGCATCGCCTCAACCCTCGCGAGCGTTCGTTTGTCACGGACACGCGCCATGAAGGCCGCACGTTCAAGCGCCAGCATATCCTGTTCGCTTACGACATCGATAACGTCGGCATCGCCGCCGGTGAACACCGACGCCAGAGCATCCGACACGACCATGTCATAATCGGTCGCGAGACCCCGCTTGTGGAAGCCTTCCGCCGCCATGCCGAGCGCAACCCGGCCGCTCGATCCGGGCAGCCTGAACTCGGGCGGCTTCGGCGGCTGATAGCCGTCGACCAGCGACAGCGCCCGGGCCTTGGCATCGGCGAGCAGGCGATCGCGGTTCATCGTGATGCCGTCGGAGGGACGCAGGAACATATAGTCCCTGGCCTGAGCGGCCGATTTGGACACCGTCGCCGTACTCACGATCTCGAACACCTTGGCAACGGCCGGCATCGGCCCGCGCGGCAGGACACCGGCCTTGGTCCAGCGATCGATCATCTCGCCGCAACCGCCCCAGCCCGGCACCAGCCCGACCCCGCATTCGACGAGGCCGATATAGCTTTCGGCGTGCGCCTGGATCGCGTCGGAATGCAGCAGAATCTCGCAACCGCCGCCGAGCGCGAGCCCGGCAGGCGCGCCGACCACCGGAAAGGGCGCATATTTCATCGCCTTATACGCGGCCTGGCCGCCACTCACGAGCTTCTCGATCTCGCCCCACGCCGCGATGTTCACCGCAAACAATGCAAGGCCGAGATTGGCCCCGGCTGAGAAATTGGCAGCGTCGGTGTAGATGACCATCGCTTTATATTTCTGGCCGACAAGACCGATCGCATCGCCGAGCAGTTTCAGCGTGTCGCCATCGAGCGCGTTCATCTTCGACGCGAATTCGAAGCACGCGACGCCGTCGCCAATATCCCAGAGCGCAGCCGATCCGTTCCTGAGCAGCGGTTTGGCGACGCGCTTGATATCCTCAAGCGACACGATGCCTTCGGCACGGACGATATCGTGATATTCGCCATCCTGGCCCAGATATTGGCGCCGGCCATCCTGTAGCCGATAGAAGGTCCGATCACCGGCCAGCCTCAGCAACGGCGACACGGCTCGGCCCTCAGCCTCCAGACGCTGCGCGAAGGCCGCGGCGCCGATCTGGTCGATCAGTTCGAACGGACCATATTTCCAGTTATAGCCAAGCTTCATCGCGTCATCGATCGCGACGATGTCGTCCGCTGCCTCCGGCACGAGTGTGGCCGCATAAGCGAGAACCTGACCGAGCACCGCCCAGGCGAATTCGCCGGTCTTGCCCGGCAGCGCGATCAGCGATTTCACGTCGGCGCGCGGGGGATCGATGCGCAGCGCCTTGCGATAGACGCCGGTCGCAAGGTCGATGGCTTCCTTCTGCTTCCCGGCATCGCGGTTGATCCGGTAGAAACCGCCTTTGCCCTTACGACCGGTATAGCCTTCGGCAATCATGCGCTCGATCAGCGGCGACGGCCGCACCGATGCATGGAAAGCATCGCTTGCGGGCAGACTTGCGACCATGCTTTTTTCAAGCAACGGCATCAGATCGATACCGACCAGATCGATCAAGCCGAAAATACCGGTGCTAGGCACGCCCATCGGCTTGCCGCCGATCGCGTCGGCCTCCTCCACCGACAGGCCAACGTCTATCGCGGCGTTGACGGCGACCAGCAGCCAATAGGTGCCGATCCGGTTGGCGATGAAACCCGGCGTATCCTTGGCATGCACCACCGCCTTGCCCATCGCGCGATCGGCAAAGGTCGCCACCTTGGCGGCAATCGCGGGGTTCGTCTTCGGGCCGGCGACCACTTCGAGCAGCCGCATATAGCGCGGCGGATTGAAGAAATGGGTGATCAGGAAATCGGCGGCGAACGCGTCCGATCGGCCATCGATCAGCTGCGCGAGCGGAATTGTCGACGTGTTGGATGAGATCGCGGTGCCGGGCGTCCGCGCGGCATCGATTTTCGCATATAATGCCTGCTTGATATCGAGCCGTTCGACAATCGCTTCGACCACCCAGTCGCAATCGGCAATCTCGCCCAGATCATCGTCGATATTGCCGGTCTCGACCAGCTTGGCCGCCTGCGCCGACATGAAGGGGGCCGGTTCGGTCTTCAACATCTTCGCGACCGCACCTTCGGCTATCGCGTTACGATTCACCCCCTCTTTGGGGACGATGTCGAGCAACAGCACCGGCACGCCGGCATTGGCAACCTGCGCCGCGATGCCGGCGCCCATCGTACCCGCGCCGATGACGCAGACCTTCCTGATATCCGGGCGGATGTTCGACATGGTCAGATCGCCTCCAGCACGATGGCTATGCCCTGCCCGCCGCCGATGCACTGGGTCGCCAGCGCATATTTGCCGCCCTCGCGTTTGAGCAGCGAGGCCGCCTTGCCGACGATCCGCGCGCCGGTGGCGCCGAGCGGATGGCCAAGCGCGATCGCCCCGCCATCGAGGTTGATCGTTTCCGGCTTCAGCCCGAGTTCGTTCGCGCAGGCCAGCGCCTGGCTGGCAAAGGCCTCGTTGAGTTCGACGACGCTCAGGTCACCCACCGATATGCCCGCGCGTCCCAGCGCCTTGCGCGATGCCGAGACCGGGCCGACACCCATGATTTCGGGCTCGCAGCCCGAAACGGCGACGCTGCGGATCCGTGCGAGGATCTCCAGCCCATTCGCACGCGCATATTCTTCGCTCGTCACCAGCACCGCCGATGCGCCATCGGTCAGCGGGGACGATGTGCCTGCCGTAACGCTGCCATTCTGATCGAAGGCGGGCTTGAGCGCGGCCAGCGCCTCGGCCGTAGTTTCGGGGCGGATCGTGCCATCCTGATCGACGACGCCGCCTCTCGTCTGAATGGGCACGATCTCGTCAGTCAACTTGCCCGCCGATCGGGCTGCAGCCGCCTTCTGCTGGCTGGCAACGGCGAAAGCCTCCTGCGCGGGGCGCGGTATCTGGAACTTGCTCGCGACATTCTCCGCTGTTTCGCCCATGCCGATATAGGCGCCGGGGCGCTTCTGCGCGAGCGCGGGGCTGGGTAGCGGGTTGAAGCCCATCATCGGCACGCGGCTCATGCTTTCGACACCGGCGCAAATGAAGACGTCGCCTGCGCCGATCGCGATCTGGCCCGCCGCGATGTGGATCGAACTCATCGACGATCCGCAAAAACGATTCACCGTCATGCCGCCGACCGAAATCGGCAGATCGGCCAGCAAGCCGATCAGCCGGGCCACGTTGAGTCCCTGCTCACCCTCCGGGAAAGCGCAACCGAGAATGATGTCCTCGATATCCTCCGCCTTCACTTTGGTCTTCGCGATCAACCCGCGGATCACCTGCGCGGCCAGGTCATCCGCACGCACCCGCGCCAGCGCCCCCTTGCCCGCGAGGTGGAATGGCGAGCGCACATATCCCGCAATGACCGCATTCTGCATCTGGAACTCTCCCGAACGACGCGCTCAACGCACGCCGAAGACTATTTCCCCTATGGTGCAAAGATTGTCCTATACGTCAACTAATTTTTAGTGCAGATCTTCATCCCATGGCTGCCGGTGCTTCCGGCAGAACGTAACCGCAACCGCCAGCCAATGGCCGTGCGGCAGAAAGGAGATGGACATGACAGGAACGGCGCTGATCGCGCTTGCGGTGGCGGCGGGAGCCCTATCCCCGAATATGGCCGTCGGCCATTGGAAGACCGAAACCCGCAACGGCATTGTCGACATTCAACGTTGCGGCGCTTCGATCTGCGGGAAACTGATGACGTCAGATGGCATCGTCGCCAACCCGGCAATGGCCGATACCAACAACAAGGATCCGGCACTGCGCGGCAGATTGCTGAAGGGCCTGCAGATCCTTGGCGGGTTCACGGTCGATGGCGATCACTGGTCAGGCGGAAGCATCTACAAGGCCGACGACGGCAAGACGTACGATGCAACGGTAACGATCGTCGACGCCAACACGCTCAAAATCCGCGGCTGCATCTTCGTGCCGCTCTGCAAGACCCAGATATGGCACCGAGTTCCATAGGGACCGGGAAGCCTTTCAGAGAGGAATAGGAAAATATGATCAACTTGTCTTCCGTGGCCCGGCTGGGCCTGTTCGCAACCGCCTCCGCCATCGCACTTGGCGGGCTTTCCACGGCCGCACAGGCAGGCGGATTCTATCTGCAGGAACAGTCGGTAAAGGCCGCTGGCCGTGCCTTTTCGGGTGAGGTTTCCGATCAGGGCGCTGAATCGCTGTGGTGGAACCCCGCGGCGATCGCCGGTGCGACCCATAACAGCGCCTATATCGGCGCCAGCGCGATCCTGCCGCGCGCGCATGTTCGCGACAATGGCACATTAATCGTACGGCCGGGCCAGGCCCCGGCCAGCGTTGGCGGCAATCCTGATGCCAAAAATCCGATCGACAATGGTGTCCTACCAAGCGGCGCGGTCGGCTACCGGCTCAATGACCAATTCGCGCTCGGTCTCGCTCTCACATCCCCGTTCAGCTTCAGCACCAATTATGATGCAAACAGCTGGGCGCGCTATACTGCCGACAAGACCAAACTGCGTACGATCGACATCCAGCCGTCCATCGCCTTCGCACCGTCACCGATGATCGGGATCGGCGCGGCGATCAACGTCGAGCACAGTTCCGCCACGCTCTCCAATGCGCTGCCGAACCTGTCCCCCTTGCTGGCGGACGGCCAGCAGCAGCTGAAGGGCAAGGGCTGGGATGTCGGCTACAGCGTCGGCGTCCAGCTCCACCCGTCGAGCATCATCGATCTGGGGCTCAGCTACAAATCGAGCATCAAGCATACGCTGGATGGCAATGTCGTCATTTCGGGGCTGCTCGGCCCATTGGCCGGCCAGAATGCCACTATCGGCACAAAGGCGACATTCCGCACGCCCTGGCAGCTTATCGCCGGCGGGCGCATCAAGGCGAGCGACCGGCTGACCCTGAATGGCCAGGTGGCGCGGATCGGCTGGAACAAGTTCGATGCGATCCGGCTCGGCTCACCGATCAACGCCGCATTGCCCGAAAATTACCGCAACACCTGGAGCGTCGCCGGCGGCCTCGATTATGCCGTGACCCCGAAATGGACGATGCGTAGCGGCATCCAATGGGATCAGACGCCGACCCGCAACGGCCAGCGCGATGCCCGTGTACCCGATTCCGATCGCATCAACTTCGCGATTGGCACCTCGTACAAGATCACCGATTCGATCACGATCGACGGCGCCGCCGACTATATCCACTTCCGGGATGCCACTGTCGACAAGACAACGGCAGCCTATGCCGGGACGGCGGTACAGACACCGATCCTCGTCAACGGTCGTATCACCGGCTCCAGCGCGATTGTGCTGGCGCTCGGCGGGCGCATCAGCTTCTGACACGAAAGATACCATGGCAAGCGACACCGTGATCCAGCCCCCCTCCCCCGACCTCGGTGTCGTCAGCCATGGTGCCGGGGGTGGTTCGCCACCTCCGGCGATCCGCCCCCGTTTGATCACCGAACTGATCGACCGCGCCGTCGCAAATTATCCCGCGCGCGTGGCGATCGACTTTCTCGGCCGTCGCTGGACCTATGGCGAAATCGGGAGCCTCGTGGATCGCGCGACGCGCGGGCTCCAGGATATCGGCGTCGGCCCGGATACGCGCTTCGGTCTGTGCCTGCCCAACACGCCCTATTTCGTAATCCTCTATTTCGCCGCGCTGAAGGCCGGCGCGACCGTCGTCAATTTCAACCCGCTCTATGTCGAGCATGAACTGCGCCACCAGATCCGCGACTCGGGCACCACGGTGATCGCGGTCCCCGATCTGAAGATCGTCCACCAAAAGGTTGCCGCCGTCGCCGAAGATAGCGGGCTCGCACGGATCATCGTCTGCCCGATGGCCGATATCCTGCCCCGCTTTCAATCTATCGGCTTCAGGTTGTTCAAGCATGCCGACCACGCCGTCGTTCCGCTTGATGAGCGGCATTTGTCGTTTCGCGCATTGATCGCCAGCGACGCCGCGCCCGTCCCGGTCACGAAGACGCCCGACGACGTGGCCGTGCTGCAATATACGGGCGGCACCACCGGCGTGCCGAAGGGCGCGATGCTCACCCATGCCAATCTGACCGCCAACAGCGCGCAGATGGTGATCCATGCCGGCGGCATTCCTGCCGAACAGGATCGCGTGCTCGGCGTGTTGCCATTGTTTCACGTCTTTGCGCTGACGACCGTGCTCAACTTCTCGGTCGATACCGCAGCCGAGATGATCCTGCTGCCGCGTTTCGAGATCGGCCAGTTGCTCAAGACAATCGTGCGTGCGCGGGCCACCCAGTTGCTTGCGGTCCCGACCATGCTGACCGCGATCAACAAGGCCGCCGAGCATCACAAGGTCCATTTCGAATCGCTGCGATACAGCGTGTCGGGCGGCGCGCCCCTGCCCTTCGATGTGCGCAGCAAATTCGAGACACTCACGCAATGTCCGGTCGTCGAAGGATATGGCCTGTCCGAATCATCGCCGATCCTGACCTGCAACCCGCTCGACGGGCGCGTGATCAAGGACAATAGCGCCGGCATCGCCTTCCCGGGGACCATCATCGAGATTCGCAGCCTCGATGATCCCCACACGCTGATGCCACTCGGCGAGCGGGGGGAGGTCTGCGCGCGCGGACCACAGATCATGAAGGGCTATTGGGGCCGGCCAGACGAAACCGAAAAGGTATTTGTCGACGGGGCGCTCAGGACCGGCGACGTCGGCTATCTTGATGCGGACGGATATCTGTTCCTCGTCGACCGGATCAAGGATGTGATCATTGCGGGTGGATATAACGTCTATCCCCGGGTGATCGAGGAGGCCCTTTACGACCACTCCGCGATTGCCGAAGCCGTCGTAATCGGGGTGAAAGACGAATATCGCGGTCAGGCGCCGAAGGCGTTCGTCGTACTCCGCCCCGGCCATCCCGCCGATATCGACCAGATCCATGATTTCCTCGCCACCCGCCTCTCGAAGATCGAGATGCCGCGCGAGATCGAAATCCGCGATAGCCTGCCCAAGACGCTGATCGGCAAATTGTCCAAGAAGGAACTGATTGCCGAAGAAGAACGGAAATCCGCCCGTTGAGTAAGGATTGCCCATGCGCTTATGCTGCGCTGCGGCGCAGTCGCCGGGGAGTGGGATTGTGGACATGACGACATCGCGTGGCAGGCAGCCCGAACGCAGGGACGATCTGCACAGCATCCAGACGGTCGCGTCCGAGCTGGGCATTTCGACGCGATCGATCCGCTTTTACGAAGACAAGAATCTGCTCGAGCCGCAGCGGGTGGGATCGATGCGTGTCTATACGCGGCGCGAAATCGGAAGGCTGCAGTTGATCCTGCGCGGCAAGCGGCTGGGTTTCACTCTGCGCGAGATCAAGGAGTTCCTCGATCTCTACGACGTCGATTCGCTGCATCTGAACCAGATGATCCACCTGCGTGATCGAGTCCGCGAACGAATTGCCGAACTCCTTGCGCAGAAGGAAGCGCTCGATCAGACGTTGGGCGAATTGATCGAAATCGAACGCCAGGCCGACGACCGAATCGCCAGCGCAACATGAGAATGACGATTGTTCGGGCTATCCGACTCGATTTGTGCTAACGAAAAGCATCACCGCATATCATCATGAGCATCGCGTGACTGGGAGACTGAGGGCTCTCGCTTGCGATGCGCTGCCGTAGTGCGCGCCAGGAGACACCGATGTCACGCGCCCTCAATCTTGAAGCCACCGAAGCCGAAGTCAGCGCCGTGTGCCTGTCGATGGGTGTCGCGACGACGGCCATGGAAGGCCTAATCCCAAGCGGAACGCGCGTCGTCTGCCGCAACAGCGAGGGCGCGATGGTGTTGCGCAAGAAGTTCAAGACGAAGCTGATCGAAGGCCCGATCACCCGGTCGCCACGCTCCGTGACGCCCAGCAGCGCGATGCGCTGAGAGGCACAGAGCCCAACTTGAACGCGAACAGGCGGCGCGCGCTTATTGCCGCGCCATTCCTTCCCAAAATCGTCATTCCCGCCTGCGCGGGAATGACGTGATGGCGGATGCCCGGCATATGCCAGACAAAGCACGGGCGGCCGTGAAGGCCGCCCTGCAGAAGTTCAGCCGATCATCTCGGCGATAATCCGGCGCAGTTCGCGCGTGGATAAGGTGGGAGATTTGCGCTTCCGTATGGTGCGCACGGGCTGAGCCCGGCCTGCGCTGATCGCGGAAGAATGATTCATACTATCTAAAACGTGCATATTTTCCTTGGGGCGCAACCTTCAGGCTACGCCCCTGTATATAAAAGAGTGTGCTAACGGCGATTTCCGCCGCCACGGCGCGGACCACCGCCGCCACCGCCCGGCGTCCGTTCGCGAAAGACGATACGACCTTTTTCGAGGTCGTACGGCGTCATTTCGACCTGAACACGATCGCCCACGACCGACCGGATGCGGAAACGCCGCATCTTGCCGGCCGTATAGGCTATGATCTTGTGATCATTCTCCAGGAGGACGCGGAAACGCCCGTCCGGGAGAATTTCGTCGATCAGGCCGTCGAGGGTCATCAGATCCTCTTTGGCCATGATCCGATCAGGCCGACTGGAGGTTTACGGCGGACTGCTTGCCGCGACGATCGGTTTCCAGTTCGTAGCTTACGCGCTGGTCCTTGTTGAGGGTCGCCATGCCGGCGCGCTCAACCGCGGTGATGTGGACGAAGCTGTCTGCGCCGCCGTCTTCCGGAGCGATAAAGCCATATCCCTTGTCTGCATTGAAGAATTTTACGGTGCCGATTGGCATGAGATGTTTCCTTTCACGAAAACAGGTTGTCCGCACACACTGTGTCTGCGGAGCCAGGTAGCGTGAAATGGAGAAGTCTGCCCGCGGGCCTAAATATCCGTCGCAGCGACGTTAGCGGCTTCGATATAGGCGAGGGGCCTGCAAAAATCAATCAAAGCTTCGATGAAGATCGAAAATGCCCAGCAGATCGATCACGACGGCGTCGTAGAATGCGCAAAGTTCAGCCAGATTTTCCCGGCCGATATCAAGCCTGTCGCCCATCCCAAGCCGCCGATCACCCCGGCCTGCCCAGGGCCAACCTGCGGTCATCTTCGTCTCGCCGCGGCCATCACCGCGCCGGACGATCCCGCCACAATAGACCAGGCAGTCCCGCGACCGGCCGATCGCGCGCAACCGGGCATGATCCGGCGACGGCATCGCCATTGCCGCCCGGATCGTCCGCAGCTTGTTCGCGGTGTTGCGCTGTCGCCGGAACGCGGCCTGCTCGTCAAAAGGTAGCACCGACCGGGCAACTTCATCGATCAACAGGTTCAGAAAGCCGTCCAGTTCGCGCAGGCTGTTACCGATCACCTTTGCCCGGTGTGGCCCGACAATCGGGCGTGGGCCCTGCCGAATGGCGTCCATGCTCAAACCATTGCCAAGAAACACGGTTGCGCGCGCCAACGTGCGATGCGCCGCGCGCAGCGGACCGCTCAAACCGTGGCGCCGATTGTCAAAAGCCTTCACTGATCAGCGCCTTTCCGGTCTCGGCAAAGCCGGGTCTTCCAAATTGCCCGAAGCGGGCCGATATAGTGGCAATGGGCGCCGACAGCACCATCCTTGATGCGCCGCCGCCTGGGGCCGCCGCCGACTGGACGGTGCCGCAAGCATGGGCGGGCTATACCGCGGAAGAGCACGCCGTCTGGGATCATCTGTTCGCGCGCCAGTCCGCGATGCTGCGGGGCCGCGTCGTGCCGGATTTCGTTGCCGGGCTGGACATGCTGCGCATGTCGAAACCCGGCATCCCGGATTTCGAGGAACTGTCCGCACGGCTGATGGCCGCAACCGGCTGGCGCGTGGTTGCCGTGCCTGGCCTCGTGCCCGACGCGATCTTCTTCGAGCATCTCGCCAACCGCCGATTTGTCGCAGGCCGTTTCATCCGCCGTGCGGATCAGATCGACTATCTGCAGGAGCCCGACGTCTTTCATGATGTCTTCGGCCATGTGCCCCTGCTCGCCCAGCCCGTATTCGCCGATTATATGCAGGCTTATGGTGAAGGCGGGCTGCGCGCGATGCGGCATGGCGCGATCGACAGACTCGCCCGGCTTTATTGGTACACCGTCGAGTTCGGCCTGATCCGCACCGGCGAAGCGCTCAGCCTGTACGGTGCCGGCATCGTATCCTCATTCGGCGAATCGACCTTCGCGCTCGACGATCCTTCTCCTCACCGGATCGGCTTCGATCTGAAGCGCGTGATGCGCACCCGCTACCGGATCGACGACTATCAGCAGAATTATTTCGTGATCGACAGTTTCGACGACCTGCTGCGCCAGACGCTCGAAGCCGACTTCGCGCCGCTCTATGCCGATCTGGCTGGCGCCCCGGACATCGATCCGGGCATCTTATTGGAATCCGATCAGATTTTTTCGCGCGGCACGCAGCGCCACACCTGATCCGGTAGCGCGGGCCGTGGCCCCGCGCCGAATGTTTCCCCGGCAGCATAAATTTTTCCTGTAAGGATGGCGGTTTTCGTGCGGCCGTTCGTTTTATCGATTGTCGGCATCTTGGCTGCGACGGGGCTGAGGACGGCACGGAGTGACAAAATTACAACAAAAGTCAGGTTTTGATTTTTTCATTCCCAGGGGAAAGAAAATCGATTGCAAGCAATCGCTATTTAAATAGTCTGAAAAGATAAAGACTATCGAGCAATGATTCGATCAAAAATGCCAAATTTTTGGTATTTTTGTGGTTGCAATACTATTGATGTGTAATGAAGTATTGCAAATGGGTGCCCCTATATGGGAACTTTCGAATTCATCACTACGATGTCGCGTGATGCAGGGGGTGGTGTCCTGAAAGATTCTGGTCTTTTGGGGGCAAAAAAATGAAAAACGTTCGAATAGTATCCTTGGCGACTATCGCCTTGGCCAGTCTGTCGGCGACTGGCGTGATGGCACAAACTGGCGCACCAGCGGCCGACGATGCAGATACTTCGACGATCATCGTCACCGGCACGCGCACCACGGGCATGAAAGCCGCGGACAGCCCTGCACCGATCCAGTTGCTTGGCAACGACGCGCTGCAGCGTACAGGCTCGCCAGACTTGCTGACTAGCCTTGCGCAGAATCTTCCATCGATCCAAGCTCAGGCCTTCGGCAGCGATCTCCAGGCGCACAACCTCCAGCTCAAGCTGCGCGGCCTCAGCCCGAACCACACGCTGATCCTCGTCAACGGCAAGCGGCGCCACGGTACCGCAAACGTGTCAGTCGCCGGCGGCCCCTATGGCGGCAGCGCCGCGCCGGATATCAGCTTCATCACGCCAGATTCAATCGACCATGTCGAAGTGCTGCAGGACGGCGCCGCCGCTCAGTACGGCACCGACGCGATCGCTGGTGTTATCAACTTCATCCAGAAAAAGGCCGATCATGGTGGCACCGTCAATGCCACCGCCGGCCAATATTACGATGAGGGCGGCCGCACCTACGCCATCGGTGGCAATATCGGCCTGGCGCCGTTCGATGGCGCCTATCTAAACGTCGCCGCCCAGCGGAAGCATAAGGGCTTCAGCTTCCGCGGCGACATCAATCCGCAGGCAATCGCCCTGTCGGCGGCGAACCCCGCCATCAAGAATCTGCCGGGCTATCCCTACACCAATCGCATCGTCGGCGATCCGCACATCGATGAAACTATCGCCAGCTATAATGCCGGCTATGATTTCGGCGATTTCGAACTCTACAGCTTCGGCAGCTACGGCCACAAAAAGGCGACCGCCTATGAAAATACGCGTCCGCCGACAACCGTTGCGCGGACCGTTGGTGGAGTTACCACCCTTTTCTATCCGATCGGTTTCCAGCCCCAGGAACATATCGATGAGACCGATTACTCCATCACGGGCGGCTTCAAGGGCAGCATTGCGGACACCACCTTCGATATCGCATCCACCTATGGCAGGGATTTCATCGGCGTCTATGTTCTGCATTCCGCCAATGCACAGCTCTACCGCGATACAGGATTTACGCCGACGACGTTCCACGACGGCGATTTCTTCACGACCCAGTGGAGCAACACGCTTGACCTGACCCATCAGTTCGACGTCGGCCTCTCCACACCGATCAACGTCGCGGGCGGCCTCGAATTCCGCCATGAGACCTACGGCATCAAAGCGGGTGATCCGGCATCCTATTATGGCGGCGGCGCGCAATCCTTCTTCGGCTACAGCCCGAACGACGCCGGAACGTACAAGCGCGACAACTTCTCGCAATATCTGGACGTCAGCCTCAATCCGGTCGAGCATCTTCTGGTCGACGGTGCCGTCCGTCACGAACATTATACCGACTTCGGCAGCACTACGGTGTTCAAGCTTACGTCCCGCTATGATCTTTCCGACTCGATCGCGGTGCGCGGTACCGTCAGCACCGGCTTCCGCGCGCCGACCCTTGCAGAGGGCGGTTATTCGGGCATCAACGTCGGTCCAAGTTCCGTCAGCGGCGTGTTGCCGCCCGCGTCGGCAGCCGCTGGCGCGCTCGGCTTCGGTGGCCTGAAGCCGGAAAAATCGACCAACTTCAGCTTTGGCCTGGTGCTCAATCCGGCGCCGCGGCTCACCATTACGGTCGACGCCTACCAGATCACCATTCGTGACCGGATCATGATCTCGTCGGGCTTCAATGGCTACACCGGCAATCGCTGCCCGTTGGGTTACGCCGGCAGCAACGCCGGTGCGTGCCTTCCGTACAATGACGATCTCTACAAGATCAATAACCAGCTGGCGGTGCTGGGTGCCGTCAACGGCGCATTGGGCGGCAGCACCAACGTAACTTCGCTGGCCAACGCCACGGCGATCCCCAGTTATGTGTATCTGACGCCCACCGGCCTGCGAGAGACTACCGGCAGCATTGCTGTCCAGAGTTTCGTCAACGGTGTGAAGATGCGGACCCGCGGCATCGACATGATGGTCACGTACAATATGGATGTAGGCAATCTTGGCAGGCTGGACCTTACCTTCACCGGCAACTACAATGCCAACAAGGTGTTGGGCATCAATCCGCTGCCGTCAGCGCTTTACTCCAGCACGATCAATCCCGGCCTGACCCGGCTGATCGACACCAGCAGTGTCGTCCAGCTCGAACATACCACGCCAAAATTCCGTGGGACGCTGAATGCGCTCTGGACCTGGGACAAGTTCAGCCTCAACGCGCGCGAAAGCTACTATTCGGAAGTCTACGCACTCGAAACCGCACGTAGCGGCCCCGATGCCGGCAGCCTGATCAAAGTCCCGGTCAAGCCCTCCTTCATCACCGACCTCGAGCTTAGCTATCAGATTCTCGAACCGGTCAAGATTTCGATCGGTGCGAACAATCTGTTCAACAAGTATCCAACCGAGCGCACCAAGGCGTTCATCCGGAACGCGGAGTTGGCGAATAACGAGCGTGGTTATTCGACCGACAAATATCCAAACTTCTCGCCCTACGGCATCAACGGCGGATATTATTACGCCCGCGTATCGTTCAAATTCTGATCCTTTGAGAACGGCCGGGGGCGAATCCGTTCGCCCCCGGCCTTTCATTTGAATAAACATATTTTTCCGAGTGAATCCCGAGGGGGTCTCTGATGAGTGAGTTCGAATATGGGGCATTGGCATCAGGCCTGACCCGGCGCTTTTTCCTCGAAAAGCTGGGCAAGGTCGGTGGCACGGCGATGCTGCTGGCGGGCATGGACGCGCTCGGCTTCGGCATCGGATCGGCGATGGCCGCCCCGCCAAAGCTCGCCGGAACCCCCAAGAAAAAAAAGGTCATCGTGCTCGGCGCCGGCAATGCTGGCCTCTCCTCGGCCTATGAACTAACCAAAGCCGGCTATGAAGTGACCGTGATCGAGGCCAGATCCTTCCCAGGCGGCCGTGCACAAAGCGCTCGCAAGGGCTTCTCGCTCACCGAACTCGGCGGCGAAAAACAGACCTGCGACTTCGATGATGGTCTGTATATCAATATCGGTCCGTGGCGGATCCCCTATCACCACCATTCGACCCTGCATTACACCAAATTGTTCAACGTTCCGTTGGAGTTGTTCAACAACGACAATGACGCAAGCTTTCTCTACATGGAGAAGGGCACCGGCCCGCTTGCCGGCAAGCCGATCCGCAAGGGCGAGATCGCGGCGGACGCGCTGGGCTATTCGTCCGAGATCCTCGCCAAATTGTCGCGGCAGGGTGCGCTCGACGGCCAGCTATCGGCCGAGGACAAGGAGAAATTCATCGAATTCATGGTGGAGTTCGGCTATCTCGACAAGAAGGATCTGAGCTACAAGGGCACGCCCGGCCGCGGCTATCTGATCGAGCCAGGCGCCGGCACCAATCCCGGCCCCGGCAAGCCGTCCGTTCCGTACAAGCTGAACGACGTGCTCAACAGCGGCATGACGAAGCTGCTCCACGGCGTCGCCGATTGGGATCAGCAGCGCACGATGTTCCAGCCGGTACAGGGCATGGAGCAGATCCCCAAGGCGATCGCGCGCAACCTTCCCCCCGGGATGATCCGATTCAACACCGAGGTGCAGCAGATCCGCCAGTCGCCATCGGGCGTCACGGTCAACGTCGTGAAGGATGGGCAACCGGAGACGATCACCGCGGACTGGTGCATCTGCACGATCCCGCTGTCGGTGCTCAAGGGCATCGACAACGGCCTGTCGCCCGCGTTCAAGGCGGCGATGGAGAAATGCGCCTATGCGCCGGTCGGCAAGATCGGCCTCCAGATGAAGCGCCGCTTCTGGGAGGAGGATCATTCGATCTATGGCGGGCACGTGTTCTGCGACAACCCCGACATCAACAATATCGCGATGCCGTCGACCGGCTGGCAGAGCCAGAAGGGCGTCCTGCTGGGCTATTATAACTTCGGGCCGAGCGCCGCCAAGGTCAGCGCCAAATCGCCGGCCGATCGCGCCGCCATGGCGGTCGATTACGGGCAAAAGATTTTCCCGGCCTATAAGGAAAGCTTCGAATCGAGCTTCTCGGTCGCGTGGCACCGCGTGAAATATAATCTCGGCGGCTGGGGCATGTGGAGCGACGAGGCCCGCGCGACCGCATATCCGGTTCTCACCGAACCCGATGGTCGCATCTATCTGGCCGGCGAGCATCTGAGCTATATCGGCGGTTGGCAGGCCGGTGCGTTCGAATCGGCATGGCAGCAGGTCGAGCGGCTGCACGCCCGGGCCATGAAGGGATAAGACATTGCGCCCGATTTTCTTTGTCGCATCGATGGTGGTGGGCCTCGCCGCCACAATCGCCGCGTCGTACGCCATGGCCCAATCGACGCACACAGCCACGCCCGGCGCCGTAACGGCCGCAACCACGCTGGATCCCGCAAAGACATTCAGCGATACCTGCGCCGCCTGCCACCAGGAAGACGGCAAGGGCATCCCCGGCGCGTTTCCCGCCCTGGCGGGCGATCCGTTCGTACTGGGGCCGATGGCCAACCCGATCGGCGTGGTCCTCAACGGCCGCGCTGGTATGCCGACCTTCAAGGCCGACCTGACCGACGACCAGATCGCTGCGGCGCTCACCCATGTTCGCACGTCATGGGGCAACAAGGCCTCGGCTGTCACCGCCGCAGATGTCAATAAGCTGCGCACCGGCGATGCGCCTTTGGCGGCCGACAAAAAGCCGATCCAGGCACACTGATTTTTTAGGGAGAAGAGTTGATGAAGACGATCGTTGCGGGCCTCCTGGCCGCCGCCGCCCTTTTTGGCACCGCCGCGCAGTCGGCCACCGTCGACCGGATCGTCAGCCCCGGGCCGGACGGCAAGCCGGGCCTGATCCTGAAGGGCGTTATCGTCCCTGCCGGTTCTGAAACCTTCTATCTGTCGGGTCAGCTCGCCGACCCGATCGATCCGGCGAAGAAGGAGACGATGGCGGATTTCGGCGACACCAAGACCCAGACGGTCAGCGTGCTCACCAAGATCAAGGCGCTGCTCGCGAGCAAGGGCTATACGATGGGCGACGTCGTCAAGATGCAGGCCTTCCTCGCCGCCGATCCGAAGCTCGGCAAGATCGACTTCATGGGCTTCAACGCGGGCTTCAAGGAATTTTTCGGCTCGACCGACAACCCCAACACGGTCGCCCGTTCGACCTTCCAGGTCGCCAATCTGGTGGCGCCGACCTTCCTCGTCGAACTGGAAGTGACGGCGGTGAAGGCACCGAAGTAAGCAAAAAAGCGCCCCTCCCTGCAAGGGAGGGGCTTATTTTGTTCAGAAGATCTCGACCGCATCCCCCGGCGCCAACTGCGCCAGCAGCGTCAGCAACTGCCCGACCGGAATTGCGATACACCCCTCGGTCGGCCGCGCGCCGTCACTGCAATGGAGGAAGATCGCGCTCCCGAGCCCCGGCGCCGGCGGCGCATCATTGTGGCCGAGCACGACGATTACGTCGTACAGCCCATCCTCACGCGCCAGCCGCTCCGCAGAGAACCGATACGGGTGCCGCACCGGGCGATTATAGGCCGGGTCGCCGGGATCGTCCGACCAGCCATCGGCATCGCCCACCCAGCGCCACGGCAGCCGCATTCCGGACGGCGGCGCCGACCGCCCCGCGCGAAACAGCACGCAGCGGATCGGCCAGACACCCAGCGGCGTCATCCCGTCGCCCTCGTTTTTGTCGTCGGCCGGGCACGTGCCCGATCGCCCGATCGTGCAGGCGATAGCCACGCCATCCGGCCCGGTGAGTATCCGCGCCGCGCTATCGACGCGGACCTTGCTCACAAGACGTGGCCGGTGCGGTCGCGCTTGGTTTCGAGATAGGCCAGGTTGTGCGGGTTCGCGCCCATCTTGTGCGGCACGCGTTCGACCACTGAGATGCCCGCCGCCTCCAGCCCCTCGACCTTGTTCGGATTGTTGGTGAGCAGCCGGATCGCCTTCTGGCTGAGCAAGGTCAGCATCCGCGCCGCCACGCGGAAGTCGCGCGCATCGATCGCGAAGCCCAGCCGCAGGTTCGAATCAACAGTGTCATAGCCCTGATCCTGCAACGCATAAGCGCGCAGCTTGTTGATCAGACCGATCCCGCGCCCCTCCTGCCGCAGATAAAGCAATATGCCCCAATTGGCGTGAGTCATCGCCTCGAGTGCGCCGGCCAGTTGCGGCCCGCAATCGCATTTGAGCGAGCCGAGCACATCGCCGGTCAAACATTCGCTATGCAGCCGGACCAGAGGCGGCGTTCCGTCCGGCGTGCCGATGATGAGCGCGACATGCTCGGCGGCGTCGGCGGCGTGGCGGAAGGCGATGATCTCGCATTTCTCGGTCGCACGCACTGGCAGCCGCGCGCGCGACGCGACCACCAGATGCGCGGGATCCTCATAATCATCGAGCGCGTCGGCGCTGACCTCCGCCTCGGCGTCGCCGTCGCTGCGCACGAACAGAGCCGGCAGCAGCCCCGCGAGCCGCGCGAGCCGGAGCGCCGCCACCGACGCCTCGGGCGCGGTCACCGCCTTGGCACGAAACGGCCCTTTGAGCGGCATCGCCAGATCCTGCACCGGATCGGCCAGCGCGATCGCCACCGACAGATCGAGCCACGGCACCCGCCCGATCAGCGCCGGGCAGGCCGGGCTCGCCGCCTCGCGCTGGTTCGCAAGATGGAGCGTCGCCGCGCGCGCCGCCGAGAGCAAAACGTCGGCCGGCCGGTCGCCATCGAAGGCCCCCAGCGTCGCGTCGGTCGCGGTTTCGATCGCGAGCACCACGATCCGGCCATCGGCGGCATCGATCGCCACCGGCCAGCCGCGCTTCAGCGCGTCGATCGCCCGCGCCGCTGAGCGCGCTTTGGCCAGATCGCTCACACCGCAAATTCCGTGATCAGCGGCACATGGTCCGACGGCTTGATCCACGAACGGCACGGCTCGCACACCTTATGTGCGGTCGCCATCTTCGCGACTTCCGGGCTCGCCCACATATGATCGAGCCGACGGCCGCGATCGTTCGCGGTCCAATCGGTCGCGCGGTAGCTCCACCAGGTGTGCAGCCGTTGCGGTGCGGGATAGAAATGACGGCCGAGATCGACCCAGTCATGGCTCGCCTGCAGCCGGCCGAGCGCCTCGACCTCGATCGGCGTATGGCTGACGACATCAAGCAATTGCTTGTGGCTCCAGACATCGCATTCGAGCGGCGCGATGTTGAAGTCGCCGACAATCAGGGTGGGCTCGGCAAGCGTTTCGGACCAGCGCGTCATCCGCTCGATGAAGTCGAGTTTCTGCCCGAATTTCGGGTTCACCGTGCGATCGGGAACGTCGCCGCCGGCGGGCACATAGACATTTTCGAGCCTTATCCCACAATCGAGCCGCACGCCGATATGCCGCGCCTCGCCATTATCCTGCCAGTCGTGGCGGCCATGATCGTGGAGCGGCAATTTGCTGATGATCGCGACGCCATGGTGCATCGGCTGGCCGTTGAGGACGTGATGATCGTAACCGAGCTTGCGGAACATCGCCGGCGGGAAAGTGTCGTCCTTCACCTTGGTTTCCTGCAGGCAGAGGATGTCGGGCTGTTCCTCCTCCAGGAAGCGCTGCACGATATCGATCCGCGCGCGCACCGAGTTGATGTTCCAGGAGGCGATCTTGAGGCTGGGCATGGGCACGCGATGTAGCGATGGCGCGGGGGGAATGCCAGTGCCTCGTCCGGGGGAGCGAGGGCTTGTTTGCCTTACTCTGGCCCGCTACCCAATTCGCATGACCGGCCATCCCGAACAGCAATATCTCGATGCGATGCGCACTGCCTGGGAGCAGGGTGACGAGCGGGTCGATCGCACCGGCGTCGGCACGCGATCGACGTTCGGGGTGACGATGCGCTTCGATCTGTCCGACGGCACGATCCCGCTGATCACCACCAAGCGGGTCTATTGGAAGAGCGCGGTCAAGGAACTGATCTGGTTCCTGTCCGGCGACACCAATATCCGCCCTTTGGTCGCGCAGGGCGTGCACATCTGGACCGACTGGCCGCTCGACAGCTACCGTCGCGCGACCGGCGAGACGATCGATCGCGATGCGTTCGAACGGCGCATCATCGAGGACGCCGGTTTCGCCGCGAAATGGGGCGATCTCGGCCCGGTCTATGGCAAGCAATGGGTCGACTGGCCACGCTACACGCCCGCCGGCGACGGTCTGTTCCGCAAGGAGGAACCGGGCGTCAACCAGATCGCCGACCTCGTCGCCGCGATCCGCACCAACCCGACCTCGCGCCGCTTGATCTTCACCGGCTGGAACGTCGCCGAACTCGCCGGCATGGCATTGCCGCCGTGCCACATGACCTATCAATATCATGTCGCGAACGGGCGACTGTCGGGGATTCTCTACCAGCGCTCGTGCGACCTCGGGCTGGGCTTTCCGTTCAACATCTTCGAGGCGGCGGTACTGGTGCGGATGCTCGCGCAACAGACCGGGCTGGAGCCGGGCGAGATCGTGTGGATGGGCGCCGACGTGCATGTTTACGCGAATCACGGCCATCTGGTGGAGGAGCAACTGTCCCGCACGCCGCGGCCGTTCCCGAAGCTGGAGTTCGCGCGGACGCCGGACAGCATCTTCGATTATCGCCCCGAGGATTTCGTGGTGACGGGCTATGATCCGCATCCACATATCGCTGCGCCGGTGGCTGTGTGATGGCGCGCCATTTCTTCTCCCCTCCCTGCTTGCAGGGAGGGGTTGGGGGTGAGTGGCGAGCGCCAGCGAGCCTCCGACCTCGCGGCAATGGTATCGATACAGGCATCGAGCCTGCATCGATACCCACCCACCCCCTTACCCCTCCCTTGCAGGGAGGGGAGAAGTGAAGCCCGAAATCGTCTTCGTTCTCGCACGCGCCGCCAATGGCGTGATCGGCCGCGACGGCGCGTTGCCGTGGCGGATATCAACCGATCTCAAGCGCTTCAAAGCATTGACGAAAGACACGCCCATGCTGATGGGCCGCAAGACCTTCGAGAGCTTCCCCAGCCCGCTGCCCGGCCGCCGCCACATCGTGCTGACGCGCGACCCGCACTGGCAGGCGCCCGGTGCCGAGGTCGTCCATGACATCGACACCGCGCTCGCGATCGCCGACGCCCCCAGCCTCTCGATCGTCGGCGGCGCGGAGATCTACGCGCTCCTCCTGCCTTATGCCGATCGGATCGAACTCACCGAAGTCGATGCCAGCCCCGATGGGGACACGATCGTCCCGCCCTTCGATCCGGCGATCTGGACCGAATCGGCGCGCGAGGATCACCCCGCCACCGAGGCACAGCCCGCTTTCAGCTTCGTGACTCTGCGCCGCCGCATTGCGTGAATCTCCGCCACTTCCTATACGCGCCGCCATGGAGCGGCTGACATGCGATCAGCCCGTTCCCGACGCGTTGCGTGGGGGCGTGGTGGCGCTGGGCAATTTTGACGGATTTCACCGCGGCCATCAGGCCGTGGTGGGCGCCGCTGTGGCCCGCGGGCGGGCGGAGAAGCGGCCGGTTCTCGTCGCCAGTTTCGATCCGCATCCGGTCCGCTATTTCCACCCCGACACGCCGCCCTTCCGGCTGACCACGCTCGATCAACGCGCGGCCCTGTTCGCCGAAGCCGGCGCCGATGCGATGCTGGTGTTCAATTTCAACGCTACGCTCGCCGCGGTATCGGCCGAGACCTTCGTTACCGACTGGCTGGTCGGCCGCGCCGGCGCCGTCCATGTCGTGACCGGTGAGGACTTTACCTTCGGCAAAGGACGGGGTGGCAATGTCGCCTTGCTGGCGCAGATCGGCGCCGCGCTGGGGCTGAGCAGCGAGGCGGTGCCCGCGGTCACCGACGAGCAGGGGCCGATCTCCTCGAGCCGGATCCGCGATGCGCTGATCGCCGGCGATTGCGACACGGCCACGCGGCTGCTGACCCGTCCGTATCGGATCGCCGGCATCGTCCAGCATGGCGACAAGCTCGGCCGCACGATCGGTTTCCCGACCGCCAATATCGCGCTCGGCAATTATCTGCGCCCGCTTTACGGGATCTATGCGGTGCGTGCGCGGCTGGCCGACGGCAGGGTGATCGATGGCGCTGCCAATATCGGCATCCGCCCGACCTTCGATCCGCCCAAGGAACTGCTCGAAGTGTTCCTGTTCGATTTCGCCGAGAGCCTCTACGACCAGCCGATCGAGGTGGAGATCGTCTCCTTCATCCGGCCCGAAGCGAAATTCGACAGTCTCGAAGCATTGACCCAACAGATGCAGGCGGATTGCGCCGAAGCGCGCGCCCGCCTAGAGCACGCCTTTCCGTAAACCGCCCGGACATGTTCGGGCCACTAATGAACGAGTCCATGTCCGAAACGCCCGCAACGCCCGCCGCCCAGGATTGGCGCGACACGGTCTTCCTGCCGAAGACCGATTTCCCGATGAAGGCGGGCCTCGCCGCCAAGGAGCCGGCGATTCTGGCGAAATGGGCGGCTGACGATCTGTACGGCACCCTGCGCTTTCAGCGCGCGGGCCGCGAACGCTTCATCCTGCACGATGGCCCGCCTTATGCGAATGGCGACATCCATATGGGCCATGCGATGAACAAGGTGCTCAAGGACATCATCGTCCGATCGCAGAGCCTGCTCGGCAAGGACGCGCCTTATGTTCCGGGCTGGGACTGCCACGGCCTGCCGATCGAATGGAAGGTCGAGGAAGCCTATCGCGCGAAGAAGCTGAACAAGGACGAGGTCGACCCCGTCCTGTTCCGCGCCGAATGCCGGGCCTATGCCGAAAAATGGGTGGCAGTGCAGCGCGAGCAGTTCAAGCGGCTCGGCGTGATGGGCGACTGGGACAATCCCTATCTGACAATGAAATATGAGGCCGAGGCGGCGATCGTCGGCGAATTGCTGAAGTTCGCGGAGAGCGGGCAACTCTATCGCGGCGCGAAGCCGGTGATGTGGTCCCCGGTCGAGAAGACCGCATTGGCCGACGCCGAGGTCGAATATGAGGATATCGTCTCGACGCAGATCGACGTCGCGTTCGAGATCGTCGAGAGTCCGAATGCGCCTGAGCTGGTCGGCGCTTATGCGGTAATTTGGACGACGACGCCCTGGACGATCCCCGTGAATCAGGCTTTGGCTTACGGGCCAGAAATTGAGTACGGAATTTTCGAAGGCTCTGATGGCCGTCGGTTGATACTCTCACTAGATCGCGCTCGTGTTATTGCAGCTTACGCTGGCCAGGAAACCCTTAAGGCGTTCAGCGGGCGTGCACTGGAAGGAGCGTTCGCTCGCCATCCGATGCACGAAAAGGGGCCCTTCTTCGCGAAGCCCCGCCCTTTCCTGCCAGGCGACTTCGTCACCACCGACGCCGGTACCGGCCTCGTTCATATGTCGCCCGATCATGGCGAGGACGATTTCCTGCTGTGCAAGGCGCATGGGATCGATCCGGTGTTCGCGGTCGAGAATGACGGCAAGTATCGCGCCGACTGGGCGTGGATGGGCGGACAGGGCAGCGTGATCGCGCCGAAGCTCAACGCGCCCGACGGGCCGATCTGTTCGGATCTGCGCGAGGCGGGCGGGCTGCTCGCCGCGAGCGCGGACTACAAGCATAGCTATCCGCATAGCTGGCGCTCGAAGGCCAAGGTGATCTTTCGGTGTACCCCGCAGTGGTTCATCCCGATGGATCGAAGCACAACAAAGCCCTCGCCCCCTTTAGGGGGAGAGGGTTGGGAGAGGGGGGAGTCGGGCGAAGCAGGTCGCGACACTGCTTCCCGCGTGCCCCCTCTCCCCAACCCCTCTCCCCCTGAAGGGGGCGAGGGGCTTTCGAATGGCGCCACCCTGCGCGCCATCGCGCTCGACGCCATTTCCAACACCCGCTGGGTGCCCGAAAAGGCGCAGAACCGCATCACCGCGATGGTCGAGGGACGCCCGGACTGGGTGATCAGCCGCCAGCGTGCGTGGGGTGTGCCGATCGCGCTCTATGTCGACCGCAAGAGCGGCGACTATCTGCGCGACGAGGCCGTCAATGCGCGGATCGTCGCCGCGTTCGAGATGGGCGGCGCCGACGCCTGGTTCACCGCCGACCATCAGACCCTCCTCGGCCCCGAGCATGCGGCCGCCGATTATGAGGCGGTCAACGACATCCTCGATGTCTGGTTCGATTCGGGCTGCACCCACACCTTCACGGTCGAGGCGCGCTACGGCGAGGGCGTTCGCGCCAACCTCTATCTCGAAGGATCGGACCAGCATCGCGGCTGGTTCCAGTCGTCCTTGCTCGAAAGCTGCGGCACGCGCGGCCGCGCGCCTTATGACGCGGTGCTGACCCACGGCTTCGCGCTCGACGGGCAGGGCCGCAAGATGTCCAAGAGCCAGGGCAATGTCATCGATCCGCTCAAGATCATCGGCGAGAGCGGTGCCGATATCCTCCGCCTGTGGGTGGCGAGCACCGATTATTTCGAGGATGTCCGCATCGGCAAGGAAATCCTGGCCGGCACCTCGGACGCCTATCGCAAGCTGCGCAACACGTTCCGCTATATGCTCGGCGCGCTCGACGGGTTCACCGACGCCGAGAAATTGCCGGTCGCCGAAATGCCCGAGCTGGAGCTGTATGTGCTCCATCTGCTCGCCGAGCTCGACGCCGAGCTGCGCTCGGCGACGGCCGCATTCGAGTTCAATCGCTATGCGCGCGCGCTCAGCGATTTCGCGAACAACGATCTGTCGGCCTTCTTCTTCGATATCCGCAAGGACAGCCTGTACTGCGACGGCCCAAGCGATCCGAAGCGCCGCGCGTGCCGCACCGTGCTCGATATCCTGTTTCACGCACTGGCCCGCTATGCGGCGCCGATCCTGTGCTTCACCGCCGAGGAAGTGTGGGGCACGCGCTTCCCCGATGCCGGCAGCGTGCACCTGCTCGAATGGCCCGAGGTCGATCCGAACTGGGCCAATGACGATCTGCGGATGCGCTGGGCGCTGCTGCGGGTGATGCGCACCAAGCTGACCGGCGAGATCGAGCCGCTGCGCCGTGAGAAGATCGTGCGGTCGAGCCTCGAGGCCGATGTCGCCGCCGTCAGTTACGACCCCGCCGAGACGGCATTGCTGCGGTCGATCGACTTCGCCGAACTGGCGATCGTCGCCAAGGTCGACATTGTCGATGGCGATCCGGGTGCTGCCGAACAGGCCAAGGGCGTCCCCGCCGCCGAGCTGGTGAAGTTCGAGGTCAGCAAGACCGAGTTCGAAAAATGCGGCCGTTGCTGGCGGCATCTGCCCGACGTCAAGGAAGATGGCGCCTTGTGCGATCGCTGCGAGGCGGTGGTGCATGGTTGAGGTGAACGCATTTTCTCCCTCGCCCCCTTTAGGGGGAGAGGGTCGGGGAGAGGGGGCAGTGCTGGAGGCTCTGTCGCAAACCTCTTCCCCACTACCCCCTCTCCCAACCCTCTCCCCCGCAAGCGGGGGCGAGGGCTTATGAGTACCCATCGCCCGCTCGGCATCGCAACGGCCTTCGCCGTCCTGCTGATCGACCAGCTATCGAAATGGCTGATCGTCGATCGGATCGCGCTGCCCGATCGCATGCTGATCCAGATCACCAGCATCTTCGATCTGCGCTGGGTGGAAAATTACGGCGTGTCGATGGGTTTCCTGATCGCCGGCAGCACGCAGGAGCGCTGGATGCTGGTGGGCGTGACGGGGCTTATCGCGGTCGCCGTGGCGACCTGGATGTGGCGCGAGAAAGCGCGGATCGACGTGGTCGCGCTCGGTTTCGTCCTGGGCGGCGCGCTCGGCAATATCGCCGATCGGACGCGGCTGGGTTATGTTGCCGACTTCCTCGATCTGCATTTCGGGACCTGGCATCCCTTTTTGGTCTTCAATGTCGCCGATGCGGCGATTACGATCGGTGTATTGCTCCTTGTGCTGCGCGCGCTATTCGTGCGTGAGGGCAAGGCCCCTGCGGAGAATGTCGATGCGATCTAAGTCTGTTTATGGTTCGATGGCGCTGATCGCGCTTGCGGCATTGTCGGCGTGCAGCGGCAGCAAGGGCGGCGTGATGGCCCGTGGCGGCGGCCCTGACGAGTTCATGGTTTCGAAGCGCGCGCCGCTGACGATCCCGCCCGATTTCGTGCTGACCCCGCCCAAGCCCGGTGCACCCCGCCCGCAGGAAGCCGATTCGAGCCAGCAGGCGCTCTCCGCGATGTTCGGCGGCCCGGCCCCGCGCAGCACGACCGAAAAAGACATTATCGGCCTGACCAAGACGGTGCCGGAACCGGGCATCCGTTCGGAAGCCGGCGACGTCGCCACCGCCACCGTCGACAAGGGCCCCGCCACCCGCACGATCCTGGCCACCAACGCGGTCAACAGCGACATCGCCAGCATTACCACCGGGAATTGATCGGAGCGGCGTCCTCCTTCCTCAAGCCCCTCCCCTGAAGGGGAGGGGCTTTTATGCCATGCTGACCCTGATCCGTCGTCGGCTGATGACGGCGCTGCCGACATTGGCGGCGATCGTCATCCTGTCGTTCGTGCTGATGCGGATCGCGCCCGGCGGGCCGTTCGACGGCGAGCGGGCGATCGATCCGCAGACCCGCGCAGCGCTGATGCGCGCTTATGGCCTCGATCGGCCACTACCCGAGCAGATCCTGCTTTATGTCGCCCGGCTGGCGCATGGCGATTTCGGGCCGTCCCTGGTCTATCGCGACTTCACCGTCACCGATCTGATCGCGCGCGGCCTGCCGATATCGATGACCCTCGGCGCCTATGCGCTCGCGCTCGCGCTGCTGCTGGGAATCGGCGGCGGGGTGATGGCGGCGAGCCGCGCCGGGCGCCCGCTGGATCACGGGCTGATGTTCGCCGCGACGATGCTGACGGCGCTGCCGAGTTTCGTCACCGGCCCGCTGCTCGCCCTCATCTTCGCGTTGAAGACCGGATGGCTGCCGGTTTCGGGCTGGGGGGACGGCGACTTCGCGCATCTGGTGCTGCCGGTGATCGCGCTCGCTCTACCGGCGGCCGGCGCGATCGCGAAGCTTACGCGCGCCGGCCTGGCGACCGCGCTCCGGCAGGATCATATCCGTTCGGCCCGCGCACGCGGGCTCGGGCCGATCCACATCCTGATCAAACATGCGCTGCGGCCCGCTTTGGTGCCGGTCGCGAGCTATATTGGGCCGGCGGCGGCAGGAATGCTGACCGGCGCGGTCGTGATCGAGACAATCTTCTCGCTGCCCGGGATCGGCCGCTATTTCGTGCAGGGCGCGCTCAACCGCGACTATCCGCTCGTGCTGGGGGTCGTCACGCTCTACGCCGCGCTGATCATCCTGTTCAACCTGATCGCCGATCTCGCTTATGGCTGGCTCGACCCACGGGTTCGCCAATGAAGGTGCCGCTGGCCATCATCGCGACGATCGTGGTGGCCGCGCTGTTCGGCCCGCTGCTGATCGAATGGCGCTATGACGTGATCGACTGGGATGCAGTCCGCGCGGCCCCCTTATCCCCGCACCATCCGATCGGCACCGACAGCGTCGGCCGCGATCTGCTCGCCCGGCTGCTGGCCGGCACACGCGTCACCTTGGCCGTGGCAAGCGCGGCGGCGCTGGTCGCTCTGATGATCGGGGTGGCGTGGGGCGCAACCGCGGGCTGGCTCGGTGGTCGCATCGACGAAGCGATGATGCGGGTGGTCGACGCGCTGTATGCCCTGCCCTTCATGTTCGTCGTGATCCTGCTGATGGTGGTGTTCGGCCGATCGATCGTGCTGGTCTTCATCGGCATCGGCGCGGTCGAGTGGCTGACGATGGCGCGGGTCGTGCGCGGGCAGATGCTGGTGCTCCGAGACCGGCCGTTCGTGATCGCCGCCGAGGCCGCGGGCGCGGGGCCGCTGGCTATCGTCACGCGCCACATGCTGCCCAACATCGCAGGCGTGGCGCTAGCCTACCTGCTGCTGACGGTGCCGCAGGTCGTGATGATCGAAAGCTTCCTGTCCTTCCTCGGCCTCGGCGTGCAGGAGCCGATGACCTCGCTCGGCATCCTGCTGAAGGACGGCGCCGACGATATGGATGTCGCACCATGGGGGCTGGTTTTCCCCGGCGCGATCCTCGTCACCCTGCTCGTCTGCCTCACCCTCGTCGGCGAGAAGCTGCGTGATCGGTGGGCGGCATGACGATCCTGTCGGTCGCCGGGCTGAATGTCGCGATCGACGGGCGAACGATCGTCCACGATATGGGCTTCGATATCGGCGCCGGCCAATGCCTCGCGCTGATCGGCGCATCGGGATCGGGCAAGAGCCAGACCTGCCTTGCGCCGTTCGGCCTATCGCCCGGCATCGCCTCGGGAACGGTCCGGCTGATGGGCGAAGAACTGGTCGGGGCGGACCAGTCCTATTTGCGGCGGCGGCGCGGCCACGATGTGGGCTTCGTCTTCCAGCAGCCGCTGACCGCACTGACCCCGCACCTGACGATCGGCGAGCATTTGCGCGAAGCCTGGCAGCAGGCGGGTGCCGCGCGGCCCGATCGATCCGATCTCGCCGCTGCGCTCGAACGGGTCGGGCTCGATCGCGCCGGCGAACGGCTGCGCGCCTATCCCCACCAATTGTCGGGCGGCCAACGCCAGCGCGCGCTGATTGCAATGGCAATCGCACATCGGCCGAAGTTGCTGATCGCCGACGAACCGACCACCGCGCTCGATGCCGCGTTGCGCGGTGATATCATGCGGCTGCTGCGCCGGCTGTGCGACGAGGACGGCATGGCGATGCTGCTGGTCAGCCATGACCTGGCGATGGTGGCCGACCATGCCGAGGCCGCGATCGTGATGCACGACGGCCGGATCGTGGAGCAGGGCGCGGCAAAGGACATATTTCGCAAGCCCGCCAGCGCCTATGCACGCGCGCTGATCGCGGCGAGTCCGCGGCTCGATGAGCCACCGCCGATACTCGGCCGGACCGGTGCGGTGCTGCTGGAGGCGCGCGCCGTGAACGTTTCCTTCAAGCGCCCGGGATGGCAGCGCGGGCGGCTCGCGGCAGTCATCGATGCCGAGATCCTCGTGCGTGAAGGCGAGGCCGTGGCCCTGGTCGGCGGATCGGGGTCGGGCAAGTCGACATTGGGCCGGGCGATCGTGCGGCTGGGGCCGATCGATCGCGGGATCGTCTCATGGCGGGGCGCCGCGCTGCCGCCGCGCCCGGCGATGCGGCGCGAGCATCGCGCGCGCATCCAGCCGGTGTTCCAGGATCCCGTCGCCAGCCTCGATCCGTTGTGGCGCGTGCGCGATATTGTCGGCGAGCCGTTGCGGCGGCTGTTTCCGCACATGCCCGCCACGCAGCTGGCCGAACGGGTTGCCGCGGTGCTGGTCGAAGTTGGTCTAGACGAGAATCTGGCGGATCGGCGCCCTGCCGGACTTTCGGGTGGTCAGGCGCAGCGGGTCGCCATTGCGCGGGCGTTGGCGCCCGATCCCGACATGCTGCTGCTCGACGAAGCGACATCGGCGCTCGACGTGCTCGTCGCCGGCTCGATCGTCGATCTGTTGCGGCGGCTCCAGCACGATCGGAACCTGGCGATATTAATGATCACCCATGATCTCGCGCTGGCGCGCCGGCTATGCCACCGGATTGCGGTGGTGGACCGGGGCCGGATCGTGGAGGAGGGCCCCACCGGTCAGGTGATCGGCGAACCCCGACACCCGATCACCCGCGCGCTGATCGCAGCCAGCCATTAAAAAGGGGCCGCAGATGAACCGCGACCCCCTTTCGATACGCAAAACTGGTCGTACGGATCAGAAAGCGTAAGTAACCGAAGCAACGACGCCGGCAGAAGCAACGTTCTTCGAAGGCACGTTGCCGACGAACTGGCCCTTCTTGGCATCGGTGTCGACATAGGACACGCCGAAGGTCGCTGCCTTCCACGTGTATGTCGCGCCGAGGTTCCAATCGAGATAGTCCTTGAGGCCGGCGGTCAGGAAGCTGCGGCCATGGCTGTAGCCGAGGTGCGACGTAAGACCGAACGGCGTGTTCGGAATGGCGCCCGAAGCTTCGGCATACAGATAAAGGTTATCGTCCTTCGAGTGGCCGAGGATCGGCGAAGCGATCGCCTTCTGCTTCGGATCGTAAGCGAAACCGCCCTTGAGCGTGACTGGGCCGAACGCGCTCTTGGCCGAACCATAGATTTCGAGGAAATCGGTGTTCACGCCCTTCGCGGCACTCGGATAGACGTAGTACAGCAGACCGCCGTCGAGCGTCACGCCCTTGATCGTCGTCGAATAACCGGCGATCAGATCGAGCTCGGCATCAGCGCCGGCCGCAACATAATCGTCGATCGACGACGACCAGAAGCTGATATAAGCGCCCGAGCTGTGGGTCAGCGTGGCGCTCGCCTGCGGGGCGATGCGCTTGCCGCTCTGCGAAATGCCGCGGAAGCGATAGTCGCTTACCAAAGCTGCCGAGCCGGTCAGCGTGAACATTGGAGTGGCAGCCGGAGCGTCGGCAAATGCCGGCGAAGCGGCAGCAGCAAGCGCAAGGGCCGAAAGGCCGATGAAGGACGTGCGCATAGGTAATCCCCTTATAAAAATTCGCGATCCGTTCCCCTGCTTCGCGCGGGCTACAGCCTCTTTCATCACAAAGGATCGGGCCGTGCTACCGTGCGGAGCGAGGCCTATGTGCTACAGGGTCTTGCAGCGCACAATCCTAATCGCGCCAATCATTGCAACTTCGTTACCACTGTTGCCGCGCCGCAACAGTTTTTTAAGACTTCGCTTTGTAGCACTATTGACCCTCAATTTTCGGGCCATGTGCCTTTGTTCAAACATTAAGCAATGCTGAACAAAATTTATGCAAACCCCGATCCCCACAATATCGTTTCTCGGCCAGTTCGCATTGCACCGTCCCGCGTCGCTGCGAATGTGCTGCATCGCGAAGCAGCGACGGGCGGACCAAAAGACCCCTTCGGGTTAGGTTGAAACGCGCGCGACGGCCGCATCGAAGCGGCAAAGCCCGGCCGCCAGATCGGCGATCAGATCGGCCGCATCCTCCAGCCCGATCTGCAGCCGGATCAACGGGCCACCGCCTCCCCAGCGATTCGCCGTCCGCAAGGGAGCGGGATCGACCGGCAATGCCAGGCTTTCATATCCACCCCAGGAAAAGCCGATCCCGAAGTGCTGGAGCCCGTCGATCAACGCCGTGCGGGCGGCATCGTCGCCATAGGCCATTTCGATGCTGAACAGGCCGGACGATCCTGCGAAATCCCGCTGCCAGATAGCGTGGCCGGGACAGGCGGCCAGCGCCGGATGCAGCACGCGTGCAACCTGTGGCTGCGCATCGAGCCAATGCGCGATCGCGAGCGCACTTTCCTGATGCGCCTTCATTCGCACGCCGAGCGTCCGCAGGCCGCGCAGCGCGAGATAGGCATCGTCGGGGCTCACGCAATGGCCCAGGCCATGGGTCGTCCGGCGGAGCTTTTCGAAACAGGTCGGCGCGGCCGTCGCCGATCCCATCATCACGTCCGAGTGGCCGACGATATATTTGGTGCAGGCGAGGATCGTAATGTCAACGCCGTGCCCGATCGCGGGGAACAACAGAGGCGTGGCCCAGGTATTGTCGAGCAGGGTCGCGATCCCGCGCGCCTTCGCCGCCGCGCAGATGGCGGGCACATCCTGCACCTCGAAGGTCAGACTTCCGGGGCTTTCGAGGAAGATCGCGCGCGTATGATCGGTGAACAGATCGGCTATGCCGCCGCCGATCATCGGATCATAATAAGTCGTCGTCACGCCCATCGTGCGCAGCAGGCCGTTGCAGAAATTGCGGGTCGGCTCATAGGCGCTGTCGACCATCAGCAATTCGTCGCCGGGTGACAGCACCGACAGCAAAGCGGTGGTAATGGCGGCGACGCCGGACGGATAGAGCATCGTGCCGGCGGCGCCCGGCTCCATTCCGGTCAGCGCGTCGGCCAGCGCCCATTGCGTCGGCGTGCCGCGGCGCCCGTAATAGAGGCCGGCGTTCGGATCCTTGCTCGATGCGCGCAGATCGGCAACGGTATCGAACAGCATCGTCGACGCGCGCCACACCGGCGGGTTGACGATTCCCTGCGTCCATTGCTTGCGCCGCCCGGCCGCGACCAGCCGGGTGCCCGGCTTCATCGCATGTTCGTCATTTACGTCATCGCTCACCGGGCACCGATGGCTTTTTCGGTTTCCGGGCGCAAGCCCCACTCGCTCCACGAACCGTCGTAAAGAGCGATATCCTGCTTGCCGAGCAACGCCGCACCGAACAGCAGCACCGATGCGGTGACGCCCGATCCGCAGGTCGTGACCAGCGGCTTGTTCCAGTCGATGCCCGCCGCGTCGAACTCGGCCTTGAGTGCATCGCCGGTCTTGAAGGTGCCATCCGGATTCAGCAGCCGATCATAAGGCAAGTTCTTCGATCCCGGGATGTGGCCGGCGGCAAGCCCGCGCGGATCGGCCTCCTCGCCCGTGAAGCGCC
This sequence comes from Sphingomonas sp. YR710, assembly GCF_900101455.1. Taxonomy (GTDB): domain Bacteria; phylum Pseudomonadota; class Alphaproteobacteria; order Sphingomonadales; family Sphingomonadaceae; genus Rhizorhabdus. The sequence goes on along the minus strand of NZ_FMZJ01000005.1, from coordinate 124,544 downwards.
TGGCGCCGCGCGCATCGAGCACGCACTCGGCGCCGCTTGCGATATTGGCCTTCATCTGATCGAGATCGCGCACGGCCTGCGGATCGCGCCAGACGGTGAAATGGCGATGGCGCAGCGTCTCCCTGCCCTGCGCGAGCGGCCGGCCCTCGGACACCCATTTGTACAGGCCGCCATCGAGGATCGCGACCTGGCTCGCGCCGAACATGCGCAACATCCACCATGCCCGCGCCGACGTGCGGTGCGGGGCATTGTCGTACAGCACGATCCGGCTACCATCGCCGAGCCCCAAAGCCTGCATGCGGCTGGCGAATTTTTCCGGCGGCGGCAACATGCCGGGCACCGGATTATGGTCATCCTTGAGACTGGCAAGATCCATGAAGACGGCGCCCGGGATATGGCCCGCCTCATACTCCGCCTGCGCATCACGCGAGGGATCGAGCGCGAAATAGGTTGCATCGACGATCCGCAGATCATCGGCCCCCATTTCGTCGGCGAGCCATGCGGTCGAAACCAGCAAATCCATTCCAGCCTCCTGACGAGCGCGCGCGACGCACGCCCAAGATGATACACGATGCCACACCGATAGCATCGGAAGCGGCTCTTCGCTAAGAGGCAGCGCATGACCCCGCTTCATCTCGGCCAGACCAGCAGCCTGCCCGCATCGCCCGACGCGGCAGTGCTAGACTATGTCCCCAATCCGCGGGGCGATGCGCTGTATCTCGTGCGCTTTGCCGCGCCCGAATTCACCTCGCTCTGCCCGGTGACCGGGCAGCCCGATTTCGCGCATCTGGTGATCGATTATGCCCCGGCGGCGACGATCGTCGAATCGAAATCGCTCAAGCTGTTTCTCGGAAGCTTCCGCAACCATGCCGCCTTTCACGAGGATTGCACCGTCGGCATCGGCCAGCGGCTGTTTGCCGAAATGCAGCCGGCCTGGCTACGCATCGGCGGCTACTGGTATCCGCGCGGCGGCATTCCGATCGACGTCTTCTGGCAGTCCGGCCCGCCGCCCGAAGGGTTGTGGGTGCCCGATCAGGGGGTCGCATCCTATCGGGGCCGCGGATGAGCGCACGAAAATGAGCGCAGACCGTTTTTCGCCCGCCCGCTGCAAGCGCCTGATCGTCAAGATCGGATCGGCGCTGCTCGTCGATCCGCAGGGCCAGGTGCGGCGCGACTGGCTGAAGAGCGTCGTCGCCGACATTGCCGCGCGCCATGCCGCGGGGCAGAGCATCGCGGTGGTATCGTCGGGCGCGATCGCGCTCGGCGCGCGGCGGCTCGGCCTTGCCAAGGGCGGGCGCGCCTCGCTCGAGGATGCGCAGGCGGCCGCCGCAACCGGGCAGATCGCCTTATCGCATTGCTGGGCCGAACTGATGGCCGAACAAGGGCTGACGGCCGCGCAGATGCTGGTAACGCTCGACGATCTCGAGGATCGGCGCCGCTATCTGAATGCGGCTTCGACGCTGGATCGGCTGCTGACCCTTGGCGTCGTCCCGGTCATCAACGAGAATGATTCGGTCGCCACCGAGGAGATCCGTTTCGGCGACAATGACCGGCTGGCGGCCAGGATCGGCCAGGCGGCCGATGCGCAGGGCGTGATCCTGCTCTCTGACATCGACGGGCTCTACACCGCCAACCCGCATCGCGACCCCGGCGCCACTCTGGTGCCCGAGGTGCGCCGGATCGATGCGCGCGTGCGGGCGATGGCGGACGGAGGATCGGCGTCCGGCATGGGATCGGGCGGGATGATTTCGAAACTGGAAGCCGCGCGCATCGCGCAGCGATCGGGGCTCCATCTCGCGATCGCGTCGGGCAAGCGCGATCACCCGCTCGCCGCTTATGCCGCCGATTGCCGGGGCACCGTGTTCGTCGGCGGCAAGGCCGGATCGGCGCGCAAGGCGTGGCTGGCGGGCCGGCTGACGGTCAAGGGCAGGATCTCGGTCGATGCCGGCGCCGCCGATGCGCTGGCGGGCGGGCGCAGCCTGCTCGCCGCCGGCGCGGTGGCCGTGGAAGGCCGCTTCGCGCGCGGCGACGTGATCGATATCGCCGGGCCCGACGGGCAGACGATCGCGCGCGGCCTTTCCGAATATGACGCCGCCGACGCGGTGGCGATCGTCGGCCGCCGCCGCGACGCGCTGGAGGCGATCCTGGGCTATGCGCCGCGTGCGGCGATGGTGCACCGCGACCATCTGGTGATGCTGTGACCCTGCTCGCCATCACCGGCGCCACCGGTTTCGTCGGCGGCCATGTGCTGCGTGTCGCAGCGGAACGGGGCCATCAAGTGCGCGCGCTGGCGCGCGGCCCGCAATTGCCCCGCGCGCGGGTCGAATGGGTACAAGGCGCGCTCGATCGGCCCGAAAGCCTCGTCGAACTGGTCGAGGGAGCCGATGCCGTCATCCATATCGCCGGCGCGATCAACGCGGCCGATCTGGCCGGCTTCGTCGCGGCCAACGTGACCGGAACGGCGACGATGGTGACCGCGGCCGAAGCCGCGGGCGTATCGCGCTTCATCCATGTTTCATCGCTGTCGGCCCGCGAACCCGACCTGTCCGATTATGGCTGGTCAAAATCGGCGTCGGAGGCGGTGCTGCGGCAGAGCCAGCTCGACTGGACGATCGTACGGCCGCCCGCCATTTATGGCGAAGGCGACCGCGAGATGCTGGAACTGTTCCGGCTCGCAGCGAAGGGCCTCGTCCCACTGCCGCCGCGTGGCCGGCTGTCGCTGATCGAGGCGGGGGATCTCGCGCGGCTGCTTGTCGATCTTGTCGACGATGCCGATTCGATCGGCCAGACGTTCGAGCCTGACGACGGGACCCCGAACGGCTATAGCCACCGCGAATTCGGCCGACTGCTCGGTCAGGCGGTCGGGCGCGGCAACGTTATGACCGTGCCGGTTCCCGCCTTCGCGCTGAAGCTCGGCGCGCTCTACGAACGGCTGCGCCACGGCCCGCGGGCCAAGCTCACCCCGGACCGGGTGCGGTATTTCTGTCATCCCGACTGGGTGTGCACGGCAAGGCCGCCCGAAGCATTGTGGCGCGCGCATATCGGCGCGGCGGACGGCCTGGCCGCAACGGCCGAATGGTATCGCGGGCAGCGCTGGCTACCGCCCGCGCGCTGATCAAAACGGCAGGAAATGCGCCACGAACGTTATGAAGCTCAAGACGAGGCCGCTCAGCAACACGCGATAGGCATAAGCCAGCAATCGATACTTCTTGCGCGCGAGCACGCTGCCATTCTGGTAGATGTCATGCGCAAATGCCGCATAAACCGCGTCGCTGTCGGTTACCGTATCGAGCACGAGCCGGACATATTCGTCCTCGGGCATCTGGGTGAACGAACCAAAAAACAGCATGTTGGCCGGACCGTTCACCCGCGGCGGCACTTTCGTCGACGGCAGTACCGCCATCACCGCCAGCACGGCCGCCACGAACGCTGCCGCGCCGAGAATTAGCAATGCGATCGGCGGGTTCGATCCAGCTTTTACCTGGCCGACGGTGATCGAAAAGATTACGAACGTCGCGCCCATCAGCAGACTCGCCTTAGCATCAGCCATCTGGCTCAACTGATATTGAATCTGCTGGGTCGTGCGCAGCAAATGCACGGCGTCCGGAGCAAATGTCCCCCGTGGCGGCGCGCGCCCCTCTCTGTCTGCCATAACGTCCCTCCCCTGTTACCTTTTCATGACACGACAAATCGCCACTTGCAAAGCGTCGCCGCGCCACCGCCCCGTTCCCGCCGCATTCGCTTGGCATGCGCTGCCTTTGCCCGTTAAGGACAGTATATGAGCGACAGAGACGATATCTTCACCACCGTGGCCGAACAGATCGAACCCTTCAACAAGAAGGGCATCGATCTGACCGAAGCCACCAGCTTCGCCGGCGACCTGGAATGGGACAGCCTGACCGTGATGGATTTCGTCGCGGCGATCGAGGACGAATTCGACATCATCATCACGATGAACATGCAGGCCGAGATCGAAACCGTCGGCCAGCTTGTCGACGCCGTCGCGAAGCTCAAGGACTGAGCCGCACGTGACCGACCTGTTTTCCAAATTCGATTCGCTGATAGCTGAGCGCGATGCCCTGCTCGCCACCGGCGCCCGCGATCCTTACGGGATCGTGATGGAGAAGGTGCTGTCGCCCACCGAGGCGATGATCAATGGCAAGCGCACGATCCTGCTCGGCACCTATAATTATATGGGTATGACGTTCGATCCCGACGTGATCGCCGCCGGCAAGGCCGCGCTCGACAAATTCGGATCGGGGACCACCGGCAGCCGCGTTCTCAACGGCACCTATCAGGGCCATCGGGAATGCGAGGATGCGCTCAAGGAATTTTACGGCACCGAGCACGCAATCGTGTTTTCGACCGGATATCAAGCCAATCTGGGCATGATATCCACCTTGGCCGGCAGGAACGACTATATCATCCTCGACGCCGACAGCCATGCGTCGATCTATGACGGCTGCGCGCTCGGCAATGCCGAGGTCGTCCGGTTCCGGCACAACAATGTCGCCGATCTCGACAAGCGTCTCGGCCGGCTGCCGCCGGAAGCCGGCAAGCTCGTCGTGCTCGAAGGCGTCTATTCGATGATGGGCGATATCGCCCCGCTGCGCGAGATGGTCGACGTCGCGAAGAAACATGGCGCCATGATCCTGGTCGACGAAGCGCACGGCATGGGCTTCTTCGGCGAGCATGGCCGCGGCGTGTTCGAAGAGGCCGGCGTGGCCGACGAGGTCGACTTCATCGTCGGCACCTTCTCGAAATCGGTCGGCACGGTCGGCGGCTTTTGCGTATCGAACCATCCCAAGTTCGAAGTGCTCCGGCTGGTTTGCCGGCCCTATGTGTTCACCGCGTCGCTACCGCCATCGGTGGTCGCGACAGCAGCGACATCGATCCGCAAGCTGATGCATGCGAAGGACAAGCGTGCGCATCTTTGGAAGAATTCACGCCGCCTGCATCAGGGCTTGCGCGACATGGGCTATACCCTCGGCACCCAAACCGCCCAATCGGCGATCATCGCGATCATCCTGGCCGATATGGAGCGCGCGGTTTCGCTCTGGCAGGGGCTTCTGGAAGCCGGCCTCTACGTCAACACCGCACGTCCCCCGGCGACGCCGGCGGGCATGTTCCTGCTGCGCTGCTCGCTCTGTGCCGAGCATAGCGATGCGCAGGTCGACGAGATCCTGCACATATTCGAAGCAGCCGGACGCGCGACGGGCGTGATCGCCTGAATATCCCTCCTCGAGACAAGTGCCTCGGGGAGGGATTGGATCACCGCACCGCGCCGCGCAATAGCAACCGCGGAAGCAGACTGATTGCGCCCAGGATCGGCCAGCGCCGCTGCCATGGGCTCAAGGCAATCACCTGGCCCGCGTGGCGGTTGATCTTCCAGGCGAGATAGTCGATCCCGCCGGCATAAGTGGTGGTCGCCTTCGCCAGCCGCGCCAGGGTCAGCAACTTGCCTTCGCGGCGCCGCTGCCGCCACAGCCGCGCACTCGCCCGGCGATCGCCGGGCGAGACGCCATCGGCAAAGCGCACCATGCCGCCCCGTTCGATCCGGGCATCGAGGCCGGTCGCGGCGAGCACGGCCGGCGTGAAACGCCGATAGCGATCTGCGTCGGCATCGAATATCGATCCCGCCCGCGTCCGACGCTCGGCCCGAAGTTCGGCACTATAGGTCAGCGCGAAGGCTTGGCTCCACAGATCGGCGATCCGGACACTATCGGCAAGCATTGGCCGCGCCGCGCCGATCAGCGCCGGCGCCGCCTCGGTCACAGCCGATATGACAGCATGCCGCGCCAAGGCACTGGCCGTCCAGACCAGGCGGGATGGCTGGGCAAATCGCGCCCACACGGAAACGTTGCGGGTCGATGAAGATGCCAGCCGGATAAAATCCGCTTCGCTGAGTACCGCATATTTGGCGACGAGCCCGTCCTGCTCGAAGGGGAAGACATTGGGCGGTAGCACCCTGTTGGCGAAGGCCAGCCAGCCCTGCCCGAAAGCGGACTGATAACTGGACACGATCAGATAGAAATCGAGCATCAACCCGTCGAGCTGGATTTCGCGCAGGCACGACCCGTAGAACAGCACCGCCTGCGAAGCGGCGCCATATTTCGCGGCGATTGCCGCTGCAACCTTCGCAACCCGCGGATCGACCGGCTCGGCAAGTTCGTCCGCCACCAACGCCCTCAGCAGCGCCGCTCGCCCGTCCTCGCCCATCGCAATATCAGGCTGCAAGCCGAAGGAATGAAACGGGCGGCGTCGGCTTGAGCACGATCGCGCCCCCCGGCTTGGCGTGGAAGATTTCTCCATCGAGGATCACGCTCGATCGATCCCCTTCGATCCGGATTTCGTCGCCGCGCTCGACATGGACGCCATCCATGCGATTGCGTCCCACCCGCCCGAACAGGCCGGCGAACACCGTGCGCAACAATGGCAGCAATCTTTGCTCGACAAGCACCATCTGCAGCGAGCCATTCGTGACACCGCCGGTGCTGCTCCCGAGCAGCAGCCTGTGGAGCGTCGTCACGATCAGCAACGAATAGCGGCCCTGCAACTGGCCATGCCGCATCATCGACACCTTCAGCGGATTGGCGCGCGGCGGCAGAAAGGCGGTGCGAATGCCGATGATCATCGTCAGGAACACCGCCAGCAGGGTCAGCGCATGGCTGATGCCGTTGGGGAGCCCCAGTGGATAGATCTTGTTTCGGCAATAGAGGATCGAATCAGCAAGCCCCGCTCCGCCCAGGAACATGCCCAGAACCGGCCTGCTATCGGTACCGCCCGACAGGGCGATCAGCTCGCGGACGACGACATGCTCATCGACCCCCGTCCGCGCGATCTCTATCACCCGCTTGAGCGCCTCGATCGGATCGCCCACCGCGCCCAGATCGAGCGCAATCAGATTGGTCTTGCCATTAGGAAGCACCGCGACCGGCGGCGGCGATCCTTCGAAATGGCTGCCGAGATACATTTCGGTCAGCGCGGCCTGTACCGTGCCGTCCCCGCCATTGATGACCAGCACCTTCGGCTTGACCCGGGCGATCGTCCGCAGCGCTTCACCGATCTGATCGACCGATTCGACTTCGTAATGAAAAATATCGCTATGCGCCGCGCAGAAGCTCCGCACGCGCGGCAGCAGCGAGCGATTGCCCGTCGAGCGCGGATTGGAGAGAAGCGCGACGCTCGCCATGTCAGCGCGACGCCATCGAGAGAGGTCCGATCGAAAGCCCCTTGCGATACTGCATCGTCACGTCGACCGTCCGGACGCCGCCGCCATTGTGGATCACGACATCGCGAAAATCCGGCTTGAGCGAGAGCAGGGACAGCCGGGGATTGCGCGAGAAACCGCCTCCGTCATCCCAGCCCGATTTGCCGCTGCCATCGACATCGTGGCGCACCGCGATCGCAAAATCGCCGGACTGCGGCAGCGCAACGCAAACTTCCATCGGCCCCTGCGCCGTCACCGGCATTTCAATCCGGCGCAGTTTCTTGCCCTTGGCGAGAAACTCGGAAGGATTCGAGCCGTAGAGTTGCACGCGCAACTGGCCGCTGCGGGTCTTGAAGCCGTCGACCTTTACCAACAGGGCGGGCCCGGTAGCGCCAGGCGCACATGCTTCGGCATCGGGGCCCAGGACAGCCGCCTGCGCACCGGACGATACCATCATCACCGCCGCAAAAGCACCCGCCACAAGTTTCAACATGACCTCTCTACTCCTGGAAGCTATAGCCAGCGCGAACGCATGGCCGGCACACCGCCCCCATGAGTCGCAAGATCGGCTGCGATTGCGGCCAGAACATGGTCATGAGGCGTCGAAAAGTTGAGATTTGGTACGCTTACCGACCGATACCTTGCCAAATTGATCGCCACGCCGCTGCTCGCCAGCCTGGTGATCGCGGCAATGCTGCTCACGCTCGACAAGATGTTGCGGCTGTTCGACTTCGTCGTGTCCGAAGGCGGACCGGTCAGCGTCGTCTGGCGAATGCTCGCCAATCTGATCCCCGAATATATGTCGCTGGGCATCCCGATCGGGCTGATGCTCGGTTGCCTGCTCGCATTCCGCAAGCTGGCGCTGTCGTCGGAACTCGACGTCTTCCGCGCGATCGGGATGAGCTACGGTCGGCTGCTGCGGGTGCCCTATATGTATGCGGCGGCATTGGCTTTGCTCAATCTCGGGATCGTCGGCTTCGTCCAGCCTTACGCGCGCTACGCCTATGAAGGGCTTCGCTTCGAGCTACGCTCTGGCGCACTCGGCGCCTCGATCAAGGTGGGCGAGTTCACGCGGTTGAGCAAGCACATGACCCTGCGCGTCGAAAGCAGCCGCGACGGCGGCCGCGAACTCAGCGATCTGTTCGTGATGACGCAGACCAATGACGGCAAATCGCTGGCGGTGACCGCGCAGCATGGGCAGTTCATGGCGACCGACGACCCCGATACGATAATCCTGCGTCTGCGTAACGGCGTGCTCGTCCATGACGCTCCGGCGTTTCCGGAACCCCGGGTGCTGAGCTTCGTCGGCCATGACCTGCCGATCGATCTTCCGCGCATGGAAGCATTTCGACAGCGCGGCGGACGGGACATGGAGATGACAATCCCTGAACTTGCGATGGTGGCGCTCGACGAACGAACGCCACCCAAAGCCCGATCCGAATATCGTGCCGAATTTCACTTCCGGCTGGTCGAAGTGGCGACGATGTTCCTGCTGCCGATGCTATCGCTGGCGCTCGCCGTCCCGCCGAAGCGATCATCCTCGGCGCTTGGTGTGTTTCTGTCGATCGTGATGCTGGTAACCCAACACAAGATCAACGAATATGCGGCTTCGGTAGCGGCGCTCGGCCGGGTGGAACCGATCATCGCCCTGTGGCTGCCCTTCCTTGCCTTCACGGCACTGGTATGGTGGATGTACCGCACCACCGCGCATGTGCCGGGCGGTCAGGCCATCGGCGCGCTCGAACGTGCATCCGCCAAGGGTGCAGCAGCATTGTCGCGCTGGTTCCGCTTCGCCCGCGGCCGGAAGAACCCCGCATGAATATCGGTTTCTTCGCGTCCCGCACCATCACCTTCTATATGGCGCGGATGTTCCTCGTCCGATCGGCCTCGGTGCTGGCGGCTTTGGTGCTGATCCTTGTCGCCCTGGACCTTCTTGGTGAATCGGGCGATATCCTGGCTTATCCCGGCAATGGCAATCCCGAATTGTGGACCTATGTGACGCTGCGCACGCCGCAGATCATCTCCCGCTTCCTGCCGTTCGCGGCGCTGCTGGGAACGCTGATAACGTTCGTGACGCTCAATCAGCATAGCGAGATCATCTCGATGAAAGCGGCCGGCGTCTCGGCCCACCAGATTCTGGCCCCGTTGATCGTCGCCAGCATCGGCGTGGCCCTGCTTTCGTTCGCGTTCAACGAACGGGTCGTAACACGGGCAACCGCGACACTCACCGCCTGGCAGAATGCCGGTTATGGAAAAATTCCGATCGATCGCGGGGTGGTCAGCGACGTCTGGGTCCGTGATGGCGACGATCTGATCCATGCGCTGACGGCGCAAGGGCGTGGCCTGAAGGCACGTCTCACCGACGTCACCATCTACGATCGCGAAGGTGGTCGTTTGATTTCGATCATAAAGGGCAAGCACGCCGTTCAAATCGATGGCGGTTGGCACTTGCAGGATGTTTCGCTGTTCGATGTCGCGCGTGGCACGACGAAGACCATCCCCGGCTTCGCCTTCGGCAAAGGCGTGACCTCCGACCGTTTCACGCTCGCCAATGTCGATCCCGCGGCCAAATCGCTCTTCCAGCTCCGCACTGCCATCATCGACCTGAAGGCCGCCGGGCGACCGACCGGCCCGCTCGAGGCCGGCTTCTGGCACAAACTGTCCTTGCCCTTATCATCGGTGTTGATGCCGCTGCTGGCCGGGGTGGCCGCCTTTGGCCTGGCGCGGACGGGGCACCTGTTCATCCGCGCGGTGATCGGCATGGCGCTCGGCTTCACCTATTTCGTCGCCGACAATTTCGCACTCGCGATGGGAAACCTCGGCGCCTATCCGCCCTTGCTGGCCGCGTGGTCTCCATTCTTCCTGTTCCTGTTGATCGGTGAAGCGGTGCTAATCCGGACCGAGGAATAATCGGGCCAGATTTAGATTCGAAATAGGCCTTTTACGCATTTGCAGCACAGGCGCATTTCGAAACAGACGCCTTGCGTCGCAAATCCGCCGCATTGCCAAGCCAATAGAACGCCCCATATTCGTCCCTCTTTCGGGGCGGCGTGGAGATATTCGAGGTCTATCGTGAAAGTCAGCGCAACCAAGCCCGCCTTCTGGGCGCGATCGCACCATCTGGACCGGATGACGCTCGGCGAACTCGTCGTCGCTTATTTCCAATATCCGGCCATTATCGCCTATCTCGTGCTGGCGGCAGCGGCGATCGGTGGAGCGGTGTGGCGTCCGGGCCCGCTGCTGCCCTCGATCGCGGCCATCATGATATCGATCATGGTCTATCCGCTGGTCTGGTACGTGCTGCACCGTTGGGTGCTGCACAGCCGCTGGATGTTCAAGGTACCGTTGCTGGCCGCGACCTGGAAGCGCATCCATTATGACCACCATCAGGATCCGAACCATCTCGAAGTGCTGTTCGGCGCACTGCATACGACCTTGCCACCCATCGTTCTCATGACGGTCCCGCTGGGCTACGCGCTGGGCGGCTTCGGCACGGCGTGCGCGGCATTCGCCGCCGGCCTGCTGACGACCTGCTTTTACGAGTTTTGCCATTGTATCCAGCATCTGTCGTATAAGCCGCGCTTCAAATTTCTGGTCGATATGAAGGCGCGCCACATGGCACACCATTTCCATGACGAAACCGGAAATTTCGGCATCACCAACTTCTTCTGGGACAAATTGTTCGGCACATTTTACGAGCGGATCGAGCGTTCGCGCAAAAGCGAAACCGTGTTCAATCTGGGCTACACGCCCGAGATCGCCGAGCTCTATCCGGCCGTCGCCCGCCTTTCCGGTGGCGTCGCCACCGGCCACCCGCGCCAGCGCCACCATCGGTAACACCGACCATGTCGATCAAAATTCGTCCGGTCCTTAACAGGGCCGACAAAAAGCGTTTCATCGACCTCGCCTACGAGTTGAATGCCGCGGACCCCAATTGGGTGCCGCCGCTGAAGGCGGACGTGATGGAATTGATCACGCCGGGCAAGAATCCCTGGTTCGAACATGGCGAAGCGCAATTATTCCTGGCCGAGCGCGATGGAAAGCTGGTCGGCAGGATCAGCGCACATATCGATCATCTGCTGCTCGGCATGGCACCCGAGAAGGGCGGCGGTCCCGGTGTCGGCAATTGGGGCCTGTTCGAGGCCGCCGATCGCGACGTCGGCACCGCGCTGATCGCGCAGGCCGAGCAATGGCTGCGCGACAAGGGCATGACCAGCGCGATGGGACCGATCAGCATTTCGGTCTGGGACGAGCCCGGCCTGCTGGTCATGGGCCATGATCATCCGCCAACCGTGATGATGGGCCATCACAATCCCATCCATCAGGGATGGATCGAAGGGGCCGGCTATGCCGCGGTCCGCGATCTGCTGACCTATCAGGTCAATATCGTCGAGCGATTCCCCCCGTTCGTTCAACGCATCATCCAGTCTGGTGAGCGCAATACGCGTATCCGTGTCCGGCAGGTCGACAAGAGCCGCTTCGCCGAGGAAGCGACCCTGATCCTCAACATCCTGAACGATGCCTGGTCGGACAATTGGGGGTTCGTGCCGATCACCGACAGCGAGATCGCCTATGTCAGCAAGAAGCTGAAGCCGATCGTCTATGAGGACCTGATCCTTGTTGCCGAAGTCGATGGCGAGCCGGTGGCGTTCATGATGACGCTGCCCGATCTCAACGAACTGACCCGCGATCTGGACGGCAATCTGTATCCGTTCGGCTTCATCAAACTATTGTGGCGCTTGCGCAAACCGAAAGTCACGACGGTGCGGGTGCCGCTGATGGGCGTTGTCCGCAAGTTGCAGAACACCCGTCTGGCCAGCCAGCTCGCCTTCATGATGATCGAAGATATTCGCGTGTCATCGGTCACCAAATATGGCGCGACACGCAGCGAGATCGGCTGGATCCTCGACAGCAACCAGGGCATGCGATCGATCGCCGAGACGATCGATGCAAAACCCAACAAGCTATATCGAATCTATTCGAAGGCGCTGTAACAGGAGGCCCGCATGACCCTGCAGACCTGGTGGATCTTCTTTTGTGCCGCCGCGCTGATTTCGTCCACCCCCGGCCCCAACATGCTGCATGTGATGACGCGAGCGATGCGCTTCGGCCTGGCGCGATCGATCTTCGCGATGGCCGGCTGCCTTTCCGGCGTGCTCACGTTGTTCGGCCTATCCGCCGCCGGCATGGGCGCGCTGCTGTCGGCGATGCCGGAGCTGTTCACCGTCGTAAAGGTGGCTGGCGCTGCCTATCTTATCTATCTCGGCATCAAGGCATGGCGCTCGAAGGTCACCGCGCCAACCTTGCCGGACGCCGAGATCGGCGGGCCTGTCCTTTCGGCCGGCGCGTTGTTTCGCGGCGGCCTGATGGTCGGCATCAGCAACCCGAAAGCGCTGATCTTCGCCGCGGCTTTCTTTCCGCAATTCGTCAATCCGCTCGCGCCCAAGGCGCCGCAATTGACGTTATTGGTCGCTACCTTTGCCGCGGTCGATAGCCTGTTCTACTTCATCTATGCGCTGGGGGGCCGATCGATCGCCGGCCGGTTGCGCAGCCCCGCCTGGCGACGCGCGCTCGATCGGATCACCGGCGGACTGTTTATGGGCTTCGGCGCCTCGCTGCTCGCCTGGCGGGGGTAACCCGCCGGTCAGGCCAGCACGATCCAGGTCGGCGCATGATCGCTGGCTTTTTCTTTCGCACGGGCATCCTTATCGACCCCCGCGCCGCGCAGCCGATCGGCGGCGGCGGGGCTCAGCATCAGATGGTCGATGCGAAAGCCGGCATCGCGTTGCCAGGCACCGGCCTGATAATCCCAGAAGGTATAGACTGGTCCCGTCGGATGCACCGCGCGGATCGCGTCGGTCCAGCCGGCATTGCACATCCGGCGAAAGGCCGCACGGCTTTCGGGCTGGGTCAGCGCATCATTGGCCATCGCCCGTTCCGAAAATACGTCATCGGTGGACGATGTCGGAATGACATTATAGTCACCCGCCAACACCACCGGGCGCTCGCCTTCCCATAAGCTGCGCGCGTGATGCAGCAGCTGATCGAACCAAGCCAGCTTATAGTCGAATTTCGGCCCCGGCACCGGATTGCCGTTGGGGAGGTAGATCGACGCTACGATGACGTCGCCGACATCGGCCTCGATATAGCGGCTATGGCTCGGATCGGGATCGTTGGGCAGACCCTTCATCCGCTCGACGGGCTGCTCGCCCCGGGCGAGGATGGCAACGCCGTTGAAGCCCTTCTGCCCATGCCAGATCGCCCCATAACCCGCCGCCTCGATATCGGCGATCGGGAAAGTCTCGTCCGACGTCTTGATTTCCTGCAGCAGCGCGACGTCGGGCCGCGTCTCGTCGAGCCATTCGATCAGCCGCGGAAGACGGGCCTTGATCCCGTTGATATTGAATGTTGCGATCTTCATGGCCGCAAGCGATAGCGCGCGCCGATGCGCCCGTCACCTTCAGATCGAGAAGCTGGACCCGCAACCGCAGCCCGAAGCCGCATTGGGATTGGTCACGCGAAAGGCCGCACCGCCCAGCGATTCGACATAGTCGACCGCGCCCCCGCGAACGAGATCGAGGCTCATCGGATCGACGACAAGCGACACGCCATCGCGCATGGCGACGGTATCGTCGTCCGCCGCGGCATCAGCGAGTTCGAACTTATACTGGAAACCGGCACAACCACCACCATCGATAGCCAGTCGCAAAATCGCAGGCTTGCCTTGCCGGGCGGCGATCGCCGCGACGCGGGCGGCGGCGGAAGGGGTAAGATCGATCTCGACTGTGCTGCTCATGCGCCCAAGATAGGCGTTCGCGGGGCCATCGACAATCGTCGACAGCATATTGGGCGCAATCAGTCTTCCGGACCACCCAATGCAACCGGCGTACCGGCCTGATCCTTCACCGCCATCAGATAATTCGCGGACTGCAGAAACGGGATCGGATTGACGGCATGGCCATCGATCCGGACTTCGTAATGGAGATGGCTACCGGTCGAACGGCCGGTCGAGCCGACATAGCCAATCAGGTCGCCGCGCTTCACCCGGTCGCCGGCACGGGCGGCGATCCGCGACATATGGCCGTAGCGGGTGGCGATGCCCTTGCCATGATCGATCTCGACGCAATTCCCGTATCCGCCGAACCATTCGGCGCGATCGACGATGCCGTCGGCGGTCGCATAGATCGGCGTGCCGGTGGGCGAGGCCAGATCGATGCCGGCGTGCATCGCCGCATAGCCATGGAACGGATCGGAACGAACGCCGAAGGCGCTGGTATAGGTGAAAGCAGAAATCGGCTTGATCGAAGGGATCGAGATCACACCCTTGTCCATCGCGTCCAGCTTTTTCCACGACATGAACAATGCATGGAACTGCTGTGCCGGAGAAGCATTATCTCCCTCGACACCCACCTGCGCCTGCGCGGCGGCGAGCGGAAACTGGATCAGTGCGGCGAGGATGGCGGCGAACCGGAAAAGCCGGGATTTCGTGAAGGTTGGCGCTTGGGCAGGTTTAAGATTTCGAAGGAATGACTTGCCAAAAAACGTCATTATCTGCCTCGCGACTCGATCAAACCGACCCTGGAGCCGATTGGCCCTAGGGAGAATTCCGTATTGCCGCTGTCAGGATTGCCCCCCCTGCTGCGACGCGGGTTCCTTGTGAGAAGGATCACAGTCCGCGGCAAGCCCGATATAGTATGCTTTCGTTAGACCGGCTTCATCGCGCGCCGAGTCGTTGAACGGAGGCTTAACCGCCCCGCCAAAATTTTGCCGGACCAGCTTGCGCCACGTCTCGACGGGATCGAATCGCTGCGTCGCACAAAGATAGCCGAACCATTCGACGCCGGCCGCGACATGGCCGACTTCATCCGCGGCTATCCTCTTGAGAATGCGCGCCGATGTCATATCTCCAGCGGCTTCGAAGCGCGCGATCATCGGCGGCGTGGCATCGAGGCCACGCGCCTCCAGCACCATGGGTACGACCGCCAGCCGCGCAAGCGCGTCATTGGCCGTCGCCGCAGCCGCCTCCCAAAGGCCGTCATGCGCCGGCAGATCGCCATAAGCCGCCCCCAGCACGCGCAGCCGCCGATCGACCAGCGCGAAATGCAGCGCCTCCTGCGCACCGACGGCCAGCCACCGATCGGCGAAACGATCGGGAAACATGCCGCCGAAGCGACCGACCAGATCGAAGGCGAGATCGATCGCGACATATTCGATATGCGCCAAAGCGTGCAGCATCGCGATTCGCGTGCGCTGCGATCCCGCCCGCCCGCGCCGGGGCATATGCGATGGCGGCAGCAGGATGGGGCGATCTCTGCGCGCCGGACGTGCCGGCATCGGTCGATCGAACGCGAAGCGAAGCCGGCCCAATCGCCAGTCGCGCGCCGCGGCCCGGGCCGCCATCACCTTGGTGCGCGGATCGACTGCTTCCAGCACCGCCCGGCAGACGGACCCGAGATCGTTCACCCGAGTGCCTTGACCGCCTGCAGCACCTCCGCCGCATGACCTGCGACCTTCACCTTGTGCCAGACCCTGGCAATCGTACCGTCGGCGGCGATCAGGAAGGTCGCGCGTTCGATGCCCATATAGATTCGGCCGTACAGGCTCTTTTCGATCCAGGTGCCGTAGGCATCGCACACCGCATCGTCGGTATCGGATGCCAGCGCGATCTTCAGCCCATGTTTTTCGATGAACTTCTGATGCTTTTTCGGAGTATCCTTCGATATGCCGACGACTGGCACTTCCAGGGCGGCGAATTCGTCCGCCAGCGCCGTGAAGGCCTGCGCCTCGGTGGTGCAACCGGGCGTATCATCCTTGGGATAGAAATACAGGACCAGCGGCTTGCCCGCATAATCCGCCACCGCCCTGCTGCTGCCATCCGGCATGTGCAGCGTTACGTTCGGCGCCTTGTCCCCGATATCTGGCATGTCCCATCCTCCTGCTGGATTCGCGATTGCAGCAGGCTTTCGCCGGGATCGCGCCAAACTTCAACCGAAGGCGGTAACAACCGTGCGTTTCCATGCCTGCCGCACAGTGCGGCGGGCATGATCATAGGCATCGACAAGCGCGTCCCAGCTCGGCTGACGGCAGGCGGCAGCGATCGCTTCCCGGATCTCCGGTGCCGGTGCCAATGGATTCGGTGACAACAGTTCGAACACGACCAGCATCCGGCTCAGCATATCGTGCGCAGCGATGATCGCCGGATCAAGCAGGCCCGCGGCCACCAATGACCGGATGGCGGCACGCAGCCGCGGGTGCAGGCCGATATGATGACCCAGCTGATTGACATGGACGGTGAACTCCAGATCGACGAGCCCGCCGTCGACCCGCTTGATATCAAACGGCCCGCGTGCGGGCTTATGCCGCGCAATATCACCGCGCATCTTGAGGGCATCCGCAAGCAGCGATCCGCGATTACGCCGCTCCCGCAGGCGTTGGCCGACAATGTCCGTCACCTCGCGGCGGGCGCGATCCGACCCGAACACAGGCCGCGCACGGGTGAGCGCCATATGCTCCCACGTCCAGGCGCTTTCCGCGTGGTAGCGACCAAAGCAGCTTGTCGAGCAAGCCAGCAGTCCCTTCGGTCCCCACGGACGCAACCGCGTGTCGATCTCGTAAAGTGGTCCCAGCGAGGTCGCGGTGGTCATGGCGCGGGTAATCCGCTGCGCGATCCGGCTATAATATTCGTTGGCATCAAGCGGTTTGGCGCCGTCGCTCGATTCGCGATGATCGCCGGTAAACAGGTAGATGAGATCGAGATCGGATCGGCAGGTCAGTGCCCCGCCCCCGAAGCGGCCCAGCCCCAGGATCACCAGTTCGCTACCCGCAATCCGGCCATGGACATCCACGAACCGGTCGATGATCGTCTGCGCCGTCATGCGCAGGGCTGCCTCTGCCACCAGGGCGGCATCGGTGGCGAGATCGGCCGGGTCGCCGATGCCTTCGAACAGTTGCAAACCCAGCCCGAACCGATAGCCATTGACGATATGGGCGAGACGCACGGCCGCTGCCGACTTATCCGCGCCCGCGAGCGCGACCGCCAGTTCATGTTCGATGTCGAGCAAGGGCGGCAACGGCGCATAGGCGCTGGTATCGATCAACCGGCGGACGAGCCCCGGTTGCGCGATCAGGAAGCGGGATAATGCAGGCACATGACCGAGCAGGCCCAATAGTGACTGCATCAGCGATGGACGCGCCTCGAGCGCGCCGAACAATATGATTTCAGGCGGCAATCGCGTGAGCAGTTCATCCATCGCGCACAAGGCCGAATCCGGATCGGGCAGAAGCGCAACCGTCTCGATCAGCTGAGGCATGAGTTCCCTGAACGACCGCCGTTCGGCTGCGCTGCGCATCACCGGCGGAATTCCGGTTCGCCAATCGCGCAGACGCCGGGCGCCGCTGATCGGATCGGCAAAGCCTGCGGCGATCAATTGCTCTTCCAGCGGCGCATGATCGGCCCGTGCCGTAGCGGCGAAGGTTCGCTGCAGATCGGCCAGGTCAGCGCGCAGCACTGCGAGCGCGGGCATCCATTCTTCAACCGGCATGCCCCCCGGCCGTGCGCCGGGTTCCATGGCCACAAGCTGCGCTTCAACGTCAGCCAGCGCCTCCATGACGGCCGCCTGCTGGACATCGAGTGATTTATCGGCCGCCATCGCATCCGCGACCATTCGCGTGGTGGTGGCAAGATAGCGATCGAGCGCCGAAAAGAGCCGATCGAACCGGTCGGGCTCGACCGCGGCCCTCAGGCTCGCGCCGCTGCGCGCGAGTTGCGCCAGGACCGTTGCAGGTGTCAGCGGCCAGGAACGGGCGGCGGGAAATTCGGGGTTCGCCGCCGCGGCGACGATGAATTCCTGCTTCATAGGGCGGCTCGCTCACGCGGGCGCCGAAGCCATGACCGCTCAGCGCGGCCGGCGACGCATTTCTTCATCGATCATACTCACAGCTACGCAACAACACTATGCCCTGTGTAGCGGCGATACTTTAAATACGGATGAATTTGCCTCGACCGATTCTCATTGCGAGACGCGCGCCCACTCCGCCGCAACAATTTGCCGCGCGGCATCATAAGCCGCTATGAGCGCTGGCCAATCGGGCAGGCCGCATGCCCGCACCACAATCGGCCGTGAGGCTTCGGGCGGCTCGTCCGACGATGGCGATACAAGCCGCAACGTTACCAGCATCCGGGTCAGCAATTCATGTGCGCCGATCACCGATTCGGCCAGCAGGCCAGCCGCGACCAAGGCGCGGGCCGCCTGCCGGAGGCGCGGGCTGAGGCCCGTCCTGTGGCGCAATTGCAGCAGGTGAACTGTGAATTCGGCGTCTATCAGCCCCCCGGGGATCAGCTTGACGTCGAACCGCCCCACTGGCGGCTTATGCTTGGCGATATCCGCGCGCATCTTGGCGGCATCCGCCACGAGCTTGCCCGCGTCGCGCGGGCGATCGAGCGTCGCATCGACGACCCCGGTCAAGGCAGCGCGCGCCTGTGCAGAGCCGTAGATCGGACGGGCGCGCGTCAACGCCATATGCTCCCAGGTCCACGCGCTTTCGCGCTGATAGAGATCGAAACTGTCGAGCGAGACGGCGAGCAGCCCTTGCGTCCCCGAGGGCCGCAACCGCGTATCGACATCATAAAGCGGGCCCGACGCAGTCGGCACCGACAAAGCGGCAGACACGCGTTGCGCGAGCCGATTGAAATAGGTGGTCGCGCCCAGCGGCCGTCCGCCGTCCGATTCCGGCGAGATATCGCCGGTGAACAGATAAACGAGGTCGAGATCGGATGCGTGTGTCAGCGCGCCGCCGCCCAGCCGACCGAGCGCGAGGACCAGAAATTCCCCGCCCGGCACCCGGCCGTGGGTCGCCTCGAACCGGGTGACGGTGGCATCAGCCAGCACCTGCAGAGCTGCCTCGGCGACACGGGCGTAGCCGGCAGCGACATCGATCGGATCCGAAACGCCTTCGATCAGCTGGACTCCGAGCGCAAAGCGACGCTCGCCCACGCGTTGACGAACCCGATCAAGCAGTAACTCGAAGTCGCCATTCGGCTCCAGTCCGGCAAATTCGGCCGTGAGATCATCCAGCGACGGTGGCGGCTGCAGGGCGGTCGCATCGATCAGCCCGTCGAGGAGCGCCGGGCGCCTAGCCAGCGCCTGCGACAATGCTGGGGCATGGCTAAGCACATCGATCACAGTGCGCGCCAATGCGGGCCGCGCATGCAGCAAGCGAAACAGATTAAGCGCGGTCGGCAAGCCGGTGACCAGATCGTCAAAGCGACTGAACGCATCGTTGGGATCCGGGGCCCGGCCCAGCGCCGCGATCAACGTGGGCATCATCGCCTCAAGCGCTTCCTGGGCCACAGGCGTCCGCAGCGCCCGGCTCTTGCCGGCCCGCATCAACTCGATCCGGGTGCGGGCGGCCGTCGCGTCGACAAAGCCCGCGTCGATCAGATGCGCCTCAAGTGCATCGGGATCGCGCGGAACATGCTGTACCGGCTCCCCATCGAGCGCGTCGTAAATTCCCCCCACGCGCTCGACGTCGGGCCGGAGCAGATCAACTAACGCGACACCGTCGGGAAGACCGTGGAGTCGAGCGACATTGTCCAGCGCGGCAATTTGTTTCGGCAACCGGTGGGTTTGCAGATCATCGACCATCTGCAGACGATGTTCGATCGTGCGATACAGGCGGTATGCGGCCGACAGGCCTTCCGCATCATCCGCCTCGATCCGGCCCGCGGCGCGCAAGGCGGCAAGCGCATCCAGCGTGGCGGGTGCGCGCAGCGCGGGTTCTCGCCCCCCATGAATAAGTTGATGGATCTGCGCAAAAAATTCGACCTCGCGAATGCCGCCGCGGCCACGCTTGAGATCGAAGCCGGGTCCCAGACGCTGTGCTTGCGCATGGTGCTGCCGAATGCGCCGCGAAAGCCCGCGGATTTCTCCGACTGCACCGAAGTCCAGCGACCGGCGCCAAATGAACGGCTGAATCGCGTCAAGAAAGCGTTGCCCCATGGCACGATCTCCCGCAGCAGCACGCGCCCGGATGAAGGCAGCGCGCTCCCACGGCAATGCCGACGATTCATAATAGCCGAGCGCCGCATCGATCGGCAGTGCCAGCGGCGTCGCCTCGGGTGACGGACGGAGGCGCAGATCGACCCGAAAGACGTAGCCATCGCCATCACGGGTCTGCAGCAGTTCGATCACGCGAAGGGCGATACGGACAGCCGCCTCGATGGGCTCCTCGCGCGGCCGCCGCGGCAGTGTTGCGGGATCGAAGATCAGGATCGGATCGATATCGGACGAATAATTGAGCTCGCGGCTACCATGCTTGCCGAGCGCAAGGGCGGCAAAGCCGACCGGATCGGCATCGGGCGTACGTTCCAGAATAGCCGCTCGGATCGCGGTATCGAGCGCGTGATCGGCGAAGCCCGACAGGCAGGAGACGACATCTTCAAGCGCCGCGGCGCCGCTGAGATCGGCCAGCGCCGTCGCCAGCGCAACCGCCTGCCGCTGCTGGCGCAATTGCTGGCCGGCATGTTTCAGATCGACGGGCGCCATACTGGACCGCACAGTGAACGGCAGACCATGTTCCGCGAAGGCCGATACGACCTCCGGGCGCCGCGCAGCAAGCATGCGCAGGAACCCGGAATGGTGCTCGATCCGCCGCAGGGCATCGACGAGGGGCGCGGGGAAATGAGTGGGCGTCATTGCCCTGCGGCATACGCAATTGGTTGATTTCCGCAATCCGGGAAACCCGCGAGGCATCAAGGCGTTATAGCTGGATGGATATTCAGCATCATAACGAGAAGCCGTCTGACGCCCCCTTGCGCCGTCAGCCGATTGCTCTGCCAAATGCGCAGGAGGGTGTCGGTAATGCTCTGCGTTCCGCTTTCGACGCAGGCAATTGGGCAATACCCGAGGATATGCGAAAACTGCTCGATCGGATGAACTGAAAGAATTCGGCCTCACCCGGCGGCAATTTACGACTCCGCAGTTCGCCCGTGGCTGAGTGTGTCCACGTCGGCCATGATTTGTTGGAGCGTGGATGTCGACGGATCGGTCTTATGATCGCGGCGCGAGGGTAATTGACCATGATCCATGAGCTGTTCGAGCGCCGCCCGACCACGCGCAACCCGGCTTTTGATCGTGCCGACCGCACACCCGCAGATTTCAGCAGCTTCTTCGTAGGCAAAGCCGCCTGCGCCGACCAGGATCAACGCTTCGCGTTGCGGTTGGGGAAGGTAGAGCAACGCGCGTTGCAGATCCGCGAGTTCCACGTGGCGGTCTTGCGACGCCGGCGCCGCCAGTAGCTTGCTGGCTGTCAGCTCGTCCCATTCACCGCGAAAACGCGCGCGTCGCATTTGCGACAGGAACAGGTTGCGCAAAATGATGAAGGTCCAGGCCCGCATGTTGGTGCCGGCCTGGAAGCGCTTGCGCGCAGCCCACGCCTTCATCAGCGTCTCCTGCACGAGATCATCGGCGAGGTCGCGATTGCCCGACAGGGATCGTCCGAAAGCACGAAGATGCGGTATCACCCGCGCGAGTTCATCCTTGAACTCGTTATCGGACAACGCGACCAGAACGCTGTCGGCATGGCCGACATCATCCAGATCATCGCGTTCAATTTCGTCCATCCTGTACCCCGCTGGAACGTCACTGGTCGTTAAACGACTCAACCGACGCTTTTAGTCCCCGAAAAGTCGGATGAATCTCATCACCCGTCCACGCAGCCTAACGTGCGCAACACCTTCGAGTTCCAATGAATACGCCGGCGTTCCCAACACCCGGCGTACGATGCCAAACGGAGACCGGCTTAGGCTTCGACCGTGGCCACGTCGAAGAACAGCGCCTGGCTGATCGCAGCTTTCACCGTCGAACGCTGAAATGGCTTGGTGATCAGGAACGTGGGCTCGGGACGCTCGCCCGTCAGCAGGCGTTCGGGAAATGCCGTGATAAAGATAACCGGCACGCTGAATTCGGCGAGAATATCCTTGACGGCGTCGATACCCGAACTGTCATCGGCAAGCTGGATATCGGCCAGCACCAGGCCCGGCCGCTGCGCATGCGCCAGCGCAACCGCCTCATCACGAGTCACTGCAACGCCGGTAACGCTATGCCCCAGATCGCGAACGATCGTTTCCAGATCCATGGCGATGATCGGCTCGTCTTCGATGATCAAGACTTCGGTCCGCGTCTGCCGTTCGATCTCGGCCAGCGCATCGACGACCAGTGCCTCCACATCATCTTCGGAACAATCGATCAGATAGGCCGTGTCGGAAACGGTAAACCCTTCCATCGCTGTCAACAGCAGGGCCTGACGCGACAAAGGCGTAATCGTCTGGAGACGGGCCTGGGCGATCCCTTCACGATCAAGCTCGTGACCACTCGAACTGGCGAGAACATCGTTGGTCGACGACCAGATCGCCTGAAACACCCGATACAGCCCCACGCGAGCATCGACATCGGCGGGGAAATCCGCCGGAGCGGCCACGATCGCCTCCAGTGCGGCGCGAACATAATTGTCGCCATGGCCCTGGCTTCCGGTGAGTGCGCGCGCATAGCGGCGCAGGAAAGGCAGATGGGGAGCGATCTTCTGGCCGAGCGACATGATGTGGTGGTCTCCTTAACTCTTGTACCGCATGTTCAACACGACCTGAACCGCTTAACAGTCCAGCCCGCATCAAGGAAGCCATCGTGACCCCCATTTTTGAATGTGCAAAAAGAGACATTCAGTGCATGGAACTAACGTCGAAGTTTTTTGTTTCCTGAACCACGGGTGCATTTTGTGGGAAAACCAAAAATGTTCGCAACTGCATATTGAACCTGTGGGATGGCCGCCCGTGGCGGCCGCCTTGCGTGGGTAGCATTGGGCGAAATGATGAACATCAGGGGCGCGGGTTTGTCGGGCAAAGAAAAGCAGAAGGCCGAGGCGGCGAACGACATTTCGACCACCAAGCCATCGCGCCGCAAGCGCAGCGATTCCGTACGCGACGCAAGCGTCGGCGCCGCGTTGCGATCCGCTTATGCCGAAGCCGTGAACGAAGAGATTCCCAGCGAATTCCTTGACCTGCTGAGAAAGCTGGATTGAGCGGTGATCGGTCGCCGCCTGTTTCTCGGGCGGTTGAATGGCCCGCACAGTGAGGCGTTCGCTGAATGACGCTGTCGTTGAAGGAAATGTTTTCCGGCTGGTCGTCCGGCACGAAGATGTTGCTGATCTTATCGGCGGCATTGTTGCCGTTGGGCGTCATAGCCATGCTGACCTCGCTCGACACAGCCCGCTGGGCTCATGGCCAGCGACAACTCGCCGCGCAGATGGCGGCCACCATGTATGCAGCAAAGGTCGATGCAGCGATCGATTCGCGACGGGCAGCGCTTCATATCGCCGTCGACAGTGCGCAGAACGCTTCGACATTGTGTACGGCGCTAGCCGGACGGGCCGTGCGCGACAATGACGAAGCTCTGCCGATCGCCGTGCGCACGGTTCAGGGCGAGCCGCTGTGCGGGGCACCCACTCCCACGCTACCATCGACCCACCGCCCAACGCAGCAACGCGATGCGATATGGATCGATGCGAATCATAGAATTCTGCGAATTGCCAGCCTGAGCAGCAAGAATGGCCTGATCGCCGAAACCGATCTCTCGCTTACCGATATCCGCCCCCGCGTCAGCGGCAGCGAAGATCTGCCGCTGATCGACCTCGATATTCGCGACGAGCAGGCCTCAGCCAGCATTTATTCCCGTATCGATCCGCCGGGGCAGACGCTGATTCGCAAGCCAGTGCTTCTTCGGGCACGCCCACTGCTGGTTATCGCGACATTCGCCGTAAAACCGATGGAATCGCGGACGATATTGCTGATCATGTTGCCAGTGCTGATGTGGGTGGCGGCAGCATTTACCGGATGGTTCATCGTCAAGCGCCTGCTCCTGATGCCGTTGGCGCAATTGCAGCAGACGATAGATCATTTCCGAACAGGGAAAGGATTCATCGCCATCCCGCGGCTCAATACGCCGGCCACCGAAATCCAGGAACTCGCGACCAGCTTCGCAACGGCATCGCGCCAGATTATCGATCATGAACGGGAGTTGGAGCTCGGCCTCCAACGCCAAACCCGCCTGACCCGCGAAGTACATCACCGCGTAAAGAATAATCTGCAGGTCGTTTCCAGCCTGATCAACTTGCATGCTCGCGGCGTCACGAACGATGCTGCGGTGGATGCCTATGCGACAATCCAGCGCCGGGTGGACGCTTTGGCTGTTGTGCATCGCAACCATTATGCCGAAATGGAGGAAAATCGCGGGCTATCGTTGCGAACCCTGGCCGGAGAACTGGCATCCAACCTACGCGCCTCCGCGCCGGCCGAAGCGATCGGGATGCCGATCGCCCTGCATATGATCAGCGCCAATGTCTCGCAGGATGTTGCCGTCCCGGTTGCTTTCCTGATTACTGAACTCGTCGAACTGATGATGCATTGCAATCCGAACGGCAGCATCCTGATATCCCTGGAGGAGGCCGATGTGCCCCTTCAGGCGTTGTTGCGAATAGAGACTTTGGGGCTGAACGACGGGGCAATGGATCGCTATCCAGGCATCGCCCGGTTCGATCGGATCATAACCGGCCTCGCCCGCCAATTACGGGCCACCCTCGTTCAGGATCGCCAGGCCGGCCGTTTTGAAATTCCTATTGCCATCCTCAGTTAGGCCTTTCGGACCGTGCCAATGAATTTTTTCGAACAAATGGGAACCGTACGCGCATAATCGCGTTTTCTTGGTCGGATAGCGGCGATTTGCCCCCCCCCCGCTCCCGCTATCCGCATAACACAGGGCCCGGCCGCACTATCCCCCCCGTGCTGCCGGGCCCGCATTTTTTGAATTTCGCGGGTGGAACAACACTCCCTGTCGGCATCATGGGAACAACCCGATGGTTGGAGCATTGTCATGGCGACCTCCACCACGGAGGCATCGCCATCCATGAGGACGTTCTTATGATCACACGCATTTTTTCCATTGCACTCCTGAGCACCACCTTGCTGGTCGCGGCTTGCAATACCGTCGAAGGTGCCGGCAAGGACGTCTCTTCAGCAGGCAAGGCCGTCGCCAACGCAGCCGCCGACGCAAAATAACAGGACAGACATTCGGAGCGGCACCGCCGCCGCGGGCACTCATTCAGCTGTGGCTGGTGCCGCGTTCCGCTTTTTCTCGGTGAACCAGATACCGATCAGCGCGATCTCGTATAAAATTATCAACGGCACCGCGAGCATGAGTTGCGATCCGATATCGGGCGGCGTCAACACCGCCGCGATCGCAAAGGCCCCGACGATCGCATAGCGACGCGCAGCGATCAGTTGTTTGCGGGTCACGATCCCCGCGCGTTCGAGCAGCATAAGAAGGATCGGCAGCAGGAATGCCAGACCGAACCCGAACAGGAATTGCATAACGAACGACAGATAATTGCCGACAGCGGGCAAAGCCTCCTGCTGAATTCCGCCAAGATTCCCCTGAAAACCGAGCAGGAAATGCAGCGCGAGCGGGATCGCAACATAATAAGCGAGCGATGCGCCGGACAGGAAAAGCACCGGTGTCGCCAGCAGAAATGGCAGGAGCGCGCGCTTTTCGTTACGGTAGAGACCTGGCGCTACGAACTGCCAAAGCTGATTCGCTATCACGGGAAAGGCCAGCATCATCGCAGCGAAAAAGGCCACCTTGATCTCAACGAAAAAGGCGTCGAACAGCTGCGTATAGACGACCTTCTTCTGCCCGGCATGGACCAAAGGCTGGACCAGAAAGGCGAAAATCGGCTTGGCGAAATAGAAGCAGCCAGCAAATGCCACAGCCAGCGCCAACAGCGACAGCAACAGCCTTTTGCGCAATTCCAGCAGATGATCGAGCAAAGGCGCCCGGCTTTCGTCGATCTCACTCATAATTTATCGGCCGGGCCCGCTCCATTATCCGCAGGCTTATGTGCCTCATGCGGCTCGATTGGCTCGATATGCACCGGCGGACCGCCGAGCGGCACCATCTCCCCTTCGATGGCCGGCTGTGCGGGATGTTCGCGCATGATCCGCGCATTTTCCTCTGCCCATTTCTTTTCCATTTCCTCAAGCTCGGACTGGCGGATCATCTCGTCGATACCCGAGCGAAAATGGCGGGCGACACCGCGCGCCTTGGCAACCCATTGCCCGACGAAGCGCATCGCGCGCGGCAGATCCTTGGGCCCGATCACGACAAGCGCGACCACGGCGACCAGCAGCAATTCGGTTGGGGCGATGTCAAACATCGCGCAGCATCATCCGGCGCAATCGAAAACCCTGCTCGAGACTATCAGTTGTGTGGCCGATCATCCGGCATCGGATGCAGCGAATGATCCGGGTTAGGGTCGAGCGGCGGCTGCTGCTGGAGGCGAACGGCAGGCTTCGGCGCCGGCGCTACCGGCTCGTCCTCTTCGGCCATGCCCTTCTTGAAGCTCTTGATGCCCTTGGCAACGTCACCCATCAGGTTCGAAAATCGGCCTCCGCCCAGCACGACGATCGCGACTGCACCAAACACCAGCCAATGCATCAGGCTGAAACTACCCATCACGATTCTCCTTCGATCCTGCCTATCTAGGCGTGATCGTCCGGCTTTTCCATCTCAAGCTGCGCAAAGGCGAGATCGACCGGATCGAGCAGTCCCGCGGCCTTCAGATCGGCGATACCGGGCAGGTCACGCCGGCTGTCGAGCCCGAAGTGCGAGAGGAAGGTCGGGGTCGTCGCATAGATGATTGGCCGGCCCGGCACTTCGCGGCGCCCGGCGGGCCGAATCCAGCCGGCCTCCAGCAGGACGTCGAGCGTACCCTTCGATATTTGGACGCCCCGGATCGATTCGATCTCCGCACGACTGACAGGTTCATGATAAGCGATGATAGCGAGCGTCTCGATGCCGGCCCGGCTGAGCTTGCGCGATTCCTCGCGCGTGCGGCGCAGGATATGGGCGAGATCGCCAGCCGTCTGGAAATGCCAGCGCCCGCCGCGATCGACCAACTCGATCCCGCGCCCGGCATAGAGCGCCTGCAGCCGAAGTAGCGCATCGCCCAGCCGCTCGACGCCGATCACGGTCGCGAGTTCCGCGTCCGTCATCGGCGATTCGGCCGCGAACAGCGCCGCTTCCAGCGCACGGAGGAAATCGTCGGGCTCGCCTCCCTCGCTCATGCCGTGCCCCGGATCATCAACGGCGCAAAGGCCGACTCCTGCATCAATGCAACGCGGCCCTGCCGCGCCAGTTCGAGCGTGGCGACGAAGCTCGACGCAAGCGCCGACCGGCGATATTCGCCCTCCGCGCCGGGCGGCAGGAAGCTTTCGAGCATCGCCCAGTCGATCGCGCTGCCCACCATCCGCGCCACCCGATCGATCGCCTGCTCCAGCGTCATCACCCGCCGCCGCTGCACCACGTGCACCGGCACCTCGGCGCGCGCGCGCACCACGCCATAAGCGGCGATCAGATCATAAAGACTGGCATCCCAGGCCGCCTTGCGAACGAGCCTCAACCCCTCGGGAAGACCGCGCGTGAAGACATCGCGCCCCAGCCGGTCGCGCGCCATCAGCCGCGCTCCGGCCTCGCGCATCGCGTTCAACCGCTGCAGCCGCAACTGCAGCCGCATCGCCAGCTCCTCGGGCGAGGGATCGATCTCCGGATCGCCAGGCAATAGCAGGCCGGATTTCAGATAGGCCAGCCAAGCCGCCATCACCAGATAATCGGCGGCAATCTCGAGCTTGAGTGCCTTCGCATTCTCGATGAATCGCAAATATTGCTCGACCAAAGCCAGGATCGAAATCTCGCGCAGATCGACCTTCTGCACACGAGCCAGCGACAGCAGTAGATC
Source organism: Sphingomonas sp. YR710 (assembly GCF_900101455.1). Taxonomy (GTDB): domain Bacteria; phylum Pseudomonadota; class Alphaproteobacteria; order Sphingomonadales; family Sphingomonadaceae; genus Rhizorhabdus. Next base: position 96,493 of record NZ_FMZJ01000005.1, on the reverse strand, counting down.
GAGCGGCCCTTCCCAACCGTCGAGTTCGAGCGTCAGCACATCGCCCGACGGCTCCTGCACGAGCGGCAGATCGAAATTGTCGTCATGATCGGACATGACGTGGTTAAATCAGGCTTTGCGCGCCAACGCCAGTTGGCGCGCAAAGCAATGTCGTGATCATGATCAGGGGAGAGGTAACCTACCGCCTACCCCCAAAAATTACGCCAGCAAACATCCCCAGCCGCCGTCGATGGGAATCGCGACGCCGTTTATATACGATCCACGGTCCGACACGAGGAACGCCGCGAGTTCACCGGCTTCCTCCGGGAGGCCCGGCCTGCCGAGCGGATTGACGGTCGCCCGATCGGGCTGCGCTTTCGCGGCGGCCTGCCCCATGCCCTCGGTCAGGATCAGGCCCGGACAGATCGCGTTGGAACGGATATTGTACTTGCCGCATTCGACCGCGAAACTTTTGGTCATCATCACGACGCCGGCCTTTGAAATCGCATAAGCCGCGCTGTTGGGGCTGGGAATCAGCCCCGCCAGCGACGACCAGTTGATGATCGCGCCGCCGCCATTGTTCTTCATCGCGCGGACCGCATGCTTGGCACCGAAGAACATGCCCTTGAGGTTCACGTTCAGCATGCGATCAAGGTCTTGCGCCGACATCGATTCAATCGGGCCGCCCGCGCCGATGCCTGCAACATTCAGCATGGCATCGAGCCGGCCGAACTTTTCCACTGCAAGATCGACGAGGGCGCTAAGCTGCGCCTCATCCGAAATATCGCATCGCGCCGCGATGGCATTGGCGCCAATCTCGGCAACGGTCTGTTCCTGCAAGCCGCTAATGTCCGCCGCGACAACCTTCGCGCCTTCGCGCGCCAGAATTTTCGCGGTTGCCTTGCCCATGCCCGAGCCCGCGCCGGTCACAATCGCGACCTTGCCGTCCAGCGTTCCCATATAATCCTCCCAATTGGTCCCGCAGAGGCGCCTGTGCATCAAGCGCCTCCGGAACCCGTGATAATTTCAGGTCAGGGTTGATCCAGCAATCACCCGCCGCTTTTTATTCTTGCGGCTTCTCGTACCGGCCGATTACCGACAGGGCTCCGCCATCGACCGGAACCTCAAGCCCCGTGGTGAACCCCGAATCATCCGAAGACAGGAACAGCACCGCATTCGCCACGTCTTCGGCGCTGCCCATCCGGTTCATCGGCACGAAGCGCGCGCCACGCTCTTCCAGCTCTTCCCGGCTTGGTACCCACCCGTGCCGCGTGAGGCCCTCGATCGAATGCGGCGTCAGCACCCAGGCCGGCAGGACGGCATTGCAGCGGATATTGTCGGGCGCAAAGGACACGGCAAAGAAATGCGTCAGAGCATTCACGCCGGCCTTGGAAATCGAATAAGCGAACATGCGCCCGCCGCCCGTGCGCGAGCCAATGGACGAAATATTGGTAATCGCACCGCCGCCATGCTTGCGCATGAGAGGAACGACAGCACGGGACGTCAGCCACATCGCGCGCAGGTTTATGTCCATCATGAGCTGCCAGCCCGCCACATCGAGGGCGAGCGGATCGGCATCGACGTGGTTGATGGCGACATTGTTCACGAGCGCATCGATGCGCCCCATGGCGCTATAGGAATCCTCGACGAGCCTGGCGCAATCATCGACATTGCCGACATCGGCGACGATCGCCTGCGCGGTTCCGCCGGCCTTTCGAATGAGTTCGACCGTCGCCTCGGCGCGGTCCAGATCGCGATCCACGACACAGACCTCCGCGCCCTCGCGGGCGAGAAAGAGAGATATCGCGCGGCCGTTGCCCAGCAAATCATGTTGCGGCTGGCCACCGCCAACGACGACGGCTTTCTTGCCCTGCATACGATCGCCCACAGAAGTCCCCTCTCGATATGTGCCGGGTCGGCATGAAAGCCGGAAACCAATCGGCAAGTTGCGTCTTGGCCCTTGCCTCAGACCGGCTTAGCCGCGTGACTCTGTCGACGGACGCTGCCACAGCTCCGGGCGGGCTTCGCGGCAACAATGGGCTCGGAACCCAGGCCCCGGGGTCGAACGACGAAGCGAGCATCCGCGATATGCGTGCCCACACGCCGTCGAACCGAACCGCCATCATGGGCGTAACAGCCATTTGCCGAGGCTCTACGCTCAGTCATCTGGCGCAGTGGGAATCAATATGCGCGGCATCGACAACCTCCTTGGCCGAGGGCCAAGCAGACGATCCGCCTGCGCCCACGCCCAGTTCGATATACAGTCGGGACCATCCTCGATCCGTGCTGCAAAGCTACGCTGCCTTCCACCCGCGAAGGCTCACGCCGTCGGCGCGCCACCGATGGCAAATGCCATCAACTTGCATCCCTGAGGACCGGGGCGCAGGCCATGCGAGGTTCCGCCCATGACAATGCAATCGCCCGCCTTCACCGGATGCGCCCCATCGCCCAGAAGCAAATCGCCGCCGCCGTCGATGAAATAGATCATCTCCAGCACGTTGCGATAATGCAGCTCGGTGGCCGCCGTTTCCTTCTCGCCCGGGCCATAAGGCTCATGATTGATCACATACCAGCTGATCAGACCAGCTGCGGGGTTGTCCGCAGCCCTCTTCCCCTCGCCGGGTGCACCGCACTTTGGCGGGCTCTCGCTCGTACCGAACAGCCGGGCGATCGTCGTACCCGGAATCCCGGGGATCGTATCAAAACCGAGGTCTTCGCGACGATCGACGATACAGGAGCGCCCTTGGGCATCAACGCCCAAAACCAGAAGCCGCATTGTCCCTACATCGCCTTTTCATACGTGGGGGCGCCGCCCATCTGCCGGATATAGGCCTTGATGGCGGTGTACGGCGCGTGGATCTTGCGCAGCGTGCGGGCCGAACCGCCGCCCTCCACGAAAGGACGACCGTGCTGGGCAACCATATTATCCCAGATAACCAGATCGTGCGGCTGCCAATAATGCGCGAGAACGACCTCAGGCCGGTACATATGCGCGTACAGTTCGTCGAGCAGGGCATTGCTCTCCGCCTTGGGCAATCCGACGATCTCGCGCGTTTGCTGCTCGCAAATATACAACATCGTCTCGCCGGTGCGCGGGTGCTTCAGGGCCATTGGCTTGATCGTGTCGTTCAGCTTGCCCCATTGTGGCTGGATCAGCTGCTCTTCGAAATCGGTGTCGCCGCGCCCCTGCTGACCACTTTCGTGCCGCGCACTCAGGCCCTCCAGACGCGCCTTCATGTCATCCGGCAGGGTGTTCCATGCGTGGACGTTATTGGTGAAGATCGTCGGTGTAGATGGCTGCTGCGCTTCGATCGCCCAAAGCGATGGAGTCTGATTAGCGATTTCCGACCACATCATATCCGCGTGGAACAGCAGCCGACCATAAGGCGCGCCACCGTCTTCTTCCTTGTTCGAAACGCAGGAAAAATTCTCGGTGTCGATACCCTCGATCGCCGACAGATCGCCGCCGGTGTGAAGAATCTCGACGATCTGATGCTGCTTGGCAACGCTGAGATCAATATTGCGAAATACCAGCACGGCGCGTTCGTCGAACGTCCGGCTCAGCAGCTTCCAATCATGATCCTCAATCGGAGCATTGGCATCGAAGCCAATGATTTCCGCACCGATTGCGGGATTTAACTTACGAATATCAAGCTTTTCCATGGCATCTCGCTCCTGCCCAAACCTTGCTGATCGGGGCATGGTGATTGTCTTCGGGACGAAAGAGCTACGCTCAGGCAGCCAGCGCGCGCCTCGCCGCTACGGCCTCTCCCACGGTGTGCGAGAAGCTCACATCGGGCAGTTCGTGCGGCGCGACCGGCGTAGCAACCTCTTCCACCGACGGACCAACGCGATCTGCAACCTTCTGCAGCATGTCGAGATCGAAGCCATAAAGCTTGGCCGCGTTCAACGAGGTCATTGCCCTCACTTCGTCCTCGGGGATGTCGTGGAACAGCAGGCGGACGGCAAGCTTGTTATACGGGAAACTGCCCTCGTGGTGCGGATAGTCATTGCCCCACAGGATCCGATCAACGCCAAGATCATAGCGCACGTCGAGATCTTTCCGCACGGCCAGCGACGGGGCAACATGCATGTTCTTGTGCCAATGCTCGGACGGCAGCTTGGTCATGTTTTCTACCGCGCGATGATAGAGCGGATAGGCAATCTGACCCTTTTGCGAGCCAAGCTTGACGGACCAGTCGAGGCGATTCAGCTCCGCGGGGATCCAGGCGCATCCCGTTTCCGTCATCACAAACTGCAGCTCGGGGAAACGTTCGAAAACGCCGCCGATCATGAGGTGTGGAAGCGTACGCTGGAAGAACATCTGGGTCTCGTAAACGCCCAGCGCGATCGCGGCCGGGCCGGTCTCGTCGGTCTCGGGCGGCCCGACACCCGCCGAGTGGCGATGGACCGGCATTCCGTAATCGCTGCAGGCCTTCCAGAACGGATCCAGCCGACGCTCATAGAGATTAACGATGCTGCACTGGTGATCAGCCGGGACGATGACGCCCGCCAGGCCCTGTTCCTTGGCCCACTTAACTTCGGCGATGGCATCATCGAGGTTGGTCAGGAAAACCTGAGCCAAGCCCGCGCGACGACCAGGGGCATCGTTGCAGAAATCGACCATCCAGCGATTGTGCGCCTGTACGCCCGCCCAGAGGCGGCGATATTCCTCGGCATTGGTAGGTGACGGCGCGGTCACCGCACCCGAGGGGTAGAAGGGCGGCACGGTGTTGGGGAAAATGACTTCCGCAACCACGCCCTGGCCTTCCAGGATCGTGACACGCTCCTTGCTTTCCCAATTATATGCCGACGATGCGGAGGAAACGCCAAGACGCAAGCCGACGTCATCCGTATCGGCCAGATCCTTGTCGAAATCGGCCCAGGGATCATAAAAATCCTTGGCCCAAACCTCAAACTCGTCGTGAAATTGCTTCGCGAGGTAAGGCTTGTAATCGCGGATGCTGGCGCCAGCATGACCATCTGCCGTGATCAGCACATAGTTCTTGGAGCCGGATGCTTCACTGCCCATAAAACTCTCCTCAACCGTTTCACACTGCACTGGCCAAGGCATCAAGGTCGCAGCGCGTGCAGGCCCAAAAGCCTAACTATCACATTTTATAGTAGTCGCTATGTCTCGGCTGTCAAGCGGCCACACATCGCCACCAGAAAACTCGGATTGATGCTTTTCGCACGGATCAACGATGTGTGCAAACGGAGCCATCCGCCGTGATTCCGTTGGCTTTCGCGGTCCGGCACGCCGGGCTATCCGCCTGCGTTCGCTGCAAGGCTTTTGCGGCGCGCGAGTTCTTCGCGAATCATCACGGACAAGCCCCTCACCACCATGCCACGCAAATCGGCCCCCTCAAGATCCCCGGACTTCCCCATCAGACGAAGAATTGCTCCCTCCGGGAGATCCGCGATACGCCGGGTTATCGCCGAGGCGATCAAGAAGCTGCGCATCGTCATGAAGGCGAAGAACACAACCTCGTGATCGTCGGCGGCAGCGCCGAGCGCCTTTGACAACAGGGGGCCTGCCAGCCTGTCGAAAATTCCGGCGCCTCCGCGATCGACAACGCGATCGGCAAGCGCCGACATCTTGGGGTTGGCGGACAATTCGAGCAGGATCTGCATCTGGACGATGTAGATATCCTGCCCGTAATAAGCGCCGAGGACATTCAGCACGTCGTCGAGCCGTTCCTCGAGCGTTTCGCCACTGATCACAGCCTTGCTGATGCGCTCTTCGGCAGCGCGGCCAATGTCGTTGACGACATCCAGCATCAATTGTTCGCGCGACCCGAAGAGATGCTGAATGGATCCCCAGGTAACGCCTGCCCGCCGTGCAATCTCGTTCGAACTGGTATTATAGTAGCCGATCTCCATAACCGTCGCCACAACGACATCCAGCACCCGGCGGCGCGTTTCTTCCGCGTCACCACGACGCCGAGTTCGACCCTTCGAACCGTCCACTCGCTTGATCCCCTTCAGGTTCGGCGGCAAATTACAATCCAGCACCCTGCCCCAAACGCCGGTCAATATTGTGAGGGAAGCACATGGCGCAAGTGGAAAATCCCTTCGGGGCCGACTTGGGAAAGCCGCATCCGACATCCGCTTGACAGCCCCGTCATAGCAAGCACTATAATTAAATCATTCGGCACGATGCTCCGGGAAACTCAAACCGCGGAGTGGCGATGCGTTGTGCGCGACCGGGAAGGGATGATTGAATGACGAATGTCGTAATTGGCGCAGCCTCTGGAATGGGGGCCGCTGTCGCTCGCAAATTGGCGTCGCGCGGAAAGCTCATCGTAGCAGACTTCAACTTTGCCGGCGCCGAGAAGATCGCCGCCGAACTCGGCGGCGACGTCATCGCGATGCAGTGCGATATCTCCGACCAGGCTCAGGTCGATGCCCTGATGGCGGAGGTGCAGAATCTCGAAGCCCTGGTGATCACCGCGGGTTTGTCGGGCTCGCAGGCGCCTGGCCGCCGCATCCTTGAGGTCAACCTGGCGGGCGTCGAGCGCGTCGTGCGCGCTGCCGAGCCGCTGTTACAGGAAGGGTCCGTCGGTATCCTGACCGCGTCGCAGTCCGGTTACATGGTTCCCGACACACCCGAGTTGTTCGCCGTCATCGACGACCCCATGGCGCCCGATCTGATCGATCGCATCCTGGACTTCGTCAACATCAACGAGGCTGGCCTCGCCTATCAGCTTTCGAAGCGTGGCGTTCACCGCATGGCGCGCCGGCATGCGCGCGCATGGGGCGCCCGCGGCGCCCGGATCCTGTCGGTATCCCCGGGGATCAACGACACGCCGATGAACCATCACGAGGAAGCAAGCCACCCTGTGATGGGCGAGATGATCAAGAAGTGTCCGCTGCGCCGCCGCGGCACGCCGGAAGAAATCGCCAATGTGATCGCCTTCCTGACCTCACCCGAAGCGGGGTACATGACGGGCAGCGACGTACTGGTCGACGGCGGGATGGCCACCGTGCTGCCAACCACCTCATGGATCGGCAAGATTCGCATTCCCGAAAAAGAGAATGCGTAATGCTGACCAATGCTGAAACCATGACAGGCAAGAGGATCACGCGATGACCCAATTGGAAATACGCAACCTGACCCCGGAATTCGGTGTCGAGATCATCGGTTTCGATCCGAAGGCACCGCTTGACGACGAAACGCGCACGCAGTTGCAGCAGCTTTTCGATACGCGCAGCCTGCTTCTGTTTCGCAACATCGACCTCACCCATACCGAACAGCTCAGCTTGTCCCGCATGCTGATCCGCAAGGAAGGTGCGCACGAACCGGGCGAGACTCCACCCGAAGACAGGTTCTACGTCTCCAATCGGCGGCGCGATTCTGCAGCACCGTACGGTCGGCTCCAGTTCCATTCGGACACGATGTGGTGCGACCAACCTTTCGAAGTTCTGTCGCTCTACGGTTCGGAGGTCGAACAGCCCTCCGCACCAACGACCTTCATCAGTGGCATTCATGCGTGGAAGACATTGCCCGATGCACTTCGCCAGAAGCTCGACGGGCTTGAAGTGCTTCACACCGCCGGTGTAGTTCGCCGCGGCGATCTTAGCGAAGTGCTTGTCACGGAGGTCGAACGGCCCCCGACGACTGCCACCCGGATCGGGCATACGCATCCCCGTACCGGGGCGACAATATTATATGCGTGCGAGCAGATGACGAAGGAAGTCATCGGCCTGCCTGCAAAGGAGAGCGAAGATATTCTCGAGAGCGTTTTCGAACATCTCTACCAGCCAGCGGCCCAGTGGGACCATGAATGGCAGGAGAAGGACTTCGTTGTCTGGGATAATATCGCTCTTCAGCATTCACGGAAAAATGTCTCGGTCGAAGGACCGGCACGAACATTGCGGAAAGTAGCCAGCCCCATGCCAAAATTAAGGCCAGATCAACTCCCCTCCTACCGCGCGTCGGCACAATGAGCCCGTTTTCGCTCGAGGGCAAAATCGCCATCATCACCGGTGGTGGTCGCGGGATAGGCGCGGCGATCGCCCGCGCTTATGCCGAAGCCGGCGCAGCCGTCGCCATCACCGCGCGGACAATGTCCGAAGTGGAAGAGGTCGCTGCGGACATTCGGAAATCGGGCGGCCGCGCCCTTCCGATTGAAGCCGATTTGTACGATACCAGCCAGATTGCGTCCATTGTCGAGAAGACGATCGCCGAATTCGGCGGCATCGACATCCTGGTCAACAATGCCGGCGCCGGTGGCTCGCCCTTGTTCGCCGATACGCGCGTTGAACATATGCAGAAGGCGTATCAGCTGATCGTGCTGGCACCGTTCGAATTGTCGCGGCTGGCCATGCCTTCGATGCTGGAACGGCCAGGTGCTTCGATCATCAACATGGCATCGGTCGGCGCATATAGACACACGAGAGGCAATCTCGCACATCACACCGCCAAAGGCGCCCTCACCCAGTTTACCCGCCTGATGGCTGCCGATCTGGGCCCTAAAATCCGGGTGAACGCCCTCGTTCCGGGTGCAGTCGAAACCCCCGGCTTGCGCGAAGTATTCGAATCGCGCGCACCCGGTATGCGCCAGACCGTCATCGACCATACCCGCCTGCGCCGGATGGGGACTCCGGAAGACATTGCCCTAGCAGCCGTATATCTGGCGTCGCCCGCGGCATCATGGATCACGGGAACGCTGCTGGATATCAATGGCGGACCGGTCGACGAGGTGTTCCAGAGCGCGCCCGACCTGTAAAAATGTCGAAAGCTGCTCTGGATTGCGATCGTATATCGGAGTAGCCGGCCCTGGCCGATATTCGATCCGATGCCCGACCCATGTGGTTAGGCATCGGATCTCGGCCGGCCAGGCAAGCCGGCTACGAATCGTTGGCGATCGGCAGAAAATGTCCTTACCCGTTAAGGCTGCCGTCAGTTTTCGGCCCATAAAGCCACCAGTTTGCAGCCTGATATTAAGAGGACGGAGATGACATCGTATCTTGGCGAGTTGCGCAGCCATTGGCGCCCGCTTGCAGCATCGGTCATCGGCCTTTCGACCGGGCTCGTCATGATCAGCTATGTCGTCGGCATCATGGGGCCATATCTCATCAAGGAATTTGGCTGGGCCAAGTCGAGTTTCGCGCTGATCGGCGCACTGTCTCTGGGCGCCGTATTCGTATTTCCCTTTGTCGGTCGCCTGACCGATCTTGTCGGCGTTCGCAAAACCGCGGCGATCGGTGTCGCAGCCTCGCCGCTGCTTTTTCTGGCGCTGAGCATGATGGGCGGCGACATCCGCGTCTATGCCCTCCTCTTCACGCTGCAGGCATCGGTGCTCGCGACGACAACTCCCCCGGTCTATTGCCGGGTCATCGTGCAGTATTTCAAGCGCGCGCGCGGGCTGGCACTGGGCATCGCCGCAGCGGGACCCGCGATCACGGTCGCCATCGGCGGGCCTCTGCTCAACAATTTCGTCGCGGATTATGGCTGGCGGGCGGGCTACATCGCCCTCACCATCTTTACGACCGTGGCCGGCATCACCGCGCTTCTGCTGATCCCGAAAGAACGGCCCGAGGTCGTCGAGAAATATGTGAAGCCCAAGACGGCGAAAGAGGATTATGCGATCATATTCCGCACGCCGGCCTTCTGGATCATCTTCGTCGGGATTTTGCTGTGCAACCTGCCGCAATCGATGATGATGACCCAGCTCAACCTGGTGCTTGCCGAGAATGGCGCGTCGGGCAAAGCCGCTTCGATCATGATTTCGGCCTATGCCACGGGAATGCTGATCGGCCGCATCGTGAGCGGCATCGCGCTTGATCGCCTTCCGGCGCCCTGGGTCGCGGCCGGGGGCATGGCCCTGTCCGGCCTCGGCCTGCTGGTCATCGCGTCCGGCTATGATGCCCGGCCGGTACTGTTCCTGTCAGTTCTCGTTTTCGGGCTGTCGCTGGGTGCCGAGGGCGACGTGATCGCTTATCTGGTGGTGCGCAATTTCGGCGTGCGGATCTATAGCAGCGTCCACGGCCTGCTTGCCGCCACCGTCGCGATCGCGGCCGTTCTCGGATCGGTTCTGCTCAGCGGTATGCTCAAGATCTATGTCATCTTCGCGCCATTCCTCGCGCTCACCGGGGTGCTCGCGCTGATCGGCAGCGCTTTCTTCCTTCTGCTGCCGCGCAACCCGATCGTCGACGACAGTTTCGCGGAAAAGGAAACAGCTCCGGATGAGACCGGCAAGGCCAAACCGGTCGCGATGACGGCGGCAGCCTGAGGGCGGCATCGGCTGGCAGCGGCGTGTCCGCGGCGCGCGCCAGCTATATTTGCTCGATGACGAGCCTCCGCTGACGTGCCGCATGTGTTGTGGATCATCCGACTTCGGGGCAAAATCGCCTAACCACTTTCGATATTGGACGCGGCGATCACGCGATTGTCGGTTACACGGCGGAGGGCATCGCATCTCGACACGCCACCGGAAGGTGGCGTGCGTCCGTACGGAGAGATGGATCAGCTGTGCTGCCGCCGGACCTGGGGATAATGACAATGGCAAAACCTGAAATCGCACTCGACGGCAAGGTCGCCCTGGTAACGGGCGGCGGCGGCGGCATCGGCCGCGCGGCCGCGCTGGCGCTCGCTTCGGCCGGCGCGGACGTCGCCATCATCGATGTCATCCCGGAACGGTGCGACGAACTGGTCGCGCGCGTGACCGAAATGGGCCGGCGCGCGCTAGGCATTACCGGCAATGTGATGGACCGGGATGCGGCCGCCGGCGCCGTCGAAACCACCGCCGCGCATTTCGGGCGCCTCGACATATTGGTCAACAATGCCGGGGGCGTGAGCTGGCGGCCCTTCGTCGATCTCAAGCCGCAAAACTGGCAGCGGCATATCGACATGAACCTGATCAGCAATCTGGCTGCGACGTCGGCCGCCATACCGCATATGATCAAGGCCGGCGGCGGGGCGATCATCAACGTCACCAGCATCGAGGCGAGCCGCGCCGCGCCGGGCTATGCCGTGTACGCCGCGTGCAAGGCCGGGATAAACAATCTCACCCGCACGCTGGCGCTCGAGCTTTCGGATCATGGCATCCGCATCAATTCGATCGCGCCGGACAGCACCGATACACCGGGCATGAAGGGCATTTTTACAGGATCGGCTGATCCATCGCGTTGGCCGGAAGCAACGCCGCAGCGGAAAGAAACGCTGCGCCGCCGGATTCCACTCGGCCGTCCGGGCATCGACCATGAATCGGGTACGCTGATCGCATTTCTCGCCTCTCCGCTTGCTTCCTATATCACGGGGACGATCATCCCGATCGATGGCGGCACCTGGGCGGGCGGCGGCTGGATCCGCGACGCTGGCGGAAAATGGGTGCTTCCACCCGATCTGACCAGCATTGATTGACATCGAAGGAGCACACAAAATGAGTTACCCGGTCAGCATCACGTTTCCCTTCGACAGCATCCATCTGCCCGATGAATATCTGTCGATGGAAGCGGTGCGCGACATCAGCACGGCGGCCGAAGCAGCAGGCTTCACCACCGGGTGCGTCACCGATCATCCGGTACCCGGCTCGCGCTGGCTGGACACCGGCGGGCATTATGCGCAAGATCCGTTCGTGATGCTGTCGCTGATCGCCGCGATGACGACGAAGCTGCGCCTGCAGACCAACATCCTGGTCTTGCCCTATCGCAACCCGTTCCTCACCGCGCGCGCGGTATCGAGCCTCGATGTCTTCTCGCGTGGCCGGGTCTCGCTCGGCATGGGCGCGGGGTATCTGAAGGCGGAGTATAAGGCGCTCGGCGTTGATTTCGACGCGCGCAATGCGCTGATGGATGAATATATTCGGGCGATGAAGCTGGCCTGGACCGGCGAGGATTTCACATTCGAAGGCACGGGCTATTCAGCACCGGGCAATCGCATGCTGCCCGTCCCGCATCAAACGCCGCACCCGCCGCTGCTGATCGGGGGCAATAGCCGCCTCGCCATCCGTCGCGCCGTCGAACTCGGCGACGCCTGGAACCCGTTCTTCGCGCCAGCCGGGGTGGTCGCCACCGCACGGACAGCCTCGATCTCCGACGAAGAAGATGTCGAAACCGCGATGGCCTATCTGCGCGCGCATTGCGAGAAAGTGGGCCGCGAGACCCCGCCCAAACTCTATCTCTCCGGCATCTACATGATCAAGCCGGGCTATAGTCCGCAGGAAGCGATCGACCGGATCGGCGAATATCGCGGCAAGGGCGCCGATGGCGTGGGCGTGGGCATCTCCGTAGACAACCGCGCGCAGTGGTGCGAGCTTGCCCGCGACTTCGGGGAAAATGTGCTGGCAAAGCTCGACGACTGAGCTTCCCGCCCGGCAGCGCAAGTGGCGAGGCCGGGCGAGTCATGGATTCGGAAAGGACTTCGCTTGAACGAGATCGACGAAATATTTGAAGGCCATCTTCGTTACGAAGAGCAGGGAAAGGTGGCCATCATCACCTATGACCGGCCGGACCGTCGCAACGCGATCAGCACCCCGACCTATCGGGCGATGGTTGCGGCCGTCGAGCGGGCAAATGCTTCGGATGAGATCGGCGCGATCGTCCTGACCCACACCGGGACCGTGTTCTGCGCTGGGATCGACCTGAAGGCCGAGCCCGAGCCGAAGGATCCCGAGACCGGGATCCGCCCGAACGTCGCGACTCTGGGCATGGCCAACGACACGAGCTGGATCCACCTGATGCGCCGATCGAAGCCGACCGTCGCCGCCATCAACGGCGCGGCGATCGGGCTGGGCGCCACCCATGTTCTGGCGGCAGACATCCGCATCGGCAATCGCGATGCGATCTTCTCCTTTCCGTTTCTGGAGCGGGGCACGATGCCCGAGTTCGGATTCTCGGCGCTGCTTCCCCGGATCGTCGGCTTCGCGTCAGCGGTGGAAATGTGCCTTACATCCGCCAAGCTCGATGCTCAGACGTCGCTGTCCAAGGGATTGCTCAGCCGCCTGACCGATGCCGAGAGCGCCCTGCCCGAAGCGATCGAACTGGCGGCGCAACTCGCCGAACGCCCCTTGCTGCAGGTCTTGCTGACCCGCCAGTTGCTGGTCGACAATGTCGCCGAGACTGATTGGAACCTCGTCCTGACACGCGAACGCGAAGCATTCGTCACGGTATTCCGCGCGCAACGCGCGGCCAGGCTCGCGCGGGAAGCCGCCGCCAATCCCTGAAGGCGGGCCGCCGATCCGCAATAAAGCGGCAAATCGGATGTGCTGAAAATCAATGAGCGCCATTCCCGTTCGCACGGGAATGGCGCTCATTGACGTTTCCGAGGCGCTCCGGGGACCGGAGACACTGTCAGCCGCGATATCAGCCCGCTTGCCCCTCCCCTGAAGGAGAGGGGCTATAGGCCCGCGATCGCGGCGATGATGTCAGGCGAGCTTTTCGACCTCGTGCGCGAACATCAGGTCGACATCTTCCTGCGCCGGGCGCGGCAGTTCGACCTGTGCATCGCGCGTCGGCAACAGCACGACGGCATTGCCCGGAGTCACGATCGTACCCCACTGGTTTTCGACCCAGATTTCGAGATGAACCTCGTTCCGTCCCGCTTCCTGCTTCTTGTCGACGACCTTGCCCTTCATCCAGTAGGTATCACCCAGATAGACGAATTTGCGGTGCTGGCAGCTCATCTTCCACAGCCAGCCATCGTCGCCCATCCAGTTGGTGACGATATTGGTGAGGAAGGTTTCGCGCAGGCCGCCGTAATCATAGGGGACCGGGATACCCAGTTCGTTGGCCCAGCTCTTTTCCCAATGAAGCCGCTGGACGGTATCCGGGACGTTCAGTTCGTTGGGCGTGTAGAAACCGGGCACCTTCTTGCGGATCTTCCAGGATTCGCGGAACGCGCCCGGCGGCGTGAGTTGCATGCCCCAGCCCACATGCCAGACGATCAGATCGCTGGTGCGCAGCGGCCCACGGACGATCGGCGGCATTTCATCGCCAACGATGACATCCTCGAAATAGAGCGTGTCGGCTCCGCGAAGGACTTCGGCCTCATAGCAGGCATCGATCCGCGCCAGTTCCTCATCGGAATATGGCTTGGGCAGATCATATTCCTTCTTCCGCTCCTTCGAAGCGTGGCGCTCGACCCGGATCCACGAACCGCGCTGAATCGCGACGAGTTCATTGGCCTGATTGCGGAAGATATAACCCTGCGTCTCGGTCACCGAACGGCCGCCGAACGAGCTGTTCTCGTTGACCTGAACGCCGACCAGCGCCGAACGCCGCTTCAGCCGGTCGCCCACCCGCAACGGACGCCACCACTCGAACGACATTTCCGCCTGGTAGGAACCCAGCCCGACCAGCGGATCGCCCTTGAGCAAGGTCTTCTGTTCGGGCGTCAGCTTGGCCGCATCCTGTTCACCCATGGTGTAAAGGAAGTTCGGCGGAGAGATGAGTCCGCCCCAGCGCGTCGCCTTGCCATATTCGGGATCGCACCACAGCGGATTGTTGTCGCCATAGCCGTTGGCGAAATGCCGCACGCCATCCCAGGTCACTTCATAATTATGCGGCAGGGTTGGCTTGTTATATTGCACGCCTACCCGCTCGCGCAGCTTGGCAATGCCTTCTTCCGTGAGCACGCCATATCCCGCGCGCTCCTTCGCCTTTGTCTCTGTCGTCATAATCAGGAACCGATCCGTCGTAGGTGGGTGAATCCCTTGCGGGGTCCGCCCACCTATACGTCCAATCCACATAATACGCTAGCGATATGATCGCGCAGAAATCTCAGTCAAACGCTCCTCACCTGTCGACGCGTCGCGCGCCGACTCGAGAAGGCAACGCCTATTATGCCGACTTGACGAACAGCGCTTTCAGATCGGGCTGGCTGACCTTCATCGACGGCGTACGCGGGAATTCATCGACGCACATGAATTTGACCGGAACCTGATAGGCCAGCAGGCGCTCCTTGAGGAACACCTGGAGCTCCGCATCGGTCGGCGCGGTTGCGTCGCGGCGGAGGATATAGGCCGCGACGGGGACCTGGCCGAGGCGTTCGTCGGGAATGCCGACGACCGACGCCTCGAGGATCGCGGGATGCGATTCGAGTGCGGTCACCACGTCATGCGGCTGCACCTTGAACCCGCCGCGGATGATCGCATTGTCGTGACGTCCCTTGATCCAGAGGAAATCATCGGCATCGAGCACCGCGAGATCCGACGTGCGCACCCATGAGGCTTCATCGCCGAGCTGGGCAGAGCGCAGTTCGAGCAGACCGACCTCGCCGAACGGCAGTTCCGCACCGGTTTCGGGATCGACGATGCGCGCCTTGACGCCCCGGTTCAGCTTGCCGACGGCGCCGCGCTTCTCGGTGAAACGCTCCTTGAATTCGGCGAGGGTCCAGCCCGCGACGGCACCGGCGAATTCAGTCGCACCGTAATTCTGCAGCAGCGGCAAGTCGTAGCGATCGTACAGATCCTGCGCCAGCTGGGGATCGACCGGCGCGGTGCCCGTGCGGAGCGTGACCAGGCTGGCCAGATCTTCCTTCGTCACACCGGCGTCGAGAATCATACGGAGTCCCGAGGGCGGCGCCCAGGCGACCTTGAGCTTGTGGCGGCGAACGGCATCCGTCCAGCCTTCGACCGTAAACCGTTCGAGCAGGCACATCTGCCGCCCCGACGCGACGCAGTTGATGACGTTGAACACGCCGCTGAGATGCGTGAATGGCCCGCAGACCAGCAGTACGCCACGGCGCAGGCGGGGGGCTTCGCCAGGCTGGCGCCCTTCGAACACGCCCGCTTCGTCTATGCCCTGCGCAAAAGAGGTGGCCTTGAGCGGAATCCGCTTGGGCACTCCCGTCGTTCCGCTCGACAGCATTTCGATAACGATGCCCGGCGCATCGCGCCGATGCCCGTCGCCACTAACCTTTTCGAGGCCCTCGACGAGATCGACCAACGTGCCGGAAGCGCCGCCGAGGCTGATACCGAGGCAACCATTGTCCTTGACCGCAGCGCGAACCACCTCGCGCGACCAATCGCGCGCAAGGCCCACCACGACCGGCACCTGCTGCGCCACGATGTCGGCGGCAAGCCGGTCATCGGGCAGGTTGCCGTTCAGTGTGACGATGCACCGATCGGACGCCACGATTTCCAGAAGCGCCGCCGCGGTCAGCACATGATTGCGCATCATCACGCCAACGCGCGTCCCCGATGGCAATCCAGCTTCGTCCATCAGCCGGCCGATGTCGCGCATGATCGCGGCAAGCTCGCCCCAGCTCGTCCATTGCTTGTCGAACTCGATCGCCGGCGCAGACGGATCCACCGCAAGGACACCGTGAATCTGATCGGAAAGAGTACCCATTATCGTCCCCGCAACATATGTCGTTGAATTCAAGAGTTGGTCGCTTCGTCCACCAGCCGGGCAACGTCCGCCATATCGGGCACCTGGCAGGCCGCGACATATTCGCGGCGCAGGCGAAGGATCAGCTCGGCCGCCGGCGGAATATCGTCGATCAGCTCGATGCCCTGGCCGGCGCTCCAGATATTGGCCCAGGGGCGTGCGCCTTCGGGCAAATGCCCCCGCGGATCGCTTGGTCGAGGCTTGGGAAGATCGTCGGGATCAAGCCCGGCGCGGCGAAGCGATTCCTTCAGCCAGTTCGCCGGCGTGCCCGCAACCTTCGGCGTGAAGATCAGATCCCGCGCGGACTCGCTGACCAGCATGGCCTTATATTCCGGCGAGGCGTTCGATTCCTGCGTCGCGATGAAACGCGTGCCCAGATAAGCGAGGTCCGCGCCCAATATCTCTGCAGCGCGGATCGCGGCACCATTTGTCACACAGCCCGCCATGATGATCGTACCGTCGAACATGGCCCGCACCCGCGGAACGAAGGCGAGGAGACTGATCAGGCCCGAATGGCCGCCGCCGCCCGCACCGATGCAGGTCAATCCGTCCGCTCCGGCCGCGATCGCCTTTTCGGCGAAGCGGACGGTCGTCACGTCGTGGAACACCTGTCCGCCCCAATCGTGCACCCGGCGGATCAATTCGGTGGGATCGCCCATCGCGCTGATGATGATCTTCACGCCATGCCTGCTGCAAACAGCGAGATGCTCGGCCATCTGATCTTCGGGAAGCCGCGACAGATTGACGGCGACCGGCCCGATCCGCGCGGTGGGGTGGCTCTGCGCATGCGCCGCCAGTCCGTCGTTTATCTCACCCAGCCACGCATCGAAGGTTTCCAGATCGCGGGCATTCTGGCGCGGCAGCGCGCCGACAAGCCCGCCCTTGCAGGCCTCGCGTACGAGCGCCGGGCTGGAAACGCGAAACATAGGTGCGCAGATCGCGGGTATTGTCAGGCGTGCGCGAAGCGCGGGATCTAGACTCATTCTCTACTCTTGCCACATCATCCGAAACGGATTGCCACCGAACAGCCATCCATAGCCTTCGGCCCCGACGCGCAGGACGCATCAGCCGGGTCTGCCATGCTTGCCCCGCCAATTGATGAGCGGCAAGCACTCTCGATCAAGAGTGTAGCCTAGCATCATGGGATTTCATCACAGTACCAGGTGAAGAATGTGCCGACGACCGAACGGCTTGCCCGCCAGTTTCCTCGTCCTGCCACAACAACGCGATTGCCGCCAGCCACCGTCGATCGAGCCGTGCCTGCGTGGAACCGAATCTTTCGCTCCGAAAAGGGGCGCGATGGCGCCGGGGCGCGGAACACACGCTTCCGCGCTTAATCGCGACGTATGGCGTTCGGTCTCACGCCCCTCAAGCCAATGGAAATTCATATGCCCGCATTTGCATTGCGCATAGGACGCCACCCTTATGCGTCGTGCATAGTATAAGCTATGATGCCGCCTATCGGCACGACGAACGCCCCTATCACCGAGCGGTAGAAGGGTTTTGTCTTTCTTCGACCGCCGCGCAAGGCAATCGATGCCGGCGTGCAGCGGTCGCGCCCGTCGACACGTGGCCCGTTCCCCTGATCCGCGGCCTCCCGATCGCCATCCCGCTGGCGGTCTCGGAACGTTGACCACACCCATTCGCCGACATAACAGCGACGGCGATGAGGACTTGGGGCGTTTTGCGAGTTGTTACCGGTCTCCCAAGGCACATCTTCACGGTTGAACGCGGAACGCGATACGCAATCCGGTGAAGATGTCGCCCATGGTCGCCCAGCCTCGATTATCTGGAGTGAACAGGATGAGTACCGATACGATAGCCAAGCCCGCCTGTCCGGTGCATGGCGGCCGCGACGACCGCAAGACAGCCGCTTCGATCGAAGCGGGAATCCCCACCTTTCCCGGGTCGAGGGTCACCAACAGCTTCCGTTTCGCTCGCGAGATTCTTCGCTCCCCCGAAATGCGCCAGGCGGCCAGCAGCGCGGATTCGATCTCCTTTGATAAACCCGAGGAAGTTTCTTTCTTCTTCCTGCACGGGGATCTCCACAAGCGCCGGCGCGCATCGGTTGCCGGATATTTCGCCCCCAAGGCCATCATCACCCGCTACAATCCGCTGATGCATGCGACGATGGATCGCGTCATCGCCGAATTCCAGGCGAAGGGATCGGCAGTTCTCGACGAGATGAGCCTGGAACTGGCATCCGACGTGACGATGGAAATCGTCGGACTGACGAACAGCGATCCCCGGGCACTCACCCAGCGCATCAAGACGATGATGCAGGCCCATAACAGCTTCGACAAGCGCCCCTTGTATCGCTTCGTCCATGACAAGTTGTTTGGTTGGCTTCACAAGCTGGTCAGGACCCGGCGTTCGCTGGAGCTGTACAAGAAGGACATTCTGCCCGCTATTGAGGCACGCCGCAATAATCCGGGCGATGATGTCATGTCCTATATGGTGCAGAACAACTATTCCATGAGGGGCATGATGGTAGAGATCATGACCTATGCCGGCGCTGGTGTTTCAACGACCCGCGAATTCATGGTCATGGCGGCCTGGCAATTGTGCGATCACCCGGAGCTGAAGGAAAGATTCCTCAACGCGACCGAGGAAGAACAGTTCACCATCATCGAGGAGATCCTCCGCCTCGATCCGATTGCCGGTTATCTTTATCGTAAGCCGGTGAGCGACATCACAGAAACAGCCGAAGGCCCCATCGAGAAGGGCCAGCTGCTGGCCGTCAGCATCCGCGGGGTCAATTCGGACGAGAGCATTGTCGGCGAATGCCCGTATCAGCTCGATCCCGATCGGGCGAAGCGCCAGAAGATTGCCGGTTCCTATATGAGCTTCGGTGATGGGCCACATCGCTGCCCTGGCTCGCAGGTTGCCCTGCACGAGACTCGCATCTTCCTGGATCGCCTGCTGCGCGTGCCCGGTTTCAAGCTCCAGAAGCCGCCGACGATCGGCTGGAGCCTCTCTACGCAAGGTTATGAGTTGCGCGACGCGATCGTGACCTGCGACAGGATCTGAGCGACGTAACCCGCGAGCGGCTTGAACCATAATGATGGTCGAACCACTCGCGGATGCGCGGCGGCGGTGCTGGAAAGCGGAAGCGCCGGCGAGCCGCCGCATGGAAAGCGCGCGATCGGCACGGCCAAACTCCTGAGCGTGCCATCCAGGGCGAGGAAGCGAATATGGCCGTTATCGACTCTCAAGTTCACGTCTACGAGGCCAACCGCCCGGAGCGACCATGGGTTGCCACGATTACCGGGCCCGACCACGTCACCGGCGACGAACAGGTCGCCGCGATGGATGCGTTGGGCATCGATGGCGCGATCATCGTTTCGACCTACACAACCTACCGCTTCGACAGCAGCTATGCGGAGGAAGTGCACGCCCAATATCCTGGCAGGTTCGCGCTGGTAAAGCCGGTCGACCCCACCGACCCCGCAGTGGAAGAGATTATCGGCAACTGGGCGTCCGCGCCTGGCGCAGTGGGTGTTCGGGTCATGCTGACCTTCGCCGACACGAAAGATCCGCTCGATCCGCGGCTGAACAGGACGCTTGCCGCCTGCGCCAGACATGGCCTGGCCGTCAACCTGCTGGCGTGGCATTGCCTGGACGAGGCCAAAGTGCTCATCGAACGCCATCCGGATACGCTGATCGCAATCGACCACGTCGGCTTGTTCCAGCCTTATCTGCCGGACAAGCCCGATGTCTGGAAAGACCTGCCCAAGGTGCTCGCGCTAGCCGAATATGACAATGTCCGGATCAAGCTTAGTGGGGCCTGTACATTATCGCCCGGACCATTCCCTTATGACGACATATGGGATCCGCTGCTGCGGATCATCGATGCCTTCGGCGTCAAACGGTGCATGTGGGGAAGCGATTGGACTCGTGCCATCCGATCACTGACCTATCCGCAGGCCGTCGAGGCATTCCGCATGACGACGCGCCTGTCCGACACCGACAAATCCATGCTGATGGGCGGAGCGGCCGAACAGATCTACGGGTGGTCGCCGTCCACCCGATGACAAGCGGCGGCCGGCTGCACCCTCATCGCAACTGGCCAACCGCATCCATGAAAGCAACGACATCGGCATCGGGCAACAAGCCGTAATTATACAGCGAGAGCTCGCGCACGCCCACGTCGGCTGCCGCCTGGAGGCTCTTTACGATCGTCGCCGACCCTGCTTCGGCGAGCGCGGCCGCCGAAGTGACAGTCGGGTTTCGAATGGTCACATAGAGTGCAGACAATGGCCGCGGAAGATCCAGCCGCGCGTTCAAGCCTGCGATGATCCGGTTGCCGGCAGGGTTGAGGACATTGAGATCAACCTGATCGCTAGCGGCGATAAAATCGCACAACAGCTGTTCGTCACGCTCTTCGCCCACCAATGAGCGATACGGCGTCAGCGCATTCATCGACACGCGCGCGCGACCGTCGATGCGTTTGACGATCGTGCGCACGAACTCGATCGAGGCACCGACCTGATTTTCCGCAAAAGCTACCAGTTCAGCGTCGGCCTTCAGCGCGGCGGCGCGATCGTCGGAATGGCCATCATCCGCCAGCTCCGCGCGAATCACCGCATTTACGGTGGCGCGAATCCGTGCGACGTCGAGACCCGAGGCCACGCCGCGCGCGATGCACGATCCGCAAAAGCAGAGATTCGAAAGCATCCGCAGCAGCGGCGACATCCGGACAAGCGAGCGCGCACGCAGCCAGTCAAGATCGAAGATGTGCGGCATCACCCCTTCGAGTCTGACGAGATCCACACCGAACTGTTCGACGATATCGAGGCAGAGCGTCGCGAAAAATTCGCGCACGTCTTCATTTGCCGGGCAGACACCCGAACCGCTGGAGTCACCCCCGGGCAAAACCCGTGCGCAATCGGGGCACTCATCCCTTATCCAGGGCTGGAATAATGTGATCGTCCAGGAATTGAGCGTCAGGCCGGTCCGGGCGGCATGTTCGGCCGCCGCGGGCCATGCCATCGCGACTTCGGACGAATGGATCCTCGGCTTGATCCGCCCATAGCGTTCGGCGCGTGCCGGGAAATAAACTGCGCCCCGCCCGTCACTGAACAGCCGGAACCCATCCCGGGGCGAGACCGAATCGATCGGATGATAGGTTGCCGCGAGGTCGATGCCATCGAACCCATCATCCGTAATCTGGCGAAGCGTGGGCTCCACGCCAAGCCGCGCCAGATCCCAGGGATAACAATAGGTCGTCGTTCGCATCGCTGTTCACCTTTGATGACCCCCGGCACGGGGCTGTCTGCTCGCGCTCCGCAGCACAGATCGGGTCAGATATCTAGAGCCTTTCCGGGTTAGGTTGAGGCGCCGGGATCGCATCTGGAAGCTTGCTGGGTAGAAGTGGCGCGCCGCGCGGGCTGGTTGCCCCGTGCAAGCGTCACGACGCCCCCAGCGAGCTTCCAGATGCGATCCCTTGGGGGCGGGTCGAATTTGGCCCATTGCTACGCTGCTCGTCGGTCACAATGCGTTGACATTGCTCCCCCCTCGCGCCTTGCACTGGACCAAATTCGACTCCGTCACGGCGCCTCAACCTAACCCGGAAAGGCTCTAGGCCCGCTTGATCTTGACCTGCTTGAGCAGCAGCGTCGCGACAGCGATCACGATCGCATAGACGAGAAACGGCGTGACATAGGCTCCGGTCACGTCGCGCAACGCACCGATGATGACCGGCGCCAGCACCGACAGGACCATCGCAACCGACATGATCAGCCCCATCGCCCGGCCCATGATATTGGGATCGAAGGCACGCGCGATCACCACACCCCACAGCGGCGACAGCAGTCCGGAACCATAGCTCACCAAACCCGCGCCGATGAACAGGGCTGCAAACGAATGCGCAGAGGCCAGAACGGCAAGGCCGGCCGAATAAAACAGCATCGAGACACCCTGAATGATATGGATGTCAAAACGATCTCCAATCGCTGCAAAGGAGAGCTTTCCGCAAGCACTACATACCGCAATCAACGACATCACCAGCGCCGCCAGTTTCGCGGGGAATCCCATATCAGCGGCAAACAGGACGATGTTGCTTGTCGTTCCGGTCCCGGCCGACATTGGGATACCGAGCGCCAGGGCCAGCAGCCAGAAATTGCGATCGGTGATCACCTGGCGGTTGGTACCCCCTTGCGGTCCCCGCTTTGCACCCTTCGCTATCGTCGGCTGATCGAGCTCCCCGGCCGGCGGCTCCTTCGCGCCATCGGGATAGAGATTACGATCCGACGGTCGATCGATGACCAGAAACAAGGCGGCTGGAATCAACGTCACGGCGACGAACAGGGACATGATCCGCAACGTAGTGCGCCAGTCGAATATTTCGATAAGATGCTGAATAATAACCGGGAAAAAGAAGCTTCCTGCGGAAAGGCCCGAGATCGCGATACCCATGGCCAGCGCTTTACGGCGCACGAACCACCGCAAAACCAGCGCCGATGCCCCCATTGGCCCGCAGACCGTCGTCGGCAAAGTCATGAAGATCGCGTAGATGCAGATCACCTGCCACATCGCCTGCGCGAACGACAGTGCGAGCAAACCTGCCGCGAGCATCGCGGCCGTAATCGTGAGAAGCTTGCGGAACGAATAGCGATCCATCCAGCTCCCGATCGTGGGAGATAGAACCGCCGCCGCGAAGAGCAGAACGCCCACCCCCATCATCAACACGGTATGCGACGCATGAAACTCGCGGCCGATCGGCGCGGCAACGATACCATAGGAACTGAAGACGATCCCGGTCGCCAAAGCCAGCATGAAGAAGACCATCGCCACTTGCTGCCAGCCGACCCGAAAATGCATCAGAAATACCCCCGAGAATATCGGATTGACACGAGCCGGCGCGGAGACCGGCGGAGAAAGATCAGCTCAGAAGGCCGAGATTGCGATTCCAGGTGTAGCAATCGTCGAGCATCTTGAAATCATCGACCGATAGCGTGAAGTCGAGTGCGTCGATCGCCGTGTCCAGATGGCCGAGTTTGGTGGCGCCGACAAGCGGAGCCGTAACACCCGGACGTGAGATAAGCCACGCCAGCGCTACCTGCGCCATCGGCCGGTCGTGCCGCTCCGCGACTTCGATAAGCGCATCCACAACCTTATAGTCCGCCGGCTTTTCATAAGCCCTGGTGACATATTTTCCGGTTTCGCGCGTGCGTTCGGAATGCTTCTTTTCGGTCTTCCGCCAGTCCGTGGAAAGGAATCCGCCGCCCAATGGGCCCCAGGGAATCAGGCCGACACCCGTCTGGATGCAGAAATCGTTCATCTGCCGTTCTTCCTCGCGCCAGACGAGGTTATAGAGATTCTGCATGGAGATGAACTTGGTCCAGCCGTTCAATTCGGCGATATACTGCATCTGCACGAACTGGAACGCATACATCGAGGACGCGCCGATATACCGTACCTTGCCGGTGCGGACGAGGTCGTTGAGCGCCTCCATCGTCTCTTCGATCGGAGTACCGCGATGAAAGCGGTGGATCTGATAAAGATCGATATAGTCTGTGCCCAGCCTGCGCAGGCTGGCATCGACAGCGGCCATGATGTGCTTGCGCGACAGCCCGACATCGTTGGGGCCGGTGCGCTCGGATGCGGGGTTGAACACTTTTGTGGCGATAACTGCCTGATCACGCGGCATGAACTCGCGGATCAGCTTGCCGGTGACCTCCTCGCTCGCACCATAGGAATAGGTGTCCGCCGTATCGAAGAAGTTTATTCCGGCTTCGATCGCCTTCTGAAAGAACGGGCGTGATTCATCGATGTCGAAGACCCAGCTGCGCTGGCTACGATCGCCGTAGCTCATACAGCCCAGACATAGAGGACTGACCCGGAGCCCGGAACGCCCTAGGCGCTTATACTTCATCCCAGCCACCCCCTCGAATCGTGAAATAAAACGGCACACCGGCCCGGATATCCGGGCCGGTGTCACCACCGTGACATGGAAGCCTAGGCGGGCACCGGTTCCGGCGCGGCCTGCTGCCCGCGAACCAGGCGCCCGGGCAAGCGACCGGTTTCCTCATCATTGGCACGGGTGATCTCGCCACTGACGATCGTCGCACGATAGCCCGAAGTCGGCATGATCACCCGGCCGGCACCCGCCGGCATATCCTTGACGAGCAACGGCCGATAGAGCGTGACCTTGTCGAGATCGATGACGTTCAGATCCCCCTTATATCCCACCTTCACCAAGCCACGATCGAACAGGCCCGCCGCCGCCGCCGGATCGCTGGTCATCATCTTGATCGCCTGGGTCAGTGGAAGCGAGCGGCCGTGGCGGCCCTTCACCCAGCGGGTCAGCATATAGGTCTGCGCGCTGGCATCGCAGATCTGCGTGCTGTGCGCGCCGCCGTCGCCAAGCGCGAGCACGGTATAGGGGTGCTTCATCATCGCCTCGATCGCATCGATCGCCTGATCCATCATCAGGGTCGACGGGAGCATGAACATCGTCCGCCCATCGTCGGCGAGCAGCCGGTCATACATATATTCCTTGCCCGGAACGTTCAGACGCTCGGCGATCGCGGCAATATTGTCGTCCCGCTTCGGCTCATATTCGGGCTCGACTTCCTTCAGCTCGAATATGCGATCGAGCGCGACGACGGCCTTGGACACCCGATCGTCGGTGACGGTTGGAAATTCGTCGAGGATTGCCTTGCGCACCTCGGGCTTCCTCATCTCCGCCACCTTTTTCGCCAGCGGAAGATCGGCAATCGCCTGGAAGCTGGGACAGAATGAGAAGGGATTCGCGAAGACCGAAAGCCCAAACAAGGTCGTGGTCGGCCGGCTCAGCACCTGACCGCGAATCTTGATGCCGTCGCGATTGGCGTTCTCGATCATCTTCAGCGTTTTTTCGTGCTTCTTCAGATGGTCGTTCTTCTGGGTGATCGTGAAGGAGATCGAACGCCCCGTCTCGCGCGCTATCCGCTCCAGCATCGCGAATTCACCTTCATGGTCCTCGAAATCGCTGATCAACTGGATCACCCCGGCGCCGGCGCGCCCCATGCCCTGGGCAATCCCCATCAGCTCGTCCTCAGACGCGGTCAGGCCGGGTGTGTTCTGGCCGTCACGGCTTTGATGGTGCGAGGTGCGCGAGGTGGAGAAACCGATGCCGCCGGCGCGGACGGCCTCTTCGGCGATCGCGCCCATCTGCGCGATTTCCTCGGGCGTAGCCGGTTCGCGATCGATCCCGCGTTGACCCATCACATAAGCACGCAGCGGAATATGGGCGAGATGCACGGCGACATCCATGTCGAGTTTCCGCGCCGCAACCGCATCGAGATATTCGGGAAAGCTTTCCCAATTCCACGGCAGGCCAACCTCCATGACCTCCTTGGGAATGTCCTCGACACCTTCCATGAAGTTAAGCATGGCGGGCCGCGTTTCGGGCCGGCACGGCGCGAAACCGACGCCGCAATTGCCGATCAGCGCGGTCGTCACGCCATGGTTCGACGACGGGCGCAGATGCGTATCCCAGATCACATGACCATCATAATGGGTGTGAAGATCAACAAAGCCGGGCGTCACGATGCAGCCGGTGGCATCCACCTCTTCCTTGCCGCTTCCGCTGACCGTTCCGATCTCAACGATCTTGCCGTCCTTGATCGCGACGTCGCCTGCATAGGGCTCGCCGCCCGTACCATCGACGATCAGACCGTTCCGCACGACAAGATCGGCGACCGGATTAAACTGGGACATCACTGATTCCTTTCGGCAGGCTGGACGTTCGCAAGCGGGAAATCGGGCATTCAGGCCTCCACTCTCCCCGCGGCTGCACGCCACCAATATATATCACACCGTTGCGGTTTCTAACTTTGGCCGTATCATACAAACCGCTGGCGAAGTTGTCTATAAGGAGCGTCAGTCGGTTGGCAATCCCACGGCCATTTCGGCAGGGCTATTGCGATCCGAAAAGACCGGGATTGACGCCGCAAACCCTCTCGAGACGATGGAAGCGGCCCGCTGTTCGCCCCAGCGTCAAATGGCCGAGATCGCTTAATGCGTTAGCCTTTCTGACGGATTTTATGATATCGCGCGTTTCAATGATGGGCAGGCGCCAAACACGTCCGTCCGTTTGAACCACACATTAAGGGTTTCTCGGCGGCACATGCTCTTTTCTGTTGAAACCGAAGCCATCCGTGTTCCCAAGGCAGCGGAGCTCGTCGCAAACCGCATTCGCCGCGCAATATTGACCGGCGATCTCAAGGACGGACAAAGCCTGCCATCCGAGACAAGGTTGATGGAGGAATTCGGCGTTTCGCGCCCGACTGTGCGCGAGGGAATTCGCGTCCTCGAATCGCTGGGGCTGATCACTGTGGGTCGCGGTGCACGGGGCGGTGCGAAAGTGACGCGTCCCGATGCGGGTATCGTTGCGAGCGCGGCGGCCATGGCGCTCCAGACGCGCGGCGCAACGATTTCGGATCTGTTCGAAGCCCGCGCCCTCATAGAGCCCAGCGCCGCGAGACTGGCCGCCCAGCGGCGGCCGAAGGCCGCAGCCGAGGCGTTGCGCCACCATATTGACTATGAGCTCAGCGTCATCGACGATTTTGTTGCCGTGACCAAAGCCATCGCCCAATTTCACACGCTGCTGATGGAGCAATGCGGCAATGAAACGCTGGCCGTATTCGGTATCGCGCTGAAGGATATTTTCGAGCGCTCGATGCTCGCCGCCCAGCCCAATATGAAGCCCGAGACCGAGGCCAGTCGAATGGCTTCGCTGCGCTACGGTCTGCGTTCGCATGCCAAGCTGGCGGACCTGATCGATGCCGGTGACGCAGAAGGAGCCGAGGCGCATTGGGCCCTGCATGTCGGCAAGGCCGGTCGCATCTGGCTGAAATCGGTCGGCGCGACCGACGTCATCGATCTGTTCCGCTGACGGGAACGAGCGGCCTGCGCAATCTCAGTGAATGGACTCTGCCAACTGGCCAAAATCAAGCAAGATAGGCCATCAGGGCGTCACGTCGCGCAATCAGATCGTCGAATGCTGTGGCCTGCACACCTTCCGCGATTGTCGCCATCGCCCGATCAAGCCGCGCCTTCGCCGCATCGCTGATCCGGCCAACCGCGCCCGCGACCGCCTCCATCTCCGCCATATCACCCGAACAATGGAGCGCTATGTCGCAGCCTGCCGCCAGAACGCCGGCGGCACGTGCGCCGAAATCGCCCTTCAGCGCATGCATGCCGAGATCATCGGACATCAACAGGCCATCGAAGCCGATCCGCCCGCGAATGATCTCGCCAATCACTACGGACGACAGGCTGGCACACTCATGCCCGTCCCATGCCGGATAAACGACGTGCGCGGTCATCGCCATGGGCGCGTCCGCAAGATCGATAAAGGGCGCGAGATCGATCTCCAGCGCCTCCAGATCGGCATCGACCACCGGCAATTCGACATGGCTGTCGGCCATCGCCCGGCCATGGCCGGGGACATGCTTGACCACGCCGACCGCGCCGCCGGCGCGCAGGCCATCGAGCACCGCGCGCCCGAGCGCGGCAACCCGCTGCGGCTCGGCACCCAGCGCGCGATCGCCGATGATATCGTGGGCGCCCGGCTGGCGAACATCGAGCAGCGGCAGGCAATCGACATTGATGCCGACCCCGGCCAGCATCACCGCGATCGCCTGGGCATTGAGCCGCGCAGCCTCCATCGCGGTGATCGGTGCGATATCATATAGCCGGTCGAACGATTCCGCCTTCGGGAAGGCCGGCCAGTGTGGAGGCTGCATCCGCGCCACCCGGCCGCCCTCCTGATCGATCAGGATTGGCACATCGCCGCGGCCGGATAACGCGCGAAGCGCATCGGTCAGCCGGCGGAGCTGTTCGGGATCCTCGATATTCCGGCGAAAGAGAATAAAGCCGGCGGGATCGATCGAAGAAAAAAAGGCGTGCTCGGCTGGCGATATGTCCGTGGACGCCAAGCCCAGAAACAGCGGCGTCATGCGGCGGCGCTCACCCGATCACCGTACAGCTCTCGCCCGCTGTCCGCAGCTTCGCACAGACATCCCGCGCGGAGCCGCCGCCCGCCCGCAGCCGGTACAGCGTCTTGTCGCCGGACTTGACCGGCGCCACCGACTGGCTGAGCCCCTGCAGGAAGGAGAAGCGTGCCGACAACGTCTTCCACGCGGCATTCGCCTTGGCCTCGGTCGAAAAGGCGCCGAGTTGCACGGTAGAGCCCCCCGAAGGCGGCACGGCCACCGGCTCCGGCGCCACGGTAACGGGCTTGGGCTTCGGCGGCGCAGGCTTGGCAACCGGCGGCGCAACCTTCGTCGACACGGCAACGTCGGTGGCGGGTGCCGCAGCGGGCGCCGCGTGAGGAGGCAAAATCGCGGCCGGCGGCGCGCTAGCTGCGGGCACCGGCGCCGGGGCCTTGCGATCGACATTGACGGGCGTCTCGGCGGCGCCGTTCACGTCGATCACGCTCTGCACCTCATTGCCCTTGCTCGCGCTATAGACGATCTCGTCGCCCGAGCCGACATCCATCCCGCCGGGTGAGGCCGGCCGCTCTTTATAATATGCGTCGGGGGCCTTGATTACCGAACCGTCGCCCGATGCCGCCATCTGGCTCCTCCCGTGCAACCACAGATAGCCGCCGACGAGCATTACTATGATCAACAGCCCTCCGACGATCATCGCGACGATCCGGCCGGTTCCACTGCCTTCTTCGTCGATCTCTTCCTCGACAGGCTCGAGCCAAGGCAGACGATCATCGTCCGCCCCATCAAGCCGGTCCCGGGAGAAATCGCTCATCAATGCATCTCCTCTGCGGCGGTGACACCCATGATGCCAAGGCCGTTGCGGATAATCTGCCCGATCGCATCGGCGAGCGCCAGACGTGCGCGCGTAATTTCCGGCGCATCGGCGCGCAAAAATCGACGCGTCGGATCATCATTGCCGCGATTCCACAGCGCGTGGAACGTCGCGGCCAGATCGAACAGATAGAAAGCGATCCGATGCGGCTCATGCGCAATGGCCGCGCTCTCCACGATCCGCGGGAATTGCGCCGCAAGCTTGATCAGACCGAGTTCCTCGTCGTCGAGCAAGGCGAGATCCGGGGCTGGCGCGGTATCGATCCCCGCCTCCACCGCACGCCGATGCAAAGAACGACCGCGAGCATGGGCATATTGGACGTAGAAGACCGGATTGTCCTTCGACGCCTCGACCACCTTCGCGAAATCGAAATCCATCTGGGCATCGGCCTTGCGCGTCAGCATCGTGAACCGCACGACATCCTTGCCGACTTCGCGCACGACATCGGCCAGCGTCACGAAGCTCCCCGACCGCTTCGACATCTTGACCGGCTCGCCGCCACGCAGCAGCTTCACCATCTGCACCAGCTTGACGTCGAACGGCTTGGTGCCGCCGGTCAGCGCCGCCACCGCCGCCTTGATCCGCTTGACGGTGCCGGCATGATCGGCGCCCCAAATGTCGATCAGCATGTCGGCGCTTTCCGCCTTCTGCGCATGATAAGCGAGATCGGTGCCGAAATAGGTAAGGCCGCCATCCGACTTGCGCACCGGCCGATCGCTGTCGTCCCCGAAGGCGGTCGCCCGGAACAAGGTCATCTCGGTCGGCTCCCAATCGTCGGGAAGCTCACCCTTCGGCGGCTCGAGCGTGCCTTGATAGACCAGCCCGTCGGCGCGCAGCCGATCGAGCGCGGCATCGACGCGGCCAGCCTTCTGCACGGCCGCCTCGGATGCGAACACATCGTGGCGGATGCCGAGCAAGGCCAGATCGGCGCGGATCATCTCCATCATCGCCGCAACCGTCTTCTCGCGGAACAGATCGAGCCATTCGGCTTCGGGCTCGCCCACATATTTCGGGCCGAATTCCGCCGCGAGCGCCTTCCCGATCGGGATCAGATAATCACCGGGATAGAAACCTTCGGGGATCTCGATTGCCTCGCCGAGCGCCTCGCGGTAGCGCAGGTGCGCCGATCGGGCGAGCGTCTGTACCTGCGCGCCGGCATCGTTGATATAATATTCGCGGGTCACCGCGTAACCGGCATATTCGAGCAATGTCGCCAGCGCATCGCCGACGACGGCGCCCCGGCAATGGCCCATATGCATCGGCCCGGTCGGATTGGCCGAGACGTATTCGACGTTGACGCGCTTGCCGGCGCCCAGCCGCGACCGCCCATAATCGGCGCCGGTCGACAGGATCGTCGCCAGTTCGGCGCGCAACGTATCGGGATTCAGCCGGACGTTGATGAAACCGGGCCCGGCGATCTCCGCGCTAACGATCTCCGGCAACGCCTGCAGCTTCGGGACGATCAGCGCGGCCAGCGCACGCGGATTGGTGCCCGCAGGCTTGGCGAGCACCATCGCGACGTTCGTCGCGAGATCACCGTGCGCCGGATCGCGCGGCGGCTCCGCCGTCACATTCCGGCGATCGAGCCCGGTCGGCAGATCGCCCGCCACCTGAAGATCGTCGAGAATATTACCGATGCGATCGGCAAAGCGGGCGTAGAGCGTCGGCAAGGTTCAAAATCCGTTCGTGCGTATGAGTGCGCGGGCTTTACCGGATCGAATCTGAAAGGTCATTCCCTTGTTTTGTCGCCGTCCGCCAGGCTGTAAACCGCGACGCTTCGTGCGACCGGGCCCAGTCGAACGGTCATCGCCAGAACGATCGCCGCCGTCATGAGCAGCGGGGCCGTATGGAGCGATGCACGGTCCCGCAGCAGGGGCCGCAACAAGGGATATCCGGTCAACATATAGAGCGCGAACACCTCCGGCCGATCGGCACCGACCGCAAGAAAGGTGAAATGGGCAAAGGCCGCAAGATGCCCCAGCCCAACGGCCGCCGCCAACGCCGTAACCACCCATCCGATGGCAGCCGGGCGCGCCGTGCGCGCGACCATAGCGGCACTGGCGAGCAGAATTGCGGCGGCCAGCAGCGGCCCCGCCGTGGGTTCGGTGAGTTGCACCATCAGGCCCACGACCCATAACAGGATGAGCGCACCGCCAGTTGTCGCCGCGCCCTCAGGCGCGACCCGCGGCAGGCACCAGGCCGCCGCCATGGCGGCCAGCGACAGCGATGAGATCGCCGGCAGCGACGCTCCCAGCAGCAGGCCCAGGCCCAGCAAAACCAGCGCCGGCACCAGCACGATCATGCGCGGTTCGCGCCGGCGAAAAAGCGGCGCCACCGCAAGCGACGCACCCAGCCCGATCGCAGCGACAAATTCGAGCGACGGCAAGGCGGCGAGACGATCATAATAATTGGCCGGCCGGCTTTTCGACACGGCATTGAGCACCATCAACAGCAGCCCGGAGTGGAGCACCAACGCAGCCGTCACAGCGGCACCACCAGCTAGCGATGCGATCGTCAGCGGGCGCCATCGCAAGGCAATCAGGATCAGGCCGGCCGAGAGCAGCAGCGGCACCCAGCCAAAGGCCGGCGAATAGGCGATGGTATATCGGCCAAGGATGTCTGAAAAGGCCGCGTCGGGTGCTCTGGCCGGGAGAGTGGGCGCGAAGGCAAGCGCCCCCGCCAGCGCAAGTGCCTGTTCGCCCATATCCTGCAGCGACGCCGGATCGATCGCCTCCGGCGTGGCCAGCGGCGAATGATAGAAAGCCGACCGGCCGAGCGTCGCGATATTGAAACCGGCGAGACCCCGCTGCTTCGCGACGGTGAAGTCGGTCGAATTCGGCATGAGATCGTAGATCAGCACCGCGATCGAATTGGCCGCGGGGCGCGCGACCCGATCCGCATAGAACCGCATCATCGCGCCATTACCGCCGCCGGTTTCGAACATATTGGCCCGCCCGCCGGCACCACGCGATTCGAGATTGATCACCACGCCGACGCGTCGCGCAAGCGGATTTCGGGCAAAGAAGGCTTCCGCGCCATCCAGCCCAAGTTCCTCGGCATCGGTAAACAACACCACCACGTCGCGCACCGGCCGGCCCCGCGCGGTGATAGCGCGGAACGTCTCCAATATCGTGGCCACGCCCATGCTGTCGTCCGCAGCGCCCGGCGATCCCCAGACCGTATCGTGATGCGCCATCAGCAGTATCGCCGGGAGGCGGGCATCCCGGCCCGGCAGGCGCCCGACGACATTGTGGGCCACTGCGCCGGCCTGATCCTGCCCCGACCAGCGCGTCAGGCGCGCGATCGATTTTGCCGGCAACGGGAAGGCCTGTTCGGTGACATCGGCCCCCAGAGTGCGCAGGCGCCCGGCCAGATAGGCACGCACCCCCTGATCCTCCACCGAGCCCGCATCATGCGGCCGGCGCCCGATCGCCTGCACATCGGCCATGGCTCGCATCGCCGAGAAGCGATCGGGCGGCGCATCGGACGGCATGGGTGCCGGCGGCGTGACCGCCAGTATCGCCCACAGCAACGCGCCTATCAGTGCCATCGCTACGGCGGCAACCCGCACCATAAATCAAAAACCCTCCGCAATCGCGATCGGGCCGACATGCTCGATATAACGCGAAATCGCAAAACGATCGGTCATGCCCGCGATGAAATCGCCGATGTGCCGCATCCGCGCTGGCTCGTCGGGCGGCAGCATCGCCCGCCAATGGTCAGGCAAAAGAGCGGGATCGGCAGCATATGCCTCGGCCAGGCCGCCAACGATCTGGCGGGCCTTGGCCGCGATTTCGAGCTGCTGCGGATGATGATAGAGGTTCGCATACATGAAGCGGGTAAGCGCCTTCTCCTGCACGCCCATCCCGTCGGAAAAACCGATCAACGGCCGCCCGGCGGCCCGCACCGCCTCCACCGACAGCGGGGCCGCCTCCGCAAGCCGGCGGCGGCTTTCCGCCAGCACGTCGTTCACCATCCGGCCAATCTGCTCGCGCACCAGTTCGCCGAGCAGCACCGGCGCGGGCAGATCCGGATAATTGCAGCGAACCCCGTCCCAGCTTTCGGCAACCAGCGGCTCGCCCAGCACCTGATCGAGGGTGAGCAACCCCGCGCGCACCCCATCATCGATATCATGATTGTCATAAGCGATATCGTCGGCAATCGCCGCGACCTGCGCCTCAAGGCTCGGCCAGCTTTCCAGCTCCAGCGGCCAGGCCGCGTCGATATCCGCCATCGCCCAGCTCAGCCGCCTGAGCGGACCATTATGCTTGGCCAGGCCTTCGAGCGTTTCCCAGCTGAGGTTGAGCCCGGGATGCGTTGGATAAGGCGAATCGATCCGGGTCAGTGTCCGCAGGGTATGCGCGTTATGATCGAACCCGCCGACCGGCCGCATCGCCGCCTGCAGCGCATCTTCGCCGGCATGGCCGAACGGCGGATGGCCGATATCGTGGGCCAGACACAAGGCTTCCGTCAGATCCTCGTTAAGCCCGAGCGCGCGTGCGATCGTCCGCCCGATCTGCGCCACTTCGAGGCTATGGGTCAGGCGGACGCGGAAATGATCGCCGTCGGGCGCGACGAAAACCTGCGTCTTGTGCCGCAGCCGCCGGAAACTGATCGAATGGATGATCCGGTCACGATCGCGCTGAAAGGCATCCCTCGGCCCACGCACTTCCGTCGGCGCGGGCGGACCATGCAGGCGCCCCCGGCTACGGGCAGGATCGGCGGCGTAAGGAGCTAGACCAGGCATGGCCTGCGTGATGGCCGAGCCGCGCCGCTAAGTCGAGGTGCTGCGATTCAGCCCTGGCGATTATCGTGGCGCTCTGCCTTGAGCGAGTCGGGCTGCCGCTGGGCGCTCTCCGCCTGGCTACGGACGATATGGATGAGGGTCTGCCAGCCCTCATCACTGATCGGCGAGGTCGGGTAAAGCTGCTTGGCCACCGAGACGGTGATTGCCTCGGGCGGCATCGCGCGACTGGTCGCGATGGCAGGCGCCGCCATTGTCATTGCCACTGCCGCGATCAGCCACCGGACGGACATCGTCATTCTCCTGTACGGGAATGACCCTAGAGTCGCGCGGTTAAGGAAATGCGAAGCAGCAGCGTTAACGCGGCGTAAGGCGCGCAACCGGCGGAGGGATAGCGCATGCCCGCACAGATCAATCCAGCCGCTCGACCTTCTGACCGGGTGATGTCGTCACCGGGAAGCAGGAGAAGCCCTGCTTGCGAACTTCGTTGACATAGTCCTGAGCGGCATCGCTGCTTGCAAACGGGCCGATCATCAGCCGGTTGGTTGCCTTATACGGCGTTGTCCAAGCCGATTTGCCGGCGAGCTGCTTGCCCCATTTTGCCTTCTGCTTCGCCAGTTCCTTGGTCAGATCGGGCTTATAGGCGCCGCTGGCAATCTGGACCCAATACCGGCCGGGCTCAGACGCGCGCACCTTCGCTTCCTCGCGTTCCTTTGCCCTTTTTTCGGCGGCCTTCCCGGCCACAGCCTTTGCCGCATCGGCCTTCCTGTCAGCAGCTTTTTCAGTCTTGTCGGCGGCCGCCTTTTCAGCGGCCTTTTCAGCGGCGGCCTTGTTGTCGGCGGCGGCTTTTCCCGACGCGACCTTCCGCAGATTCGCCAGCTGTTCCTCGGCTGACTGACGGGCTTCGACACGCGCCCGGGAAGCGGCGACCGTGGCATCGATCGCATTGCCCTGACCAACGGGATCAGGTCGGAGATAGACCGGCGGCGGGCTCGAGCCGGCGCGGCCGCCCTGCGGCGACGGTGTCAACGCAAAATTCGGGGCCGCATTGGCCAAAGCGGACGACGAAAGCGAGGACGGGGCGGTTACCACCGGAGCAGATCGGGACGATGCCTCGGGGCTGACGTCGACGAGCTGCGGCACCTTGTCCTCGGGGAAGTGACCGAAATGAACGGCGGCGGCCTTCTCTGCCGGCTTGAGCTGCGGCAGCCGTTCGAGGAACGGCTTCAACTCGTCGGCCTGCGGGCGCGGCAGCACCGCATAGGCCGCCTGTTCGGCGCCCGCCGTGTCGCCGGTAATCGCCAGCACGAAGGCACGGGTCCGCCATGCGGGAATGTCCTGCTTGCGCAGCAGCGGATCGAGAATCGCCAGAGCGCCCGCTCGATCGCCGCCCATCGCCATCGACAGCGCCATGCGACGCGTGGCTTCCGCGTTCGGGCCTGCGCGCGCCACCAGCGCATATTCCTGTTGCGCGCGCTTATTGTCGCCTCGCAGATCATAAGCGAGTCCGCGATCGAGCGCGACCGTCACCGGCGGCACGCCCAGATCGACGGCATCGCCGAACAGCTTGAGCGCCATGCGCGGCTGCTCCTTCTGCACCAGCGCCGAACCGAGGCCGGCCTTGATCGGCCCGTCGCGCGGCGCGATCTTCTGCGCGCGGACATAGAAGTTGATCGCCGCATCGGCATCGCCGACCGCCAGCGCCGCAGCGCCCGCCCCCGACAAGGCCTCCAGATCGCCCGGATCGCGCGCCAGCACGCGTAGATAGCGGCCAAGCGCTTCGGCAGGGTCACCCCGCGCCATCGCCTCGCGCGCCTGCGCCATGGGATCGACAATGATCGGCTCGCCATTACCGCCAGCAGCGTCATTGGGATCGAGCGGTGCCGCGGATTCGAGCCGTGGCAACGCTTCGCGCGGCTGTGTTTCGGTCGGTAGCTCGTTAGATGTCCGGAACGATCCGCCGCGACGACTGCGCGAATATCGCGACGAACTATGTCGGCTCGACCGGCCCTTGCCTGCCGACGACCGGCGCGACGACGACTTCTTCGAAGCCTTGCCCCCTTTCGTGCTTTTCGCACTGGCATGATGCGCCGACGCGCTGTGGCTGCTGCTATGATGCTTGCTCTTTGCTTCGAGCGGCCCGAGCCCGATCACGGCAAGGGCACCCATCAATAGCGCGCGCCAAATGATATAATATCTCTTCATTGGTCCCGACGCCTTACAATTGGCGCGCGCGCCCGCAAGCGATCTGTGTGCGCGTTGCGTCGAAACGAGTGCTCCCCGCGCCAGCCGGCGCGAGGAGGATCAGCCTTAATTGCCCTGACGGTTAAGGAAACGCGGGATTTCACCTTCGCCCCGTCCTGCATCGTCGTCATGATCGACCTGCGCCTTGGCGGCGCCGCGGGCGATGTTCGACATGCGCTCGAACAAAGTCGCCCCCTGCGATGGGCGCGAACGCTGCTCGGGCTCGGGCTCCGCCACCCAGCGACGATTGCCCTGCGGCTGCTCGACAACGGGCTGCGGCGCAACCGGCGGAACAACCGCTTCCGGCTCCAGCAGCAATTCATCGCCGAACAAGGACGTCAGATCAGCCGGCTTGAGCGCGGGTTCGGGCGCTTCAAGTACGATCCGCTCCTCCGGGGCTTCGACGGCAGGTGCCGCTACGGCAACGGGCGCCGCGACCGGCTCAACCGCTGCCACAGGCGCCGGCTGCGGCACAGCCATCGGCCGCTCGTCGCGGGCGGGCGTGCGAGGGGCGAAGCTGAAGTTCTTCGCCGGCTCGGGCATGGTCGCCGCATCAACTTCGATGCCCGTGGCGACCACCGAAACCCGGATTTTCCCGTCCAGATCGTTGTTGAACGCCGAACCCCAGATGATGTTCGCATCGGCATCGACCAGTTCGCGGATATGGTTGGCGGCTTCGTCCACCTCCATCAGGCGCATGTCCTCGCCACCGGTGATCGAGATGATGACACCCTTGGCGCCCTTCATCGACACGCCATCGAGCAGTGGATTGGCAATCGCCTTCTCGGCCGCTTCGATCGCGCGATTGTCGCCCGATGCTTCACCGGTGCCCATCATCGCCTTGCCCATTTCGGACATGACAGAGCGGACATCGGCGAAATCGAGGTTGATCAGGCCCGGCATCACCATCAGGTCGGTGATGCCGCGCACGCCCTGCTGCAGGACCTCGTCTGCCATCTGGAACGCTTCCTTGAAGGTCGTATTCGGGTTGGCGATCAGGAACAGGTTCTGGTTGGGGATGACGATCAGCGTGTCGACGTGCTTCTGCAATTCCTCGATGCCCGCGTCGGCCGATTTGGCGCGGCGATTGCCTTCGAAGCTGAACGGCTTGGTGACGACGCCGACGGTAAGGATGCCGCGTTCACGTGCCATCTTGGCGATCACCGGCGCAGCGCCGGTGCCGGTGCCGCCGCCCATGCCCGCGGCGATGAAGCACATGTGCGAGCCTTCGAGCGCCTTTTCGATCTGCTCCATCGTCTCTTCGGCGGCGGCGCGGCCGATCTCGGGCCGCGAACCGGCACCGAGACCCTGGGTGATCTTGAGGCCAAGCTGGATGCGCCGCTCCGCCGGGGAAGCGTTGAGCGCCTGAGCATCGGTATTGGCGACGATGAAGTCCACGCCCTGGACATCCGACGCGATCATATTCGCGATCGCGTTTCCGCCCGCGCCACCAACGCCGATCACGCTGATGCGGGGTTTCAATTCATCTACCTGAGGCCGCATGAATTCAATCGTCATAGTCATTCTCCCCGGCCAGCCGACAGGCCAACGCACGTCACAACATTCAGATTGCCCCAACCGAATCGCCGAATCACGCGAAAAGTGTGGGACAGATCAATTTTCAAGGTTAACGTCCCATTTGGCGCAAATATCGGCGGCATAATCATTAATAACCGCTTCTGAATGCGGCATAGAGCCGCCGGACGAAATTGGCGGGCGCCGTTCTGTGCACCGTCTGCTGATCGACCGCGATCTGGCGGAGGTCGATCGGGTTGCTGGCCGCGATCTGCGCGAGACCGGCCAGCGTCGCAAAAGCGGGTCCGCTATGCGCGTCGGGCAAGCCGATCAACCCGCGCGGACGGCCGACCCGAACGGTGCGGCCCAGCACCCCTTGCGCATAATCGGCGATGCCCTTGAGTTCGGCCCCGCCCCCGGTCAACACCACCTGCCGCCCGACCGGCCCGACATAGCCGAGTTCGGTGAGCGCCTTCGCGACCGCATCCATCCAGTGATCGAGCCGCTGGCGGATCACCTGGATCAGCTGAGCGCGGCTGATCCGGGGCGGATCGACGCCATTTTCGCTATCCTCGGCCGTGCCGATGTCGATCATCTCATGATTGTCACGCGGGCTGTTCTGCGCCGAGCCATGGAAGCATTTGAGACGTTCGGCCTGCGCGCGGCGGATGCTGAAGGCCGATGCGATATCGTCGGTGATATCGGCACCGCCCATCGGCAGCGAAGTCAGCCCGACCAGCAGCCCGCCCGCGAACAGCGAGACATTGGTGACACCCGCCCCCATTTCGACAAGCGCGATCCCCATCTCGCGATCCTCCTCGGTGAGGCACGATGCTCCGGCAGCGATCGGCGACGCCACGATCGACTTGACCCCGAGATGCGCCGACCGCACGCACAAGGCGAGATTGCGGACCGGTGACGGTTCGGCCGCAACCACGTGAATCTCGACGCCAAGCCGATCGGCGTGCAGCCCCAGCGGGTTCTTGACCCCGGTCAGCCCGTCCAGCGTGTAGAGCGTCGGCTGCGCGTGCAGCACCATCCGGCCTTCGGGGCTCAGCGACCGCCGCCCCTGCTTGAGCAGTTCGTCGATATCGGCCTGCTCGACCTGTACGCCCCCCAGATCGACCTCGACCGATGCGACATCGCTGATCAGCCCACCGGCCGAAAAGCTTACCCAGACATGATCGATATTGGTGCGCGCGATCGTTTCGGCCTGCTCGACCGCCTCGCGGATCGCGGCCTCGGTGCCCTCCATATCGGCGATATAGCCGCGGCGGACGCCCCGGCTCTCGCGCTGGCCGGTGCCAAGCACTTCGAGATCGCCCCCGTCGTTGGTCCGTGCGATCAGCGCGGAAACCTTGGAAGATCCGATATCGAGGGCCGTGATCAGCGATTCGGGTTTAGGCTGCGCCATCGTCGATCCTTTCCTGTGCCGCCGTGAAATATTGCTGCCGGATCATACCACCGCCTTTGCCGTCGGCGCCGTAATTGGCGGTTCGATCTTGCTGCCCGGCTCGCGCGACACACGCACCACGATCCGGGACGGATCCCGCATGTCGAAGCTCACCAGCCCCTTACCGAGCAGGCGCACGCGGCGATCCTCGCTCGCGAAATAAGTGAGCGCCTTTGCCGCTTCGGCATCGCCTTCGGGCAGTTTCAGCGTCTCGCCCGATTGGAATATGATGTCCCAGCGCCGATCGCCTTGCCAGCTGGCGGCGGTGATCAACGGCTTGAGCGACGGCGTGCCGTTGAGGAGCGCCGCGAGCTGCGTCGCCCTGCGGTTCGCGCCGGGGCCGACGACCACCGGCAGATCGGGCATCGAACGATCGTCGACGGGGGCAATCACGACGCCATCCTTGTCGATCAGCGCCAACCGATGCTCATATTGCCAGATCGCCGCCGGCACCCGCTCGACGATATCGACGACCAATGTATCGGGCAGACGGCGCGAGACGCGGGCATCGGCGATCCAGCCGAGCTTCATCAGTTCGGCCCGCGTCCCGGCCAGATCGACCAGCGGCATCGCGCGCGATTTCTGGCTCATCGCGATATCATAGACGACATCGGCGTCGGCCCGGTGCCGATTGAGGATCTCGACATTGCGGACCGCGAAACCGGCATGGCCGATCCCCTCGGCCAGCGCCGCCGCCGCCATCTGCGGAATGCCCATCGCGAAGACACCCACAACCAACCCCGCGCTGATCGCCCCGCCGAGCAGCCAGTTGCCGGCGCGGCGCAGCGTCTCGCGCCGGATCGGAACCTGCGCGATCGCCCGATCGAATATGTTCGGTCGCCTTTTGGCCGGGGCCCGCCGCGCGGCACCCGCATCGGGGCGCTTGCGCCGATCGGCACCAGATGAGCCTTTCCGGATCTTCGCTACGCTGCTCATAAGGCTTCCTCGATGATCGCCTGGACGAGTTCGGCATAGCTCATGCCGATATAGCGGGCCTGCTCGGGCACGAGGCTGAGCGGTGTCATGCCGGGCTGGGTGTTGACCTCCAGCAGATAGAGCCCGGCCTCGCCGCGCTCATCATCCCAGCGGAAATCGGATCGCGACGTACCACGGCACCCCAGCAGATGATGCGCATCCAGCGCCATCTGCATCGCCGTCCGCGCGATATGATCGGGGATCTCCGCCGGGCAGATATGGGTCGTCAGCCCATCGGTATATTTCGCCTCATAGTCATAGAAGCCGCTGTTCGGCACCAGTTCGGTGACCGCGAGCGCGCGATCGCCGAGCACGGCGACGGTCAATTCGCGGCCCCGAATGAACGGCTCGGCCAGCAAAGTTTCGAAAACCTGCCATGGGCCATGTGCGTCACGCGCAATCGGATGGCCGCAATTGCCGCTTTCGGTGACGATCGCGACGCCGACCGACGATCCTTCGTTGATCGGCTTCAGCACATAGGGCCTGGGGATCGGATCGCGATCGTGGAGGCTCTCGCTCTTCACGACGGTACCCAACGGCATTCGGATGCCGTGCGGGACGAGCGCCTGCTTGGTGAGTTGCTTGTCGATCGCGATCACCGATGTGGTAAGCCCGCTATGCGTATATTTCAGCCCCATCAGATCGAGCATGCCCTGCACGGTGCCATCCTCGCCGGGCGTACCGTGGAGCGCATTGAACACGACATCGGGCTTCGCCTCGGCCAGCCGCAACGCGACATCGCGGCCCATGTCGATGCGGGTAACCTTGTGCCCGAGCGTTTCGAGCGCATCGGCGACCCCGTTTCCGCTGGTGAGCGAGACTTCGCGCTCGGCCGACCATCCGCCCATCAGGACCGCGACGTGGAGGGGGGTGGTCATGCCGCCACCCCCACCCGCTGGATTTCCCATTCGAGTTCGACCCCAGACTGCGCCTTCACCCGTACCCGTACCTCTTCGCCAAGAGCCTCGATATCGGCCGACGTGGCGTGGCCGAGGTTGAGCAGGAAGTTGCAATGCTTCTCGGAAACCTGAGCGTCGCCCCGCCGCAAGCCGCGGCAACCGGCGTCATCGATGAGCTGCCATGCCTTGCGGCCTTCGGGATTTTTGAAGGTCGAGCCGCCGGTGCGGCTGCGCAATGGCTGGCTCGCTTCGCGTTCGGCGGCGATGCGGTCCATCTCGGCGCCGATCGCCTGCACGTCGCCCGGCGAGCCTTCGAACAGCGCCTCGATCACGACCGCGCCTTCGGGAAGTTCGGAATGGCGATAGCTGTAGCCGAGCCGGGCCGCCGGCCACGTCTCGATCGCGCCGTCGCGCATCACGAGGGTGACCGCGATCAGGATATCCGATGCATCGCGGCCATAAGCACCAGCGTTCATCCGTACCGCACCGCCGACCGTACCGGGAATACCGCGCAGAAATTCGAGGCCGGCGATCCCGGCATCGCGCGCGGCGCTGGCCACGGTGATGCCCATCGCAGCGGCACCGGCGCGGACGCGGTTGCCTGGCTCGATCGACACTTTGGCGAAGCTCTTGGGCAAGCGGACCGTCACCCCGGGCAGGCCTCCGTCGCGGACGATCAGATTCGATCCGACCCCGATCGGAAACAGCGGCGTCGCGGGATCGAGGGTTTTGAGGAAGTCGGACAGATCGGCCCGATCAGCCGGACGGAACAGCCATTCCGCATCCCCACCGGTGCGAAACCAGATGAATTCGGCAAGGCTGGCATGCGCCTCCACGGCGCCCCGCGCCGCAGGAACCGTCCTGATGTCGATCGGGGCCTGCTGGCTCACGCCGCGCCCTCCCGGATCTTGCCGATCGCGCCCGCCAGATTGGCGGCCCATTTGGTAATGTCGCCCGCGCCGAGGCAGATCACCATGTCGTCAGCCTGAACCGTATCGGCGAGTGCTTCCGCCAACGCATCCTGCCCCGCAATCACCTGCGCCGCCCGGTGCCCGCGCTGCTTGAGCCCGGCGACCAAAGCCGCCGCATCGATGCCCTCGATCGGCGCCTCGCCCGCCGCATAAACCGGCGCGACATAGACGATGTCGGCATCGTTGAACGCCGTCTGGAACTCGGTCATCAGATCGCGCAACCGGGTGAAGCGGTGGGGCTGGACGACCGCGATCACGCGCGCTTTGGCGCCTTCGCGCGCGGCGGCGAGCACTGCGCGGATTTCGACCGGATGGTGGCCATAATCGTCGATGATCGTCGCGCCATCCACAGTGCCGACATCGGTGAAGCGGCGCTTGACGCCCCCGAATTTGGAAAAGCCGTTGGCGATGATATCGTCGGAAATGCCCATTTCCAGCGCGACGCCGATCGCGGCCAGCGCATTCTGGACATTGTGGCGGCCGGGCATCGGCATGGTGATGCCCGTAATCCGCCGACTGCTGCCGTTGCGATCACGGATGACCGCATCGAAGCGGTTGCCACCGGGAATCGGCGTCACTGCGTCACCGCGCACATCGGCCTGCGCCGAGAAACCATAGGTCACGACCTTGCGATCGCGCACGCGCGGGATGATGGCCTGCACTTCGGGATGATCGATGCACAGCAACGCCGCGCCATAGAAGGGCACATTCTCGACGAACTCGACGAAGCTGTCCTTCACCTTATCGAACGATCCATAATGATCGAGATGCTCGGGATCGATATTGGTAACGACCGCGATCGTGCCGTCGAGCCGCAGGAAGCTGCCGTCGCTCTCATCGGCCTCCACCACCATCCAGTCGGACGCGCCCAGCCGGGCGTTGGATCCGTAACTGTTGATGATGCCGCCGTTGATCACGGTCGGATCGACCCCGCCGGCATCGAGCAAGGCCGCCACCATCGACGTCGTCGTGGTCTTGCCATGGGTGCCTGCGATCGCGACCGTCGACTTGAGCCGCATCAGCTCGGCCAGCATCTCGGCGCGGCGGACGACGGGCACGCGCTTCTCCAGCGCGAGTTCGACCTCGGGATTGCCGCGCTTGATCGCGGTCGATGTCACCACCACCGCGGCATCGCCCAGATTTTCGGCCTTGTGGCCGATCATCACCTTGATGCCCTTGGCGCGCAGCCCCTCGACGACATAGCCTTCGGCGACGTCGGAGCC
This sequence comes from Sphingomonas sp. YR710, assembly GCF_900101455.1. Taxonomy (GTDB): domain Bacteria; phylum Pseudomonadota; class Alphaproteobacteria; order Sphingomonadales; family Sphingomonadaceae; genus Rhizorhabdus. The sequence goes on along the minus strand of NZ_FMZJ01000005.1, from coordinate 53,339 downwards.
CTGCACCTTGTAACCCAGATTATGCATCACCTCCGCGATACCGGACATGCCGATGCCGCCGATGCCGATGAAGTGGATCGTGCCGATGTCGATCGCGACACCCTTCATGCGAATGCGCCTTTCAACGGTCTCAATTCCAGATTTTCCACAGGGATGGGGTCCATGAGCGGTTGGCGGCCGATACCTTCGACCAGATCGGCCAGATCCTCGGCGGCGTTAGGCCGGCCGACACCGAACGACCGCCGCGCCGCATTGAGCAACGCTTTCGGATCGAGTGCGAGCTTCTGCATCTGCTTGGCGAGTTCGAACGGGGTGAAGCGCGATTGCGCGATCGACCGCGCGCCACCGACCGCCGCGAGTTCCCTGGCATTCGCCGTTTGATGATCGTCGGCAGCCGATGGAAGCGGAATCAGGATCGCCGGCCGGCCAGCGACCGTCAGATCGGCGATCGTCGAAGCGCCGGCGCGCGCAATCACGAGATGCGCCCAGGCGAGCCGTTCAGGAAGGTCGGTGAAATAGGTGGCGAGATCGGCCGGAATACCGAGCACCTTATATTTGCTGCGGACCGTCTCGATATCTTCGGGCCGGCACTGCTGCGTCACCTGCAAGCGGCGACGGAAGGTGAGCGGGAGCAGGGCCAGCCCATCGGGCACGACATCGGACAGGATGCTCGCGCCCTGGCTGCCGCCGGTCACCAGCACACGGAAGATGCCGTCATCCGAAATATCCGGGAACGGCTGCTCGCGGATTTCCTTGACGACATCGCGCACCGGATTGCCGACCAGATGGACCTTGGCCGCATATTTGGGATTGAGCCGCTGGACATCGGGATAGGCGGTCGCGATCGCGCCCACCTTGCCCGCGACCAGCCGGTTGACCCGGCCGAGCACGGCATTCTGTTCGTGGATCACCGTCGGAACGCGATCCTTGAACGCCGCCCGAAGCGCCGGCAGTGCAGGATAACCGCCGAAGCCGACGACGGCGGCGGGATCAAAGGTCTCGTACAACCGCCGCGACATCGCCGTGCCGGCGCGGATCGCCTGCAGCGCCTGCCACAGCTGGCGCGGGTTGCGGCCCAATCGGCCGGCGGGAATGACATGGGTCTGTACGCCATCGAACAGGCCCGGAATGCGCGCGCCCCGCTCGTCGGTCACCAAAGCGACGCGGTGCCCGCGGCGGATCAGTTCCGCCGCCAAGGCGTGCGCCGGCACCATATGGCCGCCGGTGCCGCCGGCGGCGACGACGAAATGGCGCACGACGCTCATCGGCCGTTCCAGCGAACCGTGTAGCTCGCCTCCTTGAGGTGCGGGTTTTCGCGGGTGAAGGCGAGCAGCAGGCCAAAACCGATCGACAGGGCGATCATCGACGAGCCGCCATAGCTGATGAACGGCAGGGTCATGCCCTTCGACGGTGCGAGCCCGACATTGACCATCATGTTGATCAGGGCCTGGAGCCCGAATTGCGACACCAAACCGGCCGATGCCAGCAGCAGGAAATCATCCTCCTCGCGCAGCAGGCGAACACATACGCGCGCGACGATCGCCAGATAGAGGCAGGCGATCGCAAAGCAGGCGATCAGCCCGAATTCCTCGCCGATCACCGAGAAGATATAATCGGTGTGCGGTTCGGGCAAAGTGAACTTCTGCGTACCGGCGCCGGGCCCGGTGCCGATCAGCCCGCCATTGGTGAGCGTCGCATGGGCGCGATCCATCTGGTAGGTGTCGCCCTGCTTGAACAGGAATTTGTCGATCCGCTCGCGCGCCACCGAATAGAAGAAATAGGCCATCACGATCGCGCCGAGGCCGCCGCTGCCGAGCATGCCCAGCATCTTGAGCGACGCGCCCGACAGCATCAGCAGCACGATCCACACCGATACGAAGATCACCGTCTGCCCGAAATCGGGCTGCATCATCAACAAGCCTGCGATCGCGCCGACGATGCCGACCGAGATCCAGGTGAATGGCAGCCCCGGATTCTTCGTCCGGAGCGAGAACAGCCAGGCGATCCCGACCGCGAACATCGGCTTGAGGAATTCCGACGGCTGGATCTTGATCGGCCCCAGAGCGATCCATCGGGTCGCGCCATTGGCTGCGCTGCCCACCAACGGCACGAGCGCCAGCAGCGCGAAGAAGATCGCCGCCCCCACCAGCGCCATCCGGCGCGCGACCGCCTGCGGCAGCATCGACACACCGACCATCACCGGCGTCGCGATCAGCGTCCAGGCAAGTTGCATCCAGAAATAATGCCGCGCCGCGACCGTCACCGCACCGCCCGAATAGCGCACGCCGGCGGCCGGCGAGGCGGCGGCAACCGCGATCAGCCCGATGCCGATCAGCATCGTCACCAGCAGCAGCAGGACGCGATCGATCTCCCAGAACCAGCGCGCGATGGGCGTGTTCTTGCCGCGCCCGAAGCGCGAACGCCGGGCGACTTTCTTCTTCTTGCGCGGAATGATCTGGTCGAGTTGCGCCACTGCCCCCAGCATAGTCAAAGCGCCTCCACGCTTGCGCGAAATGCGTCGCCGCGTGCCTCATAGTCGCTGAACTGATCGAAAGAGGCGCAAGCCGGCGACAGCATGACGACTTCGCCCGGCTTTGCCGCCGCCGCCGCGTCCTTTACGGCCTGCGCTAGCGTGCCGCTCTCGGTCACCGGCTTGCCGGCCGCGCGCAGGATGGTCGCGAACATCGGCCCGGCCTGCCCGATCGTATAGGCCGCGCGGACATGATCGAAATGCGATGCGCAGTCGTCGAGATCGTCCGATTTGGGGAGCCCGCCGAGAATCCAGTGCACCGCCGGGTAAGCGGCGAGCGCCGGGGCCGTCGCCGTGGCGTTGGTGGCCTTGCTGTCGTTGACGAACAGCACGCCGTTCTTTTCGGCGATCCTCTGCATGCGGTGCGGCAAACTGGTGTAGGTGGCAAGGCCACGGGCAATCGCGTCTTCGGCGATGCCGAGCGCGCGAGCCACAGCGATGGCGATCACCGCGTTCTGGGCATTATGCGGCCCCTGCAGGGCAGGCCAGGCCGATTGATCGCCAACCTCGCTCGATCGCACCGCGATCACATCGGGGATGCGGCCGGCGATCGCCCGGCTCGGCTCGTCCTCGACCGCAATGATCGCGGCATGACCGGCCGACTGCATCGCAAACAGCCGCTCTTTCGACGCCGCATATCCGGCAAAGCCGTCGTAGCGATCGAGATGATCAGGCGTGATGTTGGTCAGCACCGCGACGTCGCAATCGAGGCTGAAGGTCAAATCGATCTGGTAGCTCGACAGTTCGAGCACATAGATGCCGCCTTCGGGCAGCGGATCGCGGCCCATGATCGGCAGGCCGATATTGCCGCCCATCAGGGTCGGGATGCCGGCCGTCTCGATAATGTGGTGGATCAGAGCGGTGGTGGTCGACTTGCCGTTGGTGCCGGTGATGCCGACCACCTTGTGCGACGGCAGATCGGGGCGCGCCTGGGCGAACAGTTCTATGTCGCCGATGACGGGCACACCGAACGACTTCGCGTAGGCCGCGATCGGATGCTTGTTGAGCGGCACGCCAGGGGAGACGACGACGGCCGCGAAGCCGGTGAGGTCGATTTCCAGCGGATCGGCCAATTCTAAGCCCCTCCCCTTCAGGGGAGGGGTTGGGGTGGGGCCGGCGACCAAGGACAACTCGGGAGTTCCGGGCGCTGCACTCGACTGCCCCACCCCAACCCCTCCCCTGAAGGGGAGGGGCTTTTCCAAGACTTTAGCCCGCGCCGCCGCATTCCCGTCCCACGCCGTCACCTTCGCGCCCGATGCCAGCAGCGCGTCGACCGTCGCCAGCCCCGAGCGCGCAAGGCCCAGGACGGCATAATGTTTCCCGGAAAAGGCGCGTGCCGTGATCACCGCAGCTTCAGGGTCGCAAGGCCGGCCAGCGCCAGCACGAAGCTGATGATCCAGAACCGGATCACCACCGTCGGTTCGCTCCAGCCGAGCTGTTCGAAATGATGGTGGATCGGCGCCATGCGGAAGATCCGCTTGCCGGTCCGCTTGTAGAAGAACACCTGCAGCACCACCGACACCGTCTCCATCACGAAGAGACCGCCGACGATCGCGAGCACGATCTCGTGATGCGCGACGACCGAGATCGTGCCGAGCGCACCGCCCAAAGCCAGGCTGCCGGTATCGCCCATGAACACGGCCGCCGGCGGCGCGTTGAACCACAGAAAGGCCAGGCCGCCGCCGATGATCGCCGCGGTGAGGATCGTCATGTCGCCGGCGCCGGCGACGTGTGGAATGCCGAGATAATGCGCGAATTTGGCGTTGCCGACGAGATAGGTGATTACGAAGAAGGCGAGGCTGGCGATCACGACCGGCATGATCGCGAGGCCATCGAGCCCGTCGGTCAGGTTCACCGCATTGCCGAATGCGACGATCACGAATGCCGCGAACAGGATGTAGAACGGCCCGAGATTGATCACCGCACCGTTATAGAAGGGCACATAAAGCTCGGTGCTGTTGCCCGAGACGATCAGCCAGCTTGCCGCCCCTGCGATCAGGAACTCGAACAGCAGGCGAACCCGGCCGGATACGCCCTTGTGGCTGCGCTTCTTGACCTTGTCATAATCGTCCATGAATCCGATCAGGCCGAAACCCAGCATCACGAAGATGCACGCCCAGGTGTAGCGGTTGCTGAGATCCATCCACAGCAGCACCGACGAAGTGACCGCGATCAGGATCATCAGCCCGCCCATTGTCGGCGTGCCGACCTTCTTGAGGTGGGTCTGTGGGCCATCGGCGCGAATGGGCTGCCCCTTGCCCTGGCGCGTGCGCAACCAGCCGATGAACTTCGGGCCGATGATCAGCCCGATGAACAAGGCCGTCATCGCCGCCGCCCCGGCACGGAACGTAATATAGCGGATAAGATTCAACAGCCCCGGAAATCCGAGCTGATCGGCAATCAAATAGAGCATGTCGTCCTTCCGCCCGCCAGCGCCCCCGAGCGCAGTTGCTCGACGAGGCGGGAGAGCCCGATCGCGTTCGATCCCTTGATCAATATGGCATCGCCAGGGGCAATCGCGCCCGGCAGGGCCGCGATCGCCGCTTCGGCGTCGGGCACATGCGCGAAATCGATCCGCCCCTCAAGCGCATTTGCAAGCGGCCTCATCTCCGATCCGACGAGCAGAGCGAAATCGACGCCGGCCGCGCGCAGCGGCCCGACAAGATCGGCATGATATTCGGGCGAGCGTACGCCAAGTTCGCGCATTTCGCCCAGGATGGCGACCTTGCGCACGGCCTTTTGCTCGCCCAGCATCCGGATCGTCGCGGCCATCGATACCGGATTGGCATTGTAGCTTTCGTCGATCAGCAGAGCTTCGCCATCCCGCACCGGCACGCGGCTGCGCAAACCGCGTCCGGCGAGGCCTTCCATCTCGGCAAAGGCAAGCCCCGCCGCGGCCAGATCTCCGCCGACCGCCCAGACCGCGGCGACCACCGCCATTGCATTCGACACCCAATGCTGGCCCGGCGCCGCGATCGTGAAGGTCAGTTCGCGATCGGGCAGAATCAGCGATACCAATGTGCCTTCATCGAGCGGCACGACATCCTGGACATGGACGTCGGCATCCTCGCTGGTTCCGAATGTGACGATCTTCGATGCATAAGGCCGCGCGGCCGCGATCAATCGATCGCGATGGGGGCTGTCTTCGGGCAGGATCGCGATCCCGCCCGGCTCCAGCCCTTCGAAAATCTCGCCCTTCGCGTCGGCAATGGCCTCTTCATTGGCGAAATAGGCGCTGTGCGCCGGCGCGATCGCGGTGACGATCGCGACATGCGGCCGCACGAGCCGGGTCAGCGCCGCCAGCTCGCCCGCATGGTTCATGCCCATTTCGAAAATGCCGATACGGCTGTCCGCCGGCATCCGCGCGAGGCTCAGCGGCACACCCGTATGGTTGTTGTAGCTTTTCACCGAGCGGTGCACCCCGCCGCGAAGGCCGCGATCGAGACAGGCGAACAGGGCCTCCTTGGTTCCCGTCTTCCCGACCGAGCCGGTGACGCCGATCACCTTGCCCTTCATCCGCTTGCGGGCCGCAATGCCAAGCGCGATCAGCGAATCCGCGGTATCCTCGACGCGCACATGCGGCCCGGAACATGCGTCCGACACGATCGCACCCGCCGCGCCGGCCGCAAAGGCCCGATCGAGGAAACGGTGGCCATCGGTTGCCTCGCCCCTGAGCGCGATGAACAGATCGCCCGGCCCTACCTCACGCGAATCGAATGCGACGCCATTGGCGTCGAAGGCACCGTGCACCTCCCCGTCGACGGCGGCGGCAATATCGAAGGCGGTCCACAGCGGGGTCATACCGCGCACTCCCTCGCCACGGTGACGTCATCGAACGGCAGGATGCGATCGCCGACGATCTGCCCCTGCTCATGGCCCTTGCCGGCGATCAGCACGATATCGCCCGGGCCGGCTTCGGCAACGCCGGCAGCGATCGCATCACGGCGACTGCCGATTTCGATCGCGCCGATCGCGCCAGCGAGCACATCGCGACGGATTGCTGCGGGATCCTCGCTGCGCGGATTATCGTCGGTAACGATCACCAGATCACCCAGGCGCACGGCCACATCGCCCATCAGCGGTCGCTTGCCGGTGTCACGATCGCCGCCCGCACCGAATATGACGATCAGCCGGTCGCGCGCGTGCGGCCGCAACGCCTGGATCGCCGCATCCAGCCCGTCGGGGGTGTGGGCATAGTCGACATAGACCGGTGCGCCGCTCGATGTGATTACCGCGCGCTCGAGGCGGCCACGAACCGGCGCAACCCGCTGAAGATCCGATAACGTACGATCGACGCCGCCGCCGGTGGCGATCACCAGTGCCGCCGACACCAGGGCATTGGCGGCCTGATAGGCACCGATCAACGGCAGCGTGATCGTCCGCGGCTTGCCGTCCACCGCGATCGTCAGCTTCTGGCCGAGCGCGGTCGGCTGACGATCGAGCAAGCGGATGGCCTCGCCCATCTCGCCGACGGTATGCAGCTGCAGGCCGCGTGCCTTCGCGATCGCGATCACCTTGTCCGACATCAGATCATCGGCCCAGATCACGGCCGCGCCACCATCGTCCACGACCTCGGTGAACAGGCGCATCTTGGCGTCGAAATAGCTTTCCATCGTGCCGTGATAATCAAGATGATCGCGGCTGAGATTGGTGAACGCCGCCGCCCGCACCGGCAGCCCTTCGGTGCGATATTGCGACAGACCATGGCTCGACGCCTCGAACGCGGCATGCGTCACGCCTTCCCGGCGCAACCCGGCCATATTGGACAGGAAGGTGACGACGTCCGGGGTTGTGAGACCGGTCGAGACCTGATCATGGGCGGTGGTGACGCCGAGCGTGCCGATCGACGCCGCATGATAACCGGCCATGCCCCACAATTGCCGCGTCAATTCGACGGTCGATGTCTTGCCATTGGTGCCGGTGACGGCAACCACGGTGTCGGGAAATGGCGCGAAGAAGCGCGCCGCCAGCGCCGCGAAGGCCCGGCGCGGTTCGGTATCGGCGATGTGCGGAGCGCCGACGACCTTCGCGTCGGGCGCGGCGACGATCGCGGCGGCGCCCGATGCGATCGCCTGGTCTATATAATCCTCGCCGTTGACGCGGCTGCCGCGAAAGGCACCAAAGATCGTGCCCGGCGCGACCTTGCGGTGATCGATCGCGAACCCGGTGATCCGCGTGCGGCCGGCATCGCCGGCCAGTTCGGAAGGGATCAGATCATTCAGCCACATGGCCTGGCTTATCGTCTGGTTGCTGAACGTACGGCATCAGGTCGGACACATCGACGTCGCGGCCCTCTTCCGGGATGATGCCGAGCAATGGCCCGATTCGCGAAATGACCGAGCGTACCGCCGGCGCCACCGTCCAGGCGGCCGTGCGCAGCCCGAACGTTTCGGGAATCCCCTTGGGTTCGTCGAGCGTCGCGATCACCACATAACGCGGCGCATCCATCGGGAAGACCGCGGCAAAGGTGGTCACCAGCGAGTTGCCGATATAATGGCCATGAATATTCTTCTCGGCCGTACCGGTCTTGCCGCCGACGCGCAGCCCCGGCGCCGATGCCTTCTTGCCGGTGCCCATCGTCACGACCAATCGCATCAGTTGCCGCATCCGCGCGCTCGTCGCCTCGGAGACGATCCGCGTACCCGGCACCTCACCGGGCGGGCGCTTGATCAAAGTCGCCTGATGCAGGATCCCGCCATTGACCAGAGCCGCATAGGCATTCGCGAGATGGAGCTGGCTGACCGCGATGCCATGGCCATATGCCACCGTCATCACCGTCGTCCGCGCCCAGAAGCCCGGCCACAGCGGATGCGCGCGCGCGCCGAGTTCAAGGTTGACCGGGCGATCGAAACCGAGCTGGCGGAAGAAGGATGCGGTACGGGCCTGACCGAGTTCGTCGGCAATACGCGCGGTGCCGATGTTGCTCGAATAGATCAGGATTTCGGGCACCGTCAGCCAGCGGTTCTGCGGATGATCGTCATGGATCGGGAAGCCGCCGACATGCAGCGGCGCGGTCGCGTCGTAGCGTTGCCCCATATTGTTGATCACGCCATGCTCGATCGCATTGGCGACCGTGATCATCTTGAAGATCGATCCGAGCTCGAACACCGAACTGACCGAACGATTATAGCGCGCATCGGGCTGCGTATTGTCCGCGCTGACCGGCGCCTGGCCCGGCGCGTTGGGATTGAAATTGGGCAGTGACGTCATCGCCAAAATTTCGCCGGTCTTGACGTCGAGAACGATGCCGGCCGCGCCCACGGCCGAATGTTTGGCCATCTGCAGGCCCAACGCGCTCTCCATCGCCGCCTGGACGCGGCTGTCGATCGACAGTGCAACCGGGGCGCCGTGCCGCGCGGGATCGGTCAGCTGCTTCGACAGATAGGCTTCCATCCCGCTCAGCTTCTCACCGCCCGGCTCGATATAGCCGATCACCTGGCTTGCCATCGTGCCCTGCGGATAGAAGCGTTCCGGCTCGCGCTCCAGCTGGATCGCGGGCTCTCCGAGTGCGTTGACCGCTTCTACGGTCGCGGGCACGCTATTCTGCTCGAGATAGACGAAGCCCTTGTTGCTGAACACTATCTTGCGATATTCGGCTTCGGTCTTCGCCGGCAGGATCCGCGCGAGATCCGCGGCAAGCTTGTTGCGATCGGTGATGATCTTCTTCGGGAAGATGCCGATCGACCAGCCCTTGATCGTCGATGCCAACACCACGCCATTGCGATCGGTGATGTCCGCGCGCAACCCGGCCGGCGCGGCGGCCGGCCCACGATCCGGCGCGTCGACGACCGCCAGCCACATCAACCGGGCGCCGATGATCGCGGTCATCAACGCGAACAGCATCAGCAGCACCATCAGCCGGTGCTGGGCGATGCGAACCGTTTCGTTCGTCTTGACGACGGCGCGCGCGCGCGCCTGGGAAGTTGCCGAGGCTACGGCGACTGCCGTCATGGCCGTCCTTTGCGGCCGTGCTTCGTCGCAGGTTCGCCCGTCACATCGGCAAGCCATTTGTCGTCGAGCGAGGTCAGCTTGATCGGCGGCTTGCTCCTGGACCTGGGTTCGGCTTCCCTGACCGGAGGCTTGCCCTTCGCTTCGGCCTCGACGACCTTGATCGCCGGCTTGTTGGCGGGCTTCGGTTCGATGGCTTTGACCGCCGGCTTGCTGAACACCGGATCGGCTTCGCTCAGCTGCGACGCGAGATGGATATCGTCATTCCCGGCCGCCAATGCCTGGCGCCTGGCCTGAACGAAGGTCGCCTGCCGAACCATCGGCTGCGGCGCCGGTCCGCTCTCGGCCACCGACGCCGGTGCGGGAGCCGCCCGCGGTGCCGGTACAGCCGTGGTCAGGCTCGCCTGCTGCACCTCTGGGCGCGGCGCCGCCACCGCCGGATCAAGCTGAAGCGGCTGCGGATCGGCGAGGGCGACGAGTTGCGTGGTCGAATGCACGAACTGCGCGGCGCCGGGTGCCTGCAGGCCATAGACCCTGCTGTTCCAATTCTCGATCTGCGCCATGCCGCCGCGTGTGCCGATTTCGGTTTCGAGCTGGCGTATTTCGCGCTCGGTCGATCCGATGCGTCGATCGACCGTCGCCAGTTCGGCGCGCTTGGTCGCTACCGTCTGGGAGACCAGATAGAAGGATAATGCGGCCGCACAGATACAGCCTGTCCAGCCGACCGATCGAAAGCGGTTCGCAATCATCCCTGACGTCCTTGGTCTTGTGGTTGATATGTGCCCCATGGTGAAGCGCCCGTGCGTCGCGCGACGCGCAAGGTGGCCGATCGCGAGCGGGGATTGCGCGCCACCTCTTGCTCGCCCGCCCGTACGGGCTTCGCGACGGCTTCGAAGCTCGGCTTCGGCCCCGCGTCACCCCGATCCGGCGCATGGCGCGATCCCGCCGGTGTCGCGCCGCTGCGTTCCCGCAGGAAGCGTTTCACGATCCGGTCCTCGATCGAGTGGAAGGACACCACCGCCAGCCGACCGCCCGGGCGCAGCACATGCTCGGCCGCGGCCAACCCCTGCTCCAGTTCCTCCAGCTCGGCATTCAGATGAATGCGGATCGCCTGGAAGGTGCGGGTCGCAGGATCCTTCTTCTCATGCGGCCGGTGGCCCAGCGCCTTGCGGACGATATCGGCCAGCTCGCCCGTGCGCGTGATCGGCCGCGCCGCGACGATTGCCCGCGCCACCCGCCGCGAGCGCGGCTCATCGCCCAGCTGATAAAGGACGTTGGCGATCTCGTCCTCATCGGCCATGTTGACGAAATCGGCCGCGCTCATGCCCGCCCGCTCCATCCGCATGTCGAGCGGGCCATCGGCCTGGAACGAAAAGCCGCGCTCGGCGCGATCGATCTGCATCGACGACACGCCGATATCGAGCGTCACCCCATCAACCTGTTCAACCCCGCGCTCGGCCAGCGCCTCGCGCATCCGCGAGAAGCGCTCGGGCACCAAAATCAGCGCGCCCTGGCTCTCCGCCTCGATCGGCCGGCCTTCCGCAATCGCATCGGGATCGCGATCGAAGGCGAACACATGGACGCCGGCGCCCAGCAGCGCCCTTGTATAACCACCCGCGCCGAACGTGCCGTCGACGTGGGTTTCACCGGGCACGGGCGCGAGCCCCGCCATCACCGCATCGAGCAGGACCGGAATATGGAGAGCCGCCGCGGTCATCCGCGCGCCCCGCGGCGTGCGAGCGCGTCTTCCATATCCTCGATTGTCTCGGGCCCTTCGCCACCCTCGGCGCGCAGCACTTCGGGGCTCCAGATCCGGAAGGTGCGGCCGCCGCCGACGAATACCGCATCGTCACCGATCTTCAATTTGTCGCGCAACCGCTGCGGCAACACCATCCGGCCAGCGCTGTCGAAGGTCACATCCTTGCGCGACGGGAATGCCGCATATTCCATGCGCTCATAGATATCGTCGACAAATTCGCCGGTTTCGTCCGCTTCTTTCTGCGCGCGGCGCAACATGCTCTGTTCGACTTCGGAAACCTGACGCGCATCATAGACTTCAATGCACGGCAGTTCGCGATGCCTGGCCATTTTCAGCGTTTTTTCGAGACCGGTGGCAACTTCGCCATTGGCGCAGCGAATTTCGATCGTCTGGCGGAACGCGGCAGGCAGCGAAACGCGGCCCTTGGCGTCTACGCCGTTCACATGAACGTCATTGAAGATCGCACCACCCGACGCCACGGCAAACCCCATCGAAAGCAAGGAGTTTGACCACGACCGCTGCCCGTCCGGACAATGAAGACGTCAGCGCGTCACGGCAGAATCCTTGCCCCACTGCATCACAACGGCATATCGCTGCACAGCTTGGTTTTCAATGGGAATTCATGGGAATTCAGGGGATATTATGGTTCACCTTGTGAATAACCGTATTCGACGCATGGAACTTCGCCACACCACATACCATTGGCAGCCCGCTTTTCCGCGGAAAACGCCCCCGCAAAGCCTGTGGATAAGTGTGTTGGAAACATTGTGCAGACGTGCGGGGATGAGCGGGACAGGATGTGCATCATCCTTCCACGGAAGATCGCCTGTGGCGTGGAACTAGCTATCGCGACGCTCCGGGACCCGGCCGTTGGTGCCGAGTCGCAGCCCATCGTCAGCGTGTCTTGGTGGAGGACGGGTGGGGAGTAGCGCCTCCTGGCGCCACACCAAGTTCGGCGAGCGGATCTTTCGGCTCGCTCGCGGCATTGTCATTGCCGCTTGCGACCATCTGCGATCCGGCGTTGCCAGCATCTTCCGACCGGAAGCCGACGATCGCCGCCGCCAGCAGCACGACGACGAAGACACAGGCCAGCCCCGTGATTCCTATTCGAACGCGTTGACCCACAAGTTTCCCCACATCGGATGGACATGCCGGATATGGCGACCAACAGCCAGTACGCGGACCCTACAGAACATTGGGCTTACAGGTTAACGAATTGGCACCGCCGTGTCGACAGCCTGCCGCCACAGGCGGCGGCGCGGAACGATCGCAGACCTAGCGCCCAAGATATGCGGGGACCGGCAACCCCTTCGATGCGAGCCAGTCGGCATTGAACAGCGACGAAAGATAGCGCATCCCCGAATCGCACAGCATCGTGACGATCGTCTTGCCTGGCCCCATTTCCTGCGCGAGCCGAATCGCGCCAGCAACATTGATCCCCGACGATAAACCGACGCACAGCCCCTCGCGCTCGAGCAAGGCAAAGGCCTGCGCAAGCCCTTCCTCGTCGGAGACGCGGAACTGCGTATCGATGGGGGCACCTTCAAGATTGGCCGTAATCCGGCTCTGGCCGATGCCTTCGGCAACGCTGCTGCCTTCGGCCTTCAATTCGCCGTGCGCATAATAATTGTAGAGTGCCGCACCATAAGGATCGGTGAGACCGATGACGATATCGTCATTGAATTCCTTGAGGCCCAGCCCGACGCCCGCGATCGTGCCGCCGGTGCCCGCCGCGCAGGTGAACCCGTCCACCCTGCCGCCGGTCTGCGCCCAGATTTCAGGCGCCGTCGTGCGGATATGGGCGAGCCGGTTCGCGGTATTATCGAACTGATTGGCCCAGAAGGCCCCCGGGGTTTCCTCGGCAATGCGGCGCGACGTGTGCACATAATGGGCGGGGTTCGAATAGGCCGTCGGCGCGACCAGCACCAGTTCGGCGCCCAGCGCACGCAACGTATCCTGCTTCTCGCGGCTCTGGGTGTCGGTCATCACGATGATCGTACGATAACCGCGGGCATTGCCGACAAGCGCCAGCCCGATACCGGTATTGCCTGCCGTACCTTCGACGATGATGCCGCCTGGCTCGAGCGCTCCGCGTTCCTCCGCGTCGGCAATGATCGCCAGGGCCGCGCGGTCCTTGACCGATCCGCCCGGATTCATGAATTCGCACTTGGCGAGGATCTCGCAGCCCGTGATTTCGCTGGGGCCGTTGAGGCGGGCCAGCGGGGTGTTGCCGATCAGGGAAAGCGCGTTCGGCGCGATAAGGGAAGAGGCCATGTGCCAGCGATAGCCGAGCCGCCCGGTGATTGCCAAGAAAGCTTCTCTTGCACGAGGGCGGACAGACCTTTGGCCGCCTTGATCCCGGACAAGCCCTGCGCCAGGAAGAGGGATGATTCGCAAGGCCAGTTTTTCGCCTGTCATCGACGAACGGACCCGCCTGTTGCTGCTCGGCAGCCTGCCGGGCGAGGCATCGCTACGGGCTGCCCGCTATTATGCCCACCCGCAAAATCAGTTCTGGCAACTGGTGAGCGCCATCACCGGACGCGACCTGGTCGCTTTGCCTTATGACGATCGGCTGCAGGCGCTGCTGGGCGCGGGTATCGGCCTGTGGGATGTCGTCGCCGATGCCGCGCGCAGCGGCAGCCTGGACGCCGCGATCCGCGACCATCGCACCAATGACCTGGCGGCACTGATTGCCAATCTCCCCGAATTGCGGGCGATCGGCTTCAACGGCGCGACCGCCGCACGGATAGGACGCCGGCTAATTCCCGCCACGACAAAACTGGCATTGATCGACCTGCCATCGAGCAGCCCGGCTTTCACGATCGGCCTCGCGGCAAAGCGCGTGCGCTGGCTCCCCCTCAAGGCTTTTCTCGACCGGCGATGAGCTTCGCAATCGAATCGCAAGATTCCTGCGCTAATGCCGCTTTAAGAGATTGTGCTCTTGACGCAGTGCACACAAGAATCGCAAAACATGGATCGCTATGCAAACCACATCCCGCCTTCTGACCGCCGCCGTTCTCGGCACTTCCCTTTTTCTTGCAGCTTGCAATTCCAAGCCGGAGACGATCGTCGCCGACGGCCCCAAGGATCCCGATGCAGCTGCCCTTAACGCAGCAGCGCCGGTCTCTCTGCCGCCGATGGTGACGCAGAGCCGCACCTATCGTTGCGCCGACAACCGCTTGGTTTATATTGATTTCTTCAGCAACAACACGGCCAATTACAAGACAGCCAAGGATGGTTCGCCGACGGTGTTGACCGCTCCGGCGCCCGGCAAGCCCTATGTCGCGGACGGTTATTCGGTCAGCGGGGATGGTCCCACCGTCGATATCGCAGCTCCGGGGAAAGCATCGCAGAGCTGCAAAGCCTGATCTTCGTCTCTTCAATTCGGCCGGCGCGAGCTTCGCTCCGCCGGCCATTTTCATGCCGGCGGAGCGGGGCCGGGCGACTCGCCGCCTCTCAAAAGCCAGATCGCAATGCAAATATGCATTGTTCACTGCAACATGAGCACGCACGCCGGGTGCGACGATGCAGGCGGATTGGCCTTACGATCGGAATGGGGATAGGCGAGCGCCGTCCAAATCGCTATCGGGCCACCGCATGACTCAGATCACGCCCGCCGTCGTCGCCGAACATGGCTTTTCCCCGGAAGAATATGAGCGCGTCCTCCATGCGCTCGGCCGCGAGCCGAACCTTACCGAACTCGGTATCTTCTCGGTCATGTGGTCCGAGCATTGCTCGTACAAATCCTCGCGTATCCACCTGAAGAAGTTGCCGACCACCGGCCCGCAGGTGATTTGCGGCCCCGGCGAAAATGCCGGCGTGGTCGATATCGGCGACGGCCAGGCCGCCATCTTCAAGATGGAGAGCCACAACCACCCGTCATACATCGAGCCCTACCAGGGCGCGGCAACCGGCGTTGGCGGCATCTTGCGCGACGTGTTCACGATGGGCGCACGGCCGATCGCCAACATGAATGCGCTGCGTTTCGGCCGCCCCGATCATCCGAAGATGCGCCACCTGATCGCGGGTGTCGTCCACGGCATCGGCGGTTACGGCAATTGCGTCGGCGTGCCCACGGTCGGCGGCGAGGTCAATTTCCACAAGGCCTATGACGGGAATATCCTCGTAAATGCGATGACGGTCGGCGTCGCCGAAACCAACAAGATTTTCTATTCGGCGGCATCCGGCACGGGCAATTCGATCGTCTATGTCGGCTCCAAGACCGGCCGCGACGGCATCCACGGCGCGACCATGGCATCGGCTGATTTCTCCGAGGATTCCGAGGAGAAGCGCCCGACGGTGCAGGTCGGCGATCCGTTTACCGAAAAATTGCTGATCGAAGCCTGCCTCGAACTGATGTCGTCCGATGCGATCGTTGCGATCCAGGATATGGGGGCGGCCGGCCTGACCTCATCGTCGGTCGAAATGGCGTCGAAGGGCGGCGTCGGCATCGAACTCGACATGAACGCCGTGCCGTGCCGTGAAACCGGCATGACGCCTTATGAAATGATGCTGTCCGAATCGCAGGAACGCATGCTGATGGTCCTCAAGCCCGGCCGCGAGGCCGAAGCCGAGGCGATTTTCCGCAAGTGGGAACTCGATTTCGCGGTAATCGGCGTGGTCACCGACACCGGCCGCATGGTGCTGCGCTTCAACGGCGAGGTCGTCTGCGACATTCCGCTCGGGCCGCTCGCCGACGACGCGCCATCCTATGATCGCCCCTGGGTGCCGACCCCGGCGCGCGGACCGCTTGGCGACATCCCGGCCAAGGGCTCGATCGGTGACAATCTGCTGGCGCTGATGGCGAGCCCCGATCTCGCCAGCCGGCGGTGGATATGGGAACAATATGACCATATGGTCGGTGCGGATACGGTGCAGCGACCGGGCGGCGATGCCGCCGTGGTGCGGATTCACGGATCGAAAAAGGGCCTGGCGATCAGCACCGATTGCACGCCGCGTTACGTGTTCGCCGATCCCGTGCAAGGTGGCCGCCAGGCGATCGCCGAATGCTGGCGCAACATCACCGCCGTGGGCGCCACGCCGCTCGCGACCACCGATTGCATGAATTTCGGCAACCCGCAGCGGCCCGAGATCATGGGCCAGTTCGTGGGCGCGATCGAGGGAATGGCGGAGGCCTGCCGCGCGCTCGATTTCCCGATCGTGTCGGGCAATGTCAGCCTGTACAACGAAACCAAGAATGAGGATGGATCGGGCAGCGCGATCCTGCCCACCCCGGCCATCGGCGGCATCGGCCTGATTGCCGATATCGATACGATGGCGACAATCGCCTTCAAAGCCGAGGGTGAAGCGATCCTGATCATCGGTGACAGCCTGGGTCATCTCGGCCAATCGCTCTGGTTGCGTTATATCGCAGACCGTGAAGACGGCCCGCCGCCGCCAGTCGACCTGGCGGCGGAACGACGTAATGGCGATTTCGTGCGCGAGCAGATCCTGTCGGGCAGTTTGACTGCGGTCCACGATGTGTCTGACGGCGGCATGCTGGTGGCGGTCGCCGAAATGGCGCTGGCCGGCAATATCGGTGCTGATATCGGCAAACCATCCCACATGGCTGCTTTTGGCGAAGATCAAGCCCGTTATGTCGTGACGGCGCCCAACCCCGATGCCGTCCTTGCAGCGGCTCTGCTCGCCGGTGTCCAGGCCGCGCGGTTCGGCACGACCGGCGGCTCGACCGTCGCGGGGATCGACCTCGCCGCATTGCGCGCGGCGCATGAGGGCTTCTTCCCGGCGTTGATGGATTAGGAAGCGGCTTGCTGCCGCGTGCCGCTACGCGATGCCCGGGGCGCCATGAGCTCCTCGATTTCCACCGCTTCGCTGAATGCCACGCCTAACCGGTCCTGATCGGCCCAGCGCACGACGCCAGCAATGCGCATGCCATCGGCAAGCTCAAGCTCAAGGTCGGTGCCCGGCGCAAACGTCGAGCCACATTCGATCATCGCACCCGTACGCGACAGATTGCGGATCCGCGCCGAAACCGTTTCCTGAAGACTGTGCAGCACGACCGAGCGCAGCATGGCCACGCGAGGCTCGCGAGTCACAAGCAATTCCGGCATCGATAATTTGCCCGTCCCCGCCACGCGGGTACGCGCGTCATCCTTCGACATCGGCCGCCCGAAGATATAGCCTTGAATATGAGAGCAGCCCAGCGAACGGATCAGGGCAAGTTCGTCGGGTGTCTCGGCGCCCTCGGCGGTGGTCTCCATCTCGAGACTTTCCGCGAGGGCGACAATCGCACGAATGATCGCCGCATTGCGATTGCCCGGAACGGCGGCCCCCCGCACGAAGCTCTGGTCGATCTTGATCTTGTTGAACGGTGCCTTTTTGAGGTAGCCCAGCGACGAATAGCCGGTTCCGAAATCGTCAAGCGCGAACCGCACGCCGATCGCCTTGAGCCGGGCGAACATCGAATCGGTCGCCTCGTCATCGTTGAGGAAAACGCCCTCGGTAATTTCGAGCTCGAGCCGATCCGGGGCTATTTGCGCCGCGGCAAGCGCGCTCAACACGGTGCCGGGCAAGGCGGGATTGGCAAACTGTATCGGCGAAATGTTGACCGCCACACGCACATTTTCCGGCCAATTGCTTGCCTCCAGGCACGCCGTCCTCAACACCCATTCGCCAATCTGCTGGATCAGCCCGATCTCCTCCGCGATCGGGATGAAATCGGTCGGTGAAACCATCCCGCGGGTCGGGTGGTCCCAGCGAGCGAGCGCCTCGAACCCCACTACAGCCTCGCTGCAGGCGTCGACGACCGGCTGATACATCAGGTGCAGCCCGCGTTCGGCCATCGCCTTGCGCAGATCCATTTCGAGCAGCCGGCGATCCTTGGCGCTCGCATGCATCGCCGGCTCGTAGAAGCGATGGACACCCTTGCCGTCGCCCTTCGCCGCGTAGAGCGCGAGATCGGCATTGCGCACCAGCGCATCGGCGCTCGCGCCGTCATCCGGCGCGATCGCGATGCCGACCGACGCCCCGATCGAAACATGCGCGCCTTCGATGATGTACGGCTTGGAAACCTGCTGGATGATCGCATCGGCCAGAAAAGCGAGCCGCGCCCGATCGACGATGCCGGGCAGCACAACGTTGAACTCATCCCCCCCGAGCCTTCCCACTTGGCCGTCCGCCTGAACGACACGCGTCAGCCGCTCGGCAACCAGGCGCAGCAACGCATCACCCACCGGATGACCAAGCGTGTCATTGACCATCTTGAAGCGATCAAGGTCGAGCATGAACAAGGCCGTGCGTTTCGGGCGGCCGGCCACATCGCGCAACGATTCGTCCAGCGTGCGACGCATCAGGATACGATTGGGCAAACCGGTCAGCGCATCATAGCTGGCGAGACGTTTTACTTCAGCCTCGGATCGGCGCATTTCGGTCAAGTCGGTCCCGCTACCGCGAAAACCGAGAAAGACGCCATCCTCATCGAACGCCGGGCGCCCTGAAAGGGCCCACCACCATCCATCGCCCATGCCGGCTCCGCGCACCGCGATTTCGGAAAAGGCCAGCCGGGTCGATAGATGAAAGCCCAGCGTCCGCTCGCCCTGCGCGGTTACGTCACCGGCATCCCGTTCATGCAGAACGAGATTCGTCATCGGCTTGCCCAGCAATCGTTCGACCGGCAAGCTGATCGCGGCGGCGAGTTGCGCCGAAATATAGGTCAGATTGCCGCGCGCATCGGTTTCCCAGAACCAGCCCCGGCGATTTTCTTCGAATTCGCGCAACAGCGTAGCCGCTTTGAGTGCCCCTGTCGCGCTGTCGAACCAGCGCCGCGAGGCGCGATAGGATCGCTCCGAAATGCCGCCAAGCGCCAGAATGCCCACCACCATCAGAGCAGTCAACAAGCCGCCGGCCAACATCGACTGCACGTGGAGCAGCACGGACACCAGTGTCGCCAGCCATAATAATGCGACCGCCATGGGAATAGGCGTGAAGATCACCGTCCCGATGACGACCAGGCTGCAATAAACCACCCAGTCAATGGGCCCAGCCGCAGCCATTTGATCGAAATCGGCGAACCAGGCCGCCCAGCAGAGGCCTTGCAGCAAGGCATAGGCCGCTATCGCAAAATGTCGCTGACCCGGGCTCGCGCTACGATACAGTCGTACTCGTGTCATGGCGAGAACGGCGCCGCCTGACAGAATCATCACCACAAGCGGGGCGAGGAACAGATTCGGCGCGTGCGCGCGCCAGCCGCCGGGGCCACGCGCGACGAACAGCCCTGCGCCGGAGATAATCTCGGCCAACATCAACATCGGCAACATGCCGGACGTCATACGAACGCGCCCGACTATCGATCGGTGATCGTGCGAAGACCCTTCCGGCAACAGCCCGCGCAAAAACCGCGCAGCAAATCCGGGGGTTTCGGCGCCCCTTTCGTCAGCATTGGTGGCTGCTTGTCCGCGCACCCGCCGCATGGGGCGAATCTCCCTCCCTGGATCAGAGCGGGGAATCTAACCGATGCTGCTTAATTTCGTTTGAACTTCACCGTCGACAACCGTCGCGTTGATAAACCAGCGCTGATCGCCCTCGAGACCCAGCGCTGTTAACGTGCCGCTGCGATATGCGCCGGTATCGATACCCAGGCGATTGATCTGAACCGATGGCTCGTTGGTTATTGTGTGCCCGTGCACGACAAATGCGCCCAGATCCCCTCGATAATCGAGAAATTCATCGCGAATCCATCGCATGTCCGAAGGATCCTGCACGTTGAGCGGCAGACCCGGCCGCACACCCGCATGCACGAACAGATAATCACCGAATCTCAGGCTGTCCGGCAGCTGCTCGAGAAACAACCGGTGTCGCTCCGGAATATAGTTCCTTATCACCTCCGCCGGTGGCAGTTCCTCCCCCAGCATGGCGACGGGGACACCGTAGCTCGCCAGCGTTTCGTAGCCCCCAAATTTGAGCCACTGATTTTCGGATCGGTCGGCCGCAGCATCCATCGCCCGGATCATCGCCTCCTCATGATTGCCCATCAGGCAATGGAAGGTTGCAAATGCCGGGCGCATGCTCAGCATGAACTCGACGGTTTCGGCCGAATAGGGGCCGCGATCGACCAGATCGCCCAGCATCACGACATGCGTATCCAGCGGCCGGCGCGAAGCCGAATCCGCGCGGATGTGCGCCAGCAGCGGCAGCATCAGATCAAGCCGGCCGTGGATGTCGCCCACCGCATAGACGCGCTGGCCGACCGGAATTTGCGGCCGCGGCGTATCGACCCGGCGCGCCGTGAGCGTGTTCATCCGCTGCAACCAACTCTTGTCGCCGATCCGGCCGATGCCGCCACTTTCGGTATCCCGACCTGTCAAATCGTAAAACTCCAAATGCCGGAACCATGGCGCTTCATCGCCTTCAAAATATGGGCTCGACCGCACCCAATAGCAATCCGACCGCCGCCGAGCCTGCTCCTTGCTGTTGCAAAGCTGCAACACAAAGTCGCCAATCTTGAAATGACTGTGCGCGCCAATACAGGACATGCAACCTGTGGCGCAGTCGGTGGTTTGAAGCGCGCACGTCTATTGTTCGCGACGCGGCAACTCGATGCGAGATGAGAAATTGATCCATTTCCGACACGAAACAATGCCGCGACGCAACAATCACTTGCAACTCGCGTGTCCGAGCCTAAGGTTAGCGGAAGTGGGCTTATCCTCAAAAAGTAACAAGAATGGCTTGAATCCATGGAGTTATCGAACGTGATCGCAAATGATCTCCTTCGGAAGACACGTTTGGCGGATCAGAGCATTCTTGCACGAGGCCGGGATGTCATTGCGGCTGAGAGCCATGCCTTGGCAGAACTCGGTGCGGCCCTGGATGAAAATTTTGCGATCGCCACCCGCCTGCTGGCGGCCACGATCGGCCGGGTTGTCGTCACCGGCATGGGTAAATCCGGCCATATTGCGCGGAAAATCGCAGCCACGTTGTCCGCAACCGGTACACCTGCAATCTTCCTCCATCCGGCCGAAGCGTCGCATGGGGACCTTGGCATGATCCAGCGCGGCGATACGCTGCTGGTCCTGTCCAATTCCGGGATGACGGCCGAGTTGCACGTCGTCATGCAACATAGCCGTAACCTGGGCATACGTACGATCGGAGTCGCGTCGCGGATCGACTCGCCGATGATGATCGATGCCGACGTGGCGCTTGCACTGCCGGCGATTCGCGAGGCCTGTTCTGCCAATATCGCGCCAACCACGTCGACCGTGATGATGCTGGCGCTCGGTGACGCGCTGGCCATGGCGCTCATGGATCTGCGTGGGATCTCGCGCGAGAGCATCAAGCAGTTGCATCCGGGCGGCTCTATAGGCCTGCGTTTGAAGACGGTCGCCGAGATGATGCATATCGGGAGTCGGATACCGCTGGTCGAGAGCAGGGCGCCAATGCGCGACGTGATCATGACGATGACGTCGATGGGTTTTGGCGTGGCCGGTGTCACCGATTGGAGCGGCCGCCTGGTCGGAGTGATCACCGACGGCGATTTGCGCCGCCATATCGGGGATCTGCTTGATCGCAATGCCGCAGACGTGATGACTCCGCATCCCAAAACAGTTCCTTCCGATATGCTGGCCGAAGACGCGTTGTTGATCATGAACGACGCCAAGATCACGACGGTTTTCGTCATGAACGCCGACGATCGCGACCGCCCGGCAGGGATCGTGCATATCCACGATTTCGTTCGGCACGGCCTGAGCTAAAGCGCCTTCCCATGCCAGACAGCGACGTGGCTGTGCGGCCAGACGTAGCCATCATCATACCTGCACGCTATGATTCCAGTCGCTATCCCGGCAAACCGCTGGCGATACTTCGCGGTGCAACGGGCATCGCGAAGCCGCTGATTCAGCGAAGCTGGGAATGCGCAACGAGCATAATCGACGCCGACAATGTCTGGATTGCGACCGATGACGATCGCGTAGCGGCCGTCGTGCGGGGTTTTGGCGGCCGGGTAATCATGACTTCCGCCGATTGTGCGAACGGCACCGAACGGTGCGCAGACGCCGTGCGGCAGATGGGCCGATTGCCCCAGATTATCGTTAATCTGCAGGGCGACGCACCGTTGACACCGAACTTCGTGGTCACAGCGCTGGTCGACGCACTGGCCGCCGCGCCCGACATTATGATGATGACGCCGGCCGTGCGATGTTCGGGCAGCACTTATCGGCACCTCATTCAGGATCAGGCCGAGGGCCGGGTGGGCGGGACAACGGTGGTCTTCGGCCGCAACGGTCACGCGCTTTATTTTTCGAAGCGCGTGATTCCGCACCTGCCGCCGGCCGCCGCGACACTGCCATTCCCCCCGATCCATCTGCATCTGGGCGTCTATGCCTATCGCCCGGCTGCGCTGGAGCGCTATGTGGCAATGGAGCCGTCCGAACTGGAACTGCTCGAGGGACTCGAGCAGTTGCGCTTCATCGACGGAGGAATCCCCGTCGGCGTGGTTCCGTTCGATCCGATTGCGTGGGATGCCATCGAGTTGAACAATCCCAGCGACGTCGCCCCAATCGAGGCTATCCTCGCCGCGCGCGCTATAGCATAAGGGCCATATGGCTTCCGCTTTGCTTCGCGCGCTGCTGACACCATGGTGGGCAGCGCAACTTCTGACTGGCGCCAAATCCTTCCTCGATAATCCGCTGATCGGATCGGATCGACTCAACCGCGCGGGGCTGCATCGATGGCGGGTGGCGCAGGCAAGTCGAATGGCGCAGGAGCGACGCCGACGCCTGGCTCGACATATATCGGATCGCGATCGATTGGAGTTCGATCGCGATGGTTTCATCTGCCGGGAAAATTTCCTGCCCGCGGATGCCTTTTCCCGGCTCCGCGAGCAGATTCGGTCTTATGCGGGACCGGCGCGCGAAATGGTGCAGGGGGATACAATCACGCAACGCTATGCGATCGATCCGCCGGCTATTCGGTCGATTCCCGCGGTGCGAGCACTGACCGACGATCCGCGCTGGCGCGGGATGACGCGCTACGCGGCCAGTTTCGATATAGAGCCGCTGCTCTATATTCAGGCGATCCTCAGCCATCGCCATGACGCGCCACCCGATCCGCAAGTCAATCTGCACGCGGATACGTTTCATTCCACCATGAAAGCGTGGCTGTTCCTCGAGGATGTCGGCAGCACGGAAGGACCGCTCACTTATGTCCCCGGGTCGCATCAGCTGACAACCGAACGGTTGGCATGGGAACACAGGCGCAGCCTTGACGTCCTGACGCGTGGAGACCGATTATCGGCGCGCGGATCATTCAGGATCGCCCAAGAGGAACTGGCTTCGCTGAACCTGCCCGCCCCCACCGCCTTTGCTGTGCCCGCCAACACATTGATCATCGCCGACACATTCGGGTTTCACGCGCGCGGACCATCGTCGCGTCCGAGTACCCGGATCGAATTGTGGGCCTATAGCCGGCGCAATCCATTTCTGCCGTTCACCGGCCTCGATCCCTGGAGCTTGCCCGGTATCGCCGAATGGCGGGTGCCATTGCATTGGTTGACGCACGACATCTATCGCCCGCTGATCGGCCAGCCCTGGGCAAAGGCGGGCCGCAAACGACCCGGCGCAGATTAGAGCTCTTTCGGGTTGGGCTAGAGCAGGGACGACGGCAACCGGACGCCGCTGCGGATCCACTCGGTGGCAATATCGCGATCTACCGCCGGCGAGAAAAAATATCCCTGCCCAAACCGGCAACCGATGCGGCGCAACAAATCGGCCTGCTCATCGGACTCGACGCCTTCGACAACCACGGTAATGCCCAGTTTCGCGGAGATGCCCACCAGCCCCTCAATGATCGCCAACCCGGGACCATCTGGCGAAAGGCGCTCGACGAATGCGCGGTCGATCTTGATGACATCGACAGGCACCGCGAGCAGATGGGTGAGCGAGGCGAAACCGGTACCGAAATCATCCAGCGCAATGCGAAGACCGCGCGCTCTGAGCGAGGCAATCGTGCGGGCCACGATATGATCGCGCCGCCCCATATGCACCGATTCGGTCACTTCGAGCACAAGCTTCTCCAGTGGAGCCTGCACGTCGGAGAACAAGGCGCAAACCTCATCCTCCAGCATCCCGCGATGAAAATCGGCAGACGTGACGTTGACGGAAACATAAGGGACTTCGAGGCCCATCCGGCGCCATCGAGCCATATCCCTAGCAACGAGGCCCAACATTCGGCGGGTGAGGGACACGGCAACGCTGGCATCAGCCGTCGCCTCATGGAAGGCGCTGGCCGTCAGGATCGTCGAATCGGGTTTCGTGAGCCTGCACAGAGCTTCGAAACCCCAAACACGATTGCCCTCGAGCGATATGACCGGCTGAAAATGGGCGTCGATGCGGTCCTCGACGAGCGCCAGTTCGAGCTCACGGATCGCGCTCAACCGGCGCGTGATCGTCGTTCCCAATTCGGGCCGATAGCGAACGAAACCGCCGGGGCCGGTCTCCTTGGCATGGTAAAGCGCGAGGTCGGCATTCTGGCGCACGGTGGCGCTGCTGTCGCCCTCGATAACCTCCGCGCCGCCGATCGAAGCCTTGGGGTAAATCTGATAGCCGCCGCAATCGGCCGCCTCACCCAATTTCTCGAGAATGCGTGCGGATGCGGCGCCTAGGTCCTCGAGCGCATTTGGCGACTGGACGAGTATCGCAAATTCATCGCCGCCGAGCCGGAACACGGCATCGCCCGCAGCGACGTCCGCCAGGCGTTCGGCGGTCACCTGCAGCAGACAGTCGCCTGCATGATGCCCAAAAGTATCGTTGATGGTCTTGAGATTATCGAGGTCGATGATCAGCAGAGCCCATTCCCCGGCGCGGGAACAGGACATGTGCGACAGCATGGCGTCGAAACCCGCGCGGTTGCCCAGCCCCGTAAGATCGTCCGTATGCCGAGCGCGCTCACGTTCCAGCGCCCGCTCGTGACGTTCGAGCGCAATCGCGCACAGGTGAACCGACGCCGCGACCAGTTTCTTTTCGTTTTCAGTGGGTCCGCGATGATCGGTATAATAAAAAGCGAACGCGCCGAGCGCCCTTCCGTCCCCGGCAAGGATCGGGCTCGACCAGCATGCAACCATGCCGGCAGCGAGCACCGGATCGCGATAAATGTCCCAGCGCTGATCATGCGCAATATCCGTAACAGCGACGGGCTTCTTAAAATAGATCGCCGATCCGCACGAGCCGACATTCGGCCCGATCACCTTGCCCTCGATCAGCGCGGCAAGTTGGGGTGGAACACCGGGCCCTGCCAACGGGTGGAGCAGACCATCGCGATCAACGATGACCACAGAACAGAAGGCGTTATCGACCGAGGCGTCGATCGCCGCGCACAACCGATCGATCGTCGGCTTGAGCGCGTCTCCGCGTGCGACCATTTCAAGAATGACATTTTGGAGCTGCAGCATCCCGGTCCACCGTCTCCCTGGTGAACCATCGCGCGTTCGTGAAGCCGAGTCAAAGCGCTACCTATATCACAACCCCGTTATTGCATCCGATATGGTGAGAGTTTTCCCGCCAGCGTCAGATGGCGTCGTCGACCGCAGGCGCCCGAATGATCGGCGCATCGTCCGCCATGCCGCGATAGCGCGCCGCGATCACCGCACAGACAAAGAGTTGCAGCTGGTGAAAAATCATCAGCGGCAGGATCAGCGGGCCGGCCGCCGCATGAAACAGGGCTCCGGCCATCGGTACGCCGGACACCAGGCTTTTTTTCGATCCGCAGAACAGCAGCACGATCTCGTCCTCGCGGCCGAGACCCATCCGCCGTGCGACAAACAGGTTAGCGCCCATCACCAACGCGAGCATCAGCGCACTCATCACCAGAATTGCCAGCAGATCCCAGATGGACGTGCGTTGCCAAATTCCACCGATCACGGCAGCACTGAATGCTGTATAGACGACCAGAAGGATCGAACTGCGATCGACCGGCATCAGGATACGCTTGTTCCGATCGACGAATCCACCGATCAACGGACGCAGCAAATGGCCCGCCACGAATGGCAGCAGCAACTGCGACATGATGCCTTTGATGGCATCCAGCGAGATTCCGTCGGTGGCCGCGCTGACATGCATGAACAGCCCTACCATCACCGGCGTAATCACGATTCCAAGCAGATTGGACAGCGACGCGCTGCACACAGCAGCAGGGACATTGCCCCGCGCCAGCGCCGTGAAGGCAATCGACGACTGAACCGTCGAGGGCAGGAGCGACAGAAACAATAGACCCGCGATAATTTCCGGCGCGACAAAGCGGCCTCCCAAGGCGCTGAACAGCAGGCCCAGGGCTGGAAAGATAACGAAAGACGAACATAGTACGAGCAGATGCAGCCGCCAATTTCCGGCCCCGGCCAGAACGGCCTGCCGCGACAGTTTCGCACCATGCAGGAAGAACAACAGCACGATCGCCGCATTGGTGGCATAGCCGAACCAAATCGTGCCGACCCCATGTGCCGGAAACAGCGATGCCATGGCGACCGTGGCGATGAGCAGGAGCAGAAACGGATCGATCCCGGCAAGGGCCCGCTTGATAATCGCCACTCTGCTTCCTTCGCTACATCAGACATCGGCCGACGTGCCCTTGGCCACACCCGCGAGGCCCCGTACACCGATCGATCATCGGTGCGGCACCGTTTCGCGTCAACCCGGTCCTGGCATAGTACATTGGCGGATTCGGTATGTGCTCGCAATGAATAGGCTTGGCCGGAATGCTCAAGATGATCTAGCTTCACCAACATATTGCCGTGCCATTGGGGGGAAGAGATGGCGGTAGCGAACACGATCCGCGCCCTGCTCACGGCCAGCTATGCGCCGCATGGCTATTGCTTGCTTTGGCAACCATGGCTGATCTGGATCCACGCCGTCTCGGACACAATCATTGCGGCCTCCTATTTTTCGATTCCCCTCGCGCTCGTCGCATTCGTCCGCAAACGTCGCGATATCGCCTTTGGCGGCGTTTTCTGGATGTTCGCGCTATTCATCCTCGCCTGCGGCACGACACATATATTGTCGATCTGGAACCTGTGGCATGGCAATTATGGGGTCGAGGCGTTCGTAAAACTCATCACCGCAGCCGCGTCATTGCTGACAGCCGTGCTGCTATGGCCGTTGCTGCCAAAAGCCATAGCTCTACCCTCGCCGTCCCGGCTGCGGGAAGCGAATGACGCGCTGAGCAGTCGCATCGTCGAGCGCGACGCGGCGGTGGCAGCACTGCACGCTGAAATCAGCGAACGTGAAAAGGCCGAGGCTGCTCTGCTCCAGTCGCGCAAGATGGAAGCGATCGGCCAACTCACCGGGGGGATTGCCCATGATTTCAACAATCTGCTGCAAATCATCAGCGGCAGTCTCGATCTCATGTCGAGCCGGATCGACGACGATCCGAGACTGTTGCGCCTGACATCCAACGCGATTGGAGCGGTCCGGCGCGGGAAACGGCTTACGAACCAACTCCTGGCCTTTTCTCGACTGCAGCGGCTGGAATTACGAGCGATCGATGTACCGCCGCTGATCGAGGAAATGCGTGATCTGCTCGCGCGGTCGATCGATCCTTCGATCTCGCTGTCCATCACGTGCGAAGGGGAACCCTACACGGTACTGGCCGATCGCGTGCAACTTGAGCTTGCCCTGCTCAATCTGACACTGAACGCCCGCGACGCGATGCCAAATGGCGGGAAGCTCATGATAAGCGTGAGCAATCGCCTTCTTGCCGGCCAGGATGGCGTGGAAGATGGCGAATATCTTGCGATCTCCGTCGCGGACAACGGCATCGGCATGTCCCCCGAAATCGCGCAGCGCGTGTTCGAACCCTTCTTTACGACGAAGCCGGTTGGGGCGGGATCGGGACTGGGGCTCAGCATGGTCTTCGGAATGACCCGCCAAAGCGGCGGCACCGTCATGCTCGACTCCACGCTGGGATCCGGCACGACGGTGACGATCTATCTGCGGCGGGCCGGGGCTCCGCAGCCGCCGAATGATGCCGACGACACCGTCGACCCGCTCGACATCGAAAAGCTCAAGGGATTGACGCTGCTCGTGGTCGACGACGAAGCCGATGTTCGCGATGTCATTGCCACGATCGTCAGCGATTTCGGATGTTCGGCGCTGCAGGCCAGCGACGGCCAGCACGCGCTCCAGCTCATCGAACAGCACCGGCCCCCGGTGATGGTCATCGATTTTGCCATGCCGGGGATGAATGGCGCCGATGTCGCGCGGATAGCGTTAGCCCGTCAGCCGGAAATTCAGGTGGTGTTTGCCACCGGCTTTTCGCAATCGGCCGCCATCACCGAAGTGATGGGCAGTGCCGCGATCGTCCTGCGCAAACCCTTCACGGCGAGCGACTTTGCGCGCGCGCTGGCGCGCGCCGTCGAACGCAAAGACGCTTGAGCATTGCGGCCCGGCGGGGCCTATAGCTCCTCTCATGTTCCGAATAGCACTTCCGCTGCTCTGCCTGCTGCTTGCCGGCTGCCACGGGCAACCGCCCGTACCGCTTCCCAGGGATATTCTGATCCGGATCGCCGATGATGAGGTGAAAAACCTCGATCCACAAAAGGCTTCCGATCTCGGTTCGATCCGCATCGCGCGGGACCAGTTCGAGGGACTCACGCGCGTGGATGGCGAGGGCCACGCCGAGCCTGGACTGGCGATGGGCTGGAGCATTTCAGCCGACGGACGGATCTGGCGCTTCCCCCTTCGCAAGCGCCTCCGCTTCTCCGATGGTGCGCCGATCCGCGCCCCGCTGTTCACGGCCATATTCGCGAGATTGCGCGACCCCGCCACCGCTTCGCCCAACGCCTCACTCTATCGGGATATCGACAGCGTCACGGCAGATGACGCCGCGGTAACGGTGAAGCTCAAGCAGCCCATGCCCGCACTCCCCGAACTGCTCGCCTTGCCATCGATGGCCGCCTTGCCGCTGCACCGGATTGCGACCGCCGGCGATGGCTGGACCAGGGACCGTCCGCTTGTCACCTCCGGCGCCTACAGGCTCACAGAGTGGCGGCTCAATGAGCGCATCCGGCTCGGACGAAATCCCTATTGGCATGGCGCCGCCGCCCCCATCGCGCACATCGAATGGCGCCCCGTCCCCGATCGGCTCACGGCTTTGCGCAGCTTTGCCGCTGGCGAAGCCGATACCAGCAGCGATTTTCCGCCAACCCGTCTCGCCTGGCTTCAACGGCATGCGCCGGGCACGGCCCATGTCGCGCCCTATAACGGCAGCTATTATTTCGTGTTCAACATGTCGAAATCGCCGTTCAACGACCGGCGGGTAAGGCAGGCGCTGAATATGGCTGTCGATCGCCGCTGGATCGCCGAACGCCTGATCGGTCTGGGCACCAAACCCGCCTGGGGAATAGTGCCGTCCGCGATCATGGAGCCGCTTGGAGACTATCGGCCATCATGGGCCGGGTGGCCCGCGGCCAAACGGCAGGATGCCGCCCGCAGGCTGCTCGCCGCCGCGGGGTTCGGCCCGCAGCACCAACTGTCATTCGATATCCGGTTCAACAGCGATGCCGATCATCGGCGCGTTGCCGTGGCCTTGTCTGCAATGTGGCGCCCGCTGGGTGTGGATGCCCATCTGTTCAACAGCGAGGCATCATTGCATTTCGCCAGTCTGCGCAGCCATGATTTCGCGCTGGCCCGATCGGGCTGGATTGGCGATCTTGCCGCGCCCGAAAATTATCTCGCGATTCACCGCTCCGATGCGGGCGCCATCAATTACGCCGGCTATCGCAGCGCGCGCTTCGATCGGGCGCTGGATCAGGCGATGTCCGAGGCGGACCCGCGACGGCGTTTGACCGCCATGCGCAAGGCCGAGGCTCTGCTGATGGAAGACGCACCGCTGATCCCGATCAGCTATTATGTCAGCCGATCGCTGGTTGCCCCGCGCGTGTCGGGCTGGCACGACAATGCATCGAACAGCCACCCCAGCCGGACATTAAGCCTGAGATGAGGATTCTGCCGATCATCGTGCTGATGCCCGCCCTGCTGATCGTCGGCGGGTGTGGCCATAGAGCGCCCGGCGGTCCGGTGGCCGTGAGCGTGATCGGCGGAGAAACGCGGTTCGTCAATCCGGCGCGAACGGAGCCGCAGGCTGCAGGCGCAGCATTGCTCGGAGGGGTCGCGCAGGGCCTCGTGCGGTTCGACGCGCAAGCGCAGATCGTGCCAGGACTATCGATCCGCTGGGCGATATCCGACGATGGCCTCTATTATACATTCCGGC
The DNA here is from genome assembly GCF_900101455.1 of Sphingomonas sp. YR710. Lineage (GTDB taxonomy): Bacteria > Pseudomonadota > Alphaproteobacteria > Sphingomonadales > Sphingomonadaceae > Rhizorhabdus. Next base: position 22,893 of record NZ_FMZJ01000005.1, on the reverse strand, counting down.
TGGATAGTGACGGCCCCGATGCGGAACGCGTTACCCGCGCCTTGCTACAGCTTGTCCGAAAGGCGCGGATGGGCATGTTGCGAGACCGGCTCGCCGCGATCGACGACATCGTTGCGGTGACGCCGGAGGTCATCGAGTTTCGGTTGTCGTCCCCCAGCCCGGGGCTGATCACGCTGTTGGCCGAACCCGACTTCGCGATTCTGATCGATGGCAAAGGCAGCGGGCCGCTCGGTATCGTCGGCAAAGTGGGGAAGCTGACGATACTCAAGCCGTATCATCAGGCGGCCGTGCCCGGCGCCAACGGCAAACCCGCGACCGACAGGCCGATATTGCTGCGCGGCGAGCCCGCAGCACATGCGGTAGTGCGATTTGCCCAGGGCGATGCGGCGCTGGTGACCGGCGGCCGCTTCGGGGACATGCTCCTTCCCAAACTTGCCGGCATCGCGCCAACATCGATCAGCCTCGATCCGGTGACCGGCCTGTTCGGCCTGCGCATCGCCAGGCCGACCCCCTTGCTGATGTCGATCGAGATCCGGCAGGCGCTGTCGATGTCGCTCGATCGCGAGGCCATCGGCGAAGCACTCGGCGTAGCCGGCTGGCGCAGCAGCCAATCGATCCTTCCGCCGGGCCTGACCGATCTTCCGCAGCCGACGCGCCCGTTATGGGCACAAGCGCTGGCCAATGTCCGGCGCGGAAACGATCCCTCGTTGCCGGGCCGCATCGCTATCGCGCGGCGAATCGTCCAGCAATGGGTGGGGCAGCACCGGCTGACGGATATGCCGAAAGTCCGGATAGCGATGGGGAACGACCCTGGCAGCCGGATTTTGCTGCATCAATTGTCCGCACAATGGAGCCAGATCGGCATTGCGGTCGAGCGTGCCGTCGATGGCGAGGCAGCGGACCTTCGTCTGATCGACGAAGTCGCCCCGCTCGATCAGGCTGATTGGTTCCTCACCCACTTCTCGTGCAGCCTCGGGCCGCCGTGCAGTGAACAGGCCGATGCTGCGCTGGCCGCCGCGATGAAGGCGATCAATCCCGATGAACGATCGCGGCTGCTGATCGAGGCCGAGGCGCGGCTGGCGTCGATCACGCCATTCATTCCGCTCGCTCAACCGGTGCGCTGGTCCTTGGCAGCGCCGACCTTGCCGGGCTTCAAGCCGAACGCCCGCGCAATCCATCCGTTAGCGGATCTCATCGCCGATTGACCGGAACCAATGTTGTCCTGGAGCGATCTCCAAGACAGCCTGAGGAGTGTACAAATGAAGCGCCCGACCACCGAAAAGTTCGACCGGCTCGCGGAGGCCATGCCGGGATTGGGGCGCGATCCGGCATCGGTGCGCAAGCGGATCGAAGCGATAGAAAAGCTCCTCGAACGGATGTTCGTGATTCCGGGGATCAATCGGCCGATCGGCCTCGATGTCATTCTTGATGCAGTTCCGGTGATCGGCGATCTGGCTGGCGCGCTGCTCGGAAGCTGGATGGTATGGGAAGCGCGCAATCTGGGTATGTCGAAGTGGCAGATGGCCCGCATGTTCGGCAATGTCGGTATCGATATGCTGCTGGGGGCCATCCCGTTCGTCGGCGCCATTCCCGACTTCTTTTTCCGATCGAACAGCCGCAACCTGCGGCTGATCCATCGCCACCTCGAACGGCATCACCCTTCGGCGGCAACGATCGACGGAAAGCTGGTCGCAAGGCGATGAAACTCAGGTTGCGCTGGCCGCCCTCTTCGCGCGCGCTTCCGCAATCGCCTGCTTGAGCGCTGCATAGCCGACCGCGCCCTTGAGCATCTGGCCGCCAACGAAAAACGTCGGGGTCGCGACGCTTTCGTCCATATGCGCGACAAGATCGAGATTATTGCGCAGTTCCTTCGCCACGGCAGGACTGTCGACATCCTGCTGGGCTTTCTTCAGGTCGATCCTGAGCGATCGCAGCACATTGGCGACCTTTTCCCCATCAGGCCGGCCAGCCGCGAACATCTGCTTATGGAAGCTTAGAAACGCCCCCTGGCTTGCGGCCGCGAGACTCGCCCTGGCGGCGACTTCGCTGCCGGGGCCCAGGATCGGAATCTCGCGCCAAACGACCTTCAGCCCACGATCTTCAGCCAGCAGCCGTTCGACGTCGGGCACGCTGGACCGGCAATATCCACAGGCATAATCGGAAAACATCACCAGGGTCACGTCGCCCTTTTCGGCCCCGGCCCAGGCGGATGCGAAGGGCGTCTCGAGCGCCGCGCGATTGGCGACATATGCGTCCGAAGATCGCTTCTCACGCAGGCGGTTGATGGCTTCGGGTATGATCTCGGGATGCGCCATAATATATTCCCGTACAACCGCCTCGATCTGCGCACGATCCTTGCCCGCCATGGTGATGGTCGGTTCCTTCGTCAGCGTCGCCGCAAGCCCGCCACCAACCAGGAGAAGGGCCAGTGTCACGCCGGCTACTACCTTCTGTCGCTTCCACTCATTCAGCTTTCCGATCACCGCTTCTTCCTGTCATTTTGTGCTGATCGGGCCGACAAGGCGATGTCCTCGGCGCGCAGATAATCAGGCGTTCCCTGCTTGATTCCTTGCATCGCGGCCTCGGCACTTGCCATCGCCATTCGTTCTTCCCCGATCAACGCATATCGCTCCGCCGTTGCGAGTTGTGCCCTCGGTTCATCGCCGAGGCGCGCATAGGCCGTCCCCAACGTGTACCAAGCAAACGGATTATCGCGATCCCGGGCCACCGCAACCTTTAGAACGTCACGCGCTTCCTTGAGATTTTCGGGATCCTCGGTCGCGACCAGCGCATGACCCAGCAAACTCGCGATCAGCGGCGCATTGCGCGAACCGGCGACGGCCAGCCGCAGCGGCGCCAGCGCCTCCTTCGGCTTGCCCGATTCGAGCAGGATCTGTCCTTTCAGTTCGAGGAAATAAGGGTCGGTCGGCGCCGCTGCGACCAGCTTGTCGACTTCTTCGACCGCCTTGTCGGGATAGGCACCGCGATGCCATGCATAAGCTCGGGCATAGTGCGCCGGCAGGCCCTGATCGGTCTCGGGATATTTGCGCAGGGCCGTCGTCGGATCGTCCATATAACCGATCAGCTTGGCCTTGATCCGCTGAAACTTCACGTCGAGCGCGGGATCGGTCTTCTTGCCATAGGCCGCCGACTTCTGGATGTCGGCCTGCAGCGTCGCCTCGCGATCACCTGACATCGGGTGAGTCTGCATATAGGGATCGGTTTCGGCATAGGTCGACGCGAACCGATATTCCTCCACCCGCAGTTTCTGAAAGAAACTGAGCATGCCGCGGCCGGAAATGCCCGCCTTGTCGAGGAAGGAGACGCCGGCCGAATCCGCGCTGGCCTCCTGCGTGCGGTTGAATGCCAGGAACTTGCCGAGCGCGGCCTGCTGCCCCGCCATCATCACGCCCATGCCGGCATCGCCCGCGCCTGCCGCCATTGCCGCCACACCGAGCAGGAGCGACAATATCGTGATGCCCGTCGCGGCCTTGGCGCCTTCGCCCTGGCGAATGATGTGGCCGCCGGTGATATGGCCGAGTTCATGGGCAATGACGCCCTGCACCTCGTTGGTGTTGTCGGCGGCTTCGATCAGCCCGCTGTTGATGTAGACGGCCTGGCCACCCGCAACGAACGCGTTGATTTCCTTGTCACCGATCAGGATGATATCGACATTGCCCGGCTGCAGCCCGGCCGCAGCAATCAGCGGGCTCGCTATCTCGTGCAGATAGGCCTCGGTCTCGGCGTCGCGCAAAACGCTTTGCGCCATCGCCGGCTGAGTCGACATGGTCACCGCGAGCAACAGTGCGCATGCGGCGCGCGCACCGGCGAGCCAGCGGCGGCGGGGGACGGAAAAGGGGCTGATCATCGTGCCGATCCTCTCCGATTGCCATTAACGGCGTCTTAAGCAACACGGGCGGGTTTTCGAAAAAACCCGCCCGGTCTGTTATTATGCCCCGAAAGTCCGCTGCCACCAGCCGCGACGGGGTGAACCGTCTTCGTTGGTTTCTTCCGCCACAGCTTCCTGCTGGGCAGATTCCGCCTCGGCGATTGGCGCATCGATCGAGGATTCCACAGCACTGGTCGCAGCTTTAGCCCGCGAACGACGCTTCGGCTTCACAACCTCCGGCTCTGCTTCCGGTTCGGGCTCGGCGACAGCAGCCGCGACGGCCTCAGCCTCCGCGGCCGGAGCCTCGGCATCGACCTTTTTGCGGCGCGGACGGCGCGGCTTGGCGACCGATTCTTCGGCCACGACCTCGGCTTCGATGACAGGCGACGGCACGATGACCGGCTCTGCCGCGGGCGCCTCGGACGCAGCTTCTACAACCGGCGCCGTATCCGCCTTATCCGCCTTGCGGGCACGAGGACGACGACGCGCCTTCGGTGCGGGCTTTTCCTCGGCGGGAACGGCCTCGACAGCTTCGGCCTCGACTTCTTCAGCCGGCGTTTCGGATTCGGTCTCGCCAGCGACAGCGACAGCGGCTTCGCCGCCGGCGCTTTCGCCGCCACGACGGCGGCCGCTGCGACGACCCCGACGGCCGCGACGGCGGCGGCCCTCACCATCTTCTTCACCCTCGGCCACGGGCTCCACGGTCTCCGCATCGGCCTCAACATCGGCCTCGCTATCGCTCGCTTCGCCCTCGGATTCGGACTCGGTTCCAGATTCGGCACCGGCCTGGCTCTCGGCGTCACGGCCGCGACCACGCCGCCGACGGCGACGGCGGCGCTTGTTACGGCCTTCGCGATCGCTGGCTTCCTGGCTGGTCTCGCCCTGCCGCGCGACTTCGATCTCACCGTCTTCTTCCTCGACCTCGGCATCGATCTCGTCTTCGACGATCTCTTCGTCCTCGTCATCGGCCTCGACGATCATCGGAGTCGGCAGACGCGGCGCATACATCGGCGGCGGGCCACCCACTTCAACAGCCATCCGCGCGCCCTCGGGGCTTCCGTCGGACATGATCTCGATGAACACGCCGTAGCGCTCCTCGATCTCGGCCAGTTCGGCGCGCTTGCGATTGAGCACGTAGAGCGTCGCTTCCTGGCTGGCGTGGAGCAGCAACCGGCTGCCACGTCCGCGCGCCGCCTCATCCTCCAGCATTCTTAGCGCCGACAGACCTGCCGACGATGCCGTGCGGATCAGACCGGTACCATCGCAATGCGGACAGGTGCGCGTCGATGCCTCGAGCACGCCGGTGCGGATACGCTGGCGGCTCATCTCGAACAGACCAAAGGACGAAATGCGGCCTACCTGGATGCGCGCGCGATCGTTCCTCAGCGCTTCCTTCATCGCTTTCTCGACCTTACGGATATTGGAGTTGTTCTCCATATCGATGAAGTCGATGACGACGAGGCCGGCCATATCGCGCAGCCGAAGTTGACGCGCGATCTCATGCGCCGCCTCGAGGTTGGTTGCTGTCGCGGTCTGCTCGATATTATGTTCGCGGGTCGAACGGCCCGAGTTGATATCGATCGAGACCAGCGCCTCGGTCGGGTTGATCACCAGATAACCGCCCGACTTGAGCTGGACGATCGGCTGATACATCGCCGCCAACTGATCCTCGACGCCGAAGCGCTGGAAGAGCGGCACGGCATCGATATACAGCTGCACCTTCTTGGCGTGGCTCGGCATCAGCAGCTTCATGAACGAGCGGGCCTGGCGATAGCCTTCCTCGCCTTCGATGATCACTTCGTCGATATCGCGATTATAGATGTCACGAATCGCGCGCTTGATCAGGTCGCTGTCACCATAGATCAAAGCCGGCGCTTCGGACTTGAGCGTATTCTCGCGAATTTCGTCCCATAGCCGCGCCAGATAATCGAAATCGCGCTTGATCTCGACCTTCGTGCGCTGAAGCCCCGCGGTACGCACGATGCAACCCATCGTGCGTGGCAGGTTCAATTCGGCCATGATCGATTTCAGGCGCTTGCGGTCGGCAACGTTCGAAATCTTCCGGCTGATCCCGCCACCATGGCTGGTGTTGGGCATCAGCACGCAATAACGGCCGGCAAGGCTGAGATAAGTGGTCAGCGCCGCGCCCTTATTACCGCGCTCTTCCTTGACGACCTGCACCAGCAGCACCTGACGGCGGCGGATCACATCCTGGATCTTATAGCGACGGCGCAGATTCATGCGCTTCTGGCGTAGATTCTCTACGGCGCCATCGTCCGAACTGCGGCCACCGACCGATTCGCGCTGCGGGCGGGGCGTGTCTTCGTCGTCGCCTTCGCCCTCGATCTCGCCGCGATCATCGTCCTGATCACCCTCGTCCCGCTCGACATCGTCCTCGTCGCCATCATCGAGCTCGCGCTGGCGCAAAGCCTCTTCCTCGGCGGCGTGTTCGGCCTCTTCGCGCAGCAGCGCTTCGCGATCCTCCTTCGGGATCTGATAATAATCGGGATGGATTTCCGAGAACGCCAGGAAGCCATGGCGATTGCCGCCATAATCAACGAACGCCGCTTGCAGCGACGGTTCGACTCTCGTGACCTTGGCTAGATAGATATTCCCTTTGAGCTGCTTGCGCTCGGCAGACTCAAAGTCAAATTCCTCGATCCGGTTCCCCTGGACGACGGCCACGCGGGTTTCCTCCCGGTGGCGCGCGTCGATCAGCATGCGGGTTGTCATTCAAATGTCTCCAGGCGCGCGGCGCGGCGTGATCGCCGCTGCGGAACGCGCAATATGTGTGATGTGGCCCTGCGCCCGGCGAAGCAGATCGCGTCGCACCGGTCATCATGGCCAAATGGGTTGAAAAGAGTCTGTGCGCAGCCGTCGCAAAGTCACATCCGGCACTATGCACCGGAAAAAAGGCCTCATTCCACGCGCCACCACTTTCATGGTCGCTACGTAGAAAAGGCGAAAAATGACTCATGCGAACGTCAACCTATTGTGTCGGCCGCCGAAATCGGCGCCGACGACAGTCCCGGACGGATTTTCCCGATGATAAACATCGGCCTTCGTCCGGACAAATGGTGCTAGCATTCGCGTGACCTGGTAGCAACCAAATCCTCAGACCGTGCGACTGCTCTGGACAAGCAGGGTAAAGCTTTGGTTAACTGGCCACACTGCCAACCCAAGCGTCGGCAAATGCGTGATTGCGGGGCGATTTTGCAACGAGAGACCATCAGCCTGCCATCATCGCACCGTTGCCACCGCCCCGCCTTGTTCATGTGGATCATGATCGCCTCGTGGCTGATGATCGCATGGCCGGGTGCCGTTCGGGCTTCGGCGGCAATTGCCGGCATCGACATCGCCGCCAACCAGGTGACGGTACGGTTCGACAAGCCGGTCGCGACCGCGTCGGCTTTCGTGCTCAATGGGCCGGATCGGATCGCCGTCGATCTTCCCGGAACCCAGATGGGCCGGATCGCGGCGACCGGGGGGCTGATCGCATCGACACGGCACGGCCAATATGACCAGCAGACGGCCCGGATCGTGTTCGAACTGACTGAACCCGCGATCGTTGCCGACGCCGAATTTTCGCCCGATCATCAGGCACTGACCCTCACCCTGCAGCCCGTGAGCGAAAACCTGTTCGCTCGCACCGTCCGCAAGGGGCGGCGCTTGTTCGGACTGAACAAGGGCAATGACGAGAATACCACCCAGCCGGGCGGCATCACCGTGCCCCTCGATCCGCCAAAGCCGCTGCCCGCCCCGCTCGTGACCGGCGCCCGTGGCACGAAGCGCCCGCTCGTCGTGATCGATGCCGGGCATGGCGGCCATGATCCCGGCTCGCTTTCGGCCGACGGGTCGCGGCGCGAAAAGGATGCGGCGCTGGCGATCGCGCGCGCCATCCGCGACGAACTCGCTGCCTCGGGCCGGGTGCGCGTCGCACTGACCCGCGGCGACGACCGGTTTCTCGTACTCGGCGAGCGGCGCGAAATCGCCCGCCGACTGAAGGCCGATCTGTTCATTTCGGTCCATGCCGACAGCGCCCCCAATCCCGCCGCGCGCGGCGCGAGCATCTACACATTGTCCGAAGTCGCCTCCGACAGGGTGGCAGCCCAGCTCGCGGCGAAGGAAAACCGCGCCGATATCCTGAACGGAGTCGATCTCGGCGGCGAGAACAATGACGTATCCTCGATCCTGATCGACCTTGCCCAGCGCGAGACGATGAACATCTCGTCCAATTTCGCGACATTGCTGCAACGGGAGATGTCCGGCACCGTCCATTTCAAGGACAGCGCACACAAATTCGCGGGCCTGATCGTGCTAAAGGCACCTGATGTGCCGTCGGTGCTGCTCGAAACCGGCTATATGTCAAACCCCGACGATCTGCAGCTGCTATTTTCACACGATTATCAGCACGACATAGCCGTCGGCGTGCGCAAGGCCGTTGAAACCCATTTCGCGCGACGCCTGACCGGCGAATGATGGCCGCGCTGATCGGCCGGCGCTGGCAAAGCCGGGCAAAGCTGCTAGACGCGGGCGCGTGATGAAGCTGCCCCGTCTGCACCTGCCGCCTTTGCCGCCGTTCCGCGATAATTTTCGCGCGGCGGCCCAATATCGTAGCTGGCGCTGGACCGGTTACACGCTTTTCACATTGCTGTTCGCATGGATCGCCATCTGGTTCTTCTTCGCGCGCGGGCTGCCATCGGCAGATGCCCTGCTCGCCTATCAACCGCCTTTGCCCACCAATGTGCGCGCTTATGATGGCGAACCGATCGCCGATTTCGCGCGTGAACGGCGCGTCCAGCTCAACTATGACGAGTTCCCGCCGACGCTGGTGCACGCCTTCATTTCGGCCGAGGACAAGACCTTCTTCACGCATCCGGGCGTCGACCTGCCTGGCTTGGCCGGGGCGGTCTGGGACTATACGACCAAGCTCGGCAGCGGCCGGCGCGCCAAGGGCGGATCGACCATCACTCAGCAGGTCGCCAAGAATCTGATTGTCGGCGACGAATATTCGATCAAGCGCAAGATCCGCGAAGCGATCCTGGCCTTCCGGATCGAAGGCGCGCTGACCAAGCAGCAGATTCTCGAACTCTATCTCAACCAGATCTTCCTGGGGCGGAACGCTTATGGCGTGCAGTCCGCTGCGCGCGCCTATTTCGGCAAGGATGTCGCCGACCTCACCCTGCCGGAGGCTGCTTATCTGGCGATCCTGCCCAAGGCGCCGTCCAACTACACTGTGGAACGCCATGCCGACCGCGCAATCGATCGCCGCAACTATGTGCTCCACCAGATGGCGCTGAACGGCTATATCACCCCCGCCGAACAGGCGGCAGCGGCAGCGGCTCCGTTGGGCGTCATCATGCGCTACGCCCCCAAGCCGAGCGTCGGCGGCTATTTCATGGAAGAGGTGCGCCGCCAGCTGATCGATCAATATGGCGAGGACGCCGAGGACAGCCCGAACAGCGTTTATGCCGGGGGCCTGTGGGTGCGGACATCCTATGACCCGAAAGTGCAGGACGCAGCCGAAGGCGCGCTGCGCGACGGGCTCTCCCGCTTCGAGGCCGCGCAGGGCTGGACCGGACGAATCGCGAAGATCGATGTCAGCGGCAATTGGGCGCAGGCGCTGTCCCTCGCCAATATCGGCGCGGGCTATGCCAATTGGTATCCCGCGGTCGTGCTGTCCAAAGCCGCCAACCAGGCCGAGATCGGCTTCGAGAATGGTTCGAAGGGCCTATTGCCATCCTATGGCGCGACGATGCCGCGCGCCGGGATCGGCGGGCGGGCCTTCGATTTCCTCAAGGTCGGTGATGCGATCGTCGTGCGCCGCGACGGCGACCATTTCATCCTGAAAAGCATTCCGAAGATTTCGGGCGGCATGGTCGTGGAAAATCCGCACACCGGACAGGTGCTGGCGATGCAAGGCGGCTTCGATTCGCGCGGCAGTTCGTTCAACCGCGCGACCCAGGCGCTGCGTCAGCCCGGATCGACCTTCAAGCCGTTCGTTTATGCCGCCGCGCTCGACAATGGCATGACGCCGGCTTCGATCGTGATCGACGGGCCATTCTGCGTGCTGCAATCGGTCCATCTCGGCCAGAAATGCTTCCGCAACTTCAGCGGCCAGAGCGCGGGCGAACAGACGATGCGCTGGGGCGTCGAGCAATCGCGCAACCTGATGACCGTGCGCACCGCGAGCCAGATCGGCATGGACAAGGTCGTCCACACGGCCAAGGTAATGGGGATCGGCGATTATCCACCGTATCTGGCTTATGCGCTCGGCGCCGGCGAGACCACCGTGTCGAAGATCGTCAACGGCTATTCGATGTTCGCCAATCAGGGCCGCGCGCTGACGCCGACCCTGATCGATTATATCCAGGATCGCCACGGCAAGATCATCTGGCGCGCCGACAAGCGCGCGTGCGAAGGCTGCAACATGCCGAATTGGGACGGCAAGCCGATGCCGCGTCCGCGCCTGCGCCAGAAACAGATCATCGATGCGATGACCGCTTATCAGATGCTGCACATCATGGAAGGCGTCGTGCAGCGCGGCACCGCGACCGTGCTGCGCGATCTCGGCCGCCCGATGTTCGGCAAGACCGGCACCTCGACCGGACCGACCAACGTGTGGTTCGTCGGCGGATCGGCCGACATGGTGGGTGGGCTCTATCTGGGCTATGACGCGCCGAAGCCGATGGGCGGCTATGCGCAGGGCGGCACGATAGCGGCCCCGATCTTCCGCCAGTTTGCACAGAAGGCGATGAAGGACATGCCGGTCGTGCCGTTCCAGGCGCCGCCCGGCATCCGCATGATCCGTATCGATCGCAAGAGCGGCCGCCGCGTATTCGGCGCCTGGCCCGACGGATCGCCATTGTCGCCGGTGATCTGGGAAGCCTTCAAGCCCGAAAGCGAGCCGCGCCGCACGATCCGCCGCGAGGAAATCGCCACCGCTACGAAGGCACCGGCCAAAGCCACCAGCGACAGCGAGTTCTTGCAAACACAGGGCGCTATTTACTAGAGCGCGCTCAACCTGAATCGTCATCCCGGCGAAAGCCGGGATCTCATTTCTCCTTCAACCGCTGAAGGAAGAGAGATTCCAGCTTTCGCTGGAATGACGAAGCTTACGGTTCCGGCCCTGCCGGGACGACGGTCCAACGTTCGGAGAAAAAACCATGCGCGCTGAAGCGCAAGCCCATGTCGATCAGATCAACCAGGCGATGGCGCTTGTCCGCCGCTTCCTGGATTGGGATCGTGCATTGCGCCGCCTCGACGAGCTCAACAACCGGGTCGAGGATCCGAAGCTGTGGGACGATGCCAAGGCCGCGCAGGAGGTGATGCGCGAACGCCGCCGGCTCGACGAGGCGGTTTCGGCGGTGAAGTCGATCGAAACCGAAGTCAGCGATACCGTCGAACTGATGGAGATGGCCGAGGCCGAGGGTGACGAGGCATTGGTCAATGACGGCGTCGCCAGCCTTGCGACGCTCGCGGTTCGTGCCGAGGCCGACAAGATCTCCGCGCTGCTGGCCGGAGAGGCCGACGGCAATAACAGCTATATCGAGGTCAATGCCGGCGCCGGCGGTACCGAGAGCCAGGACTGGGCCGGAATGCTCCAGCGCATGTACACGCGCTGGGCCGAACGGCGCGGATTCAAGGTCGAACTGGTCGACTATCATGCCGGCGAACAGGCCGGCATCAAATCGGCGACGATCCTCGTCAAGGGCGAGAATGCCTATGGCTATGCGAAGACCGAAAGCGGCGTCCACCGCCTCGTCCGCATCAGCCCTTATGATTCCGCCGCGCGGCGCCACACGAGCTTCGCCTCGGTCTGGGTCTATCCTGAAGTCGATGACGATATCGACATCGAGGTGCTGGAGAAGGACCTCAAGATCGATACCTATCGATCCTCGGGCGCCGGCGGCCAGCACGTCAACACCACCGATTCCGCGGTCCGTATCACCCACCTTCCGACCGGCATCATCGTGGCCTGCCAGAATCAGCGTTCGCAGCACAAGAACAAGGCCGAGGCGATGAAGCAGCTCAAGGCCCGGCTGTACGAACAGGAATTGCAGAAGCGCGAAGCCGAGACGATGGCGGGCTATGCCGCCAAGACCGAGATCGGCTGGGGCCACCAGATCCGCTCCTACGTCCTTCAGCCCTATCAGATGGTGAAGGACCTGCGGACCGGCGTGACCTCGACCGCCCCGTCCGACGTGCTCGACGGCGAGCTGGACCGATTCATGGCGGCGGCGCTATCGCAGCGCGTGACGGGCGAGAAGGTCGATGTCGAGGATGTGGACTGAAATCAGCCCGCGAGGTGTGCCATCGAAACGGCCCACCTCGCCCCATGGCGTGACCGCGTAATCCGGGTCAGATCACGCCATCTGCTTCAAGCTTCTGAATCTCGTCCGCCGCGAAGCCCGCCGCGGTGAACACATCCGCATTGTCCTGCCCGACAAGATGCGGAGCGCCCAACGCCATCTCCCCCCTTTGCCCGTCGGCGGTGGACAGCCGCACCGGATTGACGGGCGTGGGTACGCCCGCGCAGTCGACGACCGACCCGCGCGCCTTGATATGCGGATCGTCGAGCACTTCCTTCGCCCGGTTCACAAACGTGACCGCCGCACCGGCCGGCGCCAGCCGTTCGACCCATTCCGCCGCCGGACGGGCAAGGAATGCCTGCGCCAAAATTGCGGTGGTTTCGGCGGCCTGATCGGCCTTGTGGAGCCGGTCCTTCAGTTCCGGCAGGCCCAGTCCGTCGCACAGCGCCCCCCATGTACGCGGCTCGGCCGAGGCCACCGCGATATAGCGCCCGTCGCCACAGCCATAGACACGACGATCGGGCGTTCCCAAGAGCATATACGGGTTGTCCGAGAACGGGTTGATCGCGCAGGTAAGGAACCAGCCCATCGATTCCGACAGGCTGATGTCGAGGAACGCGCCTTCGCCGGATGCCACGCGTTGCAGCAAGGCCGCCTGAATGCCGATCACAGCTGCTTGCGCACCGGCCGGGACTGAAAGCATCGTCGCCGGCTGCCACGGCATGTCAGCCGAGAGCGCGCCCAACATCCCGGAATGCGCGACATAGGACATGTCATGCCCGGCATGCGCGGCATTGGGGCCGTCCTGCCCAAAGCCCGTCATCGCGCACCAGATCAGCCGCGGATTGGCGGCACGCGCGTGCGAGTAGCCGAAGCCACGCGCCTCCATCGACCCCGGCATGCTGTTTTCGACCACCACATCGACGCTCGCGGCCAACCGCGCGAGTATCGCGTTCGCAGCCGGATTGCGCTGGTCGAGCGTGATCGAACGCTTCCCCCGGCTCAACGGCACCTGGCCGATCACCATGCTCGGCCTGCCCTTTTGTGCGGGCGATTCGACGCGGATGATATCGGCTCCGAGATCGGCCAGCATCACAGTGCATGCACCGCCCGGCGGCAGAAAAGTGAAGTCGAGCACGCGGACGCCAGATAGCGGTTTCAAAGTCATAGGGAGTTCCACTCAGAAGGACGAAAGCCTGATGGGAGATCAGGCAACCGATGCCGCGCTCCGAACAACCATCAGGGCCATTCGGTCGGGCTTGCCGGCCAAAGTGTGCGGGATGATCGCAGCGAAATCAACCGGCTTGGGTCTGGAATATCGTTGCGATCGGCAATCCGTACGATTGTGCGCATGTTGGAGTTGCCCATCGCACGCTTTGATTGGCTTGAGACATGCACCATCCCGTGCCCCGATGCCCGTTGGAGCGGCCGGGTTTGAGGCGCTGTTGGTGCCATTGACGAAGGCGCCCTGAAGGCGCTCATTATGCGGCGCGGCGCCGGATCCGGCAGGTGGCCGCCGATGATCGCGCTGGAGGGGGAGTGAAGAACATGATGAACCAACCGATCCTGTCGCGCCTGATCGTCGCCGCGCTCTTCGTCGGCGCGGGCTCGGCGCAGGCCGCAGCGCCAACAGCCGCTCCCGCACCCATCAAGCCGGTGGACGTGGCAAAGCTCTATCGGGGCAAATGGATCGAGATCGCCCGTACGCCGGCGAAAATCACCGATGGCTGCGTGGCCGGGGGCACTGAATATGTGGCGAAAACCGGCGACAGGATCGACCTGATCGACAGCTGTCATGACCAGACACCCGCCGGAAAGCTGAAATCGATCGGCGCGTCGGGTAAGATCGTCGATCCGGGGACCAACGCCAAGCTCCATGCCGTCTATCGCTTTTTGGGCTTCATACCGGTGACCCGCGACTATTGGGTGCTCGACCATGACGACGGCTATAGCTGGTTCATTTCCGCTACCGCCGACTTCACCAATTTCTGGATCTATACGCGCGACACGCATCCCGATCCGGCTCTGGTGAAGTCGCTGGTCGCCGAAGGCAAGGCGCTAGGCTATGACGTCACCAAGCTGGAATTCCCCGCGCAACCCTGATCCGCTTCGTCCGCGACGCGGACATCGCGGCAAGCGGCGACAACGCACCTCGGCACTTATTGACTCAGTCATCATTCCAGAATATTGATTGAGTCAATATTGGAGGCCGAATATGGCAACTCGAGAAGAGATGGACATAGCCGCACTGCGCGCCTTCAATCGCGCGTACACCTGCCGGCTCGGCCTGCTCGACGCGCACCTCGACCGTAGCCCTTTCACGCTGAGCGAGGCGCGGGTACTTTACGAACTGGCAAACCGGACCGATCCGACCGCGGCGGAAATCGCCCGCTCGCTCCGGCTGGATCCGGCGCAGATCAGCCGTACGCTCAAGCGGTTCGCCAATCGCGGCCTCGCCGAGGCAAGGGAAAATCCGGCGCATGGACGACACCAGCTTTTGTCGCTGACACGGGAGGGACGCACCGCGTTCGACGCGTTGGAGCGCAACACCCGCATGGCGGTTGGCGGGCTGCTGAAAGAACTCCCCCCTTTTCGGCGCGAACGCCTTCGATCGGCCGCCGAGGTCATCACACGCATCTTTGAAGACGACGCGCCGCCGCAACCCGTGCTGCGCGGCCTGCGACCGGGCGATCTCGGCCTCGTCACCGCCCGGCAGGCGATCCTCTATGCGCAGGAATATGGTTGGAATGCCGACTATGAGGCGCTGGTGGCGCGCATCCTCGCCGATTTCCAGCAAGCGTTCGACCCGGCTCGGGAGGCCGGCTGGATCGCGGAGCTGGACGGAACAATGGTCGGCTCGATCTTCCTCGTCAGAAGCGACAGCGCAGCAGTGGGAAAGCTGCGGCTGCTCTACGTCGAACCCGATGCGCGCGGTGCAGGCATCGGCAAGATGCTCGTTAACGCCTGCATCGAACGGGCTCGGGAGGCGGGCTACAGCCGGCTCGAACTGTGGACCAACACGGTGCTGACCGCCGCGCGCAAGATCTATGAAAATGCCGGCTTCATGCTTGTTGATGAGGCGCCCCATCATTCGTTCGGCAAAGAACTTGTCGGTCAGACATGGGCGCTGAATCTGAACCCCGACCAGGTCGACTAGGCAATCTTCCCCGACATCGGGCACTTTACACCAATTGCATTTTATGCAACTGCCCTGCCGACATTTGCAATCAGAACTTGCATAACGGCGCGGATCGTGGTGCTCTGGGAGAAGAGCAACACCTGCCCTGGAGAGGGTCGATATGGTCGCCGTTGACAAACTGATGCATCAACTATGCTGCACTGCGTTGATCGTGGTGCCACTGATTTTGAGCTATCAGGTCGCGCGCTGCGTCTTCTGAACACTCATTTCGCTGTAAAACGCCTGTGCGGAACGGCGCGTGCTGACTGTGCCTGACAAAGGCCCGGCACCGCGAAGGTGATGCCGCACCGCGACAGCCGCGGTTCATTTCAGCCCCCCGCCGAGCGACCTGTAGAGCTCCACGAGATTGTTTTGCGCGGCGAGCCGAGTCGCGATCAGCCCCTGTTCGGCCGTGAACAAGGTCCGCTGCGAGTCGAGTGTGGTCAGGAACGGATCGATCCCGGTGCGGAAGCGCGCTTCGGACAACTTATAGCCGGCGGCCGCCGCATCGCGCAGCGAAGCCTCCGCCTCGATCTGCCGATCGATCGTGCCGCGGGTCGCCAGCGCGTCCGCCACTTCCCGAAATCCGGTCTGCACCGCCTTTTCATATTGCGCGAGGGCGGCATCGCGCGTGGCTTCACTGTAGCGCAGGTTGCCCTTGTTCCGCCCGAAATCGAAAATCGTCTGGGAAGCGGCCGGCGCGACCGACCAGGTTCCATTCCCCTGCGCGAACAGATTGGACAAGCCAAGGCTCATCGACCCCAGGGCCGCCGTCAGCGAAATGTTCGGAAAGAAGGCCGCGCGCGCCGCGCCGATATCGGCGTTGGCAGCGCGAAGTCGATGCTCAGCCTCGGCAATGTCGGGACGGCGCAGCAAAACATCCGATGCGAGCCCCGCCGGCAAGGCCGCGATCGTGGCGCCGGCGGCGGGCAATCCTGCCGGCAGCAGCGCATCGGGAACCCGGGCTCCGGCCAGCAGATCCAGCGCGTTGCGGTCCTGTGCGACAAGCGTCGTCCGCCGGGCAACCTGGACGCGGGCATCGTCATAGCTCGTCTGGGCCTGACGGACATCGAGTTCGGATGAAATCCCACTTTTGAACCGGGCGCGCGTGAGTTCCAGCGTCTGACCGAACGCCTGTACCGTATCCTCGGCGATGCGCAGGCCATCCTGATCGCTGGCCAAAGTCAGCCAGGCGCCGGCCACCTCCGCGATCAGCGAGACCTGGGCCGCGGCGCGGGCATCGCCGCTGGCCAGGGCATTTTCCGCCGCTTCCTTAGTCAGGTTACGGACGCGGCCGAACAGATCGATCTCCCACGACGAAAGCCCGATATCGGCGGAAAAAACGTCGGACCGGCGGCCACCCGCGGCGACAGCCGCGGTGCTGAGCGTCGATGCGGAGCTCTTTTGCCAGGTCGCGTTAGCGTCCGCCGCTATCGTCGGCAGCAGATCGGCACGCTGCACCCGATACAGCGCACGCGCCTGCGCGACGTTGGCGACCGCGATGCGCAGGTCGCGATTATTGGCAAGCGCCAGCGCGATCACCTCGCGCAGGTTTGGATCGGTAAAGAAATCGCGCCACGCGATATCGGCGGGTGCCATTTCCGTTGCTCCGCCCTGATCGGCCGGACGGTAAGCCGGCCCCGTCGGCAGGGATGGCGGCACCGGCAGAGCCGGACGGGCATAACGAGGCGCCATGTCGCAACCCGCCAGGGCCAGCCCCGCCATCAGCGGGATGATATATTTGAACCGGTGCATATCAGGCCTCCTGCGCCCGCTTCTCGTCCTGATCGCCGGACGCAGACCGGTCGGGCTGATCCTGCCGGAACAGCCGCTTCACGATGACGAAGAACATCGGGACGAAGAATATGCCGAGAACGGTGGCGGACAACATACCGCCGACCACGCTACGCCCGATCGCCTGCTGCCCGCCGGAGCCGGCACCGGTGGATACCGCCAGCGGCAGCACACCGAAGATGAAGGCGAGCGACGTCATCAGAATAGGCCGCAGCCGCAACTTGGCGGCGGCGAGCGCCGCATGACCAGCGCTCATCCCCTCGCGCATCCGTTCCTCCGCAAATTCGACGATCAGGATCGCATTCTTGGCCGATACGCCCACAGTGGTGATCAGGCCGACCTGAAAATAGATATCGTTGTCGAGCCCGGTCAGATGGGCGGCGAGCACCGCACCCGCCACGCCCAGCGGCACCACCAGGATGACGGCGACCGGCACCGACCAGCTTTCGTAGAGCGCGGCAAGGCACAGAAAGACGATCAGCAGCGACAGCGCATAGAGCGCGGGTGCCTGTCCGCCCGACAATTGCTCTTCATAGGACAGGCCCGTCCATTCGTGGCCGATGCCCGCCGGCAGCTTGGCCGCCAGTTCTTCGATGCTGGCAATGGCCGCACCGGTGCTGAGGCCGGGTGCCGGCGACCCGAGGATTTCGACCGATGACCGGCCATTATACCGTTCGAGCCGGGCCGGGCCCTTGCCCCAGCTGCTCGATGCGAACGCCGAAAACGGCGCCATCGTGCCACTCCCGCCGCGGACATAGAGCGCGTTCAGATCTTCCGGCTTGGTGCGATAGGCCGCGTCCGCCTGGATATAGACCTTCTTCACACGGCCACGATCGATGAAATCGTTGACATAGGCGCCGCCGAACGCGGTACTGACCGTCGTATTGATGTCCGTCAGCGACAGACCGAGCGCCCCGGCCCGGGCCTTGTCGACATTGAGCTTCAATTGCGGCGTATCGTCCAGCCCGTTCGGCCGAACCTGCATCAGCGACTTGTCCTGCGCGGCCATGCCCAGCAGCTGATCGCGGGCAGCCAGCAAGCCGGCATGGCCGACCTCGCCGATATCCGTGAGCTGCAGATCGAAACCCGTGGCGTTGCCAAGTTCCATCACCGCGGGCGGCGCGAAGGCGATCGCCTGGCCGGTCGGGATTTGCGGGGCGAGTGCGCCAATGGCGCGGCCGGCGATCGCCGGCGCACGGTTCGCCTTGCCGTTTCGTTCGGACCAGTCCTTAAGCTTGGTGAAGGCAATACCGACATTCTGCGCCTGGCCGACGAAGCCGAAGCCGGAGATGGTGAAAATCCCCGCCACATTCGCTTTTTCGTCGACCAGATAATGGTGGCGAATTTTTGCCATCGCCGTTTCGGTCTGCTCGGCGGTCGCGCCGGTCGGCAGGCTGAGCTGGGTGAACACCACGCCCTGATCCTCATCGGGCAGGAAACCACCCGGCAACCGCAGGAACAGCAAAGCCATGACCAGGACGATGGCCGCATAGATGGCGAGCGAGCGCCCCCAGCGACGGCCGGTTTTGTCGACCCGTTCGCCATAGTGCACGACGCCGCGATCGAAGGTGCGATTGAACCAGCCGAAAAAGCCGGTTTCGATCTTCTGGCTGTGTGAGGCCGGTTTCAGGATCGTAGCGCAAAGTGCCGGGGTGAGGATCAATGCGACCAGCACCGACAGCACCATCGACGAGACGATCGTGATCGAGAATTGACGATAGATCACGCCCGTCGATCCACCGAAAAAAGCCATCGGCAGGAATACGGCGGACAGCACCAGGGCGATGCCGATCAGCGCGCCGGTAATCTCGTCCATCGACTTTCGGGCCGCATCCCTGGGCGACAGCCCTTCGTCCTGGATGAGCCGTTCGACATTTTCGACGACGACGATCGCATCGTCGACGAGCAGGCCGATCGCCAGCACCATGCCGAACAACGTCAAGGTATTGATCGTGAATCCGGCAACATAGAGGACCGCGAAGCTTCCGAGCAGCACGACCGGCACCGCGATCGTCGGGATCAGGGTGGCGCGCCAGTTCTGCAGGAACAGGAACATGACGACGAAGACCAAGATGATCGCCTCGATCAATGTCTGCACCACCTGTTCGATAGACAGGCTAACGAAGGTCGACGTGTCCAACGGATAGGCGACCCGGATGTCGCTCGGGAAGCTGCTCGACACCCTAGCCATTTCGGCCTTGATCGCCTTGATCGTGGTCAGCGCATTGGCGCCCGGGGCGAGCTTGATCGCGATTGCCGCTGCCGGCTTGCCATCGTAGCGCAGGATGAAGCTGGCATTTTCGGCGCCGATCTCGATTCGCGCGACATCACCCAGCTTGACGACCGATCCATCGCCATTGCTCCGCAACAGGATGTCGCGAAACTGTTCGGGCGTTTGCAGGCGCGATTGTGCGCTGACGACGGCGTTGAGCGCCTGGCCCTGCACCGTCGGCCGCCCACCGATCTGGCCGGCGGAGACCTGCGCGTTCTGTGCCCTGATCGCCGTCGTCACGTCACCGGCAGTCACCTGAAGATTGGCCATCTTGACCGGATCGAGCCAGATCCGCATCGCATATTGCGATCCAAACAACTGGGTATCGCCGACGCCGGAGACACGGCTGAGCGGATCCTGGATCCGCGATGCGACATAATCGCCCAGATCCTCCTGGCTATGGCTGCCATCCTGCGAATAGATCGCGGCGATCAGCAGGAAGTTCCGTACCGCCTTGGCGACCCGAATGCCCTGCTGCTGGACCTCCTGCGGCAATAACGGCGTCGCGAGCTGCAGCTTGTTCTGCACCTGGACTTGCGCGGTATCCGGATTGGTGCCCTGTTCGAAGGTCAGGGTTATCGTCACCGTGCCCGATGAATCGCTGGTCGACGAAAAATAGCGCAGCCGATCGATGCCCTTCATCTGTTGCTCGATGACCTGGGTGGTCGTGTTTTCGAGCGTCTGCGCATCGGCGCCCGGATAGATCGCCGTGATAGAGACGGCGGGCGGCGCGATCTCGGGAAACTGGGCGACGGATAGCGAACGAATGGCGAGCACGCCCGCCAACATCAGGACGAGGGCGAGCACCCACGCGAAAATCGGCCGGTCGATAAAGAAGCGAGACATGAGCGGCCTATTTCGTCGAGGCGTTGGGATCAGCCGGCCGGCCACCTGCCGGCGCCGAGCCGGCGGCTGCCGGATGTGCGGCGACCTTCGTGCCGGGCCGCAGGTTGATGAGCCCCTCGACGACAACCCTGTCCCCCGGCTTCAATCCGTCGGTGACGAGCCATTTGTCCCCGATCACCCGATCGGTCGTCACGATCCGCTGCGCGACGACATCGTCCGGACCGAGCACGAGAGCGGTCGCCTGGCCCCGCTCATTGCGGGAGATGCCGGCCTGCGGCACCAATATGCCCTGCAGGCGCGTCCCCTCGATCAGCCGGGCACGAACATAAAGGCCGGGCAGCAACACACCGGCGGGATTCGGAAAGGTCGCGCGCAAGGTGACGGCACCGGTCGTCTGATCGACAGTGACATCGGCGAATTGCAGCCGACCCTCGATCGGATAGACGGCATCGTTCGGCAGGATCAGCTGGACGCGCGCGCTGCCCGGCCCTTGCCCCGCCACCGCGCCACCGCTTACTGCCGCGCGCAGATTGAGCAGGTCGGCGGCCGACTGGGTGACGTCGACATAGACGTGGTCCATCCGCTGGATCGTCGCCAGCGCATCGGCCTGACCCGGCTGCACCAAAGTGCCAGCAGTGGCGAGCGACCGGCCGATCCGGCCCGAGATCGGCGCACGGATCCGGGTGAAGCCGAGATTGATATTGGCGCTCTGCAAGGCGCCCTGCTGCGCGACGACATCGGCTTTGGCCTGGCCCGCCGACGCAGCGGCATTGTCGCTATCCTGCCGGCTGACGGCATTGATCGCGACGAGCTGGCGATAGCGATCCGCCTGCAACTGGGTGGATGTGATCGCGGCCTGAGCCCGGGCGAGCTGGCCCCGCGCGTTGAGCACCGCGGCACGATAAGGCGCATCGTCGATCTCATATAGCAATTGCCCGGCGCGGACCATCGATCCTTCGGTGAACAGCCGCCGGCGGATGATGCCGCCAATCTGCGGTCGAACCTGCGACGACTCCACTGCGGAGACGCGGCCGGGAAGCTCCGTCGTAAGGGTAACAGGCTGGGTCTTGATCACCGTGATCCCGACATTGGGCACCGGCTTCGGCGACGGCGCCGGCTTCGAGCAGCCCGCCACGCCGAGAGTGAAAGCGAGCGCAAACATTGGGAGGGTGACAGACTTCATAAGCACTCCGGCAGGCGCGGCGCCTTTGGTAACGAAAGCGGAATGAACGTTCATTCCATATTGTGCGCTGCAGTAAAGTGTGTAATCTTGAGGTCAACAAAAAAACGAGGATGAATGGCAACATGAATGCGCCGCCGATCACGACCACCCCTCGGGATCGTATCATTGACGCGGCGCGGCGGCTCTTCATGTCCAAGGGCTTTCACTCGTCACCGATGGCGGAACTGGCGGAGAGCGCGCGAGTAAGCGTCGGCCAAGTCTATCGGCTCTTCGCGAACAAGGGGGACGTAATCTCAGCGATCATCGAGCAGAAGACCAGTGCCCAGCAGCGCGCCCTCGTTGCAATTTGCGAGCAACTTGAATCGGGTCATCTCACGATTCAGGCCGCCTTCGAACAATTTGTGAACAACGCGCTGACCGATCAGGACGAGGGCCTGTCGTTCGAAATTCTCGCCGAGGCCCATCGCAACCCACGGGTCGCCGATACGATTCACGCATTGTGCGGCGATTTTCGTGAAGCCATCCGCCGCCTCGCCGCAGTCAGCCACCCCGAATTCGGGCCCCGCGAACTCGACGCGAGCGAAGAACTTCTGCTGGCGTGTCTGTTCGGCCTCGGCCACCGCTCGCTATCCCAACCCAGGCTTTCGGACGACGAAACCGCCCATTATGCCGCGTGCATGATGATCGGAGCGATGGGGGCTTTGCGGCCTCAAGTTCAAGAACCCGCGCTTCATATGTCGCTTCTTCCCTAGGTCGGGCACCAATCGTCCTGACCGAAAAATCAGGAAAGCGAATCAAATGCTGCGCAACATTGCCCCAATGCGCACGTCCCAACCTTAGACTTATCTGTCGTCTCACGCTGGCGATTGCCTTGATTGAGGAGGCCTGACAGCGATCGCGGTTTTCCACGCGTCGTCGAACTCCTTTCCGACTACTCGATCATTGACATAGAAAACCACCATTGGCGCGATCGCGGCAGGCGTCCGACACGCCCGGCCCTTGGCTCAGCAATTCACGCTCGGCTTCCCAGTCATGCACGGATTTGCAGATTTTCGTCTTGCGGACGAGGGATCCCGTAACGGGGAATGTCCTGCAGACAATTCGTTCCTGGCCCGTCTTCGGCACCGAGGTATCACCAACGGCCGCGGTCGACAGGCACTGCACTCCCAACAGAAGACCGATCGTGACGAGTGTCCTTTTGCGAGCCATTTCGCACCTCCGAATTTTACGAATACGGAAGCATATCCGGTTTGGCTTCGGCGGCAAGTATCGTTGGCAACGACTCGGCATCTTGTGCAGACAAGACTCTACGCCCGCGAGCGTGTGCTTGCGAGGGAAGTTGAGATATTGGGCTTGGTTGCGGGGACAGGATTTGAACCTGTGACCTTCAGGTTATGAGCCTGACGAGCTACCGGGCTG
>NZ_FMZJ01000022.1 GCF_900101455.1 Sphingomonas sp. YR710 | reverse complement strand
CCACCCGCTATGACAAGCTCGCGGCCAACTTCCTCGCCATGGTCCAGCTCGCCTCAATGCGGCTGTGGCTGCGCGCTTATGAGTCTACGACCTAGCAGTCGATGCGCGGCAATAACAATATGGTGTGCGGGACGAACCCCCCTGACGTCATCGATATTGGACATTGCCGATGATAAGGTCGCGCCGGCGTTTGCCGCGGGCGGCGGCCGGTGTGGTCGGCCGGAGGGGATTGCGGGGGTGCGTCGGTTGTCCTTGGGGGAGATAAGACGATGACGTTTTCGAACGCGCATGAAGCGCATGTTGCCCATGCGCGCTGACGCGGGCCTGCGGCTGGCGCTGGCGGGTGTTGCCGCCGGGGCGCTGTTCGCCGGAACGCCGGCGCTTGCCGCGCCGGAGGAAATCCAAGTCTATATGGATGAGATGGGGGCGCCCGGCGAAATCGGGCTCGATGTCCATAGCAATTATGTCGCGAGCGGCGAACGGAGCGCCGATTATCCGGGCGAGCAGCCATCGCTGCACCGCGTGCGGATCACGCCGGAATTCGCTTATGGCCTGACGCGCAATCTGGAACTCGGCGCCTATCTGCCGCTGGCGACGATCGAGGGGGGCGGGCGGTTCGGTATCGACGGGGTCAAGTTCCGGTTGAAATATATCGTGCCCCGTCCCGCGGGGCAGGCATGGTTTGTCGGCGCCAATTTCGAGATCGGGCGCGTCGGCCACAAGCTCGACATCAATCCTTATAATGCCGAACTGAAGGGGATTGCGGGGATCCGGCGGGGGCGCTGGACGGCGGCCGCCAATGCCAATATCGATTTTACGGTTTCGGGCCCGGCGCCCGGCCCCGCTTCGCTGGAGATCGCCACCAAGCTCAGCTACGCGCTGTCGCCGAAATTCGCGATCGGCATCGAGAATTTTACCGGTGTCGGCGAATTCCGCGCGCTGGGCCGTTTCGGCAGCAGCGAGCAATCGAGCTATGCGACGATCGACACCAGCCTGGGGCGCTGGGACCTCAATCTGGGCATCGGGCGCGGCTATGGCGCGAATGCGGATCGCTGGACGGTGAAGGCGGTGATCGGCGTGCCGATCGGCCCGCGCCGATGAGGTTCGCGGGCGCGGGTCTGTCTTATTCTGCTTCAGCCGCTCATTTGCGGAGAGGCTGAAAAAAAGCGGAAGAAGACCCTCATCCAAACATCAGTCAGTCCCCCGGACTGCCCGGTTCCCGCAAGCGGGAGAAGACTATCGCTCGACGCTCTAGCCCACGATCCCCTGTTCGCGCAGCGCCGCCACGCGGCCGTCGTTATAGCCGAGGATGTCGCGCAGCACTTCGTCGCTATGCTCGCCGGCGCGCGGGGCCGGGCGCACGCCGAAATCCTGGCCTTCGACCTTGATCGGCGTGCCGATCGCCTGCATCGGCCCGATCCCCGGCACGTCCTGTTCGAAGACGTTGCCGCGCGCGAGGAAGTGGGGATCCTCCAGCGCGCCGTGAATGTCGTAGATCGGGCCGCCAGGCACGTCATGCTCCAGGAAGAAGGCGGTCCATTCGGCCTGGGTGCGGGTCTTGAAGATGGCGACGAGCTCGTGGCGGAGCGCCTCGTTTCCGGTGTCGTTGTTCATCGCGTCCGATCGGCCGGCCTGCGTGTCCCCCAGCAGATCGGGGCGGTCGATGACCTTGCAGAAATGGGTCCAGAACTTGGCTTCGAACGGGAAGAACATGATGTATTTCCCGTCCTTCGTTTCGTAATTCTGATAGCGCACCGCATCGCGCGAGCCGCGGGGATTGCCGACGGCGCGGTGCTCGCCGGCGACGATCGGGGCGGCCTGGTTCACCTGGAACAGCACCGCCGCGTCGGTCTGGGCGACCTCGAGCCGGCTGCCCTGGCCGGTGCGGCCCGCCTTCAGCAGCGCGGCAAGGACGCCGGTGGCGGCGTAGAGCGCCGCGGCGATCGTGCCCACCGACATCGATTCGCCGATATAGGGCAGGCCATCTTCCTCCCGGAACTCCACCGGCGTGATCCCGGCGTAGGAATCGAAGAAGGCGCCATGGGTGCCGAGATCCTTATAGGGCCCGTAGGAGCCCAGCCCCGACAGCAGGCAGTACACGATCTTCGGATTGACGGCGCGCATGGCCTCATAAGTGAGGCCCCAGCGATCCATGGCATTGGGCCGGATGCCGACGATCACGACGTCCGATCTGGCGACCAGTTCGAGGAAAACCTCCTTGCCGGCCGGCTGCTGCAGATCGAGGCTCAGGCTGCGCTTTCCGCGATTGGCGAAGAGATGGAAGATGCCGGGCGCGCCCTCGACGCCGCGGAACGGCGCGAGCAACGTCCGATAGCGATCGCCGTGCGGCGGCTGCTCCACCTTGATCACATCGGCGCCCAGCTCCGCCAGGCGCATGCCGAGCATCGAGGGGGCCAGCAGGGAGACGTCCAGAACGCGAACGCCGTCCAGCAGGTCGTACATTGGAAGTCCCCCTGATCACGGAGCGGGGCATTGCCGCTTCGTTTGATGATGGTGCAGCGGTTCGGGTTTTAGGATGGTTTGTAGGGTTTGTCGTGACGCTGGAAGCCGTCAAAGTCGGTGACCAGGAAGATATCCGGCGACGTTCCCGCCATCACTTCGTCCCAGCGTGCGGCGACCTTCTCGATCGTAATGTCGGGCACCGAAATCCCCGGCGTCTGCGCCATGTAGATGCGGCGGACGTGGCCCGCCATGACATCGAAACATTCGCCGTTCACCGGGCAATCCTCATGCGCGAGAAAGGCCACCGCCGGCGAAACGACTTCGGCGGGCATATGGGCTTTGGTCCCCTGGTACGTCCGGCAATCCTCTTCCTGCGAGCCGATCACCATGCGGGTGAAAGCGCCGGGCGCTACGGAATTCACCTTGATACCCAGACGCTTGCCTTCGGTCGCCATGGCGCGCGTGAGCGAATAGACGCCGCCCTTGCTGGCCGCATACGCCGCCTGCAATGCGAAACCATACATCGATCCGGAGACGATATTGACGATGCGGCCATAGCCCGCCTTCTTCATGTGCGGCCATGCCGCGCGCGACGTCCAGATCGGCCCCATCAGGTTGACGTCCATCGTGCGCTGGATGTCCGTGCTGGATATTTCGTCAAAGGCAGTGTTGAAGATGATCCCGGCGTTATTGACCAGAATGTCGACGCCCCCGAACGCGTCGAGCGCGGTCTGGATGATCGCGTTGGCGCCCGCTTCGGTCGCGACCGAATGGGTGTCGGCGACTGCCTTGCCACCCAGAGCGACGATTTCGTCGACAACGCCTTGCGCGGTTGCCGCGCCCGGCGCGTGCTTGCTGCCGATATCGTTGACCACGACATTGGCGCCGCGTGCGGCGAGCAGCATGGCATAAACGCGGCCCAGGCTGGGATTGCCGCCCGCACCGGTCACGATCGCGGTTCTGCCGTCAAAGCGCAGTTCTTTCATGGTGCCTCTCCGTTGTTCGGTTGTCGTTGGCGTTTCCGCTCTTTACCCGGGGGATAGGGCAGCGGCGAAGATTAGAAAAGTGCCAAAGGGCGGTGGCCATGCGCGGCGGCGGCCTGGGCCATGCGGGCCAGTTCGGGCAGCGATCGGGCGCCCATCCTGTGCATGATCGCCGCACGATGATTTTCGACGGTGCGCTGGCTGATCCCCAGATCGGCGGCGATATTCTTGCTGGGATGGCCGGCGAGGACCATGTCCATCACACCACGCTGGCGTGCCGTCAGGCTCGCGACATGGCCGGCGGCGGCCTCCTGGGCGGCATCGGCGATCCGGACGTCACGGGACTCTTCGATCGCGCGCGTGATGCTTGCCAGCAGTTCGGCGCGGCCGACCGGTTTTTCGATAAAGTCGCAGGCGCCCGTTCGCATGGCCGCAACCGCCAGCCCGATGTCGCCGCCGCCGGTAATCAGGATGGCCGGCAGGTGGTCGCCGCGCCTGCGCAACGTATCGATGAGCGCGACGCCGCTGATCCCCGGCAAATGGGCATCGACCAGAAGGCAGCCTTGGGCGCCCGGCCGATAGCTGTCGAGGAACTGCTCCGCGCTCGCATAGGCCTCGACGATGCGGCCGTCGGTTTCGAGCACATCCTTTATGCTGGCCCGGATTTCGCCGTCGTCATCGACGACATGGATGATATCCGATCTGACGGCGGGGGGAGCGAGCGGGGCGTTTTGCGGCAACAGCCATTCGATCGCGGCGGTCAGTTCGTGCCGCTTCACCGGTTTGCTGAGCTGGACACAGTCGCTTTCGGCGATGTTCGTCAGCGCGTTGCGGGATATGTCGCCCGTCAGGATGATGGCGGGCACGCGAATCTGGAGCGTGTCGCGCAGTTTTGCGAGCAGTTCCAGGCCATCCATGCCGTTGGGCAGATTATAGTCGGTCAGCAATATCTCGGGCCGGATCGCGCCGGCGGCAACCAGGGCAAGCGCGGCCGCCGCGTCGACCGCCGTCCTGACGATATGGCCTTCCACCTTGAGCAGCTGTTCGAGCAGATCGAGCACGTCGGGATCGTCGTCGACAACCACGATCTTGCAGCGGTGGTGCTGCACCTTTCCCGTTGGATCGGGTCCATTTGATGCAACGCGGTGTGTCACACGGGCGCTGGGAACGGCGAGGGAGCGCACGATGACCGAAAAAACCGATCCCTTGCCCGGCACCGATCGGACGTCGATTTCATGATCGAGCAACAGGCTGAGCCGTTGTACGATCGTGAGGCCGAGGCCGAGGCCGAGGCTGCGTTCGCGCGCAGGATTGCCGACTTGATGGAATTCTTCGAAAATCGCATGAAGTTCGTTCGCGGGAATGCCGATGCCGGTATCCCAAATCTCGATCCGCAGCGTGTCCCCGTGGCGGCGGCAGCCGAGCAGGATTTTTCCGGTTCTGGTATATTTTACGGCATTGCCGAGCAGGTTGCGGATGATCTGTTCGAGCAGGCGCGGATCACTTTCGATCATCGCCGAACTGGGCTGGATGCGCAGCGAAAGGCTGCGTGTCTGCGCCAGATAGGTGAACTCGTCGCGCAGCCGATCGAATATGTCGGATAGCCGGAACGTCGTTCTTTTGGGCTCGATCACGCCGGCTTCGATCTGGTTGATATCGAGCAGCGCGTTGAGCATGCCCGACATCGCCCCCAGCGTCTGATCGAGCCGGGCCACCAGCTTTTGCGGGCGTTCGCCTTCCACGCATTGGGCGAGCAAGGCCTGGATCAGGGTCAGCGACTGCAAAGGCTGGCGGAGATCGTGGCTGGCGGCCGCAAGGAAGCGCGATTTCGCGAGATTGGCGCGATCCGCCTCGGTCTTCGACGCTTCGAGCGCCCTGGCGATCAACTTGCGATCGGTGACGTCGGCAAATGTGATGACGACGCCTTCGAGATGCCCGTCATGCGCGCGATAGGGGAAGATCCGGCGCTGAAACCAGGTGGCATTGGGCGCGCTGATTTCACGATCGACCGGCCGTTCATCGGCCAGAACCTGCCGTGCATCGGCAACGAGATCGTCGTCGGTCGCGATCGAATGAAGATCGGCCAGCGGCCGGCCGATATCCCCCGGAATGACGTTGAAGAGTGCCTTGATCGCCGGGGTGAAGAAGCGGATCTTCAGATCGGCATCGAGGAACAACGTCCCCACGTTCGTGCTGTACAGAACGTTCTGCAAATCGTCCGACGTAAGCCGCTGCCGCTCGAGCGTTTCCTGAAGCTGGCTGTTGAGCGCGGTGAGTTCTTCGTTGAGCGATTGCAATTCTTCTTTCGATGTCAGCAATTCCTCATTGGTCGACTGGAACTCCTCGTTGACCGACAGCGCCTCTTCGTTGATCGCCTTCTGCTCCTGGCTCGACGACTCCTGCGATTGTATCGCCGCCTGGAGTTCGGCCTGGGTCGCCTCGAGTTCGCGTTCGAGTTCGGCAATGCGCGCACCATCGGAGCGTGTTCGCTTCGCAGGCGCCGCCGCTTGTTGCCGGGTTTCCTCGACAAAGCAGACGAGCAGCAGGTCTTCGCCGTCCCCGGCAAGATATTGGACATCGATGCTGAACCATATCGAGACGCCATCGATGGTCAGGCGGGTTCGTCCGCCGTCAACGCGGGGATGCGCCTTACCGGCTTTGTCGATGGCGAGGCGCAGCTTCGTGCGGAGCGCGGGCGTCGCCATCGCGAGCAGATCGAGCGTGGCATAGCCGGGGGCGATACGCAGATAGCGTTCGGTCGGGCCCAAAGAGTAAAGGCATTGGCGGTTGCGGTTGACAAGGATCGCGGCTGGCGCGTGGTTTGCCAGGACGGCGCGCTGGCACAGATCGGCGAGACTGGTCTGCCGTGCGGATGCGATATTCCTGTCGGGGGTCGCCAAAGCAGGGAGCATTTCGCCAAAGTTCAACGGGAATCCGGCATCGGATGGGCGGCTGCGCACGATGTGCCGATAGAAGCGCTCGGCCTTGGCAATGACCTCGAACCGCCCCTCATTATTGCCGATGGTCTCTGCCGAGCCCAACACCAGGATGCCGCCCTCTCGCAAGGCGAAATGGAAGAGCGAGATGACTTTCGCTTGTGCTTCGACATTGAGGTAAATCAGGAGGTTACGACACGATACGAGATCGATCCGGGAGAAGGGCGGATCGGAAAGGACGTTCTGGACGGTGAAGACGACGTCGCCCCTCAACGCCGTCGCGATCCGATATCCCGCATCATCCTTGACGAAGAAGCGGGCGAGAAGATCGGGTCTCACCTGGCCGCTTATGTCGAGCGGATACAGGCCTTCGCGCGCAACCGCGATCGCATCCGGATCGACATCCGATGCGAAAACCTGCAGCTTGATGTTCCGGCCGTCCTGCGCGATCGCCTCGCGGCAGATCATCGCGATCGAATAGGCTTCCTCGCCCGTGCTACACCCCGCGACCCAGATCCGCAGCGGTTGCTGATCGGGCAGGGCGTGGATGATCCCCGGGATTACCGTCTTCGCCAGGGCATCGAATATCTGGGTATCGCGAAAGAAGCTGGTGACGTTGATCAACAGATCCTTTGCCAGCAGTTCGCGTTCGGCCGGATTCTTCCGCAGCAGATCGAGATACGCCGCAAGATCGGTCCGTTCGATGGCGAGCAACGCCATCCGGCGTTCGATACGCCGCTCAAGCGTTCCCGGCTTATATTGATGGAAATCGTGCGACGCCGTTTCCTTGAGAAATGTCACGATCTGCGCCAGGCCGGCCGGCGCGAGGGGCGATGCCGCGCTTCGATCGGGATCGGTGGTGTCGCCTGCGCCGCGGCCTTTCCGCCGCGCAAAAGCTGCCAGCGCCTGCGGGATATCCTTTAACGGCAAGATGGCATCGACGAGACCGGTTTCGATCGCGCTGCGGGGCATTCCATCATATTCGGCCTCTTCGGGCCTCTGCGCGATAATGGACCCTCCAGCGGCTTTGAAAGCCGGCAGGCCCTGGCTGCCATCGGCGCCGGTGCCGGACAGAATCACGCATGCCGCGTCGGAATTCGATTCGTCCGCCAGGGAATTGATCAGTGCATCAAATGGCAGGCGAGCCCCGTGGCGGGTTTGCTGGGCCGACAGCTGCAGCACGTTCGCGCGAACCGTCAAATAGCGTCCGGGCGGAATGATATAGACATGATCTGCAGAAAGCAGGCAGCCATCGGCCGCCTGGACGACTTTCATCGCGGTATGTTCGGCGAGCAGCCCGACCATCAGGTCGGATGGTTCGGATCGAGATGCTGGACGAGGATGAACGCCATCCCCAAATTCGCGGGTAAGGCTTCGAACAATCGCGATGCGGCTTCGAGCCCGCCCGCGGAGGCGCCGATCGCCACAATCGGTATGATCGTGGGAGGGCCGCGCGCGGGAAGGGCCGATGCCGGGGCCGGCATGGGGAGAGTCTCGGGGGGATTCTCTCCACCGGGCCGGAAATCCAACGAGTCGTGCGTTTCCGTACCCATGCGCGTCGGCGTAGCACCTCGCAGGACAAGGCGTACTACGTATAGTTGCTTTTCGGGCAATTGGGCCGAGGCTCCAACCGCGTGAGTAGTTTCCGAGGCTAAACCGGAACGGGCCAGGCACGATAGGAACCTGTCGAACCCGGACCACGCCGAACCCGTTCGATTTCCGGGCTAGCGGCTATCCCAACTCGCTCGCGCGCGACGATTGCGCGAGCCGTTGCGGATCGGGCCGATGAAGCTGGCGGGGGCAGGGGCGGTTGATGAACGAAAAATTGCGGATCGTGATCGTCGAGAATGATGCGCTGATCTCCATGGACCTTGCGGACTTGCTGATCGGCATGGGGCATGATGTCACTGCGATTGCCCGCACCGAGGCGGAGGCCGTAGCGGCGGCGGCGCGGTGCGGCCCCGATCTGATGATCGTGGACGGACAGCTTGACGAGGGCAGCGGCGGATCCGCCATGGCGAAGATCCTTCGCCATGGCTTCGTGCCGCATCTGTATATTACCGGTGATCCGATGCGGATGTTGGACATGCCCGGCGATGCGGTCGTGATCGGCAAGCCATTCACCCTCAACGACCTCACCCAGGGCATTGCGAAGGCGCGCCTCACCCGGCCGTTTGACGCAAGCGCCGCCGCCGTATCACCGACGGGCGGATCGCGGCCTGTTTCAGCAGCTCCGCCAGGATCAGATAGACTGTGACGAGCGAAAATATGCCCGCTGTCATCGCGAGCGGCGGCGACTGAAACCCGAACATCGTCGCGAGCGGCGTGAACGGGAGGACCATCGCGACCAGCAGAGCGCCCAGCGATGTCGCTGTCAGCGCGGGGCGCGGCAGGTCCGCCCATGGCCTGCCATTGGTGCGGATGATGAAGATCACCAGAATCTGGGTCGCCATCGATTCGAGGAACCACGCCGTCCGGAATTCGGGCGCCGCCGCGTGGAACAGGATGAGCAGGCCGCCGAAGGTGAGCAGATCGAACACCGACGATAATGGGCCCATGATCGCGGCAAAGCGGATCAGCGCGCGCATATCCCAGACCTGCGGCTGCGCGACCGCTTCCGGGCGCACCGAATCGAACGGGATCCCGATCTCGGATATGTCGTAGAGCAGGTTGTTGAGCAGGATCTGGGTCGGCAGCATGGGGAGGAAGGGCAGGAACAGGGACGCCACCGCCATCGAGAGCATGTTGCCGAAATTCGAACTCGCGCCCATCCGCACATATTTGAGGATATTGGCGAATGTCCGGCGGCCCTCCTCGACGCCGTCGGCGACGACAGCCAGGTCGGAATCGAGCAGGATCATGTCGGCGGCGGCCTGCGCCACGCCGGTCGCACCGGATACCGACAGGCCGATATGGGCGGCCTTCAGCGCCGGGGCGTCGTTGATCCCGTCGCCCAGATAGCCCACGACGGCGCCACCTGCCTGAAGCGCCCGGATCAGCCGCGATTTCTGATCGGGCGCCAGCCGGCCATAGGCGTCGACCGAGCGAACCTGAATCGCCAGCGCGTCATCGCTGAGATGAGCGATATCGGTGCCGGACAGCACTCGGTCCGCGCTCAGCCCAACCAGCCCGGCCAGCCGTTTGACCACCACCGGATCGTCGCCCGACAGGATCTTCAACCGGATGCCGGCGGCGGCGAGCCGGGCGATGGCGGCGGCGGCCGTCGGCTTGGGCGGGTCCGCGAAGGCGCAAAAGCCTTCGAATATCAGATCGACCTCGTCCGCTGTGCCCAGTTCGCGTGCGGGGCCCGTCCATGGCCGCGAGGCTATGGCGATCGTCCGCAAGCCGCTTTGTTCGGCAAGCATGTGAACCTGCGCCAGTGCAGCCGTGCGTTCAGCCTCGCCCATCCCCGTCGTCGCGCCGGCACTGCGGAAGGCGGTGCACAAGGCGAGTACCGCCTCGGGCGCGCCCTTGGCGATCAGCACCTGGCCTTCGGGCCCGTCGGCTAGCACCGACCCGAGACGGCGGGAAAAGTCGAAAGCGTGGCGCCCGAGCAGATTCCAGGCTGCGGCACCTTGCGGTTCGCTGGCGATCAACGCGGCATCCAGCGCCCCCCGGTCGCCGCCCAGTATCGCCGCGATCATGCCGAGACGGCCCGGCCGCGGATCGTCCGCGCCCAGATGAGTCAGGCTGCGCGCGAGGGTTATTTCGGCGGAGGTCAGCGTTCCGGTCTTGTCGGTGCACAATACCGTCATCGCACCCAGATCATGGATCGAGGCGAGCCGCTTCACGATCACCTTGCGCTTCGCCATGCGCATCGCGCCGCGCGACAAGGTGACGGTCGTGATCATCGGCAGCAGTTCGGGGGTGAGCCCCACCGCGAGCGCGACCGCGAACAACAGCGACTGCAGCACGGGGCGGCCGAAGAACACGCTCGTCGCCAGCACGATCAGCACCAGCCCCATCGTCAGGCGGGCGGTGAGCAGGCCATAGGCATGCAGATCGCTTTCGAACGGAGATTTTTCGGTGGCGTCGCCCAGTGCCGCGGCGGCGGCGCCGAAGATCGTCGACCGCCCGGTATTGACGACCAGTGCGGTCGCCTCGCCCGTCTGGGCGACGGCACCCCGAAACAGTGCGCCTGACGCCTCGGTCGCTGATGGGCCCGCTGACGGTCCGGCGCGCTTCTCGACCGGATAGGGTTCCCCGGTCAGCGCCGCTTCATTGGCGGTAAAGGCAGCACTGTCGATCACCAGGCCGTCGGCGGGAATGATATCGCCCGCGCGCACCCTGATCAGATCGCCCGGGACCACACCGTCGACCGGGATCTGCACAAAAGCGCCATCGCGCTTCACTTCGGCCGTCAGTGCGACAGACTGGCG
The DNA here is from genome assembly GCF_900101455.1 of Sphingomonas sp. YR710. Classification (GTDB taxonomy): domain Bacteria; phylum Pseudomonadota; class Alphaproteobacteria; order Sphingomonadales; family Sphingomonadaceae; genus Rhizorhabdus. Next base: position 54,812 of record NZ_FMZJ01000022.1, on the reverse strand, counting down.
CAGTACCTCCGCCGCGCGGACAGCATGCCCTTCCTGAAACGTGTCGAGGCCAATCGACAGGATCAGAATTGCTGCGATGATCGATCCGCCGACAATGTCGCCGGTCCCGCCGGAAACGACTGCGGCCGCCAGCAGGATCAGCGACAAGGGTTCGAGCAGGCGCCGCGATATAGCCTTGAATGCACTGACCGGCTTGTGGGCGGCGTCGGCGTTAGGGCCATGAAGCCCGAACCGCTGCTTCGCCTCCGACGCGCTTAGCCCTTCCTTGCCACATCGAAGCGCGCCGCAAAGGTCATCCGCCGAACGTGTCCAGAACGGCGCTTCCCCATTCCTGGCGGAGTTCTTGTTCTGGACCGGCTGGGGCATGCTCGATTGCGGTGCCTGCTTCATCGCGCCTCTCGCTCCCCACGACCGCCGGACCGGGGGGCACCTTGATAGAAAATGCCGTACCGTGTCTGTATGATCTCGCGATCATATCGACCTTTCCGCAAGCTGTCCGCAAGCGTGACGAATTGTGTTCGGCCTGACGCAGCTGGCCGTCCCGGATCGCGCACGGGCCCAACAACGTCCAGACGTCCAGCGGACTGTGCAAAACGCTTTGCGGCAATCCGGCAAAGACGCCGAAAGGCGCCGAACCGCGCAGATAACTGCCAAAGACCCTCGGTAATTTACCAGCCGTTAACATGACCCGCCTATCTTTGGATTGTCGGGAGAAACCGAATGACAATCGGTATCACCCTGTTTCGATATGCAGATGCGCGTCTGACAGAAGCCTTTCGTGCAGACGGTGGCGCTCATCGGTGATGTGTTTGGAAAGGGGGAGGATCTGCTGCCAGGCAGGCATAGAGATGAATTCGGGGGACCGAGAAATGGGGGCATCGCCCTCCGACGGTTTCCGCGCAACCAAAGAGTATGACGACGATATGGCAGACATGGGAAATTTGGGGGCATTGTCACGCTATGCCGATGTGACCCGGGAGCTGGGATCGTCTTTCGTCGCTTCCGTGCTGGAGGCCGGTGAGCGCCAGCTATACCATGCGCCGCATACCGCTGCCCTGATCGCCGCATGGGACGGCAACAGCGCCACCGCCGCTCTCGCCATGCGCTTCAATGGGGCGCTGCACGCGTTGGCGCGGCAGGGGCACATCGATCGATTGAGCGCTCTTTATCGGCTCGAGCATGACGATTTTGACGGAGCCATCGGTGGTGCGCTCGCCGCCGAGGATGATTTTGTCGCGAAGTGGATGCGTGATCCGCCGCAAACGAATGAGGTGGGGCGCGCGGCGTCGATTCTCTCGGCGCTGATGGTGGTGCGGCAGGAGACTGGCCTGCCGGTGGAGTTGCTGGAGATCGGATCGAGCGGCGGCCTCAACCTCAATCTGGCACGTTATGCTTATGATCTGGGCGGCGTCGCTGCGGGAATGCCCGGTTCGCCGGTCCATATCGCGCCGAAGTGGACAGGTTCGCCGCCGCCGCTTGAGACTGTGGAGGTGGTTTCCGCGCGGGGGGTTGACCTCAGGCCGCTGGATCCATCCGACGATACGATGCGCGACCGGCTGCTGTCGTTCGTCTGGGCCGACCAGCGCGATCGCGCGCGACGCCTGCAACGCGCCCTCGAGGTGGCGCGCATGTATCCTCCGAGGGTGGAACAGGGCGATGCCGTCGTGTGGCTCAAACAGCAGCTCGATCTCCCGCAGCGCGCCGGCCTGAGCCGCGTCGTTTTCCATTCCATGGTCCTGCAATATCTGACCGAGCCCGGTCGCAACGCAGTGATCGATATGATCGCCGAAGCCGGGTCGCGCGCCACGGTCGAGCGTCCGCTGGCCTGGGTCAGCTTCGAATGGACGCCGACCCGCAGCGAAGTGCAACTGCGCCTGACCTGCTGGCCGACCGGCGAGACCCGCCATTTGGCCACCTGCCACCCTTATGGCGATTGGGTCGCCTGGCGGGGTTGAAGAGGCTGCCGCCACCTCGCGTCAGGGCTGATCTCAGTTCACCCGGTCTTTGAGCGAATGGCGGGCGGCGAGAAGATAGTGAATCGCCGCCCATGTCAGCATCGTGGCTGCGATCAGGAACGCATATCTCAGGCTTTCCTTGCCGAAGGCTGGCTCCAGAAGGTCGCTCGCCAGCCCGATCAGATACGGTCCGGCCCCGCCGCCCAGCAATGCAGAAAGGAACAGCACCAGCGACACCGCGGTCGCCCGTCGCGTGGGTTCGGCAAAGGATTGCACCGCCGCGATAGCGACGCCTGATGAGATCGCCCCAAAAAATGCGATAAGCATTTTCAGCAGCAATACCAGCCACGCGAATGGGCTCAAAACCATCACCACGAACAGCGGAGTGCACGTCGCCAGCGCGCCGCCCGGAAGCCACAGTTCCCAGCGGGGATCGCGTGGGATCAGCTTCGCCGCGAGCAGGCCGCCAACCACCACGCCGAGCACGCCGCCCCCTGCGCTGATGGCGCCGATCCATGCGCCGATCTCGGCCATGCCCATGTTGAAGCTGCGGATGAGGAAGGTCGGGGCCCATTGCGAAAAGCCATGCGTGGCGACTTGCCCCAGCGAGAAAGCAATCGCCAGGTGCACGAAGGCGGGGCGACGCAGCAAGCCGCCGATCGACTGGAATGCCGATTCCGCGTCCGCTTTCTCAATTTTGGGTCGCGCCGGTTCGCGCAGCGTCAGAAATGTCAGCGCCGCCAGCGGCAGACCCATCAGCCCCACGATCTGCAGCGACGCGCGCCAGCCCAGCGTTTCGCCCATAGCGCCGATGGCGAACATTCCGACGCTCACCCCGACGGCCGCGCCGGCATTGAACAGGCTGACGCCGAGCGCGCGCTTCGCGCGGGGGAAATAATCGCCGATCAGCGAATGCGCTGGCGGTACGCAGCCCGCTTCACCGATACCGACGCCGATCCGCGCGAGGAAAAGCTGCGTATAATTCTGTGCGAAGCCGCTTAATGCCGTCATCGTGCTCCAGAGAGTCAGGCAGATCGAGATCAGTCTCACACGCGAGGAACGATCGGCCAATCGGGCAAGCGGAATGCCGAGGATCGCATAGAACAAGGCGAATGCGATGCCCGAAAGCAGACCGAGCTGTTGATCGGAAAGATGAAGTTCGAGCTTGATGGGCTGCATCAGCATCGAAAGCGCGATGCGGTCCATATAGCCGAAAATGTTGATGAAGGTCAGCACCGCCAGTGCATACCAGCTCGCCGCCGGGATTTTCGACGAGGATGGGCTTCCGGCCGCCAATGGATGTGCGCCGAGTTGCTCATCCGATCGCGATTTATCGAACATCAGGCTTCCTTGGTATAGCTTTGTGAACCAGCAGATCCGAATGATCAGCCAGATGGGCGCGCATTGTCGCCGGATCGCGAATCGCAATCACCTAAGGAGGGCATAGAACGTCGAACGCGTGGCTGCAAAGCCATGTCGGCTGCTTCGTCGACGGCCTCACCTCATCACCCCCGGCGGCGGTGAAGCGTAATGCACCGCCAGCGCGCGGTTGCCACCTTATTGCGGGGCGGTTAATTCGCGCCCAAATCAACCCGGTCTGGGAGCGAAGAGCATGGCGCGGAACATCATGGGATTTGGGGGGATTGCGCTCGCCGCGACATTGCTCGCGCTGGCTCTGCCCGCCTATTCGGCGCGACCGGTTACAGGCAGGTGGCTCACCGAAGACAGCAAGGCGATGGTTCAGATCGAGCCTTGCGGCAAAGCCGTTTGCGGCAGGATCGTGCGGGTCCTGAAGCCGCAGCCAGGGCGATCCAAGTTCGATATCAATAATCCCGATCCGAAAAAGCGCAGCAACCCCATTGAGGGAACCTATATCCTGACGGATCTCGTAGATGCAGGAACGCAGTGGAAGGGCCGAATCTATAACCCGGAATCGGGGAAGAGCTACAACGCCAGGCTCACGCGCGAAGCGGACGGGAGCCTCAAGGTGGAAGGCTGCATCGCATTCCTGTGCACGGGTCCGCTCTGGCAACCTGCGATCTAGGCTGGCGGCACGCGATCGATGCCAGTCCTGGGGCGCGTAGCGCTTCCCGCGATGGCGCCGCAGCATCCGGGGCACGTTCGAGACGGAACCCGTTCAGGGTGAAAACGGCAAATCCTCCGGCGCACGAGGCGCCGGAGGATAGATGATTGCCAAGGACTTTCAGCGGGGACGGCCGATCAGAAGTCGGTCCAGTCGTCCTCGTCGATCTTGACCGCGAGATTGCCCGCCGCCCGATGTCGCGCCGCCGCCGCCGCGGGGCGGGGGATCGGTCGCGGGGATGCGGCGGGTTTGGTCCGGGCGGTGGGGGCCGTCGTTCCGAGCTGGAAGCGCGAGACGAGCGCTGCGAGTTCGTCGGCTTCGTCCGCCAGCCGGCGTGCCGCGGCGGTACTTTCCTCCACCATTGCCGCATTCTGCTGCGTGAGCTTGTCCATGTCGACCACCGCTCCGTTGACCTGTTTCAGGTTGGCGGCCTGTGTGTTGGTCGAATTGGCGATGTCGTTGATCAGCACGTTGACATCGGCGATCTTGGTCACGATGCGGTCAAGCATCTTGCCGGTTTCACCGACCAGGCTAACCCCGTGAACCACCTGGCCGGACGCCGTGGTGATCAGGGTCTTGATATCCCTGGCGGCTGTCGCCGAGCGCTGGGCCAATGCGCGCACCTCGTTGGCGACCACGGCAAAGCCCTTGCCTGCGTCACCCGCACGGGCGGCCTCGACACCCGCGTTGAGGGCGAGGAGGTTGGTCTGGAACGAGATGCCGTCGATCACATTGATGATCTGGCCGATTTCCTGGCTGCTTTTCTCGATCGCATCCATCGCGCTGACCGCTTTGGCCACAACCTGGCCGCCTTCGGTGGCATCCTTGTGGGCCGCATTGATCGAGCCGTGCACTTCGGCGGCGGCGCGCGCCGTATCGCCGACCATGCCGGTTACCTTGTCCATCGCAGCGGTGGTTTCCGCGAGCGACTCCGCCTGCTGCTCGGTTCGGCGCGAAAGGTCTTCCGAAGCCGCCCGGATCGCGGTGGAGCCAGCATGCACGCTCTGTGCGGAACCGGAAACCTGTGACAGGCTGCGCTCCAGTCCTTCGACTGTGCTGTTGAAGGTCAGCCGCAGGCCATCATAGTCACCATGAAAAGGCTGCGCGATCTGATAGGTCATGTCGCCGCCGGCAATGGCCTCGAGACCGGCACCCAGCGCATGGACCACATGCTCCTGCACGGCGTCGGCCTTTCGCTTGGCGATGGCCGCATCGCGAAACACCAGGACCGCGCGGGCCATGTTGCCAAGTTCATCGGCGCGATCGGTATCGGGCACGACCACGTTGTTCTCGCCTGCGGCCAGTTCGGCCATCGCATTCGTCAGGTTGGTGATCGGGCGTGCGATCATCTGGCTGAGCATCATGGCCAATTTGACGGCGATGCCAATCAGCGCGATGCCGCCGATGATCAACGTGATCATCGCGATGATGATCGCGGTTTCCTGACGTGCGCTATTTTTCTCGATCAGTTGGGTCTCGACGTCGCGAATATTGCGCAGCGGCAGTACCGCGGCGCTTACCAGGGCGGCCTTGCCTGCCGAACGAACCGCTTCCTGCGCTTCATCGCGTCGACCCGCACGCACCCACTCGACGAGCCGGTCGCCCCAATTTTTTCGCCATGCGAGCGTTTCTTTGCGAGATTCCAGGACGAGATCGCGTCTCGCGGGGTCGGTCAGAAGGGCCTCGAGCTCGGCAGAGGTGCGGTCATAGTCGTCGCGTCCCTCATAATAGGACTTCAGATAGCTGTCGTCGGCCGTAACCAGATAGCCGCGAAACTGGCTGTTCTGGCGAAGGATCGCGGTGTCCAGCGCAAGTGCCTTCGCATAGATCGACTGACTGAGATTGTTCCGATTGGTCGACGTGCTGATCATCGCGATATTCACGAAGAATACGACCATCATGACTGCGGCGGATGCGCAAATCACGAAAAAGGACAGGCCCAGCTTCCTTGGAATGCTCATAGATTTGAACATCAGATTAGCTTTCGGATGAGAGGCATTGCAGTCTCCGCTCCGGAGATCATATTGAATATGACTTCCGGAGCGGGGTTTTCAGTTTCAGAAATCAAATCTCAACGAAGTCTGAATGGAACGACCGTTGATGCCGATGATCCGTGCGCGGCCACTGGCCGGGATGCTGGCATCGGCGTCCATCACGCCCTTCACGTTGAACAGGTTGTTGCCGTTGACCGACACTGTCACCCGCGGCACAGGCCGATATTGGGCGAAGGCGTTGACGACAGCATAGCCCGGCAACTTCAACTGGTTCACGTCGGCCGAATAGGCGCTGGTTACGCCGAGAATGTCGCTGCCGGCGGTGAAACGGCCCACGTCAATCTGCGGCATCACCTGATACATGAACGTCGGCTGATGCTTGGGGGTGTTGCCGACAGTGGCCGCGTTGACCGAGTCACCCGTGATCTTGGCGTTGGTATATGTGGCGCCCGCGTTGATGCTGAAGATGCCCCTGCGGTAGCCGCCCTCAAACTCGGCACCAAAGGCACGATAGCCGCGATCGATGCCGATATTGGTTTCGTGAGTCTTCGCCCAGAAACCGGTCACGTTCAGCGTCAGGCCGCTCTTGCGATATTTTAGACCGATTTCGGCCTGCTTTACCGGATCATAGGCCGTGCTCTGGCGGTACAGCGTACCGGTAACCGGGTTCACGATGTTGCCGAAAAGGATGCGGTCGGCGGCCGCACGGCCGCCGCGGCTGTAGCGGGCGAAGACCGAGAACGGCTCTGCCACGCGATAGTTGATCCCGGTCGAATAGGACACATAGTGATAATCGTAGTTGAGCGGACCAGGGGTGGTGATCGGGAAATAGGAAACCCGCCGTTCCGCGGCCGATATCACGCCGTCGCCGTTGATGTCGCGGCTGGTGATGCAGGTCGGGTTGCCGGTCGGGCAGGTGCCTAGTTCCGAACCGACCAGCGAGCCGCCCGCATCGCCGAAATCATAGCGGATGCTTGCGCCGATCGCGATCTTGCCGATGTGATAGTTGAGCGAGCCATAGGGCGCGTTGACGTTATAGTGTACGTCATAAATGTCGTGGCGCTGCCCGCCGATGCCCGCCGTACCGAATGCGAAATAGCCGTTCTGAGTCTGCGGAACGCCGCCCGCGGTCGTCAGGTTGATCAGGTTGGTGTTGCCACCGCCGATCACGTCGGCAAAGACCGTGCTCCACTGCCACACCGTGTTGATGTTCTGGCTGGCTTTATAGAATCCAGCCGTGGCGGTGAGTTCGCCACCGCTGATATCCCAGACGCGGCTGGCGCGCAGATCGTTGGTCATGTTGTCGAGATTGTTGAGACGCGTGTCGATCGGGACAAGCAGCTCCATCAGGCCATTGCCGTTGAGCGCCGCCGGGTTGGAAATAACCTGGCCGGCATTCGGGCCGGTCGCGTACGACAGGATTGCTCCGGGGCCTGCGAAGCTGTTGGCGAGCGCCTGCGCAGGGCTGGCTGTCGCGATCAGGTTCGTGTTCACGCTGCCCGAATTACCCGAGTAACGGAAGCGCTCGGTGATCGTCCAGTCGGCGACCTCAAACTGAGCTTCGACACCTATGGATTTGGAGACTGAGTGTGAGCCATCCCGACGATCGGTTTTGGTGATATTGTTGTTTTCATCGAGCGTTATATTCTGGGTCAGGTAACGCGATAAAGGCGTATCCTTATTCGCCTCATAATTTGGAAGATCGCTGAAGACCGGATTGGAATTCGTACCGGAGACCCCTGCTATCTGATTGAGGACATAAGGCGAGCGGTCGTCCAGATATTTTCCGTACAGGCGGATATAGCCGCCCTCGAACTGCTTGGTGACGTTGAACTTGAACTGGCCGCCCTTATAGGCATCATAGCCGGCACGGCGGGGGCCTTCGCCCTGACGGTAGAAGCCGCCGAAATGGAAGCGCAGAGTATCGGTGATCTTCGCGCCATAGTCGAAGTCCAGGCGATAGCTTTCATAGTCGAGGCCAGTGCTGGCCTGGACCGAGCCGCCTTCGACGTCGCCCGTCTTCGAGATCAGGTTGATGATGCCGCCCGGCGAATTGGACGAAAAGGTCGAGGATGAGCCGCCGCGGATCGATTCGATCTGCGCGATGTTGAGATCGGCGCGAAGGAAACTGTCGGCCGTGGCGAACGCGATATCGCCGAATTCGAGGACGGGCAGCCCGTCTTCTTCCAGCTGAAGGAACTTGGCGCCACCATTGGCGAGCGGAAGGCCGCGAACCGAAATGCTCGCCTGGCCTTCGCCACCATAGCCATATTCGACCCGGAGGCCGGGGATGTTACGCAGCAGTTCGGCGAGCGAGCGCGCGCCTGTTTTCTCAATCTCGCCTTCCTTGATCGAGCTTGTCGATGTCGCGCTGTCCAGGCGGTCGCGTCCGCGCGCCACACCCGTGGTGATCATATCGCTCGTGTTGGCTTTGCTGGCTACCGGCTTGGCGGATGCTGCGGGATCGGCCTCATCTGCCCAGGCCGGGGCAGCGAGCGCGAGTGGTGCTACTGTCAGCAGAAGACGAAGGATTTTCATTTATACCCCTAAACCCAATTTCATGTGGTGGAAGGGCTTTAGGGGATGAGTGGTTAAGGACGTCTTACCTCGCGGATCGATCGCTAACGGGGGAAAATACGCATAGACTTGCGTGATTGGCATGCCGTTATGCCGTCCGTGATTAATGCCTTACTATATAATTTTTCGATTCACGTTCGCAGATATTCCCAAGCCGGTCTTGTTTCGGTTGCGATATCACGGGAGTCGTTAGGAAATTGTCGCACGAATGTTGCTGCGCCCCGCGCGTGAACGACTGTTAGGATTGGGCACGATGATCGGATATCGGTTCACAGCTGTCGTTTGATCTCGTTCGGTTTCCGTATAGGCTATATTTTGATAGGAAATCGGCGACGCATATGTGGAAAGTTGAAAGACCGAAGGGGACGACGCTCAGGCGTGATGCGCAGGAGCGGCGGGAGCGACTGATCCAGGCGGCCGTAGAATTATATGCCAGCGACGGCTTTGAGGTACCGCTCGAAAGAATAGCGGAACGGGCCGATGTCAGCCGGCCAACGCTATACCGCAATTTCCCTACGCGCGAGGCCGTGACCATCGCCGTGATGCACGTTCACATCGATGACCTGGCCCAACAGGTCGCCCAGTGGGCCGGGCGGGACGATGCGTTCCTCCTGGGGTTGCGGCTTCTCGCCGTCAAAACGCTCGCATCGGGCGGGCTGGGCAAAATCGTGTCGGTGCATCGACAGACGCCATCGTCAGTCCATGGTTTCAGGTCGGGTGTTGAGCGGATTCTTACCGATCCCTTGGAGCGGGCCAAAAAGGCGGGGCTCGTCCGCGACAGTTTCGAGATCGGCGATACGCATCGCGCGGTTCTGATGATCGCAGGCGGTGGCCTGGGAAGCCATGGAGACAATGTGGCGGTGAGCGTCGAGGAAGCGCTCAATCTGCTCCTTCTCGGTCTGGCGCCCGTCGGCAACCGACCCAAATAAGGACGGCAATCCCGCCGAGCGTTCGCCGATGCGGGTAGCTTTTCTGCTCCGCCCGGCGAAATACGTGGCATCGATGATGTGGGGCCGATGGGCATGCAGCGGCTGCCGATCGGTCCCACATCATCTCGACATTCGGCCTATGCTTCGGTGCCGCTGCGCGTGACCGGTATCAACGCGCCGGTGACGCCGCGCGATGCGGGCGAAGCGAGGAACAGGAGGAGGTCGGCGATTGTCTGCGGGAGGACCCAACTGCTGGTATCGGCGTCGGGCATGTCGGCGCGATTGGTGGGCGTGTCGATGATGCTGGGAAGGACCGCATTGACGGTGATGCCCTTGCCGGCGAGCTCGGTGGCGAGACTTTCGGTAAGACGATGGACGCCCGCCTTGGAGGCGGCATATGCACCCATGCCCGCATCCGCCTTGATGGCGGCGCCGGCACCGATATTGATGATCCGGGCGCCCGGACGGGTAAGCAGCGCGGGGAGGGCGGCCTTCGTCATTGTGGCGGTCGTGCCGACATTCATTGCGAACATGCGCTGCCAGCTTGCGATGCTGCCATCGTTCAACGTCTCCCAGGTGAAGCCGCCGGCAATGTTGACCAGCACGTCGATACCGCCAAAGGCTGCGGTCACCTGTTCGCAAACGGCGGCGGCGGCAGCGCCATCGGTGAGGTCCACGCCGCCGATATCGAGCATGCCGGCAGGGCTATCGGGCGCTGTCGCTGCGAAATCCACGCGGGCGACGCGATCGCCCGCCGCGGCGAACGCGGCTGCGACGACGCGCCCCAGCGCGCCGAACCCCCCGGTGACGATGATGCTACGATTGGTCATGAATATTCTCCCTGCAGATTCGCCGCCAATTTGCCGGCTCTCAGCGGTGGCGTATAGAAATATTGTCCCGGTCTCGTCACCCCCGGGAGGCGGAGGGCCGCATATAGCCTTAACCGGATCGCGTCCGCACGCCTCTGCCCAACCGTGGGTACACGTGATGGAAAATCCCGAGGGGATTCTCGGAATGCAGAGCGTTGATCAAATCAGATCGAGCATTGTCAAACTCTGATCTGCGAAATCATACAAATAGATTAGCATATCTACTTTGCCGGCGCGAATGCCCGACCGAGCCCTGACGACCCCATATTGCGTTTCCGCCGTGCGATTCCACCGATCATGCCAAAGCCGCCGATCATCATGAGCCACGTGCCCGGTTCCGGCGCCGCAGAGACGACCTGAACGAGAAGGTCCTGGCCGCCTTCAGACGTCAGTGCGCGCAGGCCCTGGGCGCGCGGGCCGCTGCCATTGATCGCGCTCAGATAGGTTTGCGCGAGGCTGAGCGCGCCACCGGGATTATCCGAGCCGACATCGTAGAACACGTTGCCATTATAGACGCTCAACGCGTTGGTGCTGAACTCGCGGGTAATTTCCCAGACCGCGATCTGCAATGCGCTGGCCTGGACATTGGACATCGGTGCCGCGAGATTGGACTGGAAGCGGCCGAACAGTTCTGCGATCTGATCGGCCTTGACCGTGCCGATGCCGCCGATGCTGCTCATCGCGGCACTGGCCAGCGGCGACATGGCGTAGGTGACCGACTGGCCCTGATAGATATATTCGCGCGGTTCGACGCAGAACGCGAAAAATTCGTCGACGGCGCCCGGTCCGGCAAGATCCTGCACGTCGGTTCCGCCTGTGGCCAGCAGATCGAAGCGCTCCGCTGCGAGATTGATACCCGACGAGGAGGATCCAAAGCCAGAAGCGATGTGGCGCGTTACCGTCCCGCCGGCATCGCTGCCTTCGAGCGTTGCGATGACCGTGGTCGCCAGCGCGCCGGTCGATGGCAGCGCCATCGTTGCGGCTATGATCGCGCCTGCCGCCACTGCCTTTAGACTTTTCACCATCGCCCACGTTCCCCCAACCGGCATTCATTGACCAACCGATCTACCGATCGGCCCGCCGCCTATTACATTCGATGACAGACTGTTTAATTTACAGCAAGTTTTGCGCCAGAAGTGAAATGCGACCTGTAATCAGCGGATTATATGAATTACGCCGGCGTGTAGTCGACTTTGTTGTAAAATAGCCCGACGAAGCAAAGGCGAGCGCATTGCGGCCTTGCAAGGCTGGTCGACGATGGAAGCCCGTCAATCCCGCACCAGCCTGCTCCGGAACAACCGACCGCCTTCGACAAACCAGATGAGCGTGATCGCGCCGAGACCGATGCACAGGTAGCCGCCGGCGAGCGGCAATGTCGTACCGTCATAGGACTGGCCGATCGCCGATCCGATCGCGGCGGCGACGAGGGTGGTGATGAACCCCTGGATCGAGGAGGCGGTGCCCGCGACATGGCCGACCGCCGCCATGGCCATCGCCCCGAAATTGGCGCCGCATAGGCCGATGCAGACGAGGCTTAGCGCTTGCAGGGCAACAAAGGTCCAAAGTGTCTCCATTCCCGACCAGACGATCAGGGCATGGGTGATCGAAAGCAGGATCAGACAGATGATACCACTGTGCGAGATCACCCGCGTACCGAGCCGTTCGACGAGGCGGCTGTTGGCGAACGATGCGAAGCTCATCGCGAGCGCGCACAGGCCGAACAGCAAGGTGAAGCGCTTGCCCTGGTGGAATGTGTCGACAAAGATCTGCTCGGACGACGAGACGAAAGCAATGATTGCGCCGAAGGTCAATGCGCCGGCCAGGGCATAGCCGACCGAGAAGCGGTCGGTGAGCGTGATCCGATAAGCGGAGCCGAGCGAGTCGAGCGATATTGGTCGCCGCGCTGCATGCGGCAGCGTTTCGGGGAGGCGGAGCGCGGCCCAGCCGAACACGGCGGCCCCGAAGCCACCCAGTACGTAGAAGATGAAGCGCCACGGACCAATTAGCAGCAGCCCCTGGCCGATTGTGGGTGCGAGGATCGGCACAAGAAAGAACACCATTTGCGCAAGCGACATCGTCTGCGCCATCCGTCGCCCCGAATAGCAGTCGCGCACCAACGCTACCGACAGCACCCGGCTCGCTGCCGCAAGACTGCCTTGCAGGACGCGGGCGGCGACCAGCGCTGCGAAGCCCTGAGCCGTAGCGGCAAATAGGCTCGCCGCGACAAAGCCGGCGAGCGCCGAGAGCAGGACAGGCTTGCGCCCGTAGCGATCGGCAAGCGGACCGTATAGCAGCTGGCCGACGCCCAGGCCGAAGATATAAGCGGTGACCACCCATTGCTGCGCATTCGCGCCAAGGACTGCCAGATCACGCCCGATCGCCGGCAGCGCCGGGAGCATGAGATCGACGCCGAGCGCGTTCACCGCCATGATTGCCGCGATCAGGGCCACGAATTCGTGCCGGTGCAGTTCGGGATGTGGCGTGTCGGTGACTGTCATCGGCGGCGGTTAAACCGAACAAGGCGGTTGCGCCAGCCCCGCGAAACCGGGCCACGGAGAGAATCCGTCGTGGTGGAAGCGACGCGGCCCATAGTCCCCTGTGGCGGCAGGCGATTTGCTGGAGAGGTCGGCCAAGTCGGCACGACATAGGTGTTTGGGAAATGACATGCCAATGCGTGACGGTGGGAACACGGGGAAGCGGGGAAGCGGGAATGGGAATTGACTGGCCGGTCTTATTTGAGGGTGTCGAAACGATCCTCAGCCCCTTGTCCGCGACGGCGTGGCCGATCGCAATAGGCGGTGGCTTGTGGGGCTTCAGGCGCCCCATCGTAGCTCAGATTTCACGCCTGTTTCTGAGGATGACCAAGGCCAGCGTTCTAGAGAACAAGCCGGGGTAAAATTGTGAGACATTTACGTCTCTGAGGCTGCTCAATCATTCAAAAAAAATGAAATGGTGACCCCTACGAGAATCGAACTCGTGTTTTCGCCGTGAGAGGGCGACGTCCTAACCGCTAGACGAAGGGGCCGTGCAGCGGAAGCGCGCTCCATATGGAAGCGTGCTTCCGCCGTCAACCGGAAGAATGGCCTTTGCGGCGAGTCAGGCCGCTGCGCGTTCGCGTTCGCGCATCACCTGGTTGAGCATCTCGGCCAGCAGGAAGGCCAGTTCGATCGACTGGCCCGCATTCAGCCGGGGATCGCAATGCGTGTGGTAGCGATCGGCGAGGTTCTCGTCGGTGAGTGCCATGGCGCCACCGGTGCATTCGGTGACGTTCTGGCCCGTCATTTCCGCGTGGATGCCGCCGCCATGCGTACCTTCTGCGCGGTGGACCGCGAAGAAGCCGCGCACCTCTGCCAGAATTCTGTCGAACGGGCGGGTTTTGTAGCCGTTGGCGGCCTTGACCACGTTGCCGTGCATCGGATCGCATGACCAAATGACCGGACGGCCTTCGCGCTGGATGGCGCGAACAAGCGTGGGCATGTGCTTTTCGATCTTGTCATAGCCATAGCGCGTGATCAGCGTGATGCGGCCGGGCTGGCGGGCCGGATCGAGCGTGTCGAGCAGGCGCAGCAGCGCGTCCGGATCGAGGCTGGGGCCGCATTTGATGCCGATCGGGTTGCCGACGCCGCGCAGATATTCGACATGCGCCGAACCTTCGAAACGGGTGCGGTCGCCAATCCACAGGAAATGCGCCGACGTATCATACCATTGGCCGGTCAGGCTGTCCTCGCGGGTCAGCGCCTGCTCATAAGGCAGTAGCAGCGCCTCATGGCTGGTATAGAATTGCGTGCCCTTCAGTTGCGGCGTGGTTTCGGGATCGACGCCGCAGGCCGCCATGAAGTCCAGCGCATCGCCGATCCGCTCGGCCACCTGCTGATATTGCGCGGCCCACGGGCTGCGGCCCATGAAATCGAGCGTCCAGGCATGGACCTGATGCAGGTTGGCATAGCCGCCCTGTGCGAATGCGCGCACCAGGTTGAGCGTTGCCGCCGACTGGGTGTAGGCCCGGATCATGCGCTGCGGATCGGGCGCGCGGCCGGCTTCGGTGAAGGCGATGTCGTTGATGATATCGCCGCGATAGCTGGGCAGCGCCACGCCGTTGATTTCTTCCATGTCGGCCGAGCGCGGTTTGGCGAACTGACCCGCCATGCGGCCGACCTTGATGATCGGCAGCTTGGACGCATAGGTCAGCACCACCGCCATCTGCAGAATGACGCGGAAGGTATCGCGAATATTGTTCGCGTGGAGTTCGGCGAAGCTCTCGGCGCAATCGCCGCCCTGAAGGAGAAAGGCCTTGCCGGCAGCAACCTGCGCCAGCTCGGCGCGCAATTCGCGGGCCTCGCCGGCAAATACGAGCGGCGGATAACCCGCAAGCTCGCGCTCCGCGCCCGCCAGTGCGGCGGCGTCCGGATAGGTCGGCATTTGTACTGCCTGGTGGGTCCGCCAGCTATCGGGCGTCCAGTTCTTGGCCATATTCAGGGAAGTCCTTTCGGGCGCCCCAATGCTCCACCGCCTTGCCAAAGGCAAGCACAGCGCAGCTTGTGGCCATGCAATGCGGGCTTTTCAGCCCCGCATCCCGATGGCTATTTGGGGACGGCCAACGTCTGCGCGGCCGAATCCAATCGGGCAATCTCTGACGCGTCACCCGCAAAAGCGGCCTTGGCCTTGATCAGTGCGGCGTGCGCTGCGTTGGGATCGTTGAGGACCATGCGCGCGCGCATCAGCCGGATCCAGCCATCGCCATCGCGCGGATTGGCCGCGAGTCGGGCCGCGAGCCGATCGACCATGCTCTGCACCATCGCATTCTGCTCGCCCGGCGTCATGCCGTTGGCGGCCTGCATATCGCTTGCGGTAGGGCCCGGAATAGCTGCCGTGGCGACGGCCTCACCGGGGGCCAGGGGCGGTGCCGAAGTCGGCGCCGGTGCCGCCAGATGCGGGGGCAGGCGATCGGCCACGTCGATGTGATTCGCCTTGGATACGCGATCGATCACCGTACGGACGGCATCCTCCCAGGGGGCGCCGGCGGGCGCGTCCTTCAACAGGGCGATCCACCGATCGAGCGCGCCCTTATGATCGCCATCCTGATCCTGTTTCACGCCGGTGAAATAGCGTGCACGATAGTCTTTCGCATCGATGGCGAGCGCTTTGGCGAAGGCCTGCGCCGCATCGGGCGTAACGCCGCCCGGCCCGGCCAGTACCAGCACTTCGCCCAGCGCTGACCAATATACCGGGTTTTTCGGTTCGAGATCGGCGGCGTGGCGATAGGCCTTCACCGCGTCCGCATAGCGGCCGACATTATAATAAGACCATCCCAGCATGTTCCACCCTTCCGGGTCGGCGGGATTGGCTGCCATCTTCTTTTCGAGGCCGGCGATCATCGATGGCACGTCGCTGACCGGCTTCTGTAAGTCCGATGCAGCGGTTGGCGTTGCCTTTGGAGATCGGAGAATCGGAAGGGCAATTGCCAGGAGAGCAATCAGGGCGGCAAGGATCAGTATCACCCGTCCCGCAGATAAGGTGATTGCTCTCTTTGCCGGACTGCCTTCGTTCACGAATTTCTCCTATCTCGTTACTAATCAGGTTCTTCATACAGAATTGCAACGAATGTCTAGCGGTTCACGGCGAAGCTGATAGAGTGGAGTCGGGCAGAGCCGGATGGCATCGTCGATTGCGTGCGCAACGATGGGGCAACATGGCGACAAGACGGGAACCGTAAAAGGATTCCGAATAGTGGGGGCAGGGGGTTCAGTGGCGGACATCTACCGGATTGCCATCGTCGGCTCGGGGCCGGCGGGGCTTAGCGCCGCGGCACATGCAGCAAGCCTGGGTATCTCACACGTGCTGCTTGAGAAGACCGATCATCTTTCCGATACGATCTATAAGTATCAGAAGGGCAAGCACGTGATGGCGACGCCCAGCCAGCTCGTGCTTCGCGCCGACATGGATTTCGATGCCGGCAAACGCGAAGCCATTCTCGGCACGTGGGACAAGCAGGCAGCGGAACGAAAGATCAACGTTCGCCTGAAGAGCGAAGTGAAGGCGATCTCCGGCGCCAAGGGCGATTTCACGATCGGGCTTACCGACGGAACTTCGATCCGCGCGGAGGCGATCATCCTGGCGATCGGGACGCAGGGCAACCCCAATCTCATGCGCGTGCCGGGCGGCGACATGGCGCATGTGCAGTATCAGCTCGATGATCCGGGCGAATATGTCGACGAACATATCACCGTCATCGGTGCCGGTGACGCGGGTATCGAAAACGCACTCGGTCTCGCGGCTGACGTCGCGCAGGGCAACGTCGTTTCGATCGTCAACCGCACTGCCGATTTCAGCCGCGCCAAGAGCGCCAACGTCAAACTGCTGATGGCGGCGCGTGACGAAGGCCGGATGAACATCATCACCGATGCGTCCCCCAATCGCGTCGAAAAGGACTATCTGGTCCTCGATACGCGCGATGGCGAAGCTCGCTTTCGTTGCGATCGCATCATCGCCCGAATGGGCTCCGCCGCGCCGCGTAAATTCATCGAGGCATGCGGCATCGAATTCACCAGCGAGGATCGCGAGGCGTTCCCGAAACTGTCACCGGCGTTCGAATCGACCAATCCGGGCATCTATGTGATCGGCGCGCTGGCCGGCTATCCGCTGATCAAGCATTGCATGAACCAGGGCTATGACGCCGTCGAGTTCATCAACGGCAATACCGCGCTGAAACCGGCCGACGAGCCGATCCTCGAAAAGAAATTCGTTTATCTGCCGCAGAAACGATCGGTCGATGAGTGGCTCGAATTCATTCGAACCAGCGTCACCATCCTGAATGAGCTGTCGCCGCTGCAGATGCGCGAATTCATGCTCGATTCCGAGGTGAAGGCCTATGGCAAGAACGAGATCATCTTCGAAAAGAATGCGCCGGGATCGTCCTTGTTCTGCATCGCGCAGGGCAAGGTCGACATTCCGCTGCCCGATGGACGCTCGACCGGCATCGTAATTCCGCAAGGATCGATCTTCGGTGAAGTCGGTCTGGTTTCGGGACGCCGCCGCGGATCGACAATCCGTTCGATCGACGACACGATCGTCGTCGATATTCCGCGTAACGCGATCCTGAAGCTGATGGCATCTGTGCCGGCCGTGAAGCGCGCGGTAACCCGGATCTCGACCGAGCGCCAATTGTTGCAGATGTGGCAATCGGGCCTGCAGTCCGCCGATCTGGCGGGCGTGCTGGAAACGGCCGAGATCAAGGCGGTTCGTGCCGGCGAGGCGATCTTCCGTGAAGGCGACGAGAGCCGCGACGTCTATGTGATCCGTTCGGGATCGATGGTCGTCGAGAAGAATATCGGTGGCAAGCCGATCTTCCTGTCCTATGTCCCAGCCGGCAATTATGTCGGCGAGCTTGAATTGTTCGACAACGGCGTTCGCAAGAATACCGTGCGCGCCGCGGTCAAATCCGAGGTGATCAAGCTCAACGGCGACGCATTTCGGGCGCTTCTCGAGGCGCAGCCGACCTTCTTCGCCCAGGCCAAGACCGCGATGGGCGAGCGGACCGATCTGGCCTCGTTCATCGAGGCGAAGAAGGACAGCTTCGGTAGTGTTGTCGACATGTATTCGGCGACCGCGAATTTCCTTGTCGACAATGGTGTCGGCGAGGCGACCGACGTGTTGCTGATCGACGAAAACCTCTGCGTCGGCTGCGACAATTGCGAAAAGGCCTGTGCCGACAGCCATGACGGCATCTCGCGGCTCGATCGCGAAGCCGGGCGCACCTTCGCACATCTGCATGTGCCGACGAGCTGCCGTCACTGCGAGCATCCGCACTGCATGGCCGATTGCCCGCCGACCGCAATCCATCGCGGCCAGGATGGCGAGGTCTATATCGACGAGACATGCATCGGCTGCGGCAATTGCCAGCGCAACTGCCCTTATGGCGTGATCCGGATGGAGAAGGAGCCACCCAAGAAGCCGAGCCTGTGGACATGGTTCCTGTTCGGCAAAGGGCCGGGGCCAGGCGAGGCCAGCCATGACTGGGCTTATGCGAACATGCCCAAGGGGGTCGAAAAGGCCAAGCGGGCGGTGAAGTGCGATATGTGTTCGGGGATCGAGGGCGGTGCGAGCTGCGTGCGTGCGTGCCCGACCGGTGCCGCCATTCGCGTCGCTCCCGAGGAATTCCTGTCGGTGGCCCGCTTGCAGCGGGGAGATGCCTGATGGCCAGCAAGGCTCGCCCCACAGGTCGCGTCCGCCAGTCGGATCACGAGAGCTTCCTGCGCCATCAGGGTTTTCGCTGGCTCAAGATTGCACTGGCCATTTCGTTCGTCGCGCTGCTGATCTACGCGTTCAATGACGTGCAGCCTCGCCCGAATGGCGGCAGCGTGTATGGCTATACGATGGGCACGATCGGCGTCCTGCTGATCCTGTGGCTGACGATGCTGGGCATTCGCAAGCGGGCGATTACGCCCGGTCGCTGGTCGCTCAAGAGCTGGACGTCGGCGCACGTCTATCTCGGACTGTCGTTGATCGTGATCGGCACCCTGCACACGGGTTTCCAGTTCGGCTGGAACGTTCATACGCTGGCGTATGTGCTGATGATGCTGGTCATCGGTTCGGGCATTTTCGGTGTGGTCGCTTATGCCAATGTGCCGCAGGCGCTGTCGGCCAATCGCGGTGAAACGACACAATTGCAGATGCTTGACAATCTGCGGATGATCGATCGGCAATTGCACGATGCGGCGCAGCCATTGCCGCATGACCAGGCCGACATCGTGCGCATGTCGCTCAACGACGATCCGTTCGGTGGCGGCCTCATCGCCCGATTGACGGGGCGCTATCCGAAGTGCGGCACCCGCCGGGCGTTGCAGGCAGTGCGCGAACATCCTTCGCGGCAGGCCGGTTATGGCAATGACTCGCTCGACCTTGTCGAAGTCCTGCTCGAACGAAAGCGATCGGCGCTGCAACGGATCCGAAAACATCTTCGTTTGAAATCGATCCTCGAAATCTGGCTCCAGATCCATGTGCCGCTCACGTTCGCGCTTATCGCTGCGCTGATCGTGCACATCGTCGCTGTCTTCTATTACTGGTGAGATCGCACCCATGAGCTTCATCGTTCGCACGGTTGCGCGCACCGCCGATGGCCGCGACATCATCCGTCCCAAGGCGTTTTCGCAGACCGAACTCAGCATCGGCCGCGGCACCGAAAATGACATCCATCTGCCTGACCTCGCGGTCACGCTCCATCATGCAGTCATCCGCACGGCCGGGCAGGGGCGGATCGAGATTGCGGCTGCGGCGGGCCTGCCGTTCATCGTCGATGGCAAGTCGGTCGAGCATGCCACGATCGATGTCCAGCGCGGCGCCGATATCCATATCGGTGCTCATGCGCTGACGATCGCGGCCGGCGAAGGCGAGGAATCCGGATCGACGATCATTACGGTCGAACGCGTGGGGGCGCTGTCCAATGCGTCCGAGGAAAAGGAGGAGGCCCATGTCTTCTCCCTGGCCCGCGTCATGCCCGGCAAGCGCGTGCTCGCCTGGAGCTTCGTGTTGCTTGTGCTCGGACTTTTCCTGATATGGCCGATCGCTTCATCGCAGATGCGCGACCCCAAGGCGCCGCAAAAGGTGGCGTTTCACGCCGACGAGATGTGGTCGTCAGGCGCGCTGTCGCTTGCGCACAAATCGCTCGAGAATAATTGCAAGGCCTGCCACGTCAGCCCTGGCGTTGCCGTGCGCGACGACGCCTGTGTCGCCTGCCACACCAAGGTCCACGACCATGCCGATCCCAAGCGACTTGCGGTTGCGAAGGGTTCGCCGAGCTTGAACGAAAAGGCCCGGCATCTTGTGGCTGGTGTCTTCAATATCCCGCCCGGGCGGTGTGTGGAATGCCATACCGAGCATCAGGGCGCGACAGCGATGCCCACGACCGATCAGCGTTTCTGCACGAACTGCCATGGCTCGCTCAGCAAGAACCTGGCCGACACGAAGCTGCTCAATGCCTCCGATTTCGGTAATGACCATCCGCAGTTTCAGCCGAAGATTCGCTTCGTCGGCCTGGGCGGCGTGCCGATGCAGCGGCGCGTGTCGCTCGATGCCGATCCGCAGGAAGAAAGTGGGTTGAAATTCCCGCACAAGATGCACCTTTCGACCATCAACGGCGTCGCGCAGATGGCGAAGACGCTCGGCGGGGGCGAAGGATATGGCAAGCCGCTGGAATGCGCGAACTGCCATCGCCGTGATACGACCGGCAACAGCTTTGCCCCGGTGAAGATGGAAGCGGCTTGCGGCGCCTGCCATTCGCTCGCTTTCGATCAGGTGGGCGGAACCGTACGCACCTTGCGCCATGGCGATCCGGCGCAGGTGGTGGCCGATATCCGGGCCTTCTACCGCTCGTCGGGCATGTTCCGCGGGGCTGCGGTGCAGGGCATGGAGCGACGCCGGCCGGGCATGTTCGCAAACCCGGCGGCTGCGGTCGATTATGCGCAGGGCATGGTGACGCGCGGCGGAAATGCCGAGACGGCGATCCGGGCGGTGTTCTCGAAGGGGGGCGCCTGTTTCGATTGCCATGTGATCGCGCCGACCGGCAATGCGCGCGTTCCCTTTGCCGTGGCGCCGGTCGTGCTGGCCAAGCGCTATATGGCCAAGGGCTGGTTCGATCATGCCGCGCATGACACCGAAAGCTGCGCGAGCTGCCACGGGGTCGCCAATTCGACAAAGGCGAGCGACGTCAACCTGCCGAAAATCGCGCGGTGCCGCGAATGCCATGGCGGGCAGGACGCGCACAAGGCGGTGCCGTCGGGCTGTGCGATGTGTCACGATTATCACCGCACCGGCTTTGCGCCGCTGATGGTGCGGACTAATCATGTTCGCGGTAACAGCACGCCGGCCCATGTCGATGAGAAGGCAGTGAAGGCCGCCGGCGGAGCCTGACCGGCAAACCTGCGTTAACCATCTCTTATGTGTTGTGGATCACAATACGCCGACCCTGAACGTGCTGGACTTCCGGTGCGTTGGGGAACGCGTGGCGACAACGTCGGAAGCAATCCGAAAATGGGCGAGGCGAGCAGATGTTGATTGCGCAGCTTACGGATCTGCATCTGGGGTTCGAGGCCGGCAATCCCGAAGAACTCAATGCCCGGCGGCTCAATATCGCGCTCGACTGGCTCGGCAATCTGGCGGTGACGCCGGATATGCTGTTTCTTTCGGGCGATCTGGCCGACCGCGGCGAGATCGAGAGCTATGAACGGCTCCGCGACAAGATTCGCGCTTTGGCCTTCCCGGTCTATCTATGCGTCGGCAATCATGATGATCGTGCGGCTTTGCGTCACGCGTTTCCGCACCTGCCGAACGTCAATGGTTTCGTCCAATATGTCGTCGATCGGCCCGAGGTGCGTTTCATCGTGCTCGATACGATGGATGACAGCCTGCACGGAGGCGCATTCTGTTCGACCCGCGCGGCATGGTTGCGCGAGCAGCTCGATGCGGTGCCGGGCAAGCCGGTGATGATGGTGCTCCATCATCCACCGATCGAGACGGGCATTCCCTGGATGACGTCCGGCCCGATGGAGCCCTGGGTGATCGCGCTCGACGCGGTGATTGGCGATCGTCCGGGCGTTACGCTGATCTGCGGCCATATTCATCGTTCGATCACCACCAACTGGCGGGGCCGGATGCTCGCGATCAGCCCGTCAACCGCACCGCAGGTCGCGCTGGAAATGGCGCCGATCGATGCCGAGCGCCCCGATGCACGCCGGATGATCGTGGCTGAGGCGCCTGGCGCCGCACTGCATCTATGGACCGGCGAGACGTTCGTTACCCATCATGTCTCGATCGGCGACTATCCCGTGCTGGCGCGGTTCGACGACAAATTGCAGCCGCTCGTTCGCTCGCTGCGCGACGAGCATGATGCGCCTTATGTTCAGGCACGCGCCGCGCACGGGTAGGCGTGTTTCCAAGTTTCTCCCCGGAAAGGGGAGGGGGGCCGCTCGAAGAGCGGTGGAGGGGGCGGTGGCGTAGCCGCCGCTGACGCGGCGCCCCTCCAATATCCTTCGGATGGTCCCCCTCCCCGAGCAAGCTCGGGGAGGAATGGCAATATCCTCAGAGTTGGCGCGCCAATATGCCCTTGCGCTCTTGCCGCCCCCAGGTCGATCGGCCGGTCAGGAAGGCAACCCAGCCCCAGGTCGCGCCGACGTGCCGCAGCAACTGGAAGCTGAACGGCTCGATCAGCGACGCCAGGAATATGCGAGCGGCGCCTTTGGGGAGCATATCGCCCGACCAGCGCCGATAGAGCGCGATCGACCAGAAATGGAAACTCAGATCGATCACGATCTTGGCGAGCATGATCGCGAGGATCGGCCAGATCAGCACGAAACGACCGGTCGCGAGGAAGAAGATCAGCAGGAAAAAGGCGATCAGGCCGAAAATCGGCTGGACTGTGTCGAACGCCTTAACCGGCAGCATCATCGTGCCCAGCCGGCCGAAGCGCGGATTCCCGACCATGTCGCGGTTCCAATATTGCGTTTGCAGAAACCCGCCGAACCAGCGCCGCCGCTGCTTGAGGAAGGCGGCGAGGTGACCGGGGGCGTCGGTATAGGCCCGCGCCTCACCCACGGCCCGGATTTTCCATCCGCGATCATGATCGACCGAGAAGCGGTGGAGCCGGTGGATCAACTCATAGTCCTCGACCATGGATTCGGGATCGAACCCACCGACTTCGCTCAGGGCATCGCGGCGGAAGCCGGCAAAGGCCCCCGATATCAGCAGCAGCCCGTCGACTTGCATCCAGGCATAACGCGAGACGAAGTTCCGAACATATTCATAGGTCTGGAACCACTGGAACAAGCGGCCCGAGAGGCTGTGATCGCAGATCGGCGCGAGCAACCCGGTTGCAGCCACCAGTTCCGGTTCGCGATGAAAGGCGCTGCGCATGGCTTCGATCGCGTCGGGCGCGAGGATCGTATCGGCATCGACGGTCAGTACGATTTCGCAACCGGCATGTTCCAGAGCCGCGTTCAACGCACGCGCCTTGCCGCCGTGCGGAAGCCGCAGCCAGCGTAGCGAGGGCAACAATGGTGAAGTCGCGACCTCGCCATACGGAGCTTTTTCCATCGCGAAGGCATCGAGCAGCACCTGCGGCGTGGCATCGGTCGACCCATCATCGGTGATCATGATGATTTCGGGCGGTTCGCTCTGGCGCGCGAGAGCATTGACCGTTGCCACCAGCACGGCTTGCTCGTTATGCGCGGCCAGCAGCACCGCCAGGCTGGGCCGTGGCGTTGCCGGCTGGTCCTGCGGGCGAGCGTGGCGCAGCGGCCAGGTCTTGATGCCGACGAAGGCCAGCAGCAGTGTATCATAAGCGATATAGGCGATGCCGACCGACCAGGCGAGGATACCGGTACGGTAACAGGCCTGTACGATCAGGAAGGCGAGCAGCAACAACGCGCCGCCATGCAGCGCCGCGCTGGCGAACGTGAGCGGCGGCCGGTTCAGGCGAGGGGAAAGCACCGCAAAACGGCTTTCGAGGGATGTCGTCATACCGGTACGTAGTCCGAATGCTTGCATTTCGCACCCGGTTCGGCTGGAACCGGCGTTGAGACGCCCTATGGCCGTAAAGAATTCCGCTCGCAACCGCCGCAGCTAATAAGGAAGCGCTGATGCCGTCCCATGAAGTTTCGCGCTATACAACAACCGCGATCATTCTCCATTGGCTGATCGCGATATTCATGATCGTGAATCTGCTGATAGCCTGGCTCGCGGACGATCTGCCCGAAGGGTGGGTGCGCCCGGCGATCGACACCCATAAATCGATCGGGATCACGGTGCTGGGTCTGGTGCTGCTGCGCATATTGTGGCGCGCCGGCCATAAGCCTCCGCCATTTTCCGAAGGCATGGCGGGTTGGGAGCGCGCGCTGGCGCATCTGGGCCATTTCGGCCTGTATATCCTGATGCTGTTCATGCCGATCACGGGATGGCTGCACGATTCCGCGTGGAAGGATGCGGCGAGCCATCCGATGTATCTGTTCGGTATGGTCGGCTGGCCGCGGCTGGGCTTCATCACCAGCCTGCCGGCGGATACGAAGGAAATGCTGCACGGCCTGTTCGGCGAAATTCACGAAATCGGGGGATATGGGCTTGCGGCGCTGGTGCTCCTTCACATAGTGGGAGCTATGAAACATCAGTTTATCGATCGGGAGGCCGAATTTCGGCGGATGTGGCTGCGCTGAGGGGGCGTTCTGAAATTTAATAAAAGTCGCACTTCAGGACGCGCGAGGGCGCTGACATCGGTGACTTGGCTTCCCATATGCAATAGCGGCGATAAGGATAGGAAAGAGGAACGTTCGAAGAATGTCGATATTAAGCGACGAAGAGGAAGCCGTCAGCCTCACCCCCAAGGGCAAGCTGGAAGTTCCCGAGCATGTGCAGGAAGCCATACGGACGCTGATCCGCTGGTCCGGCGATGACCCGCAGCGCGAGGGGCTGGTCGACACGCCAGCCCGCGTGGGCCGCGCGTGGCGCGAATATTGCCAGGGCTATGAGGAAGATCCGGCCCATCATCTCAGCCGCACGTTCGAGGAAGTCGGCGGCTATGATGAGATCGTGCTGCTGAAAGACATTCCGTTTCAGTCGCATTGCGAACATCATATGGCGCCGATCATCGGCCATGCCCATATCGCCTACCTGCCCGACAAGAGGGTCGTCGGTATTTCGAAGCTCGCGCGCGTGTTGCAGGGCTTTGCGCGCCGGCTGCAGATTCAGGAGCGGCTGACGGCGGAAATTGCCGATTGTATCTGGACGCACCTCGAACCGTTGGGCGTCGCCGTCGTCATCCAGGCGACGCATGCATGCATGACGGCACGCGGCGTGCGTACGCCGCGCGTCGGCATGACGACCAGCCGGATGATGGGCGTGTTCCGCGAGGACGACCGAACGCGCAAGGAAGTGCTCAGCCTGATGGGCTTGGGCTAGGTTTGGACTCGGACGGGAGGGGGCGGGCGGATGCCGCTCGCCCTTGCCCTAAAGCTGGCGACGAGCGTCTCGGCATTTCTCTGTCGTTATCGTCGGGACCTGCTCGGCATGGATGAGGCGCAGGCGCGCGAAGCGATGGAGACGATCTGGAGACCGGGCGGCGTTTGGGCGGCCTTCATCGGCGACGCGACGGCTGTCGCGCTGCCTCATCGGTTTAAATCGGCTTAGATTTATCGTCATTCCAGCGAAGGCTTGAATCGCTCCAAGCCAGTCTCTTGAAAACAAGCTTTGGAGGGATCCCAGCCTGCGCTGGGATGACGCGCCAAAGAATATTTGAACGCCCGAGTGGCTTCTCGCTCGCGACGCCATCGCTTCAAAACTTACGCATTCTTTATGCCCCGGCCCGCAATCCCGCATGGCAAGTCAACGCGGGCCGCGCCTAATCGGCATGCTTCGGATATCATCACGGAGCTTGCCATGCTGGACCTGTACTGGATCGCGCTGATCCTCGCGCTGTTGGCGCTGAGCGTCGGCTATGTCGGCCTCGCGGACAAGGCCTGACCCTATGAGCATCGATCTCTGGCTGGGCGCGGTGACCGCGCTCGGGCTGCTCCTTTATCTCGTTGCCGTGCTTGCACGGCCCGAACGCTTCTGAAGGGGAGGCCGTCATGACCTATGCGGGCTGGGCGATGATCGCCCTTTTCTTCGTCATATTGCTGCTGCTGACCAAACCGATGGGACAGTGGCTGTTCGCGCTCTATGAGGGCCGGCGCACGCCATTGCATGTCGCGCTGGGACCGATCGAGACCGGCTTCTACAAGCTGTCCGGCATCGATCCGAGCGCCGAGCAGGGGTGGCGCAAATATGCCATCCACATGCTGATCTTCAACGCGGCGCTGTTGCTGCTCACCTATGCCATACTCCGCACGCAGGCGTGGCTGCCGTGGAATCCGCAAGGGTTTGCCAATCTGGCGCCCGACCTGGCATTCAACACCGCAGTCAGTTTCACCACCAACACCAACTGGCAGAGCTATTCGGGCGAAAGCACGATGAGCCAGTTCAGCCAGATGGTGGGGTTGACGATCCACAATTTCGCCAGCGCCGCGACCGGCGTCGCGCTCGCTTTCGCTTTGTTTCGCGGTTTCGCGCGGCGGCAGATGAGCACGATCGGCAATTTCTGGGCCGATATGACGCGGGTGACGATCTATCTGCTGCTGCCGATCTCCATCGTCTATGCGATCTTCCTGATGGCGAGCGGCGTGCCGCAGACCCTGGCAGGATCGATCGACGCGACCACGATCGAAGGCGCCAAGCAGGTGATTTCGCTCGGGCCGGTGGCCAGCCAGGAAGCGATCAAGATGCTCGGCACCAATGGTGGCGGCTTCTTCAACGCGAACAGCGCGCACCCGTTCGAAAATCCCGGCGCGATCACCAATTTCGTGCAGATGCTGTCGATCTTCGTGATCGGTTTCGGCCTGACATGGTGCTTCGGCAAGGCGGTTGGCAACACCAAGCAGGGCTGGGCGATCCTCATGTCGATGATCGTGATGGTGCTGATCGGCGTCATCGTCTGCTATTCTCAGGAAGCGGCGGGCAATCCGATCTTCCACCATCTCGGCGTGCCGGGCGGCAATATGGAGGGCAAGGAGGTCCGCTTCGGCATGGCGGCATCGACCTTGTTCGCGGTCGTTACCACCGATGCCTCATGCGGCGCGGTCAATGCGATGCATGACAGCTTCACCGCGCTGGGCGGGATGATCCCGCTGATCAACATCCAGCTCGGCGAGGTGGTGGTCGGCGGCGTCGGCGCGGGCATCTACGGCTTCCTGCTGTTCGCGATCCTGGCGGTGTTCGTCGCCGGTCTGATGGTCGGCCGCAGCCCCGAATATGTCGGCAAGAAGATCGAGGCGCGCGAAGTGAAGCTGGCGGTGCTGGCGATCGCGGTGCTGCCGTTGGTCATCCTCGGCTTCACCGCGGTCAGCGCGGTCCTGCCGGCGGGGCTGGCCGGGCCGCTCAACAAGGGGCCGCATGGTTTCAGCGAGATCCTCTACGCGTTCAGCAGTGCGGTCGGGAATAACGGATCGGCCTTTGCCGGCCTGACCGCCTCGACGCCTTATTATGACGGGCTGCTGGGTGTCGCGATGTGGATCGGCCGATTCTTCATCATCATCCCGATGCTGGCGATCGCCGGATCGCTCGCCGCCAAGCGCTATGTGCCGGCGGGGGCGGGATCCTTTCCGACGACCGGATTGCTGTGGATCGGCCTGCTGATCGGCATCATCCTGATCGTCGGCGGCCTCACCTTCCTGCCGGGCCTCGCCTTGGGCCCGATCGCCGATCATCTCGCGATGATCCGCGGCCAGCTGTTCTGATCGGAGACTTATCATGGCGCGTTCACAGTCGCTTTTTACCGCCGATCTGGTCATTCCCGCGATCGGCAACGCCTTCAGCAAGCTCGATCCCCGCGAGCTTGTCCGCAACCCGGTGATGTTCACTACCGCTACCGTGGCGATGCTGCTTACCGTGCTGCTGTTCACCGGCCACAGTGGCTTGGCGATCAGCTTTCAGATCCAGCTTGTGATCTGGCTCTGGCTCACCGTGTTGTTCGGTACCTTCGCCGAGGCGATCGCCGAAGGGCGCGGCCGGGCGCAGGCGGCCTCGCTGCGCGCGACGAAGGCCGATCTCAAGGCCAAGCGCCTGCTCGGCGTCGGCGATACCTATGAGATCGTTCCCGCGAGCTTTCTCCAGGCCGGCGAGGTCGTGCTTGTTGAAACCAATGATCTGATTCCCGGCGACGGTGAGGTGATCGAGGGTGTCGCTTCGGTCAACGAGGCGGCGATCACCGGCGAGAGCGCACCGGTGATCCGCGAGGGTGGTGGCGATCGATCGGCGGTTACCGCCGGCACGCGGGTGATCTCCGATCATATCAAGGTGCGCATCACCGCCGAGCCGGGGCAGGGCTTCCTCGATCGCATGATCGCGCTGGTCGAGGGCGCCGAGCGTCAGAAGACCCCCAATGAGATCGCGCTGACGATCCTGCTGGTCGGCCTCACGATCATCTTCCTGATCGCGGTCGGCACCATTCCGGGTTTTGCGATCTTTGCCGGCGGATCGATCCCGGTGGCGATTCTCGCGGCTCTGCTGATCACCCTGATCCCGACGACGATCGCGGCCTTGCTGTCGGCGATCGGCATCGCCGGCATGGACCGACTCGTGCGGTTCAATGTCCTTGCCAAATCGGGCCGTGCGGTCGAGGCGGCGGGCGACATCGATACGTTGCTGCTCGACAAGACCGGGACGATCACGATCGGAGACCGGCAGGCGAGCGAGTTCAAGACCGTGGCAGGTGTCTCGATCGCCGAGCTCGCCGAGGCGGCTCTGCTCGCCAGCCTGGCCGATGAAACGCCTGAAGGCCGCTCGATCGTGGTGCTCGCGCGGGAGAAGCACGGGGTGATGACGGCGATGCTGCCGGTCGACGCCGAAGTGATCCCGTTCACCGCGCAGACCCGCATTTCGGGCGTGATCATCGGCGGCTCGACGATCCAGAAGGGCGCGGTCGATTCGATCTTCAAGGCCAACCCCGCTTCGGCCGAGGGCAGCGCGGCCGCCGAGCTTCGCCGTACGACCGACGAGATCGCACGCGCGGGCGGCACGCCGCTGGCGGTGGTACGCGACGGGCGGCTGCTCGGCGCGATCTTCCTCAAGGACGTGATCAAGGCGGGTATCCGCGAGCGCTTCGGAGAATTGCGCAAGATGGGCATCCGCACGGTGATGATCACCGGCGACAATCCGTTGACCGCCGCATCGATCGCGGCCGAGGCGGGGGTGGACGACTTCCTGGCCCAGGCGACGCCCGAGGACAAACTGGCGCTGATCCGCAAGGAGCAGCAGGGCGGCAAGCTGGTGGCGATGTGCGGCGACGGCACCAATGATGCGCCGGCGCTCGCCCAGGCCGATGTCGGCGTGGCGATGAACACCGGCACGCAGGCGGCACGCGAGGCGGGCAACATGGTCGATCTGGACAGCGATCCGACCAAGCTGATCGAGATCGTGGGCCTCGGCAAGCAATTGCTGATGACGCGCGGAAGCCTCACAACCTTCTCGGTCGCCAACGATGTCGCCAAATATTTCGCGATCATTCCGGCGATGTTCGTGGTGCTCTATCCGGGGCTGTCGGTGCTCAACGTGATGCGCCTTTCGACCCCGCAGAGCGCGATCCTGTCGGCGATCATCTTCAACGCGCTGATCATCCCGGCGCTGGTGCCGCTGGCGCTCAAGGGCGTGAAATACCGGCCGATCGGGGCGGGGCCGCTGCTTGCCCGCAACCTGGCCGTCTATGGCTTGGGTGGATTGGTGGCGCCGTTCATCGGCATCAAGCTGATCGATCTGATCGTGTCGGGGATGCATCTGGCGTGAGGGAGCAGCCTTTCCCAACCCTCCCCCCGCCAGGGGGAGGTGTCGCCGAAGGTGACGGAGGGGGCGGGCGGCGGCCAACTGCTCCTTGAGGATGCGCGGGCCCTCTTCATGTCGGGCGCCAACCGTCCTCCCCCTCCGTCAGCGCTTTGCGCTGCCACCTCCCCCTGGCGGGGGAGGTTCGGAGTACGGCACAATATTCGAGGAACATTGTCATGAAAAACGATCTTATAACCTCTCTACGCCCTGCGGCGGTGATGACGATCCTGTTCGCCCTCCTGCTGGGCGTCGTCTATCCGATCCTGATGACGATCGTCGGCCAGACGGCCTTTCCGCATCAGGCCAATGGCAGCCTGATCCGGGATGGCGACAAGGTGATCGGTTCGGAACTGATCGGGCAGAATTTTGCCGCCGCGCGTTATTTTCACGGCCGTCCGTCGGCCGCCGGCAAGGGCTATGACGCCACCGCGTCGTCGGGATCGAACCTCGGGCCGACATCGCAGGTTTTGATCGATCGGGTGCGCGGCGATATCAAGACGCTGGCGGTCGAACATCCCGGGCAGCCGATCCCTGCCGATCTGGTGACCGCGTCCGGTTCTGGACTCGATCCAGAAATCACGCCGGAAGCGGCGGAATGGCAGGTCGATCGCGTGGCCAAGGCGAGGGGCATCGATGTGGCGGAAGTCCGGAAGATTGTGGCCTCTGAAACCGATCAGCCTGTGCTAGGCTTTATCGGCGAACCACGGGTCAACGTGCTGGCGCTGAACCGCCGGCTCGATGCTCAAGCCGCTGGAAGGAAGGACTGATTCGCCCCGACGAACCCGCGCGCGCCGATCCGGACGCCCTGCTGCGCGCCGCTGCGCGCGAAGGGCGCGGCCGCCTCAAGCTGTTCCTCGGCGCCGCGCCCGGGGTGGGCAAGACCTATGAAATGTTGTCCGAAGGCGCGGCACGGCTGCGGGCTGGCGTCGATGTGGTGGTGGGCGTGGTCGAAACCCACGGACGCCGCGAAACCGAGGCGCTGACCCACCCCTTCACGGTGATACCGCGCAAGTTGATCGATCATCAGGGCCGGACGCTGACCGAGATGGACATCGACACCATCCTGTCGCGCCGGCCCGCGCTCGTGCTGGTCGACGAGCTCGCCCACACCAATGCGCCGGGCAGCCGGCATCCCAAGCGCTGGCAGGATGTCGAGGAACTGCTCGATGCCGGGATCGATGTCTATTCCACGGTCAACATTCAGCATCTCGAAAGCCTGAACGATGTCGTCGCGTCTTTCACGCGCGTTCGCGTGCGCGAGACCGTGCCCGATCGCGTGCTCGAAAATGCCGAGATCGAGATTGTCGATATTCCGCCGGACGAACTGATCGAGCGGCTGAAGGAGGGCAAGGTCTATGTGCCCGAGGAGGCGAGCCGGGCGCTCACCCACTTCTTTTCGAAATCGAACCTGTCGGCGTTGCGCGAACTGGCGTTGCGCCGTGCCGCGCAGGCGGTCGATGCGCAGATGCTCGATTATCTGCGTGCCCATGCGTTGGGCGGCAGTTTTGCCGCGGGCGAACGCGTGCTGGTGGCGGTCAACGAGCGGCCCGAGGCGATCGAACTTGTACGGGCGGCCAAGCGCCTGGCCGATGCCCTGCGCGCGCCATGGACGGCAGTGCATATCGAGACAAGCCGTTCCGCCGGATTCACCCCCGCCGAACGGCAGATGCTCGCGCGGACGATCGCGCTGGCGGCGCAGCTGGGGGCCGCGACCGCATCGATCCCCGCCGCCAGCGTGGTGCCGGCGCTGACCGCTTATGCCCGCGATGTCCGCGCGACGCAGATCGTGCTCGGCAAATCGGCGCGCAGCTGGTGGTTCGAACTGCGTCATGGCTCGGTGGTCGATCGCATCGTGCGGAGCGCCGAAGGGCTGGCGATTCATGTCCTGCCGATCGACGCCGTCGATACGCAGCGACCGCAGCGCGCGCCCCGCCTGACCTTGCGCCAGCAGATCAATGCGAAGCCCTATCTCTGGTCCGCCTCGCTGGTCGCGGGCACCGCCGCGCTGGGCGTTGGCATGCTTCGGCTGATCAACTTCAATAATGTCGCGATGCTGTTCCTGCTGCCGGTGCTGGCGGCGGCGAGCCGTTTCGGGCTGCGCCCGGGCATATTCGCCGGCGTGATATCGGCGCTTGCCTATAATTTCTTCTTCCTGGAGCCGCTCTATACGTTTTCGATCAGCAATCCCGAAAATGTCATCGCGTTCGTCGTGCTGCTGGTGGTGGCAACGGTGACGAGCCAGTTCGCCGCGAGCGTGCGCGTGCAGGCCGATCTTGCCGCGCGATCGGCGAAGCAGAACGCCGCGCTGGCGGGTTTTTCGCAGGCGATCGCCGCAGCCGCCAACCCGACCGAACTTGCGCAGGCAATCTGCGCCGAGGTCGGGCGATTGTTCGATGTTCAGGCCGTGCTGCTCGTGCCCGGCCCCGGTGGCGGTGCGCTGGTTGCGGCGATACCGCCCGACGCCGAGCTCGGTCCAATCGATATCGCCGCGGCCAATTGGGCGCTCGATCGCGGCCTGCGCGCGGGGCGCGATACCGACACGCTGACATCGTCGGACTGGCTGTTTCAGCCGATCCGAAAGGAGGAGGGAGTGCTCGCCGCCATCGGTGTTGCACGTTTTGACGAAACGGCGATCCGGGCGGATGAACTGCCGCTTCTGGTCAACCTGCTCGATCAGGCGGCGCTGGCGCTCGATCGCATGACGCTGGCCGAGGCGATGCGTGATCTCGACGATGTCCGCAACCGCGATCGGCTGCGCTCTGCGCTGCTGTCATCGGTCAGCCATGATCTGCGCACGCCGATCACGACGATCCTGGGGACGATCGGCGAATTGCGGCGCACATCGCTTGATCCTGAGGCTACCGCTCTGGTCGACGCGCTTGATAGTGAGGTCGCGCGGCTCAACCGGTTCGTCGCCAATCTGCTCGACATGGCCCGCGTGCAGGCGGGGGCGATCCGTGTAGCAGTCGAACCGGTCGACCTGACCGATGCCGTAGCAAGCGCGTGCCATGACGTCCGCCGCGTGTTGCAGGGCCACGACATTCGGCTCGACGTGCCGCCCGATTTGCCGATGGTGCGCGCCGATCCGCAATTGCTGCACCACATCTTGATCAACCTGCTCGATAATGCCGGCCGCTATGCCGATGCGAATACAGAGGTTATGATCGCGGCGCGGCGATCACCGGGCGGACTGACGCTGTCGATCCGCGATCAGGGGGATGGCTTACCGGAAGGAATGGAAGAGGCGGTGTTCGAGACCTTCACCCGGTTCGACGGATCGGATCGTTCGCGCGGCGGCACCGGGCTGGGTCTGGCGATCGCGCGCGATTTCGCGCGGGCGATGGATATCGGCATCTCCGCCGAAACATGCCATGAGCCGCAGGGATCGCGTTTTTCGCTAGCGTGGCCCGAACACCTTATCGTCCGCGCCGATCCGAATTTCGAACGATGAGTCATGGTGAGCCGAAGGTGCTGGTGATCGATGACGAGGCTGCGATCCGCCGGCTGATCGGCGTGGCCTTGCGGCGCGGCAATTATGAGGTGATCGAGGCCGACAGTGCGGCCACGGCCTTGCATGCGGCGCGAACCGAGCGGCCGGATATCATCCTGCTCGATCTGGGGCTGCCGGATCGCGACGGGCTGGAACTGATTCCGTTGCTCAAGGCCGCCGGACATGCATCGTTGCTGGTCGTTTCGGCGCGCGATGCGACGGCCGAAAAGGTTGCTGCGCTCGATCTCGGCGCCGATGACTATGTCACCAAGCCTTTCGATACCGACGAACTGCTCGCTCGCCTGCGTACGGCCGCGCGCCACGGTGGTACCCGTCGCGACGACCGGTTGCGCATCGGTGATCTGTCGATCGACCTCGGCGAGCGGAGGATCGAACGGGCAGGCGCCGAGGTTCATCTGACGCGCAAGGAATATGCCTTGCTGGCCGAGCTGGCGGCGCACCCGGGACGGGTTATCACGCACGGGCAATTGCTGCGAACCATCTGGGGCGCCGCGCATGACAGCGACATCGAATATGTGCGCGTCGTGGTCCGCAATCTGCGGCAGAAGATCGAACCCGATCCGGCGCGGCCAACGATCATCCTCAACGATCCCGGTGTAGGGTATCGGATAAAAGGGGATTGATGCTTAGACGCCGTTTCCGGAGATGGTGCTGTAGGTCGATCAACCCGGGGTAAGCCTGCTCGCCATTTTCGTAATCGCGGCGTCCAGCGCGCCCAGCGAGCAAGGCTTCTGCAGCCGGATGCTATAAAACTCGTCTGGCGATTCCACCGGCGCATAAGCCGAAAAGAAGATGATCGGCAGGTTGGGACGATCGCCCCGCGCGATTTGCGCGAAGCGCAATCCGTCCAGACCGGGCATCCGGATGTCGGTAATCAACACGTCGATTGCGTCACCGGTTTGCCGGAGACGGCTCAGCCCCTGATTGCCGTTTGACGTTTCGCTGACCTTATGGCCGAGGTCGCGGAGCATATCGCAAGTGACGTTACGCACCAAGGGGTCGTCGTCGACACATAATATATGCATGACAGATCCTAACTCTGTTAAATCGCTCGTGTCGCGCGGTTGGATCTCAGAATGGCTTTTCGCCGATGACATTGCCGCCTTCGCCATATCGGCAAACGAAGAAGTCATCATGTTCACCGCTGGCGAGGGCACAGCCAACCCTGGTACTCGATCGCCATACCATCTGGGTGTAATGGCCGACATCTTCGAGATCGCCGGTCGTGCTGCTGTTCGGAAATAGCCCATGCTTGTAAAAGCGGCGTTCGTCGGCCCAATATTTCGACATCGCCTCGATAGAATAGCTGCCCGCAGTTCCTGCCCAAAGATTTTCGCCTTCAGGTGACGGGTCGGCGGCATCGTCCGGCGAATGTTCAAGATACCCGAGTACGGCCAGATGCCTCGCCCATCCAGCGGCGTCGCGGGCAAGCGCTGCATCCCATTTCAGTCCGGCCACGCCCAACCTAGCGCGTTCGGCGTTCTGGACCGACAAGGTTCGGGTAGCCACGTCGCCATTCACCGCGACATTGCCCAAAATCATGGTGGCGAGAAGAGGCGGCGCTAATAGCCGGCCGATGCTGGGTAACGATGGCCAGGGCATTTTGCTTATCCGATGCTTTCGAGGGGCAGGGCGCAAGTCGTAATGCCACCGCATTCGGCTTTTCCAGTTTGCAGGCGGACATTGTCGTCCGTCAAACTCTGGCTCGTCGCACTTCCTATCTGTAACACGGACCGCTCAAATATGTTCAAATAAAATTATCGGATTTTGATGTGGTATTTCAGAAATTTTTGAAAAATATCAAAGCGACGATTTGTGATATCTCTAAATCTGGTTTCTTAACTAAGCAGAAGCCTTGCGCTTTAGCCCGGACCGAAATTCGATAATCTGCCATACGATCAGAGACGGTAGCCCGATCGCGACGTCGCGCGCGCGCTTGATCAACGACATTGCCACGGCCGCTTCGGGATTGATGCCGAAGGTGGTTGCCAGCAGGATATAGGCGGCCTCCTGGAAACCCAGCGCACCGGGCATGAAGAAGGCCGCGCCGCGCACCGCGAAGATCAGGCTTTCGAGGCCGACGACATTCCAGAAGGACGGCGCCTGATGGATGATGTCGAGGATCAGCCAGGCGCAGCCGGCGCTGGCCGTCCAGGCCAGGAAGTTGAAGACGAATGCGATGAAGATCGAGCCGCGGGCGCGGTAGAAGCCCGCAAGCTCGGCCAATATGCCGTCTATCCGTCCTTCGGTATCGGGCAGCACCCGTTGCGCGAGGAAGCCGGCGAAGCGCAGGGCCGGCCGTTGCAAGGTTGCGAAGGCAAGGGTGGTGGCGATGACGAGCGCGGTGCCGGCCCAGATCATCGGCTTCACCGACACCGAACCGCCGGGCCCGAACAGCAAGGATCCGACAATCCACAGACCGAGCAACGTGAACAGCAGTTGCGCGAACATCTCGGTGGTGAGGTCAACGATCATCGACGCATAGACGCGGTTTGCGGCGAGTCCGCGCGCGGTGAGGGTGCGTGTGCCGACGACAAGGCCGCCGATCTGCGCGAAGGGCAGCAGATCGCTTGCCGCCTCACGCGCGGTGCGCGCCCAGGTGAAGGACAGCCAGCGGCTCCACCGTTCGCCCGGCATCGATGCCAGCCAGGCGGCGCCCAGTAGCAGGTTGACGCCGGCCGATGCCAGCAGCAGCAAGCCAAAGCCGGTGATGCCGAGCCGCGCGATGCTGCGCCCGATGTCGGCGAATCCCACCGATCCCATCGCCCATACGGTGATGCCGAGCCCGGCGGCGATCGCCAGCAGCACCGGCCAGTGCAGCCGCCCGCTCATGCGGTTTTGTCCTGACGTCCGAAATCGGCGAAGGCGCCGGTCGGAATGCCGGCGGCGGCGCGGCGGACATCGTGATCGGTCAACGCGGCATATTCCGCGGCATAGGCATAGCCAGGCGCATGACCGGGATAATCGTCGCGCGTCGCGGGATGGAGGTAGATTTCGGTAAGGCCGGGCGCGCGATTTGCGATCAGGGCGGCGAGCCTCCTGCTCGTCATCGCGCCGCTCCAGGCGAGGCCGAACACCTGATCGGGCACGAGCAGGCCGGCGCGGGCGATCCGTGATCGCACGCTGCGCGCATAAGGCGCGGCGATGCGACCGGCGAGGCTGGCGGTGACGGGCTCGATCCGGCGCAGCGCTGCGAGCGGCTCGACCGGTGCCCGCATCGCGCGCAGGCCGTAGCGCGGACCGATCGACAGGATCAGCCCGGCGATCGTCGGGTGCAGGTGGAAATGCTTGTGTGCGTTGACATGATCGAGCGACAGGCCGGTCGCCGCGAAGGCCACGAACTGCGCCTCGATCTCGGCTGCGAGTTGCCGCCGGACGGCAGGCCGGAAGAAGATATCGATGCCGGCGCGGACCATGTTGGTGCGGAAGCAGCCGTCGCTATCGACCAGATCGGGGATGCGATCGGGTGGCAGCGCCGGGCGTCCCTCGACGAGGACGAGATGCAGCCCGACCCCGAGACCCGGAAGCCGTTTGGCGCGCGCGACTGCGTCGGCCCTGGCGTTGCCGGTGACCATCAGGCTGGCGGCGGTGAGGATGCCGTCGGTGTGGGCGTTCTCGACGGCTTCGTTGACGGAGGCGTCGGCGCCGAAATCGTCGGCGGTGATGATCAGGCCGTGCATGGTGGAGATCCGATGGGGGCGTTCGGATATCTAAGCCCTCCCGCTTCAGGGGAGGGGAGGGGGTGGGGCCTCTCCTCCCACGGAAGGCTTGTCTCGGTGAGATACGGATGCCCCACCCCAACCCCTCCCCTAAAGGGGAGGGGCTCAGGTCGGATGTCCATGGGTTTGAGCCCTATTGCTCGAATGGGACTATCGGCCACTCAGGCCGTAACTTCCTTGCGGTTGCGCAGGAACTGGAAGAATTCCACGCCCTCGCGCAGCCGGCGCTTGAGCATGTCGAAATCGCGCAGCATCTCGGCGACGATCGAGCCGATCTTCTTCGGGCGGAAATAGAAGCGTTTGTAGAATTCCTCGACCTTGTCGAAGATCACTTCGGACGACAGATGCGGGTAGCTGAGCTGTGCGATCTGGGTGCCGCCCTCGGTCAGCAGGTGATCGGTGCCGTCGAACCAGCCATTCTCGGTCGCCTGCTTGTAGAGGAAGGTGCCCGGATAGGGCGCCGCCAGCGAGACCTGGATCGTGTGCGGATCGATGTCCTTGGCGAAGGTAATCGTTTCCTCGATCGTCTCCAGCGTCTCGCCGGGGAGGCCCAGGATGAAGGTGCCGTGGATGACGATGCCGAGTTCGTGGCAATCCTTGGTGAACTGCCGCGCGACATCGACGCGCAAGCCCTTCTTGATATTGTGCAAGATCTTCTGGTTGCCGCTCTCATAGCCGACGAGGAGCAGGCGGCAGCCGCCTTCCTTCATCACCTTGAGCGTGCTGTGCGGCACGTTCGCCTTGGCGTTGCACGACCACACCACGCCGAGCTTGCCGAGCTCGCGGGCCAGTTCCTCGACGCGCGGGAGGTTGTCGGTCAGCGTATCGTCGTCGAAGAAGATTTCCTTCACCTCGGGCATTTCGCGCTGCACATATTTCACCTCCTCGATCACATGGGCGATCGAGCGGGTGCGATAATTGTGCCCGCCCACGGTCTGCGGCCACAGGCAGAAGGTGCAGCGGCTCTTGCAGCCGCGGCCGGTGTAGAAGCTGACATAGGGATGCTTGAGATAGCCGCCGAAATATTTGTTGATCGTCAGATCGCGCTTGTAGATCGGCGAGACGAACGGCAGCGAATCCATATTCTCGATCACCGCGCGATCGCGGTTGTGGACGATTTCGCCGGCATCGTTGCGATAGGAGATGCCGTCGATCGTGCTCCAGTCGAGGCCGTCGGCGACGTCCTTGATCGTGAAGTCGAATTCGTTGCGCGCGACGAAGTCGATCGCCTTTGATGCCGCGAGCGAACCCGCCGCGTCGACCGCCACCTTGGCACCGATCATGCCGATCTTGAGCTTTGGATTGCGCTCTTTCAGCAGTTCGGCGGTGTGGACGTCCTGGCGGAAGGAGGGGGTCGAGGTGTGGAGGATCACGAGATCGCGATCGTCGGCCTCATGCTTGATATCGTCCCACGACAGATCGTGCGCGGGCGCATCGATCAGCTTCGATCCTTCGACCAAAGCGGCAGGCTGGGCGAGCCAGGTCGGATACCAGAAGGACTTCACCTCGCGCTTCATCTGATAGCGCGCGCCGGCCCCGCCGTCATAGCCGTCGAACGAGGGCGCCTGGAGGAAAAGCGTGCGCATCATCAATCAAACTCCGATTTGGCCGAGACGCGGCCATCCTGTTCCATTCTAAGCCGCTCGCCGCGCCAATCAACCGATCTGATGAAGAAAGACCCGGCAAACAGGATCAGCGAGAATATGTCGCGCAAAGGCAACACCCATGACGGCGCGCTATTTCGGCCTGTAAGCCGGTCGATCCGGAGCATCAGCGCCACCCGGGCGGCGCATGCGGCGATCAGGATAAAGGCGGCGATCGGCGTGGGCGACAGCAGCCCCAGCAGGGCCAGAGGGATCGGATAGGTGACGATGCTGCCCGCGAATCCGATCGGATCGAGGCCGCGCACCGTGGCGTTCCAGCGCAATTCGTGCCGGGCGACGGCGCCGAGACTCGTCTCGGTGCAGCCGTGAATGACGATCATCGGCGGCACCACCACCGCCAGCCCCAAAGCGCGAACCGCCTCGCCGATGGCATGATCGTCGGCAAGCACATCGGCAAACGGCGCGAAGCCGCCGATACGATCGAGCGTTTCGCGGCGCATGGCGATCGTCGATCCCATGCACGGTCGGGCGAGGCCGAGCGCCAGCCCCATCATCACGCTGGGCAGGAACTGGTAACTGATTCCCGCCGCCGCCAGCCGCGACCAGAAGCCGGCATCGCCGCGCCCGGCGTAGAGGCAGGTGGC
Source organism: Sphingomonas sp. YR710 (assembly GCF_900101455.1). Lineage (GTDB taxonomy): Bacteria > Pseudomonadota > Alphaproteobacteria > Sphingomonadales > Sphingomonadaceae > Rhizorhabdus. The sequence goes on along the minus strand of NZ_FMZJ01000022.1, from coordinate 15,535 downwards.
GGCGCCGACACCGGGTGCGGCCAGTGCGGCGGCGATCCGGACGAGATAATCGGGCTCCACCGCCATGTCGCTGTCGCTGAGCACGACGAGGTCGTTGCCGATGTGCGGGGTCATGTTGATGAGGTTCGCGACCTTGCCGTTGCTGCCATGGCGCCGGCCATCGATGCAGAGCGTGACGCGGGGATCGAGCGAGCGCAGCGCGCGGACCGTTTCGGCCGCCGGATCGTCGCTTCGCTGCACGCCGCAGATCATTTCGATCGAGGCGGGATAATCCTGATCGAGAAATGTCTGCAGATTGGCCGACAATCGCGGTTCCGAACCATATAGCGGCTTCAGCAAGGTGACCGATGCGGCTTCCGCCCGAAGGTTCGCAGCCATGGCCGTCCGGCGGCCGGCGACGACCAGCGCAGCAAGCGTATAGAAGACGCCCACCAGCGCCATCAGCTGAAACAGCGAGCCGAGAATCATTTTCACCACAGCGCACCCTGTATCGCGAAGCGCGGGTTCAGGGCAGGGCCTCTCGCGCCGGCTCCTTCACGCTGACACGAAAATGGCCGGCGCCGATCGAGATGCGCAATCGGCGATATGTGTAGAGGTATCGCAGCCAGACACCCGCCGCCACAAAGCCGGTGGCGGCACCGACCGCCAAAGCCGCGCGCGCGCCGAACTTGTCGGCGACCCAGCCGATGATCGGGGCGCCGATCGGCATGCCCGCCAGGATAAGGGCGAGAAAGATCGCGATCACCCGGCCGCGCATCGCGCGATCGGTCGACAGGTGCATCATGCTGTTGGCCGTGGTCATGATCGTCTGGGCCGATATGCCGACGACGCTCAACATGAGGCCGAACAGCCAGTAATCGGGCATGATCGCGGCCAGAGCGTAACCGATCCCGAAGATGATCGATGCGCCGGCCAGCGTCATCAGGCCGGGTTTGGAGCGGGCCGCGGCCAGCAATGCACCGGCCACCGAACCGACCGCCATGATCGAGGTGAGCAATCCATAACGATCGGCGCCGACATGAAAGACCGACACCGACATGGTGGCGATAAACAGCGGATAGTTCATGCCGAACGTTCCGAGCAGGAACATCATGAGCATGACGGCTCGCAAATCCGGGCGGCTCCAGACGTAACGCGCGCCGTCTGCGAGGCCGCCCGTCGCGCTTTTCGATTGGGCTGTGTGCTGCAAATCGGTGGTTCGAAGCAGGAGAACCGAGCCGATGACGGCCGCGAACGATGCTGCATTGATCAGAAACGCCCAGCCGGAGCCCATCGCCGCGATCATGATGCCGGCAATGGCGGGGCCGATCAGCCGAGCCGAATGAAATGCCATCGAATTGAGCGCGACGGCGTTGGCCAGATGGTGCTCGGGCACAAGTTCGGTGATGAGCGTCTGGCGGGCGGGCGTATCGAACGCGGTGACGCATCCCAGCAGGAAGGCGAACATATAGACGTGCCAGAGCCGGACGATCCCGCTCAATATCAGCAGACCCAGTGCGAGCGCGAGCACCGCCATCGCTGTTTGGGTGAGGAGCAGCAGCTTGCGGCGATTGAAATGATCGGCGGCGAAGCCGCTCCACGGCAAGAGCAGCAGCTGGGGCAGCGCCTGCAACGCCATGACGATGCCCATTGCGGTCGCATTATGATGGGTGAGCTCGGTGAGCACCAGCCAGTCCTGCGCGGTGCGCTGCATCCAGCCGCCGACGCTTGAGACGATCGTACCACCCATCCACAGCCGGTAATTATGGGTGCCGAGCGAACTGAACGTGCCCCTCACGCGGTTATCGGCATTTGATGGCAATTCATGATCGCTTTGAACCACATGGGCGCTGTCGAAGACAAGCCGGGAGCCATGTCAGATCGTCCTGCCGAAGGCATTGCTTCCCCATGCGAGCGAACCGCCCTAAAGCAGCGCGGCATGGCTGGGGAAGTCAGTATCCACGATTCGCGCGATCCGGTGCTCATTACCGGAGTGTCAGGCTTTGTCGGTGCGGCCGTGGCGCGTGCATTCGCTCGCCATGGATATGCCGTGCGCGGGCTCGTCCGATCCTCGAGCCCTACGGCGAACCTCGCCGATTTTCCCGGAGACATCGTTACCGGCGACATGCGCGACCCGCAGGCAATGGCATCGGCGATGCGCGGGGTCTCCGCTCTGGCCCATGTTGCTGCGGACTACCGCCTGTGGGCGCGCGATCCCGAAGATATCGTCCGTACCAACCGCGAAGGCACCAGAATCGTGATGGAAGCGGCGCTCGATGCCGGCATCGGGCGGATCGTCTATACGAGCAGCGTCGCCACGCTGGCGCCCGATCCCGCCGGTCCCGCCGATGAGGATCGTCCGCTGACCGAGCAGGGTGCGATCGGCGCCTATAAGCGCAGCAAGGTGGTGGCCGAGCGTCTTGTCGAGGAAATGGTCGCCGAGCGCGGGTTACCGGCGGTGATCGTCAATCCTTCGACGCCGATCGGTCCGCGCGACGTCAGGCCGACGCCCACTGGACGGATATTGGTCGAGGCCGCGAGCGGCCGGATACCGGCGTTCGTCGATACCGGGCTCAATCTCGTGCATGTCGACGACGTGGCGGAGGGCCATGTCGCGGCGTTCGAACGGGGCGTGCCGGGCCGGCGTTACATATTGGGCGGGGAGGATGTTACCCTGCGCACCCTGCTGGCCGATATCGCGCAGCTTTGCGGCCGGAAGCCGCCGCGCATCGATCTGCCGATCGCGCCGCTCTTTCCGATCGCCTGGTGCGCGGAGGCGATCGCGCAGATGACCGGGCGGGAGCCGATGCTGACCCGCGATGCATTGCGCATGTCGCGCTACCATATGTATTTTTCGTCGGCGCGGGCCGAACGGGAGCTGGGCTATACCGCCCGCCCATATCGCGAGGCGATCGCCGACGCGCTCGTCTGGTTTCGCAGCGAACGGATGATTGGATGATCGGATTGTTCGCCACCATCAGCCTGCTGGTCTGGCTGTATATGTTCGCCGGCCACGGCCAGTTCTGGTCAACGCGCGAAACCGACGACGAGCCGGTCGAAGCGCCCGAAGCCTGGCCGATGGTCACCGCAATCGTGCCGGCGCGCGATGAAGCCGCTGTCATCGGGCGGTCGATCGCATCCTTGCTGACGCAGGATTATCCGGGCGAGTTTCGCGTCATATTGGTGGACGACAGCAGCAGCGACGGCACGGCATCGATCGCCGACACCGCGGCCGCGGCCGCCGGATCGTCACGGCTCCAGATCGTCTCGGCGGCGCCGTTGCCCAAGGGCTGGACGGGCAAGCTCTGGGCGGTGGCGCAGGGCGTGGATCAGTCGCCCGCCGAGGCGACATGGCTGTGGCTTACCGATGCCGACATCGTCCATGCGCCCGACACGCTGCGGCTGCTGGTGGCACGCGCGATTGCCGCCAGACTGGTGCTCAACTCGTCGATGGCGTTGCTGCGCTGCGAAAGCCTCGCGGAGCGGGCGCTGATCCCGGCCTTCGTCTTCTTTTTCAAGATGCTCTATCCCTTCGCGCGGGTGAACGATCCGTCGGCGAAAATGGCGGCGGCGGCGGGCGGCTGCATGCTTGTCGATCGCGCGGCGCTGGCCCGTGCCGGCGGCATCGCGGTGATCGCCGATGCCATCATCGACGATTGCGCGATGGGCGCGGCGATGAAGAAGCAGGGGCCGATCCGGCTGCAGCTCAGCCATCGTTCGGTCAGCATCCGGCCTTATGGCGATTGGCAGGACATCGGCGCGATGGTCTCGCGATCGGCCTATGCGCAACTGCACTATTCGCCGCTGTGGCTGGCCGGCACATTGGCCGGCATGGGCATCATCTATCTGCTCCCACCGCTCTTGGCGCTGTTCGGCGGCGGGCTGCCATGGTTCGACGGACTGATGGCGTGGGCGATCATGGCCGTCCTGTTTCAGCCGATGCTGCACTATTACCGCCGGTCGCCCTTATGGGGGATCGCCATGCCGGCGATCGCCGGCTTCTACACCTGGGCCACGATCATGTCCGCCGTCCATTACCGGCAGGGGCGCGGCGGCATGTGGAAAGGCCGGGCGCAGGCGAGGATGCCGAAATGACAACCGCAGCGGAACTCGCGTCGGGCAAGGGGCATAAGGACGAAAATTTCCCGGTCGCCTCGATCCTGATCAAGCCGGAATATCGTGCGCCGATCATGAGCTTCTACCGGTTTGCACGCGCGGCTGATGACATCGCCGATCATGAAACGGCCGCGCCCGACGAAAAGTTCGATCGGCTCGAGGCGATGCGCGCTTCGCTCGTCGGGGAGAGCGACGCCGAGCCGACGGGAGCCGCGCTACGCGGAGCGTTGCACGAGCGCGGGCTCGATCCATGCCACGCACTCGACCTGCTCGAGGCGTTTCGGCGCGACGTGACCAAGACCCGTTATACCGATTGGGACGACTTGATCGATTATTGCCGCGTGTCGGCCATGCCGGTCGGCCGCTTCATGCTGGATATTCACGGCGAAGATCGCAGCTTGTGGCCCGCGTCCGACGCGCTGTGTGCGGCGCTGCAGATCATCAACCATCTGCAGGATTGCGGAAAGGATTATCGGGCGATCGACCGCGTCTATATTCCGCAGGACGTGCTAAGCGCAGCCGGCGCGGCCACGGCTGATCTTGGTGCCGCGGCCGCCACGCCGCAGCTCCGCTCGGTGATTGTCGGGCTGGCTGAAAAGACGCAGGAATTGCTGGCGATTTCGGCGCCGTTCGCGCGCGGGATCCGGGACGGAAGACTTGCGCTCGAGGTTGCGATCATTCAGCGGCTCGCCGTCAGCCTGTGCGCGCGGCTCTGCCGGCTCGATCCGCTGGCCGACCGTGTTCATCACGGCAAGGTGAAATCGCTGCTGCTTGCAGCCGGCGCGGCGCTGGCGCACATATCCCGCCGATGACGACCGTTGCGATACCGGAACAGGCCCGCGCCAGCGGCAGCTCTTTCTATGCCGGCATGCGCATGCTGCCGCAGCGCGAACGCGATGCGATGTATGCGGTCTATGCCTTTTGCCGTGAAGTCGATGATATTGCCGACGACCTGATCGGCAGCCGCGATGATCGCGCGCGCGCGCTGGATGGCTGGCGCACCGATATTGCAAGCCTCTATACCGGCGGCGATCCGGGCCGCGCGGGCTATCTCTGTACGGCGGTGGCCGATTTCGGACTGGCGCAGGCGGATTTCGAGGCGGTAATCGACGGCATGGCGATGGATGTCGATCGCGATATCTGCTGGCCTTCCGCGGCCGAACTCGATCTCTATTGCGATCGGGTGGCGTCCGCGGTCGGGCGGCTGTCGGTGCGTGTGTTCGGGATGGACGAGGCGCCCGGGCTTGCCTTGTCGCACCATCTCGGCCGGGCGCTGCAGCTCACCAATATCCTGCGCGATATCGATGAGGATGCGGCGATCGGACGGGTCTATCTCGCACGCGAAGCGATCGAAGGCGCCGGCATCGCGACCGGCGACATTGCGCGCGTGGTGGGCGATCCCCGGCTTGATCAGGCCTGCCGGACGATCGCCGGGCAGGCGCGCGGACATTTCGCCGAAGCCGATCACATTCTTGCGACCCGCCCGCGTGGGCATCTGATCGCGCCCCGGCTGATGGAAGCGGTCTATGCGCAACTGCTTCGCCGCATGCTCAAGGTTGGCTGGCTGCCGCCCCGGCGGCGCGTAGGGCACAACAAGCTCGCGGTCCTGCTGACGGTATTGCGTCTGCGGTGGACGTCATGACCCGCGCCCATGTGATCGGCGCGGGCCTGTCCGGCCTCAGCGCCGCCGTCGCGCTGACCAAGGCGGGGTATCAGGTCAAGCTTTCGGAGGCAGCTGCGCATGCCGGCGGGCGCTGCCGATCCTATCATGATCCCGCGCTTGAGATGACGATCGATAATGGCAACCATCTGGTGCTGTCGGGCAATAAAGCCGTGGCGGACTATCTGGCGACAATCGGGGCCTCGGATCGCCTGATCGGGCCCGATGAAGCCCGCTTTGCCTTCGTCGATCTGGATGGCGACATTCGCTGGCACCTCCGGCCGAACTTGAGCCGTACGCCCTGGTGGATCGCTTCGCGCCATCGGCGAGTGCCGGGCACCCGGCTGTGGGATTATTTGAAGCTGGCGCGGCTGTTGCGGCCACCGCCGGGCGCGCGGATCGGCGATATCGGCGATCTCGAAGGGCCGGTCTGGGACCGGCTGATGACGCCCTTGCTCCTCTCGGCGCTGAATACCGATCCGGCCGAGGCTTCGGCCGCGCTGGCGGCCGCGGTCATCCAGGAAACGTTGGCCCAGGGCGGGGCGGCATGTTGCCCGCGCGTGGTAGCCCACAATCTGGCGGCGACCTTTGTCGAACCGGCGCTGGCCTGGCTGGCGGGCCGCGGCGGGCAGATCAAACTGGGGCGACGGCTGAAGGAGATCAAATTTTCCGGTGGTCGGCTTGTCGCACTGAGTTTCGCCGATGGCGACACCGTCGTCGCCGGACATGAGCCGGTGGTGCTGGCGGTTCCGGCATGGGTGGCGGCGGATCTGGTACCGGAGCTTGTCGTGCCCGATGCCCACCGCGCGATCGTCAACGCACATTTTCGGTTCGCGCCGCCGCCGGGGGCCGAGCCGATCATGGGTGTGATCGGCGGGACCGCCGAGTGGATTTTTGCGATGCACGATCGCTTCTCGGTGACCATCAGTGCCGCCGACCGCTTGTGGAACGAGGACCGAGCGGCATTGGCCGCACGGCTGTGGAGCGATGTCGCGCGGGCCTATCGGCTTTCGGATCCGCTTCCCGCGTGGCAGATCGTGCGCGAACGGCGCGCGACCTTCGCCGCGACGCCAGAACAGGATGCTCGCCGGCCTGGGCCCGTGACGCGATGGCCCAATCTCATGCTGGCCGGAGACTGGACCCAGACCGGCCTTCCGGCCACAATCGAAGGCGCGATCCGATCGGGACGGACCGCTGCTGCCCATGTGCAATCGCCGGGGGAGACGCATGCTGGACGTTGAGGTGACGGCGGTTCCTTCGCTGAGCGCGGTCGAAGATGCGGTGGACCGTGCGCGGGCGGCCCTGGCCGCCGTGCAGCGCCCGGACGGCCATTGGGTGTTCGAACTGGAGGCGGATGCGACGATTCCCGCCGAATATGTCCTGCTGCGTCATTATCTGGGCGAAGCCGAAGATCGCGATCTCGAAGCGCGGATCGGCCGGTATCTGCGCCGAATTCAGGGCGATCATGGCGGGTGGGGGCTGTTTTACGGCGGCGCGTTCGACGTCAGTGCCACCGTGAAGGCCTATTTCGCGCTCAAGATGATCGGCGACGATATCGACGCCCCGCATATGGCACGGGCGCGCGACGCGGTGCTGGCGGTGGGCGGCGCGGCGGCCTGCAACGTCTTCACGCGCATCCAGCTGGCGCTCTATGGCGCGGGGCCGTGGGAAGCCGTGCCGGAGATGCCGGTCGAGCTGGTGCTGATGCCGCGCTGGTTCCCGATCCATTTGTCGAAAATGTCCTATTGGGCGCGCACCGTGGTGGTGCCGCTGCTCGTCCTGATGACTCTGCGGCCGATCGCGCGAAACCCGCGGGGTATCCGCGTCGATGAGCTGTTCGGTCCGCGCAAGGTGCTGCCGACGAGGACCAGGGCATCGGCGACCAAATGGATCTGGACGAAGGGTTTCAACACGCTCGATGTCGTGCTGAAGGCGGTACGTCCCTTATGGCCGAAGGCGACGCGCGAGCGATCAATCCGCTGGTGCGCCGACTGGGTTACCGAACGGCTGAACGGCGAGGATGGGCTCGGCGCCATCTATCCGGCGATGGCCAACAGCGTGATGATGTACGATGTGCTCGGTTACCCGCACGACCATCCGGATCGGGCGATCGCGCGCAAATCGGTCGAAAATCTGCTGGTGCTCGATCCCGAGGATAAAGACGACGAGGTCTATTGCCAGCCTTGCGTGTCGCCGGTGTGGGATACTGCTCTCGCCGCGCATGCGATGCTGGAGGCGGGCGGTGCCGACGCCGAGCGACGCGTGGCGGCCGCTCTGGCGTGGCTCAAGCCGCTGCAGGTGCTCGACATCAAGGGTGACTGGGCCGATGTCCGGCCCGATGTCCGACCCGGTGGATGGGCATTCCAGTATAATAATGCACACTATCCCGATCTCGACGATACCGCCGTTGTGGTGATGGCGATGGACCGCGCGCGCAAGCTTGCCGATCCGGCCGGATCCTATGACATGCCGATCGATCGCGGCGTCGAGTGGACGGTCGGCATGCAGAGCCGCAATGGCGGCTGGGGCGCGTTCGATGCCGATAACAGCTATGATTATCTGAACAATCTCCCCTTCGCCGATCATGGCGCCTTGCTCGATCCGCCGACCGTCGACGTATCGGCGCGCTGCGTCTCGATGCTCGCACAACTGGGCGAGCGGGATAGTCCGCGGATGAAAGCGGCTTTGGCCTATCTCGAGAAGGAGCAGGAAGCCGACGGGAGCTGGTTCGGTCGCTGGGGTGTGAACTATATCTATGGTACCTGGTCGGCCTTGTGCGCGCTGAACGCGGCCGGTGTACCATCGGATGGCCCGGTGGTGCGCAAGGCGGTCGACTGGCTCACGCGGATACAGAATGAAGATGGTGGCTGGGGCGAGGATTGTGACAGCTACGAGCTGGATTATGCCGGCTACCGATCGTCGCCATCGACGGCATCGCAGACGGCGTGGGCATTGATCGGCCTGATGGCCGCGGGCGAGGTCGATTCCCGCGCGGTCGAACGCGGGATCGGCTGGCTGGTGGCGAACCAGCAGGGCGAAGGGCTCTGGCCGCAGGAATATTATACGGGCGGCGGTTTTCCGCGCGTATTCTACCTGCGCTATCATGGCTATCCGAAGTTCTTCCCGCTGTGGGCGCTGGCGCGCTACCGCAACCTCAGGCGGAGCAATGGCGGCAAGGTCGCCTACGGGATGTGAGGAGAGGCAGGTCAAATCGGCGTAGGGCTGGTTCAGCGGGTCACTGCGCCCTTTCGATCCTCCCCCGCCAGGGGGAGGTGGCGCCGAAGGCGCCGGAAGGGGCGGATGGCGGTCACCTGTCGTGTGCAGATCCGCCGGTCGCTTGCCCGTCGAAAGACACCGCCATCCGCCCCCTCCGTCAGCGCTTTGCGCTGCCACCTCCCCCTGGCGGGGGAGGATTGAAACGGTGCGACAATCGGCAACTCGCCGGCTATCTTGGCGCCAACGGAAATGCATTCGGGGTCACGAGAGGGATGTCATGATCCTCGCGGCCACAGGCATGCGCCGCGAGGCGCGGATTATCGCGCGCGCGGGGCTGGTGCCGGTGATCAGCGGCGGTGATGCGGGGCGGCTGCGCGGATTGCTGACGGCGCAGGCGGCGCGGGCGAGCGCGATCGTCAGTATCGGGATAGCGGGGGCGTTGAGCCCGGAGCTGCGGGTCGGGGATATTGTGGTCGGTGATCGGGTGTTAATTCCTCCCCGGAACGGGGAGGGGGACCACCCGCAGGGTGGTGGAGGGGAACGCGCGACCTTCGGAGGTTTCGCAGGCCCCTCCACCGCCTGCGGCGGTCCCCCTCCCCGAGACAAGCTCGGGGAGGAACTTTTGACGGTTCTGCCCGGTGCACGCCGAGGAGTCGCATGCGGCAGCGATGCGATGGTCATCACCGCCGCGGCCAAAGCCCGGCTCTACGAAGCGTGTGGCGGCACCCTACCGCTCATCATCGACATGGAATCGCACGTCGCCGCACAGGTTGCGCAGGAGCATGGCCTGCCGTTCGCCTTCATCCGCGTGATATCCGATCGCGCCGATCAGGACCTGCCGCCCGCCGTCACCTGCGGCCTGAAAGCGGATGGCAGCATGGCGATCCTGCCGGTGCTGGCGGCGTTGCTCCGGAAGCCCGCGCAACTGCCCGCGCTGATCCGTACCGCGCGCGATACGGATCGGGCGATGCGGTCGTTACTTGCTGCCTGCGATGTGCTTGCGCGCGGCGGGGTTGGATTGGCGGATCGCGGCTAGCTCGCGCTCGACATGAGTCGAGAAGGTTTCGCGGGCCGGGCGCTGCTTCGACAGATCGATGTCGGGCGCCATCGGGCCATCGGTGCGCACGCCCTTCATGAAGGCCTTCATGACCTTCAGCGGATGGCGGATCGAGTCTGCCGTGGCCGTGCCTTCGAAGCCGCAATGAACCATGCAGTCGGCGCATTTTTCATATTTTCCGACGCCATAATCGTCCCAGTCGGTTTCCTCCATCATCTCCTTGAAGGTCTTCGCATAGCCTTCGCCAAGCAGATAGCAGGGCTTCTGCCAGCCGAAGACTGTGCGCAAAGGCATCGACCAAGGCGTGCATTCATAGGTCTGGTTGCCGGCCAGGAAATCGAGGAACAATGGCGAATTGGTGAAGGTCCAGCTCTTGCCGCCCTTGCCCTGCTTGAACACGTCGCGGAACAGCTGACGGGTCTTTTCGCGGTTCAGGAAATGCTGCTGATCGGGCGCGCGCTCATAGGCGTAGCCGGGCGAGATGGTGATGCCATCGAGCCCGATCGCCTTCATTTCGTCGAAAAAGGCCGCGAGCCGGACGGGATCGGCTCCGTCGAACACGGTGCAGTTGATCTGGGTGCGGAAGCCCTTCGACTTGGCGAGCAGGATCGCATCGCGCGCCACTTCGAACACACCGTCCTGGCACACCGCCTTGTCGTGCATCACCTGATCGCCATCGAGGTGGATCGACCAGGTGAAGAAGGGCGAGGGCTTGTAATCGTCGATCTTCTTCTTGAGCAGCAAGGCGTTTGTGCACAGAATCACGAACTTCTTCTTCGCGATATAGCCCTGGACGATCTTCGGCATGTCGCGATGGAGCAGGGGTTCGCCGCCGGCGATCGACACTGCCGGGGCGCCGCATTCGTCGATCGCCTCCATGCACTGTTCGTAGCTCAGCCGCTGGTTCAGGATCTCGTCGGGATAATCGATCTTGCCGCAGCCCTTGCACGCCAGATTGCAACGGAGCAGCGGCTCGAGCATCAGCACGAGCGGGTAGCGCTTCACCCCGCGCAGATGCTTGCCGACGACATAGGCGCCGAGGCGGGCGGCCTGACCGATCGGAAGGGGCATGCTCATATGCGGATCTCCTGCGCCATCGGCGCATTTCGGGTAAGACGTTTGAGAGCAGGGGGAAGGCGGAATTCGACCTTCTCCTCGATGCCGTCAAGCGTTTCGACGGTGACGGGCGTGAAACGTTCGATCGCGGCGATCACGCTTTGCACCAGTTCTTCGGGTGCGGATGCGCCAGCGGTCAGACCGACCGTCTCGACGCCGTCGAGCCACGCCGGATCGAAGGCCGATCCATCAGGCAGCAAATAGCTCGGCTTGCCGGCCTCGACGCCGATCTCGCGCAGCCGGTTCGAATTCGAACTGTTAGTCGATCCGACGACCAGCAGCAGATCGGCCACATCGCACAATTGGCGGACGGCGGTCTGCCGGTTCTGGGTCGCGTAGCAGATATCGGCGGTGTCGGGGCCGGTGACGTCGCTGAAGCGTGTCTTGAGCGCCGCGATCACCGATCGTGTGTCGTCAACTGACAACGTGGTCTGGGTGATATAGGCGATGGGCTCGCCGGCGGGCAGATCGAGCGCAGCGACATCCTCGACCGAGCCGACGAGGTGCACCACGGTATCGATCTGACCCAGGGTGCCGACGACCTCGGGGTGACCGGCATGACCGATCAGAATGAGGGTGCGCCCGGCAGCGGCGTAGCGGCGGCCCTGGACATGGACCTTGTTGACCAGGGGGCAGGTGGCGTCGAGGACCGGCAGCGCCCGGTTGCGGGCATGTTCCTCGACATCGCGGGCTACGCCATGCGCGCTGAACACCGTCACCGCACCATCGGGGATCTCATCGAGTTCCTCGACGAAGATCGCGCCCTTCGCTTTCAGCGTATCGACGACATGGCGGTTATGCACGATTTCGTGACGCACATAGACGGGCGCGCCGACCCGATCGAGCGCCTGATCGACAATCTCGATGGCCCGGACGACACCGGCGCAAAAGCCACGGGGCTGGGCAAGAATGACTTTTACCACCACTGTCTCCGAAACGACCGCCGAACCCGACATAACCAATGTTAGCCAAACTCAACAGGTAAAAGCCGAAATTTTCTGCTGCGGCGCACTTTTTCCGACGGGCCGTGTCGCCATGCCAACAATCGCGCTGAATCAGTGATGAGCATCACGTGGCTTGCGGGCGGGGCCGAGCAGAGCGGGTTCGAAAATCAGCGCGCAGACCAAGGTCCAGGCCAGCGAAATCATCAGGATCTTGCCCATGCTCGCGGTTCCCGGATGGCTGGACAGCCACAGGCTGCCGAACGCCATGCCGGTCGCCAGCGCCGAGAAGAAGATGGCATGGGCAAGGCTCGATTGCAGAAGATCGGTCGCGCCGCCGCGCCACGCCATCACAAAATAGATGTGAAACGCGGTTCCCACGCCCAGCAGCAGCGGAAAGGCGATGATGTTGGCGAAGTTGATCGGCTGACCGATCAGCACGCAGGTGGCGAGGGTGAGAAAGCCGGACAGCACCACCGGCGCCAAGGTGAACGCGACTTCCCGTAAATCCCGCAGGACCGCCAGCAACAGGAGGGTCACGACGATCAACGCCAGCACACCCGCCTCGACGAAGGCGATCGCGACGGTGTGGGCGGCCTCCTGCGTCGATACGGCGACGCCGGCGGCGTCGGGCACGATGGCACGCACCGCTGCGGTGAAGCGCGACAGCGTCGCGTTATCGCCGCCGTCGTTGCGCGGCAGCACCTGGACGCGGAAGCGGCCGTCCTCTGTACGCCAGTCGCCGGCAATTTCGGGCGGGATATCCGCGAGGGTAACCGGTTGCGCATCCAGCGACGCCCGCATCTGGCCGAGCATCGTCTGGAGCGGAAGCGTCAGCATTGCTTCGGCGCGGCGGCGCTGGCCCAGGGGCGCTGTCGCGAGAGTCCGGAACGCGCGCGCAAGCCGGCGGGCATGGTCTGCCGGCAGCCCTGCGGATTTTGCCGCCGCAGCGTCGAGATCGACTGCCGCTTGTCGCAGCGCCGCCACGGTTTCGTCATCGCTGGGCGGCGGGAGCGGAGCGATCGGGTCGAGCGTCAGATCGAGCAGCATCCGCGCGTCGGCGATCGCCGCCAATTTGGGGGGCTGCGCGGTGGGCAGGAAACTCTCGATCGTCAGAACGCGGCCCACCTCGGGCAGCGCGCCCAGCCGCGCGGACAGTTGCCGTGCGGCGGCGAGATTCGGTACCAATATGTCGATGCTGTTGGGGTTGCGATCGGGATCGCGCATCAGATCGCTCAGGGCCGCCATCGCCTCGCCCTTGGGGTCGCGCAGGTGCAGCGGATTGAAATCGAAACGGACCAGCGGCAGCAGCGCGATGCTGGCGACCATCGAGATAGCGAACCAACGGAGCACCAAGCGGCGCCGGGCGATCACGAACGCATCCATCCTGGCGAGAAAGCGTGAGGCTTCCGCTGCAGGCGGAGCGGGCGGGCGGAGCAGCATCAGCAGCGCCGGGAGCAGGATCAGGCTGAACAGCAAGGCGATGATCATGCCGAGTCCGGCGATGATCCCCAGTTCGGAAACGCCGACATAAGCGGTTGGCAGGAAGGCAAGGAAACCGAGGCAGACGGCACCGGCCGCGAGCAGCAGCGACGGCCCGAGCGCGGTGACGGCGGTGTCGATTGCATCGGCAAAGCCCCGCCCGCCGCGCCGTTCGGCCTGGAAACGCACGCCGATCTGGATACCGAAATCGATACCCAGGCCGACGAAGAGCGGGATGAAGGCCACCGATATCAGGTTGAACCGGCCGACGGCGGCCAGGCCGATCGCCATGGTGGCGATCAGGCCGGCCATGGTGGTCGTCATGATCGCGATCAGGATGCACATCGATCGCGTGGCGAGCCACAGCACGCCCAGCATCGCCGCGAGCATCGCCGTGCCCACCAGCCAGGCCTTGTCGGCGAGCGAGGCGAACTCCTCGTCAGACAGCGGCACCGATCCGGTCAGGCGAATATCGACGCCATCGCCGATCCCGAGCTTGCGGGCCTGCTCGCGAATGGCGTCGCTCGCCGCTGCACCCGGCATCAGCGATTCGAAATCGAGCACCGGGCGCGCGAGAATGAGCCGGCGCAGCGGCGCCTGCGTCACTGCTTTCTGATCACCAAACAGGGTGGCCCATGAGAAATAAGCGGGGCGGCCGGCCTGCCTCGTCTCAAGCGCGTCCGCCAGCGCGGCTATCGGCCGATCGACCTGCGCCAGCGTGGCATCGCCGCGCACTACGCCTTGCATCATGAAGGCCAGGGTCGTGGATATGCCGCGCAGGCTGGGGTCGCTGGCGAGAGGGCCGAGAAAGGGCTGGCCGGCGATCATCCGCGCGGTCGCCGCCGATACTTCGGCCTCGGAATCGAACAGCAGGCCTTCGCGCGCGAAATAGTCGCCGCCGTCGGGGCGGGCGACGCTGCGGAAATGCGTGTGATCGGCCTGCATCGATCGGGTGAGCACAGCAGCGGCATGTTCGGCGAGTTCGGCGGTCTTGCCGTCGATCACCACGACGATCGTATCGCCATATTGCGGGAAGGCGGCGTCGATCTTCCGCTCATTCGCCCGCCACGCAACATCGGGCGAGATAAGGTCGTCAGCGTTGGTGGTCATCGCGAAATGGGTCGCGACGAAGAAGAGTGCCAGAGCGGTGACAAGGCCGGCGGCCGCGAGCACCTGCCACGGGCGCCGGCAGGCGAGGGCGGCGATCCGCGCGGGAAGGTGGGCGAGGGTCATGAGCGCCATTCGCCCGGCACGAGGCTTTCAGCGCGATTGCGCGGGGCATTCCCACATTCGTCATGCTGAACTTGTTTCAGCATCCACCAAGCCCCAAGTCGCTCGGCCCGTGGCGGGGTGGACCCTGAAACAAGTTCAGGGTCACGGTTTTAGAATGCATGACGTTCATCATCGATATGAGCTTAGCCGAAGAAGTATTTTAATTGGAACGCAATTTTTTGGTCATGGCCATCATGGTCGAAAGCTGCCGCATCGAATTTGGGTTCGGACATTTTTAGCGCGTTGTTCGAGAATCCCACGCCCTCTTTTGGAATGCCGAACAGCCCGCGATCGACCTGGCCATTGCCATTCCTGTCGTGAAAGGCCTGCGCCGCGTAGCGCCCGGGCGGGACGTTGGGCACGACGACGATCGTCGTGCCATTGTGTGCCGGGGCATCACCCGAATAAGGGCAGTCCTTGAGGAAGGTGGTGCGCGTGCAGATATCGACATGCACCGTGCCGCGCGCGGATCGAACGCTGTCGACGGCAATCTCGATCGATCCATAAGGCGCGGCCGCGCAGCACAGCAGCGGCGCAAGGCTCAGCAATATCAGTGTCTTCACAAATGCAGGCTACCCGTGGTTCCGTCAGACAGGTTTAGGCTGTTCTTCCTTAACGCCGCCAATACGGTGGCGACGATCGTTTCGGCATCGAGGCCGGCATCGGCATATTGCTTTTCGGGTTTGTCATGATCCT
>NZ_FMZJ01000047.1 GCF_900101455.1 Sphingomonas sp. YR710 | reverse complement strand
CTAGAGCGTCGCGCTGATTTTGTGAATCGATTGATTCCCAAGCGGAGAAGTTTGTGATTCAACCTCGTTGGAGGTGGATCATGGGGATATGTCGATCGGAAGATTTGCGATTTCGGGTGGTTGCAGCGGTAGCGGCAGGTAGTTCTCGGCGCGCTGCGGCGGAGCGTTTTTCGGTGAGTGTGAGCTCGGCGATCCGCTGGACGGCTCGGGCGGCGAAGGAGGGTAGCCCCAAGCCTCGCAAGCAGGGTCGCCCGGCGGGCAAAGGGCCGTTAGCGGAACAGCTGGATTATCTGATCGCTGTCGTTGAGGCCAAACCCGACATTACGATGCCGGAATTGGCAGCGCGACTACACGCCGAGCGGGGCATGACGGCCGCCTGGGCCTCGCTCTCGAAACTTCTGTGCCGGGCGGGATTCACATATAAAAAAACAGCTGATGGCATCGGAATGCGCACGCGCTGATGTAGCCGAACGGCGCAGGGTCTGGGTCAATCACCGGCAGCCCTATATGCGTCGCCATCCAGGACGGCTGGTGTTCATCGACGAGACTTCGGTGAATACCAAAATGACCCGCCTGCGTGGCCGAGCAAGGCGGGGAACGCGTCTCAAGGCGAGCGCACCCTTTGGCAAATGGGGTACCCAGACCTTCATCGCCGGCTTGCGTCACGATCGCCTGACGGCCCCTTGGGTGATCCCCGGCGCGATGGATCGGGATGCCTTCAATACCTACGTCGAGACACAGCTCGCGCCCACGCTGGCGCCAGGCGATATCGTGATCCTCGACAATCTGTCCGTTCACAAAAGCGCCAGGGCCGAAGCCGTCGTGCGGGCACGCGGTGCATGGATACTCTTCCTGCCGCAATACTCGTCCGATCTGAATCCGATCGAAATGGCCTTTGCCAAGCTCAAGGCTCATCTGCGCAAGGCCGCGGCACGCACCTTCGACACACTCATCGATGCCATCGGCGACATATGTCACCTCTATCAACCCGACGAATGCTCCAACTTCTTCGTCAAAGCTGGGTATGGATCAGATTAACGGCACGAT